>SUWJ01000013.1 GCA_015061545.1 Lentisphaerota bacterium | reverse complement strand
ATTGCAATTCATCCGGTGTAAAAACTTCCCGGTTTTCTACTTTTGAGCGTGTCCCGGCAATATGTCCGAATGGATTTTCATTTGCCATAAAACCTAAATCCGGCAACAGTATCCGGAAAACACAACGGCATATCCGCAAGTATTTGTTGACCGTTGTAGCACAGATTTTCTTCTGTTTGTATTTCTTTACCGGCTCCGTCAAATTTCTGCCATAAACTCCGTGGTCGCGTAAGTAGGAAATATAGGCATCTGCGTGATCTGATTTGACTTCCGCAAGATGAGTTAAGTGATATTGCTGTTTGGCAAACTGCACAAAATCATTCCACCGCCCTCGATTTATAGTCAATGTCATTTCACCCATACTTTTAGGGCGGGGCTTGGCAAGGTAACGATCAAAGGCGTCGTCCAGCAAAATTGTTGTTCGGGCGGCAAATTGTTTCAGTTTGGCTTTTTCTTCCAGATATTCCAATCGGTTATCAATTTCATTGATCTTCCGGAATGGTTCCAGATATTTTCTGGCAGCAGTTTCGGCTTTCCGCAGATCGGTGATCTTTTCCCCTTTTTCGTCTTTGAGGGTGACACTTTTGCGACTTCCGTCAGGTAATCTGTATTGAAGGTAATAGACTCCATTTTGTTTGTAAACTCTCCCGGTTCCGTTAGCTCTTCGCTTCAATTCTTTGTTTTTTGGCATAGGCATTTTCTCCGTATTGATTGAAAGTTAAAAGGGTTTTCCGGATCATACATCAGTTGTCCGGAAAACCCAAGAGGAAATACCTTCTGAAAGAGAACGATAACTCAACTCGTTACATCATACCAAAAAACTCTGATTTTACGCTCAAAAACTCATTTGCCATTATTTGCCAATTCTGCTGAATAACAATGTAAAACCAAGCAGTTTCACCTCAAAACAGTGTTGTGCTGTATAAAAACAAACAACGAAATGAAACAATAACGTAATATACTTGTTATAAATGAGTTAAATATAAATAAGCAAAGGATTTTTATAAAAAAACCTGTCCTCCGTAGCTTTAGCGAAGGAGGATGGGAGAGTAACACGCTCGGGAGAATTTTTATTTACAAACCTTCGATTGTTACCGCAGTCGGAGGTTTTTTTGTCCGGATCGGGGGGAGTCGGCAGGTGAAACCTGCCGGGGAATACGGCAGAAAAAACGGCGGCAAGCCAGCAAAAATAATGCGCCGTTGGCGACGATGACGGACAGGGACGGCAGTTTGCGGGATTCGCCGCTTGTGAATAAAAGTTGTTTATTATCTTCCATCGCAATATGTATCCGTTTCAGTCCGTTATTGTCCGTAAAAGTCAGTACTGATACACGCCTGATGCACAGCCTTTTCAAATCGGCAAATAATATTTTTGAAGACTTTTATTTGTTGTTTGCTTGTAAACAACGCTCCTTGGCATTATCTTATTGTAAAAATACATTCCTTGAGTTAATGACGATGAAAAAACAAGACTTTATCGGCAAAAGCATTTTGGTCGGTTTTACCTGGATCGACCAAGATGACAATGTTCTGGAACAATGTTCTGCGTTTGGAACAATTACCCACATTGATGATCATATGTTGTATTTTGACTGCGGTGATGGTGAAGAAGTTACAATTCCGTTTGATCCGGAACATATCGAAAGATCCGATCCGGCACTTATCTATAATTTGCATAATCCGCAAAAAACGATCACCGGTGTTGACTTTACTTCAGAGTGGACAATTTACCACTCCCCGGAAGATTAGGGGGATGAAGAATGACTGTTAAAATAATGATTTTCTGTTTGGTGATTGTGGCTGTACTTGGTGCAGTGCTTCTGTTGATTTTATCAAAAAAGCAGACTTCATACTTACCGCAAGTTGCTAATCTTTTTTTGACAATGCGGCTTGATCCGCAAGAACAGAAAGAAATGGCTGAATACCTCAATAGACGCTTGGCGAAAGATGATTTGGGGCAGATTTCATTGGAAGATGGTTCCGGTTATCTGACCAATGCTGACGGCGAAATCATCTCCTGTGATTTTGATATCCGGCACGAAAAGATGGACAAGGCGAAGTTTGAAGCCATACGGCAGAACTTGAATAAAGTTCCGTTTTTCACAAAAGGTTCGTACTTGAAGTGGCAAGGCAGAGAGTATCCGGTCGGCGACAAAGTGATATTTGCGATTTATTTACAAAAGCATGAGTTTGCGCCGGAAGAATTTTCGGATCAGGCGTTGAATTGTCTGATTGAAAAATTCTGTAACACGCTTGGTGAAAATTGCCGGTATTTCAGTTATTGGCAAAACGGCAAAACTACGGCACTTTATTTTTACGGAACAGATCACGCTGTTATGCAGCAATCAGTAGCAGAACTGCTGCGAACTGAAAAACTTTGCCGGAATTGCAAGGTGGTGAACTTACCCGAAAGCGGAGAAAAAATATAATGGCAGCAGACCACGACAAAAACGATCCCTTAAAATTCCTTAAAACGATCTATCTCGGAGATAGAGGTGTTACCGGTATTTCAATGGATTCAGTCAGGAAAACGGTAAAAATCCATATTGACTGCATTTCCCGGGTTCGGGGTGAAAACTGGAATTATTACACGGACGAGGACTTGGAAAACGGGGCTATTGTTTTTATCGGATGCAAGAAGTTCTTTTTTGATACTAACGGCATTTTGCCAAGTGATTTTATTGAAATCGAGTCCGTTGAGCAGACTGCCGATGATGAATACAGCATTGTTTTTGACGTATCCAGTTACTCTTTTGATGAAAAGCGACTTGTCCCGGCAAAACTGAAAATCATTTTTCAAAGTGTTCATTTGGAAAGTTGTGATGGGAAAGTGATTGATAAATGAGTGAACTTATACAAACAGAACAGGAATTTACCATAATGCGGTTAGAAACTAATAAAGACATACCGATGGATATTTCCATCATGCTCAATCGTGCTGATATTGACAAACTTATCGGACGGTTGCAGAGATTAAAAAATAATCCTGAAGAACATTTCGATATTTTTTGTACAGATTTTGAAAACGATCCGGCAATTGCCAATATCGAGATATCATACTTTGAAGAACGTGCTGCCAATTACAGCATGGATGGAGAATGAAATATGCTCAAAGTGGAAATGCTCACCGACAATGGAAAAATTTCAGAAGGTGATATTAACGAAATTGCTATCGTTCTGGATAATGCCGGTATAGATTTGCTCTGTGAAGAATTGCAAAGGCTGAAATCTGTGCCGAGTCCTGACCATATACATTTAGGGACTGAAGAATGGGCTGGCAACGGCTTGGATTTCGCCCCTGTTGAGCCGGGGTATATTCGGGTCAATCAGTTGAGAATTGCCAAGATTAAAGGGTAAAATCAATGCAGAAAACGGACAAATACAGACTTTTACGGACGATAACAGACCCCGTTTGCCAAAACTGTCTGTATCAGTCCGTTGCCGTCTGTACAAGTCCGTTGTAAAACGAACCCAAAGAGTAACCATGAGAAAAAACAATAAATTCAAAATAGAAGAATTTCAACTGTCAGAGGAACTGGAAGCAATCCTCCGCAAAGGGCATCGTTGGCACTTGGGACTGGTATGGCTTTTACTTGTTGCCGGAGGCTATGGTATTTTCAAGACTGCAAAAGCAATAAAAGCGGAGGGCGGGGAATGAAAAATCAAGTTCCCCTGGCTTTATTGTTTACGCTGGGCGGCATTTTTGCTGCGATGGGGGCTTTGTTGCTTTATGTTGCGTTGTTAAAGCCGATGCTGTTGACTTGGAAAAGTTCTTCGTGGATTGAAACTCCCGCCACGGTTACGGAATGTTGGCTTGAAAACCGCAGTCGCGGAGCTATGACCATCGTTATCAATTATCACTATTATTATGATAAGATCAAATATTGCGGCAAGAGGTATGACTTTTTCCGTTCAAATGGCAACGCCACATCGTGGCGGATCGACAATATGCGCGAAATTGTCCGCAGTTTGCCGCCGGGAGCCCGAACAACTTGTCTGGTCGATCCGCAAAAGCCGTCCGAGGCGGTGATTTCGCGGAAAATTTCTCTGTCTCCGCTTTCGCTGTTATTGCCGGTACTGTTTTTATCTATTGGGGTTGGGATGCTACTTGCGGCAATAAAAAGATTGCTGAAAAAACCGACCCGGAAAATAATAAAAAAACTTTTGCGTAAAAACCGACCCCGCGAGCAAAAAATTCATCTGCCGGATCATGCTTATTCGCCGGATTTGAGCAAATATCGGTTGAAAAGGAATGAGCAGCTTACAGTATTACTGGTTTTGTTCTGGGCGGTCGGAGCATTTATTTATAATTATTGGCAAATCAATTTTGATATTATTTTTCTGATTTTTTCATGCGTAAGTGTAGGGCTTTCGGTATTATGGCAAATGTATTTTCAACATTGCCCCCGATGCGGTAAAAAACTCCAATGTTTGAAAATAGAGGAGGATGCGAGCCACGGCTTTTGTATTTTCCATTGCCCGGAATGTAAGATCAAATCCCAAAAGGAGCATTACTCTGATGGAAATTTCAGTTGATCAAAATAAAAAGAAAGCATTGCTCAAAAAACTGGCAATCTGGCTTCTGCGGATCGCCGGGTGGTGGCTGTTGTTGAGTCTGCTTTGGATTGCTCAAGGCTTTATATATCAGAAACAGCTTGAACTCAAAGGCCCGGCTGATTTTGTCGGGCACGAGTTTGTTATTTATACGCCTTATTTGGATGATTTCTTTTACACAAATCCCGCTGGAATGATCATTAGAGCTATCCAACTCTTGCTCATGGTCGGCGGTATTGTTTTGGCAATATCCCTGTTGACGGCATGGGGCGTTCACAAAGCAAAGTTGTTTAAGAAATTAAAATTGGTGGATAAGTGGTTGATTTCTGCTTTGATATATGTGGTGGTTGCCGTTGTATTCACAGCAATAGAATACAGCCAAACTTATTTTAGCTGTGCGGATTTTTATCACAAGGTAAGAGAATGTCAAACCATTGCCGATTATGAAAAACTGTGCGGTAAGGCGGTGTCGCAAAAAACAGTTGACGAAAAGGATTCTGAATTTGTCAACGCTATTGCAAAGTTTGAAAAATGCGGCTTCAAATCCGGACGGGAACTGCATATTTTCAAATACGCCAAACCGGAGGTTTATCTGTTGATCTGGTGCGAAAACGGCAAAATCGTTCACCGCGACTGGTGTCACCAGAGCGCAACCGATAAAGAAAATGTCAAAGGGATATGACAATGCAGAAAAAGGACAAATACAGACTTTTACGGACGATAACAGACACCGTTTGCCAAAACTGTCTGTATCAGTCCGTTGCCGTCCGTACAAGTCCGTTGTAAAACGAACCCAAAGAGTAACCATGAGAAAAAACAATAAATTCAAAATAGAAGATTTTCAACTGTCAGAGGGACTGGAAGCCATCCTCCGCAAAGAACATCGTTGGCGGGTTTGGATATTACGGGGTTCTTTTCTGATTTGTGTTTTGTGGATCAGTTATCTTGCATTATGTTGGACTATGGATTGGCAAGTGGATATTAAATTTCCTTGGAATCTGTTGCCGTTGCTGTTGTTGTTGGCTTCTGCTGGTCTGTACACTATCCGTTTCCCCGGCAAGTGTCCTTTGTGCAAACGCAGAATGTCAGAAGAATGTTTTACCAAAAACAAACATTGTATCATTGTTCATTATTGCAAAACTTGCAAGATTTACGGTAAAACCGGAGTCAAACTTTGAGGAGCGATATGTTTTCTGACTATATTTTTTACGATGGATTGCTGAAAGAAGTCAAGCGGGACTATGCTGATAAGTCATTGCAGTTACTCGTTGAATGTCGGGATAATCAGGAAAAATGGCTGCTGTTGCAAATCATTTGCACAGGAATTACTTTCTGCCGGATTGAGGAACATAATGGCAATCAGGAAATACTTTCCGAACCGGTTCGTGTTATTTCTCTGCCGGATGGGAAAAAACTTGTAACTTTGGATGATGAAACTGTTTCCGATCCGGAGCAACTGAAAAACAACGGCAAATTCGTTATTATCTGTCAAAATGTATCTTGCAGGGAGATCCGATGAAAAAACTATTGTTTATCACAATTCTCGCATTATTGATGCTTTCCGGATGTGTACCAACTGTTACGCTGGTTGTTTACAACAACTCCGGCAAAGATGTGTGCATTACTGCATTGGGCGGAAAATATGATTTGAAACGGCAAACTGCAATAAGAATACTTGCAGCTGCAGAAAGCAAACATTCTTTACAAGTAACAGATTCCGTTGGGAACAGTTATACCGCATCGTTCACAACGCCTCTCCATTGGAATTTTCACCACAATATTTATCTTCAACTTGAAAAAGATATGAAAATATACCGTGTTGACAATGACAAATTTCCTCAACATCCCATGCCGCCCCAAAGCGAAGGATTTCCGGTAGTGCTGTCAGGAGGGAAGATGTGAAAAAGTTTTTTGCTTTATTAATTGCCAATATTCTTTTGATCCACATCGGATGTGTCCCGCAATTGGGCGGACTGTACGCTTACCCGATCTACCGATTCTTTACCGGATCGGGCTATGAAAACGAATGGTTTTGCAATCCGTTATGGTGTTTTATTGTTGCATGGCCGAGTTTGTTGCAAGGGTATATCCCTCATGCGTTGTGTTTTGCAGTAAGCATAACTATTCTTTTACTGCTGTCATTGGGGATAACTGTTTGGTTGAGTTTTTATTGTAATTGGCAAAAAAAATGGCTGTTGCCGGTGTATGTAATTTTTGCAACAAGTTGCCTTTTGTCCTTTCCTGTGACATACAGTACGGCAATTGCTTATCCATTTTTATACTGGACAACATATTGATATAAGGAAAATTATTTATGAAAAATAAACCTTTAAAACACTATAAACGCAAAAAATTCTTTTACCGTTTCTTTATGCGGAAGTCCCCCCGGTCAGGAGCGATGTTCGGACTGGCGTGGATGATTTGTTTCGGGACAATACTGTCGCTTTCATTGTAGGTTTTGGCAAAAATCATTCCAGATTGGGCAACTGACCGCCATGGCCGACAAAGAAAAAGTTAAGGGGATATGACAATGCAGAAAACGGACAAATACAGACTTTTACGGACATTGCAGAATCATGAAGTTTTGCCCATTGGATAAAATTTCTGAAATTTTCCATTGAGCTTATGCGGCGGCGGATAAATTCCTGAGTAAGCGGATGTTCTTTGCTCCAAACTGTTATGGCGTGCTGACGCAGATAATCTTCATAATCAAGGCGCAGCTCTTCCAGCGAAGCCCGTGCAACATTGGTCAACTTTAATTCGGTACGCTTGCTTGTTGCCGAAGCGACCGATCCTTCCGCAATATTCTGAACTCCGGAACGCGCTGCCTGTACCATTTGATCCGTGCTTCGGGACTTCGGAGGGATATAGAGTTCAACAAAACGGACGGTAATATCAAAGCAGAGCTGTGCCAGTTGAAAAGATTTCAGTTGCGGTAGCCACCGTGGTGGAATAAAAGCTGTTCTTTGTCTTCCATGTCAGTATGTGTCCGTTTTTGTCCGTTTTTGTCCGTGCAGAGCGCAGGGGTAAGGGGGAAAAGGTGCGATTTAGCGGTTTTTCAGAGGAATTTTTAAAAAATCAGCTGTAAAAAATTTGCAAATCTTCCGCTTTGTTATATATTAAGTACCATGCACCAAACGGTGCAGTGTTGTTTTGGTAAGCCGACGTGGCGGAATTGGCAGACGCGCACGGTTCAGGTCCGTGTTCCGCGAGGAATGAGGGTTCGACTCCCTCCGTCGGTACCATCTTAAAAATTCAGGGTGTCATAAAGACTCCAAGATTCTTGAAATCTTTTGCGGGTATGGCATAACGGCTGTGCACCAGCCTTCCAAGCTGGATATACGGGTTCGACTCCCGTTACCCGCTCCAGTGCCTCCCCTGAGATTATATTCCGGCTGGATTCTCGAGCGGTCAAAGAGGGCAGACTGTAAATCTGCTAGCGATGCTTTCGGTGGTTCGAATCCACCTCCAGCCACCATCTTTTGATTTGAAAACGGTAACAGCAGTTGTTGCCGTTTTTTATTTTCTGAGCAAAAAAACAAAGTGAGAAGTCTGCCGCGCGTATAATTGGAGCTTTACCGCAGTTATTTTATCCGGCAAAATCTTTTATTACCTGACAGTAATCATTGCTGTAAATATTGGTTTTATTGAAGAGCATAGCTCCCGGCAGATTGGCATTTTTCAAGACGTCCAGTCGTTTGGCAACTTCTTCGGGCGGATTTTCGCCCATGGAACTGGAAATGCCCACCCCGACGTGCAGCGCGCTGAAGGCTTTATCCTGCAGCATCCGCAGATAATCGTTTACCAGCGAGCAGAATGGCTCCATATTGGTATGATAATTCATCGGATATGCCCGATCAATAAGCTGTTCGTCCAGCCATTGCACCCAGTCCTGCCCTTCCAGCACCGCGGGGCCCAATCCCCAGACCGGCGGCGCAGTTATATCGGCACTATTGATGTAATTGGCACGGGCGGCGATGGTCAGATCCAGCTTATGGGCTTGAGTCAATGTGCGCATTGCCCGCAGCGTGCGGCTGACATTTTCGTTGCGCAGCGCCAGCAGTTTGTAGCTTACGGCGGGCAATTTGAGCAACTCTTTATTCAGATCGCGCGTGCCGAAAAAGCGTTCGTAAAGCTGTTGGCACGCTTCGCAGCGGCAGGGGTAATCCAGCAGCAGTAACGCGTTGTCGTTGCGGATAAAATCCAGATGAATGGCGTGGATCCTGCCCTGATACTGTTCTGCCAGCGTTTGAGCGCGTTGAATAAATTTTTTCCGGTTTTCGGGGTGATTCCCGCAAGGCCCGGAGATTTTGATGCCGTATTCAGCTTCCATTTGCGCCCATTCCGATTCGTTCAAGGTGCGGCATACAATATCTTGAGCTGCCCAGGCGGGGGTTATCCGTGCTTCCACTTGCATACCGCAAACGGCGGCGGCGCGGCAGTAATCATCCAGCGACGGTACTTCGGGCAGATAGATATTCAGCAGCGTAACTCCCGCCCGTCGCATTCTTTCCATGTAGTTTACCATCTCTTCGTAAGGTTTTTCGCGGTTGATTATATAGCGGCAATGATCCCAGATGCCGATTCTGAAACTCATAATTTATCACCTTTTTGTTTGCAGATAATCTACAGATACGCTGTTTTGTTCTTAAGATAGCACAACCAGCGTGCTTGTCAATCAGCACGAGAGAAAAATCAATGCTTTTCTTGCCGGGATGTTGCTGCAGACAGTTGCAAAAAGAGCCTTGACGGTTATATTATTGAAAGTATATCATATTCAAAGTCTGGGAGGTACTATGTATAATTTTGATTACGCAGTTCCGCGGCGCAATTTGAACGCCTGTAAATATTTGAATGTGGGGGACGATCTTCTGCCGATGTCCATTGCCGATATGGAATTTGCTGCTCCTGAGGAAGTTCAGCAAGCGCTGCATCGGCGGGTCGATGCAGCCAATTACGGCTATACTATGATGGTGGAAGAAGATTACAATGCAGTTATTGACTGGTGCAGAAAACGCCACGGTTCGGAGATTCCTTACGATCACTTGCTGGCTACTCCCGGGGTGCTGAACACGATGCGCTGCAGTATGTATGCCTTGACTCAGGCGGGGGATCGGGTGCTGGTGGTCAGACCGCTGCATACGCCATCCATCCGCAGCGCTTCCATGCAGGGCAGAATCGGGTGCGTCAGCGATCTTTTGCGTACTGCCGACGGCAATTACACTTTTGACTTTGAAGATATCGAACAGCATTTTAAAAGCGGCGTCAAGGTTATGATGCTTTGTTCGCCTCATAACCCCACCGGGCGGGTATGGACGCGTAACGAGCTGGAAACACTCAGCTCGCTGGTTATAAAATATTCGGTGACCGTTATCAGCGACGAGATCCACCGCGATTTGATCCTGCCCGGCAATACCCATATTGTGCTGGCGGATCTGCCTGATATGCAGGAGCGGGTTATCACCGTCTTTTCCGGCTCCAAAACCTTTAATCTGGGCGGCTGTCATATCGGGTCGGCGGTGATTGCCGACTCCAAGCTGCGGCAGCGGGTGCGGGAGAAACTTTACGAATTCGGGCACGAGTGCGGGCGTCCGCCGCTTTTTTCGCTGATCGCCCAGACCACCGCTTACCGTCAATGCGGAGCTTATGCCGACGGGTTGATCGCTTATCTGGATAAAAATGTGGATCTGGCAATGGAATATTTGCAGGATTTGCCCGTTTTTGCCGTGCGGCCGCAGGCATCATTTCTGCTTTGGGTGGATTGCAGTCAGCTTAAACTGAATACAGAGGAATTGACCGCCATGCTTGCCAGGGCGGGGATAATTGCCGACCCGGGCCATTATTACGATACGAGTGATATACACAATTATCACGGTTTGCAGCACCACTTCCGGCTGGCGATCGGGATGCCGCGGAAGATGCTGGAAACGGCAATGAGCAAATTACGCAGAGAACTGCAGCGGTTTTGAGGCTGAAAAAGCTGCGAAAATAGCAATTTGATGCTGCAGCGGGTTTGAAATAACTCTTTGCAATGCTATTGTATAGTCAAACATTCTTAACCCGAATAAAAGGAGTTTTTTATGCTGAATAAAAGTGATATTGTAAAAGGTTTGCAGGATTTGGGCTTGGCGCAGGGCGATATTGTGCTGCTGCACAGCTCGCTGGTCAGTCTGGGTCAGGTCAACGGCGGGCCTGCAACGGTAATTGACGCATTTCTGGATGTTATCGGCGAGGATGGTACGCTGCTGGTGCCGGTATTCGGCGCGCTGGGTATTTTGACTGACGAAGTGAAAAATCGGGAAAATGCGGTTATCAGCCCCTGTCCGGTCGGTACGCTGGCGGCAATCGGGAAAGATGCGGAAGAACTCTGCCGCGACCATTGGAAAGCCGAAACTGCTCACGGACACGACACGCCTTATACCCGCATTGCTGAACGCGACGGCTATATCTGTCTGCTGGGGGTGGATCAGGATCGCAATACCACGCTGCACAGCGTGGAAGCGCTGCTGGAACTGCCTTATATGAATACGGCTACGCGCACTTTTACCACCCCTGAAGGGGAAGAAGTCACCAAGAGCTGGAAGTTCTATCCGGGGCCCCACCGCGATTTTATCGGGTTGGATCCGCTGCTGGAACCTGCTATGACCAAATCCCGTATCGGCAATGCCGAAGTGCGTTTGATCAAGGCGCGGGAACTTTATGAAATCTCGCTGGCGGTGGGCAGCAGTGATCCGGCGTTTGTACTTTGCGACAATCCGGAGTGTGCCGATTGCGTCCGTCAGCGGGCGGCGATCTTCTGCGACCGTATCCGCAAGGAGTCGTTCCGGCTCTCTGCCAGCAGCCGTCTGGCAGGCCGTTATGTGCCTGAAATGATCGAAAATCTGCAGCGCTGCGGGCTGGAATATGTGGAACTTGACTTTATTCAGGGCAAACCGTGGTATAAATATCCGCAGGAAAAACTTGCCGCCTGGATCGAACAGTTCAACAGCGAAAATATTGCCATCAGCGCCGCCCGTATTTTCAGCGTCCCCGAAGACGCCCAGCGCATTATTGACTTGTCGGTAGCCTTGGGTATCGGCAGATTGATCCTGCCGTTGAACGACAGCTATTCTGCTGCCCAGGCGGCTGCCAATGCGGGGCTGGATGTGGCTTATTACAACACCAATCAGGGTGCCGCCCGTGCTGCCGCCAAGCTGAACCGCCACCGTACCACCGCGGCAATAACTTACGGCATGGTCTTCAATCCCGCCAACTTTGTGATCGCAGGAGAAAATCCCTTCCTGCTTTCCTACAAACGCGGTCGCTTTATCCGCAGCACGGTGCAGCTGGATCTGGCGGATATGACCTGGGACGGCCGTCCGACGGTGCTGGCAGGCGGTAATGCGGAAGTCAAAGAACTGGTGTCGATCATGCGCTGTCACAACTTCAGCGGCTTTATGACCCTCGGCGGCGGGGCGGCTTACCCCGGCTCGCTGGAGGAAGCAGTCTGCAACTTTACGCAGCTGCTGGACAATATGTAAGATGTTCGGTCAGGATGCGGAGCAAATCCCGCCGGAAGGTATGGAAAAACTTTCCGGCGAGGTGGAAAAGATACTTTTTATCAATCCTGATAATCAGTATTGCGTGGTTCGTATTCTGACGCCTGAACGTAAAAACGAAACTGTCTGCGGTACTGCCGTGGGAATTGCCGAGGGCGAGTTTGTTGCCTGCAGCGGTCGCTGGGTCGAGCATCCTGAGTATGGCAGACAGTTCAAGACCAATCTTATTTCGGTGGTGTTGCCCGAAAGTCAGGCGGGGCTGAAGCGCTTTCTCTGCTCAGGCATTATCCCCGGGATCGGCAGCAAAACCGCCGCGGCGATCGTGGATTACTTCGGCGAAAAAACTGCCGATATTCTTACCAATCACCCCAACCGCCTGCGCGAAATACCCAAGCTGGGGATGAAAAAAGTTGCCACGATCCGCGAGGCATGGAAACAGTATGGCGATCGACGCAACAGCGCGATTTTTCTGCAGGGATTGGGCATATCTGCGGCATATTGTGCGCGGCTTTTCCGACGCTATGGCGATAACGCTGCGCAAGTTGTAAGGAACAATCCATACAAATTGGCGCAGGATGTCGATGGGATCGGCTTTGCCCGCGCCGATCAGATCGCCGGCAGTCTGGGCATTGCGCCTGATTCTCCTGAACGGCTGCTGGCGGGAGCCGTTTTTGCGCTGGAGAGTCAAACCCTGCGGGGGCATTGCTGCTGCCCGCAGGAAGTACTTTTGCAGGAGATCGGCAATTTGTTGCAAGTCAACGAGGTTGCCGCCATGCAGGCGCTGGCTTACGCTCTGGATAAGCATCGGATCATAATTGATGACAAGATGGCTTATCTGCCCTATCTTTATAAATACGAATGTGAACTGCCGTTGCAGATACAGCGGCTGGGATCAATGAAGAAATTTTCCACCGCAGTTATGAAAAAATCTCCGCCGCGGAAAGATCTCAGGTTATCCGATGAACAGCTTGCAGCGGTGGAAGCGGTTGCCGAATCGCCGCTGGTGATTATTACCGGGGGGCCGGGGGTGGGTAAAACTACGGTGCTGGGCGAAATCGTCCGTCGGGCAAAGCGCGCCAACTTGCGTTTGAGCCTTGCCGCTCCTACAGGCAGAGCTGCCAAACGGCTCAGCGAAGCTACCGGCGAAACAGCTAAAACGCTGCACCGTTTGCTGGGATTCGATGCCGAAAGTAATGATTTTCAGTATAACAGCGATAAACCGCTGGAAGTGGATCTGCTGCTGGTGGACGAAGTGTCCATGCTGGATCTGCCGTTGGCGCTGGCGCTTTTCCGCGCGGTGCGCAGCGGTTGTACGCTGGTGCTGATCGGCGATGCGGATCAGCTGCCTTCCGTCGGACCGGGGCGGGTGCTGGCGGATCTGCTGGAAAGCGACGCGTTTTTCAAAGTTTGCCGTTTGACTAAGATCTTCCGCCAGGAAAGCGACAGCTTGATCATCACCAATGCTCATCGGGTGAATCAGGGATTGCTGCCGCTGGCGACCAGCGATAAATCCAACGGCGAATTGAGGGATTTTTACTGGATCGAGCAGGATGATCCGGCTGCCGCAGTCAAAACGGTGGAAAAACTTTTGCTGCGGATCCCCGAACGTTTTCACTTTGACCCGCTGGAAGCGGTACAGATCCTGACACCGATGAATCGCGGTTTATGCGGTACAGCCGGCTTGAATCAGGAATTGCAGAATCTGCTCAACGGCGGCGGAAAAGATCAGCTGGAAGTGGGCGAACGCATCTTCAAGCTGGATGACAAAGTAATGCAGATCAGCAATAATTACGATAAAAACGTTTTCAACGGCGATATGGGCTTTATCCGCTATGTCAATGCCAAAGAACGGGTGATCGCGGTACGTTTTGACAGCGAGCGGCTGATAAAATATACTGCCGATGAGTTCAGCGAACTGGTTCACGCCTACGCCGTTACGGTGCATAAATCCCAGGGCTGCGAGTTCCCCGCTGTAATAATCACGCTGTTGACCCAGCACTATATGATGCTGGGGCGCAATTTGCTTTATACCGCTATGACCCGCGCTAAAGAGCTGCTGATAATCGTCGGCAGCCGCAAAGCTATGGAAATGGCAATTGCCGACAGCCGCAAAGAACTGCGCTACACTCAGCTGCTTAAACGTATAAAGAGCGTCAAGCGCGATTTATAAAGAGTTCTGAAGGCGGAATCAAGAGTTCCGTTTTCAGCCGCATCCTGAAGAAAATCAGCGCAGTTTCAGCGTAGCCAGCGCCAGCAGCGCAAAGACACCTGCCAGAATCCAGAAGCGCACTACGATCTGCGTTTCCGTCCAGCCCAGTTTTTCAAAGTGGTGATGGATCGGCGTGCAGAGAAATACCCGCTTGCCCGTGAGTTTGAATACTGGCACCTGGATCATGACCGACACGATTTCCATAACAAACACTCCCCCCACCAGAAACAGCAGAAATTCCTGCCGAACCAGCACCGACAGCAAACCGATGATCCCTCCCAGCGCCAAACTGCCCGTATCGCCCATAAACATACTTGCCGGATGGCAGTTGTGCCAGAGAAAGCCGATGCACGCACCGATGACCGCCGCAGCAAAAACCACCGCTTCGCTGGCACCGGGAATAAAGGGAATCAGCAGATATTCGGCAAAAACCTTGTGCCCGCTTAAATACGCCATCACCGCGTAAGCGATTGTGGCAAAGATCATACACCCGGTGGAAAGACCGTCTTTACCGTCGGTCAGATTCACCGCATTGCTGGCACCAACGATCGCCACTACCGAAATAACTGATACCCACGCGCTGCACAGCACCGGCTTGCTGAAAAACGGCAAATTCAAATCCGCCATATTCCCCGCAAAACCCGGCAGATAGTACAGCCATGTAACCGCTGCCCCTGCCACCATAAACTGCCCCAGCAGCTTTACTTTGCCCGGGATCCCGTCCCGTCGGCGGTAGGCTACTTTGGCAAAGTCGTCCGCAAATCCCAGCAACCCCAGCAGCAGCGTGGAACCCACCAGAATCAGCATAAGCTCCTGAGTTTTCATCCAGCAGAGCGCCGATACAACGATCCCGAAGATTATCAGCACTCCGCCCATGCTGGGGGTCTTATCCTTTTGCGCATCTACAAATTCTTCGATTACGCCGCCGTATCGGCTGGGGGCAGTTGCGCGGAAATTTTTCAAAACCCTGACGGTGTACGGTCCCAGCAGAATCACCAGCAGAAATGCCATTATGCCGGCTCCGCCCGCCCGGAAACTCACATAGTTGAAAAGTCTGAGGAACCCCCATTCCGGGCTGTTGCTGAAATTGGATAAATAGTATAACATTATAACTCCGCTGAATAAAAATCTTGAACTTTTCTGACGATGGGTTAAAGTAATATGGTTTTGATTTTTTGCAATGGTGCAAAACAACTTTTTTCAATATTTTTCGGTCCGGTTCCCGCTAACGGGTTCAGACAAAAGAAAAGCGGCGGCAAATCGTTCTGCCGCCGCGGAGGAGTTGCTCAGATAAGTTCGTCCTGATCGGAGTGTTCAGGCACCACATACGGCGTTATATCGGAACCCGTGTCGGAGAAATCCAGCTTGAACTTTTCGATAATAAACCGCACCAGATTGGGAATCGGCAGCGTGGTGACAATGGAAAGGACAATAATAGCGTTGAAAAAATTGTCCGAAAGCATCCCCATATCTTTCCCGATCGCCGCCGCCGCCAGCGTTGCCGAGAGCTGCGGCACCGTCATCAACCCGGCGCACAAACCTTTGCCCGCGCTGAAACCGGCAAGTTTCATAGCAATAAATCCCGAAAAAACTTTGCTTGTCACCAGCCCGATGACCGTCAGCAGAATGATCGACAAATTGCCGGAGGAGGTAAAGAGCAGCTTGAAATCCGTCTTCATCCCGATCGAAATAAAGAGGAAGGGCACCAGCAAGCTGTAGCCGATACCTTCCAGCTTGTTGAAGATCGCCGCTTTACCCATGGATTGCACCACCCGCGACAAGCCCAGACCGGCAATAAACGCACCCACCACCAGGTTGATGCCCAGAAATTCCCCTGCCAGCACCGTCAGCATAATAATAAAGAGGAAAAATGTCACCAGCGCGTCTTCATCGTTGCCGATAAAGCCGATGGATTTTTTGCCGATCCGATTGACACAATAGCAGGAAAGCGCCATATAGATCACTGCAATCAGCAAAAACACCGGCACAAACCAGTTGCCGAAAACTGCCGGGTTTATATAGTCAAACAGCGAAAGACTCCTGACTGTTGCGGTGTCGCTCATGCTTTCCATACGCTTGAGCTGGACGCTGACCGCCAGCAGAATAATACTGCCGATATCGGTTATAACAGTGGAAATCAGCACCGATGCGCCGAAGCGGGTCTGCGCCAGCTTCAGCTCGCGGATCACCGGAAAAACGATCCCCACCGAGTGGGAGGCAAACAAACTGGCATACAGCAGCAAGCCCGGCAGATCATCGGGGACAAAGTAGTAGTAGACCAGAAATCCCGCAATTGCAGGCATCAGAAATGTAAGAACACTCAGATATATAGTCGGCTTACGCACCGAATTTATCAGTTTGAAGTCCGCTTCCAGCCCCGCCAGCGTCATCAGAAAGACCAAGCCCAGCGACCCCAGCGAATTGACCATGGTCAGCGAGTGGCTGCGCACCACTTCCGGCTCAATGCCCAGAAAACTCAAATTTTTTGCCAGAATATTCAAAAGCCCCAGTCCGTTGGGCCCGATAATCATACCCGTTACCAGCAGCACGATCACTGCGGGGATCTTGAAGCGGCGGAAAAGCAGCGGCACCAGCGCGATAATTGCCCAGAAACAGATGAATACGATCAAAAATGCTTCGGTGGTAAGCAAAGCATCGGAAGTTTGAATTTGTGCTAACATAAAAAACCTCGGTCTTTCCAATAAAAAACATACTTTGTCAATTTACATCAATATTATTTTTTTCGCAACTGAAAAAACGTTTTTTGTCGGATAAAAACGCGGTTTTTTCCATTCCTTTTCCTTGCAGACAGTAAACCCGCCTGCCGGAATGGGGATCGGCAGTTAATATACGGAGGATTTGCCCGTAAAGTTTTTCGTTGCGGAAATACTCTTGAAACTGCCAGGGCAGATCAATTTTTTTTCGGGGCAAAGATCCACGCTCCGACCGCCGCCGTAAAGGGCGCCACCAGCACCAGCCCGAAACTGCCGACCAGCGTTTTGACCGCTTCGCTGGCAACGTACGGGTTGTTGATAAAGTCGATGGGGCCGGTGCCTTGAACGGCAAACATCATCATCAAGGTCAGATAGCCGCCCGAATATGCCAGCAGCAGCGTCGTTGTCATAGTGCCGACCACGCTGCGGCCGATGCGCAAACCCGAGCGGAGCAGTTCGTAGTTGCTTAATCCGCTGCGGCGCAGCGAAACTTCTTCGATGCCGCTGGCAACATCCATTGCCAGATCCATTACCGCGCCTGAACTGGAAAGAAAGATCGCCCCGATGTAGATTTCGGAAAGATTCAAATATTCGTACCCGCTGTGCAGCAGCGCTTGCGAGTAAGGCATTACCGCCCCGTTGATCTTGAATAAACCCGTAAAGATCCATCCGGTAAGGCAGCTGGCAAATACTCCCAGCAACGCTCCGATAAGGGCAGTGAACCCTTTTTTAGTCAATCCCGCCACCAGCAGAATGATAACTGCCGACAGCACCAATACTGCCAGAAATGTCACCAGCAGTGCATTGACTCCCTGCAGACAGAGCGGAATAACCAATTTCCAGATCACCAGGCAGCTGAAAACAAACGACAGCAGCGCATTGAATCCGGTGTAACCGGCAAAACAAATCAAAAGCAAGGCAAACAAACTGAACAGCAGCACCGTCTGGTTGACCCGGTAATGATCTTGAGCGTTGACGGAATCAACTCCTGCCTGAGCGGTATCCAACACGCCTACCAGCGCGGTATCGCCGACTTCAAAGAGTTTATCCAGCTCCATTTGCGAAATCAATTCGTTATTGGCTTTGAAGCGCTCCCCGGCACGTTTGCCGCCGATGATCTCCACTTCAAGGTGCTGAGTTCCCCGATATGCCAACCCCAGCGTGGATACATTGCTGTTATCCACCGCCAGCACTCTGGCGGGCAGCTTGGCGCCGAAAGTCTGCATCGTCGGCGAAAATAAATCAACCTGCCACAGCAGCAGCGAGAGGACGATCAGGACCGTAACCATGACCGCATCCCGCCGCGCAGGCAGATATTTACGCAGTTTATTCAGACTATCGGTAATTGTTGACATTACCTGACGACCAGCTTCAGGCGTTTTGCCACATCGGTATTATCAATGAATCCGGTGAAGATCCAGGAGTTCACCCCTGTGGCAGTAGTCAGCACAGGCAATGCCGAGTGGGAGCCATGCGCCCAGGATAAGCTGCAGCGTTTGTTGAAGGTGCTGACAACTTCCCCCGTAAGAGCGTTGTTGGATTTGAATTTGCCTTCGGGGAACTGGCGGTCGAAGGCGGCTTTCAGGCGCTTTGCTTCGGCGTCAGTCAGGACAATGTCTTTATCGGAACGTTTGGTGTCATTGGGGAAAATCATGCTGAAATTTTCGGTAATAACCGCTTGGGCATCTTCAAAAGTCACGGTTTCTTTGGCTTTGCCCAGTGCTTTGAACTTGTCGTTCAGCACGCCGCGCGAACATTTCTGCAGCAGCAGGTCTTCGATGCGCGATTTATAACCCGTACCGGCAAAACCCAGCGTCAGACCACCGGTTTCGTGGTCGCCGGTTACTGCGATCAGAGTTTCCTGCGGGTGTTTTTCAGCAAACTTGAGTGCAACTTTTACCGCGTCATCAAAATCCAGCATTTCCAGCAGCGTTGCCGCCGCGTCGTTGGCGTGCCCGCCGTAGTCGATCATGCCGCCTTCCGCCATGATGAAGAAACCTTTTTCATTATCCAGCACATCAATCGCCTGCTGGACAAAGAATGCCAGCGGCAGATCTTTTTCTGTACGGTCGATGGTGTAGGGCAGCGTATGTCTTGCCCCCGTGGAAATCGCTTTTCTGGTGCCTGCGGGCAGCGCTTTGGCAGCATCGGGACCCAGCGCAACGGTGTAGCCTTTGGCGCGGGCAAGGTCGTAAATGTTGCCGCAATATTTTTTATCATCTTTTTTATCGTAATCGTTCAGACCGCCGCCGCCGAAATAGTCAAAGTCAGAGTTGATCATATCCAGCGCGATCTGGTAGTAGTTTCCGCGGCTGGGGTTGTGCGCATAAAACGCCCCCGGGGTGGCGTGGTTGAGCGTAACGGTGGTAATGATCCCGACTTTGCGGCCCGCTTTTTTGGCTACAGCAGCAATGGATTCCAGATTGCGCTTGTGTTCAGCATCCATCCCCAGAGTTCCGTTGAGCGTCTTTTCGCCGCAGGCAATGGCGGTACCGCTGGCGGCAGAGTCCGTAACCAGCGCATTGGCTGAACGGGTGGTGGTGATCGCCTGATGGGGCATGGTGTTGATCGACAGTTTGCCCCGCCCGATTCTGGTGCTGAAATCTTCCGCCATACTGCGCTGGGGAACGGACATACCGTCGCCGATAAAAAGGAAGACGTACTTTACCGGTTTGATTTCGTTCTGATGGGTGTCAAAAGTTTTTTCCGCCCCCCGTGCGGACAGGGCAATAAACATCAATGCAACTGCTGCCGCTGCCGTCAGGCAGTATTTGAAAGCGTGTTTCATGGAGTAAAACCTTTCTTTTTCCGATGAATAAATTAAACTGTGAATCATTTAAAAATAACATTTAAACTGTAAAAATGCAAGTCTTTTTTTGTGAAACAACAATGTTTTACAAATGCTATCGAGTCTTCCGTATGTACTCAGAATCCCGCCGAACGGAGCAGCTTTACTTCGGAAGCAAAATCATCCAGATTTTCCTGCGATGCTTTGGGTGTTTCCAACGTAAGCATGGCGTCTTGGGGGATCATTTGCAGCGCTTTCTGCCAGTTGAGTTCGCCGCTGCCCAGCGCGGCGTGCATATCCAGTTCGTCATCGGCGCTGATCAGGTCGGAGAGGTGATAGATCGCAGGGCGGAGCGTTTCAAAGCGCGCTATTTCCTGCCACGGATCGAGTTGCAGAGAATTTGCCATGCAAACCGTATGGGCAAGGTCGTGACAACTGCGCACTTGCAGCGCTTTTGTCATCGCAGAAAACTCCTCAAACACCGCGCCGCGGCAATGGCGGTCGCCCCGTGGCATAAGATCGGGATGCTGCCAGAAGGGTTTGTTTTCCAGCACGATGCGCGGATCGTCAAAACTTTTCAGCTGGCGGAGCGATTCTTCCGCGCTGCCGCCCGTGCCGCCGTGGCAGATGATTATATTACTTGCCAGCGCATCGGCAAACTCTCTGACTTGGGCAAAGACAGCCCGATTGCTCCGGCGCAGCGCAGCATCCGCCGGATTGAAATTATGCGCCAGATGGGGCGCGTGAATCACCTTTCTGCCGGGAAACTCCGCCCACAGCGGGATCTTTTCCAACATTCCGGGGATCACATAAATTTCAACGTAATCGCATAAACCTTTTCCGGCAAGCTCAACTGCCGCGTGCAGATGCGCAATAGGATTGCACGCCCATACTTTAAGACCGATTTGCATAAAACTCTCCCTGTTGCGATTATTATATCAGCTTGATGGCATATTGCAAGTTTTTTGCCATCTTTTCTGCAAAAACGGTTGCATTTTTCTCAAGCACAGCTAAAGTAATCCAAGCTCATAAACGGGCGTAAACAAGGAAAATATTATGAAAGTTCTCATTCTCACAGATTTGGAAGGTCCTGCCGGGGTCAACGGCCGGTCCGACGGTATCGGCAACACCATGCTCAATGTCCCCACCGCCTGTCAGGCGCTGGTCAACGAAGTCAACGCAGTCTGCGAAGGTCTGGTCGCTGCCGGCTGCGACGAAATCGTGGTGCTGGATGGTCACGGCGGCAGCAACAGTATAGATATATTCAAACTTCACCCCAAAGCTCAGCTTTTTCAGATTGGCGATTGGGCGCCGATGGTGGCGCTGGACTGCACTTACGACGCTTTGATCCAGCTGGGCGCTCACAGTATGCAGTCGGCAGGCGGCTATATGTGCCACACCTTCAACAGCCACAACGTTGCGCAGATGATGTTAAACGGCGAACCGATCGGCGAGATCGGAATGGGTTCTTATCAGGCAGCCTACTTCAACGTGCCGACGATTCTGGTGTCGGGCGACGATGTGGCGTGCCATGAGGCCCGTGCGCTGCTGGGGGACGATCTGGAAGTGGTTCCCACCAAGGCATCGGTCAACCGTTATACCACGGTCAACTATCCGGTGCAGGAAGTTTATCAGAATTTGCGCGATGCCGCCGAACGGGCTTTGCGCAACCTTGATAAGAGCAAAGTGCTGGAAATGCCCGAACATCTGGAGCTGACGGTGCGATTTATGTGCCCCAACAACACCTGGGGAGCGATCCGCCTGGGGATCGAGCAGTTGGATGAAGTGACGATGCGCTACCGCAGCGATGATTTTATCGAGCTTTGGGCGCAGCGCAACGGCTGGGCACCCGGCGTGCATACTAAACGCTTCAATATCACTCCGGAATGGAAGCATCCGCACACGCTGGCGCGGGAAGCATTCAAAGAGTAAGCTGAAGCATTACTCTGTAAAAAAAAATGCAGGGGCTGCTGCAAAACCTGTACAAAAGGTTGCAGAGCCCCTGTTTTTTTTCTCAAATACCGACCCTTATTGGGGAGATAGCTTTACTTTACAGCTTTTTTGCTGCTGCATCCGGCGCATTTGCCGCGGCAGCAAAGGTGGATGGAGTCGATGGTAAAATTATCGGGTAACCCGTGGATTTTTTCTACCAGCGGAGTATTTTGCGGGGGAAAGAGGTCGTAAACCTCGCCGCACTCCAGACACTTGAAGTGACCGTGACTTGAAACATCCGCATCGTAGCGCAGTTCGCCGTCCTCGATGATCACTTCCTGGATCACCCCTGCGGATTTAAGTCTTTTTACTGTATTGTAAACGGTTGTACGCGAAATAGTCGGCAATTCAGCCAGCACCGCCTGATATATGGTATCAACGGTAGGGTGAACAGCATTCTTTATCAGAAAGTTATATATCGCCAACCTTTGGGGTGAGGGCGATATACCCATTTCGCGCAAGTAAGCTGCACTGTTTAACATAGCCAAACCTCAAATTCAAGAATTGCCTTCCGGATTCCGCGCGGGGAAAACCGTATGTGCTTTCAAACTCGGCAGCATACGGTTTTCCGCCGGGAACTTATCAGCCGAAGTAGCGCTTCAGCAAGCCGGCAAAACCGGCGCCGTGACGGGCTTCGTCTTTGCTCATTTCGTGCACGGTATCGTGGATGGCGTCGTAACCGAGTTCTTTGGCGCGCTTGGCGATTTCAAACTTGCCAGCGCAGGCACCGGTTTCGGCTTCCACACGCATCCGCAGATTCTTTTCGGTGCTGCTGGTGAGCACTTCGCCGAGGAGTTCGGCAAACTTGGCGGCGTGTTCGGCTTCTTCAAACGCATAACGTTTGTAGGCTTCGGCGATTTCCGGATAGCCTTCGCGTTCAGCCTGACGACTCATTGCCAGATACATACCCACTTCGGTACATTCGCCCATAAAGTGGGCTTTAAGACCTTCGCGGACTTCCGCGTCAATATCATCGTGGCCGCCGACAAAGTGTTCGCAAGCGAATTTGATCGCCCCGTCATTTGCCGCCTGAACGGTGAATTTGGCAGCAGGAGCCTTGCACTGGGGACAGGCTTCGGGTGCACTGTCGCCTTCGTGAACATAACCGCAGATAGAACATACATACTTCATTTTTCTTGCCCTTTCAATTGTTTTACTGTTTTATATTGATTACAAGTTTGTAATCATTACAATATTAAAATAGCCCCATTTTCCACTATTGCAAATATTTTTTCCAAAAAAATCAAAAAAAATATAAAAAATAACATTTTTGGCGTGAAAAAAAGAATTTTTACCCTTGACACAAGGGATTTTTTCCTGTATACTATATATATGTACAGAAAAATAACGGGAAATCTGTAACAACACAATATATAAATGTAAGGAAAAAGAATTATGAAAAACTCCCGCCATGGCGGGGTGAAGCACGGCTTCACCCTTATTGAACTTCTCGTTGTAATTGCAATTATTGCCATTCTGGCAGCTATGCTGCTGCCGGCTTTGTCCGCCGCGCGTGAACGCGCCCGCAGCGCCAACTGCGTAGGCAACCTCAAACAAATCGGTCTTGCCAATATTATGTATGCGGGGGACAACAAAAGCCATGTGGCGGAATACCGCATCCATTGCGGAACTAATTGTATTCTGATTCAGGGCTGGAGCGTCGGCAGGCGGGAAGATATCGGCTATTTGCTTTGTACGGGCGGATATTTCCCCAGCGATATGACTTCTCAGGAATTCGGCGATGCAACAACCTTTCCCAAGTTGCGCGACCGCTATTTCAAATGCCCCAGCGATTCCTATGCATTGGGGGCTTGGGATGCCAGTTACATTGTGTTCTTCATCAACTCCACCGGCTGCAGCACGCATGGCGGCGATGCTTACGGCGGGCAGGAATCCAGCCGTGTTATCGTTGGGCGCGACCGTCCTGACAACACTATTTTGTTCGACAGCGTGATCTATTACCGGAATACCTACGGCAGAGAAAACCATCCCGGCAAAGCCAACGCTCTCAAGCTGGGCGGTCATGTTACCAGCTCGATCAACATCAAGCCTTTTGCCGGTAATTCGGAAGGTCTGGGTACGGTCATCGGTAAATACTTCGACGAAATCCAGAAGTAAAAACCGTTTTTCAACACGCATTTAAAACTGCTGCGGAAGTGAATGTCCGGCAGCAGTTTTTTTGTGCCTTCCAGAGCAAGCGGGCTATTTTTTGATATAATTTCCTTGAAAATCAATAAATTACCCTTGACACAGGGGATTTTTTTCTGTATACTTATAATATGTACAGAAAAATAACGGGAAATCTGTAACAACACAATCTATAAATATAAGGAAAAAGAATTATGAAAAACCCCCGCCATGGCGGGGTGAAGCACAGCTTCACCCTTATTGAACTCCTCGTTGTAATTGCAATTATTGCCATTCTGGCAGCTATGCTGCTGCCGGCTTTGTCCGCCGCGCGCGAACGCGCCCGGGTGGCGACTTGCGTCAGCAATCTCAAACAGGTCGGTCTTGCCAACCTTATGTATGCCAACGATAACGGCAGCCGCGTGGCATTTGCCAAAACCGCTTGCGGCAAAAGCGGCGCAGGCTGCGTCTGTACTATGGGTTGGAGTTTGAGTGCCAAAGATGACTTTATGTATCTGCTGCTGTCCGGCGGATATTTTTCGGTACAGATGACCGATGCCGACTGGAACGATAACACAAAATTTGCCACCAACTACCGCGACCGCTATTTCCGCTGCCCCAGCGACAGCGTGTTGGCGCCTTCCAATGCCAAATATGCCAGCTATTGCCTGTTTTTGCTGAACTCTGCTTTGTGCGGCAGTCATAAAGGCGAAGCCAAACGCGGCGTGGCGGAATGTGCCCGTACCATCGTGGGGCGCGACGATCCGGGCAATACCATCTTTTCTGACGTATTCAAGTATTACCAGAAGACCTACGGCGAAGACAATCACCCCAAACAGGCCAATGCTTTGCAGCTGGGCGGCGATGTGCGGAGTGTCAACAATAAGTTCCAGAGCGAAAAAATCGGTTTGGGCGATATCTTCTGCAACTACTTTGATGCCGCCGGTACCAAGTGAAATCAGACAAATAAAAAAGGGGGAAATAATATGAAAACAGTTCGTTTTACGCTTATTGAACTTCTGGTGGTAATTGCCATTATTGCTATTCTGGCAGCTATGCTGTTGCCGGCTTTATCCGCTGCGCGCGAACGCGCCCGTCAAGCCAACTGCATAGGCAACCTTAAACAAATCGGCCTTGCCAATACTATGTATGCGGGCGATAATAAGAGCTATGTGGCACAGTACCGTCTGCATTGTACCAAAAATCCAGACTGCCGTATATTCCAGAATCCTTATATCGGCGGCCGCGAAGATATCGGGTATTTGCTTTGTACAGGCGGATATTTCCCCAGCGATATGACCAGCGCTGAATTCGGTGACGGCGTTACCTTTGCCGCGCTGCGTGACCGTTATTTCAAATGCCCCAGCGATTCCACCGCTCTCGGTACCTGGGATACAAGCTACTTTGTATTCTTTATCAACCCGGGCGGATGCCTTGCCCACCCCGGCGATGCTTACGGCGGAGCGGAGTCCAGCCGCGTATTTGTCGGTCGTGATCGCCCCGACAACGCCATCTTGTTCGACTGCATAATCTATTACCGCAATACCTACGGCAGACAGAATCACCCCGGTATATCCAATGTGCTCAAGCTGGGCGGCCATGTCGAGAACGCGGTCAATATTAAGGTTTTTGCAGGTAATTCCGAAGGTATCGGAACAGTTATCGGCAAGTATCTGGACGGCTTCCAGAAGTAATTCAAATTACGTTTTATTAATGATCTGTTGCAAAACTCTGAAGGGTTTTGCAACACTTTTTTTGTAGTAATTAAGCTCAAATATGTAACATATCCGGTTATTCTGCGTTATATATTTGCATTTTCTCATAAATTTGCTTTGAGGGGCAGCTGTTGGCATCATTATAAATGCGCTTCAAGACTTGTACGGGGTATTCAGCATTGTAGAGTTTGCGCATCCCAAGAGGGCATTGGCATTGCCCTCCTGGACCTCCCTTGCTCTTTTGGGTGCTATATCCAGCGCGAGGTTACTTGGCGACTTTACAATAGAGCGGTCGCTGGCGCTCCCTTACCAACTTTTGCGGCTTCACCGCAAAAGTTCCCTCAAACGCCGGGAGCTTCGCTCAACTCCGTTCGGCTTCGCGGAACTTTTCCGCTCGGTTTGCCGGAATATATCCGGCAAACTGCCCTCTCATGCGTTCGCGGCCCTGACCGGGCTTTGCGGCGTTCCGCCGCATGAGCTGTTGGCGAGCTTCATTGTGTTGCAAAACTCGCAGAGTTTTGCAACAGATTTTTTATATTGCTTCGGCGTAAAAAAAAACTGCTGCCTTGCGCTTTTACGCAGAGCAGCAGTTTTTTAATTCTTATATGCCGTCAGCGGCGTTCGCCGCGGGGACGGAAACCAGTGCGGGGACGGTCTTCGCGGGGGCGCGCTTCGTTGACCACAGCTTTGCGGCCGCCGATTTCGCTGCCATTGAGTTTTTCGATCGCCAATTTACCGGCTTCGTCAGCCATTTCCACAAATCCGAAGCCCTTGCTGCGGCCTGATTCGCGGTCCATGACTACACGGGCGGCCTCAACGGCGCCGAATTCGCCAAACAGCGCTTCCAGTTCTTCACGCGTGGTGCTGTAGGGCAGGTTTCCCACATAAATATTCATGCTTTGCCTTTCATTGTCCTGTTTCCGGACAAGTGTTTTGAGCGTTTCTTCCGATAATACAAATAAAAATAATACTTCCTGTTGCGGGATAGCCGAATATGCCGAAAGAAACGCATCAGTGGTTTTTACACTATCGGAATCTGAAAACAGGGCAGACAAACCGACGCTGAGGATTTTTACCCCCGCCTGCCGGATGGCTCAAAAAAAGATCAATCAACCACAGTTTGTTTTCTGTAACAAACTGTCATATATACAGTTTAACAAAAAAAATGCGCTTGTCAAGGGCAAAAATGAAAAAAAATCAAATTTTTTTATAAAATCTTGATATTATGTTGATAAAACAGGAGTTGCGGCGCTGAAAACGCAAAATCTGTAAGATTTTTCCGTCGAGTGCCGATTCGATTGCCAAAGCAGCTTTTTACCGGAAGAAAAGCCGGTGGAAACACCTTGTCGGATACTTCTCTGTCATGATGAAGTGCATTGGTTGTCAAATGCGCGACTGACCAGTCAGTTTTTTGCAAAAAAATCGTTTTCATGCCTTGCAAAAAACTGAACAACAGGTTATATTAACACATCATTGTTAGGCAGAAATATATATATATAAAGTAAAGGTGACAGGATATGGCTGAAGAGTTGCAAAGTTTGCTCGAGAAGATCCAGCGTAACGGTATTGAAAAGGCTGCGGCTGAACGGGATGAAATGTTGAAAAATGCGCAGGAACAGGCTGAAGCGCTTATCGCCGAAGCCAAAGAGCGCGCCGAAGCCATCCGCAGCGAGGCGCAGCGGGATGCCGAAGCGCTGAAAAAGCGTTCCGAAAGCGCTATCCGTCAGGCGGCGCGGGATATTCTGCTGGATTTGAATGCAGAACTTAAAAAGCGCGTGGAAGCCATTGTCCGTACCCGCTTTGATGAAGCACTCAGTGCTGACTTTATGGCGGAAATCGTCCGCAGCGTGGTGGCAAATGTGCTTGAAAACCCGCAGCAGGCGGCGGATAATACTCTGGAAGTTATGGTGGCGCCTGCCAAATGCGACGAGCTGGTGAAAAAACTTACCGCTGCGGCGGGAGCCGATCTGGTGGAAAAAATTTCCATATTCCCCAACTCTGCCGCCGGTCGCGGGCTCAAGATCAGCGTCAACGGCGATCAGGTCTTTTTCGACTTTTCCGATGCCGCCCTTACTGCTATGGTCTGCGCCTATGCCGGCAGCCGGGTGGCGGCAGTGGTGAGCGGTCAGGATAAATAACAGCGGAACAAGGCACTATGGCTAAAGATTTCATCTATTTTGCCGGATCGCTGCCGATGCTCTTTTTCGGCGAAAAATCTCCGCTCAGCGTAGCGGCATTTGACGAAGATGCCGCCCGTCTGATGGACGGAGAAAGTTGTGCTTTGCTGAAAAAAGTAACGCTTTTTGCCGAAGATACCGACGGTTTGCCCGCAGCGGCAAAGAAGTTTTATGATTGGGAAACCGCCTTGCGCAACAGCACGCTGGAAGTGCGCAAAAAATTCCGCGCCGATGCAGGCGATTTCAAGCGGGGCAATCCGGATTTTTATTCCAACATCATGCCCGCAGTGACTCAGGCTGCCAACACCAATGATCTGCTGGAGGCGGAAAAGATCCTTGACCGTCTGCGCTGGGAGGCGCTGGACGATCTGTCGGCAGGGCATTACTTTGACTTGGATTTTCTGGCCGTTTACCGCATAAAACTGCAGATCCTTGCCAAATATGCCAACCGCACGGTGGAAAAAGGCAATCAGGCGCTGGAAGATATTTTAACGGATCTGCTGGAAGCAAATAATTCAAATTAATATATATACGGAGTAAACAAATGCTTGATTCTCAAAAAGGTCGGATCGTCGGGATCAACGGCAATATTCTGACCGTGGAATTTCCCGAGAACGTTACGCAGAACGAGGTGGCATACGCTGTTACCGGCGATGTAAAACTCAAATGCGAAGTCATCCGCGTCCGCGGCAACCGCGCCGATATGCAGGTCTTTGAAAGCACCAACGGTCTTAAAGAAGGCGATTTGGTGGAGTTCACCGGCGAATTGCTGAGTGTGGAACTGGGGCCGGGCTTGCTGACTCAGGTCTACGACGGCTTGCAGAATCCGCTGAACGAGCTGGCTGAACAGGGCGGATTTTTCCTTAAACGCGGCGTTTATCTGTCTGCGCTGGATTACGAAAAAAAGTGGGATTTCACTCCGCAGGCGGCCGTCGGTGATGTGCTGCAAGCCGGCGACAGCATCGGCACGGTGCCGGAAGGGATCTTCAAGCACCGCATTATGCTGCCGTTTGCCTTTCAGGGCAGCTGGAAGTTGACCTATGTGGCTCCGGCAGGCGCTTATACGCTTAAGGATGTGATCGCCAAAGCTCAGAACGACAACGGCGAAGAGCGGGAAATATTCATGGTGCAGCATTGGCCGGTCAAGATTCCGATTGCGGCATATCAGGAAAAACTTCTGCCGCAGGAAACGATGATCACCCAGCAGCGTATCATCGACACCTTTTTCCCCGTGGCAACGGGCGGAACTTTTTGTACTCCCGGACCTTTCGGCGCGGGTAAAACCGTTTTACAGCACGCGTTGAGTCAGTTTGCCGAAGCGGATATCGTAATTATTGCCGCTTGCGGCGAACGGGCGGGGGAAGTGGTGGAGATCCTGCGCGAATTCCCCGAACTGGAGGACCCCCGCACCGGCCGCACGCTGATCGACCGCAGTATTATTATCTGCAACACCAGCAGTATGCCGGTTGCCGCCCGCGAAGCGAGTGTGTACACCGCAGTAACGCTGGCGGAGTATTACCGCCAGATGGGGCTGAACGTGCTGATGCTGGCAGACTCCACTTCGCGCTGGGCGCAGGCTTTGCGCGAAATGTCCGGGCGTCTGGAAGAGATCCCCGGCGAAGAAGCCTTCCCGGCTTATCTGGAAAGTTTGATCGCCGCCTTCTACGAGCGGGCGGGACTGGTGAAACTGCACGACGGTTCCATCGGTTCGGTAACGATCGGCGGATCGGTTTCTCCGGCGGGCGGTAACTTTGAAGAACCGGTAACGCAGGCAACGCTTAAAGTGGTGGGCGCATTTCTGGGACTCTCCCGCGAGCGCTCCGATGCGCGGCGTTTCCCTGCGATCAACCCGCTGGAATCCTGGAGCAAATATACCAGCGTGGTGGCAGGCGATAAACTCGAACGCGCCCGCAATGTGCTGCGCCGCGGCAACGAAGTCAACCAGATGATGAAAGTTATCGGCGAAGACGGTACCGATATTGCTGACTATATAATCTACCTCAAGAGCGAATTTCTGGACTACGTTTATCTGCAGCAGAACACCTTCGACAAAGTTGACGGTGCCACGGGCAGCGACCGCCAGCGCTACGCGTTCGACAAAGTGCTGAGTGTGCTGGATACCGATTTTGTCTTTGAGGATAAGGAAACTGCCCGCAGCTGGTTCCAGAGTTTGCGTCAGAAATTTATTGACTGGAACTACGAAGCAGTCGGTTCCGACGATTTCAAAAAACTGGAAAATGCTTTGGACGAACAGATCAGAAAGCAGGTGAAAAATGCTTAAAGTATATCACAAGATCATCCGTATTGCCGGTTCGGTCATCACCGTTGAAGCGGATAATGTAGCTTATAATGAGCTGGCGGAAGTTACCGGTGAACGGGGCGTATCGCTGGCGCAGGTGATCCGCATTGATTCAGGGAAGGTCTATTTGCAGGTATTTGCCGGTTCCCGCGGGATCAATACCGGCGATCAGGTGCGTTTTCTGGGTCGGGAAATGCGTGTATCCGCCTCCGAAGATCTGCTGGGGCGGATCTTCAACGGCCGCGGCGTTCCCCGTGACAACCGCCCCGAAATCGACAGCGATATGATCGAGATCGGCGGTCCTTCGGTCAACCCCGCCAAACGAATCATTCCCCGTAACATGATCCGCACGGGGATCCCGATGATCGACGTATTCAACACGCTGGTCGAATCGCAGAAGCTGCCGATTTTCTCCATTGCCGGCGAGCCTTACAACCAGCTGCTGGCACGAATCGCGCTGCAGGCGGAAGTCGATGTTATTATTCTGGGCGGCATGGGACTCAAATACGACGACTATCTCTATTTCAGAAATACGCTGGACGAAGCAGGCGCATTGAGCCGTACGGTAATGTTTATCCATACTGCCAGCGATCCGACGGTGGAATGTATGCTGGTTCCCGATATGAGTCTGGCGGTGGCGGAACAGTACGCCATTGCTGGCAAGCGGGTGCTGGTACTTTTGACCGATATGACCAACTTTGCCGACTCGCTCAAAGAAATTGCTATTACTATGGAACAGGTTCCTGCCAACCGCGGTTATCCCGGCGACCTTTACAGCCAGCTGGCAAGCCGCTACGAAAAAGCCGTGGACTTTGACGGTGCAGGTTCGATCACCGTACTGGCAGTTACCACCATGCCCGGGGATGACGTTACGCACCCCGTACCCGATAACACGGGCTATATCACCGAAGGGCAGTTCTACTTGCGCAACGGGCGCATTGAGCCGTTCGGCTCGCTTTCGCGCCTCAAGCAGCAGGTCAACAGCCGCACTCGTGAAGATCACCGGGCGATCATGGATGCGATGATCCGTCTGTACAGCGAATACCGCTCGACGCTGGAAAAGCAGTCCATGGGGTTCCAGATGAGCGCGTGGGATAAAAAACTGCTCAAATACGGCAAACGCTTTGAAAAAGAGATGATGGATCTCTCGGTGAATATTCCGTTGGAAGAGGCGCTGGATCTGGGCTGGAAGATTTTAAGCGACTGCTTTGATCCTGCTGATACGGGGATCAAAACCGATCTGGTAAATAAATTCTGGCCCCAGGCGTAACCGAGGTGGAGTTTTGCCATGAGCAAACTTAAATTAACTAAAACCGAACTCAAAACGCAGACCGACGCGCTCAAGCAGTACCGTCGGTTCCTGCCGACGCTGCAGCTGAAAAAGCAACAGCTGCAGCTGGAGTTGCGCAAGAGCCGTGCGCTGGTGGAGGACAACCGCCGCGATTACGCTGAACTGCGCAGCAAACTTGAGGCGTTTGTGGGTTTGTATGCCGATGAAAATGCAGGAAGTTTCATTCGGGAAAATCTGGCGGTGACATCGGTGATAAAATCCAGCGCCAATATTGCGGGGGTAACGGTACCCGTTTTTGATCATGTGGAGTTTGCCGAGAAGAATTATGATTTGTTTGCGGCGGATTTCTGGCTGGACAGCGGCTTGCGCACGGTCAAGGAACTTATTGCGCTGAAAGAAGCGGGCAAGGTGTTGGAAGAACAGTACCGCTTGCTCAATATCGAACTGCTGAGTACCACCCAGCGGGTGAATTTGTTTGAAAAGGTCAAGATCCCCGAATGTATGGAAAATATCCGTAAGATCCAGATCAGTCTGGGCGATGCCACCACCGCAGCGGTAGTGCGCAGCAAGATCGCCAAACGCAAGATGCAGGAGGCAGCCGCATGATCGTACCGATGAAAAAAGTGCTGTTGCTGGCGCTGAAATCCGATCAGGAGAGCGCTTTGCAGGAATTGCGGAATCTGGGCGTGGTCGAAGTGGTCAGCGAAAACCTGCTGGACAGCGCCGACCGCTCGGCGCAGCTGGCGCGGTTGAATACGCTGGAACGGGTCATCAGCAGCTTGAAAAGCCGTTCCGCAGTTGACAAGGGCGATTCGGAGGCAGTCAGCGAAAGCGTTCTGGAAAGTTCTGTTACCGCTGCCTTTGCCGAAAGCGAAGATATTGCCCGTCGGCTGGATGCGCTGCGCAAAGAACGTGCCGGAATCGAGCCGTGGGGCGAGTATGATCCCGCTTTGATAAATGCTTTGGCAAAACAGGGTATTTATGTATATTTGTGCGAAAGCAGCCTCGAGCAGTTCGGTTTGCTGGCGGAAAAGCTGGATTCCGATGCAGCGTTGGAAATACTTTCCAATGTGCAGGGGATGTGCCGCTTTGCGGTGATTTCCTGTCAGAAAAAAGATCCGTCGCTGCTGCCATCGGTACCGGTTGCCGAACGGCGTCTTTCCGAGCTGGATGAGGATATCGCTTCAGCCATGGCCGCGCAGAGTTTGTGCGAAGATAAGCTCGATAAACTGGCGATGCAGCTGCCGCAGCTGGAAGTGCTGCTGGGCAAACTGCGCAGCGAAGTGGAGCTTTTGAGCGTGCGCGACGGATTGGCTGATTGCGGCGAAATCGTGGCGCTGCGGGGATTTGCTCCTGCGCGGGAAGAAGAAAAATTACGTCAGGCGGCAGATCGAAACGCCTGGGCGGTGATTTTAAGCGACCCCGAGGCGGGCGAAACAGTTCCCGTGCTGCTGGAGCCGCCCCGCTGGGTCAAGCCGATCCTGCCGCTGTTCCAGTTTCTGGGAATCGCACCCGGATATGAAGAATTTGATATGAGTCCGGGTATGCTGATCTTTTTTGCCATATTCTTTTCCATGATTATCAACGATGCCGGGTACGGTTTGCTGATGTTTGCTGCTTCGGTGGTTGCCGCTGTTGTGCTGCGCAACAACCGCAAAGCGGCGCTGCCCTGCCGACTGGCGCTGATCCTCAGCGGATGCGCCACGGCGTGGGGAATATGCAACGGAGCGTACTTCGGCACCGAAACGAGTTTTATGCAGTTGGAGTTTTTTGCTTCGGGCGAAAAGCAGACACCGCATTTGCAGCTGGTCTGCTTTGTGCTGGCACTGGTGCATCTTTCGCTGGGGCATTGCTGGCGATTGGTCAACGCCTCGACCTTCCGCGAAGTTATCGGCAATCTGGGGTGGGTACCGATTCTGGTGCTGGACTTTATGGTAGTGCTGGGGCTGCTGGTCTTCCCGGGTATGGAATTGCCGGCGTGGGCATTGGCTGCCGGCGGCGTGGGCTTGGTCATGGTGCTGGTCGGCGGCGTGGACTGGCGCGATGCGGGGGCGATCTGCAATCTGCCCTTTGACCTGATCGGCAGCTTTACCGATACATTGAGCTATGTGCGTTTGTTTGCCGTGGGAATGTCGGGTACATATATGGCGCAGAGCTTCAACGATATGGGTATGGATCTCTGGAACGCCTCGCCGTGGATGATTCCGGCGGCGGTGCTGGTGATACTTTTCGGGCATACGCTGAATGTGGCGCTGGCTTGTATGAGTGTACTGGTGCATGGCGTGCGGCTTAATACGCTGGAGTTTTCCAACCACGCGGGCATCCGCTGGGGCGGACAGGCCTTCAGACCGCTGAAAAATTTTGAAAAGTAACATCAATAAACATTTATAAATAAAAAAACCAAACTTTGGAGGAAAGAAAAATGACTAATGATTTGGCTCTGGCGCTGGCAATGGCCGGCGGTTATGCAGCAGTAGCTCTGGCGGCAATCGGTTCGGCAACGGGCTGCGGTATTGCAGGACAGGCGGCGGTGGCGGCATGGAAACGCTGTTACGCGCAGAACAAACCCGCACCGTTCCTGCTGGTGGCGCTGGCGGGTACACCGTTGTCGCAGACGATTTACGGCATGATTTTGATGATGCTTATCAAGGGCGGCATTGCCAAAGCGGTGGCTGACAGCTGCAGCAGTCTGGCGATCTTCTATCTGGTGATGGGGGTGGTTGCAGGGTTCGGCTTTATGTTTTCGAGTATCTATCAGGGTAAAGCGGCGGCGGCCGGGTGCGATGCTTTCGGCGAAACCAACAAGGGCTTTACCAACTATCTGACGATTGTCGGTATCGTGGAAACGGTGGCGCTTTTCGTGCTGGTGTTCGGGATCATCGTCATCAACGTCAGACTCTGAAGCATATTGTCTGACTGACCGGGGCTGCTGTAAAACTTTCAAATTGAAACTGTTTTGCGGCGGCTCCTTTTTTATGCAGAAAAAAATCTTGCATAAAAATCTTTGCGGCAGCGACAGTTGCGGGGCAGGACAGTTGAAAAATCGCTGATGCTGTGCTATATTATATATCAAGTGTATAGTAAAATTTAAAAGCAGGAGATTCAGCTTTGGAACATATCAGAAATTTTTCGATTATTGCCCATATTGACCACGGCAAATCAACCCTTGCCGACCGCTTGCTGGAGTACACCGATACGGTGGAAAAGCGCGAGATGCAGGATCAGCTGCTGGATGGTATGGATTTGGAGCGGGAGCGGGGGATCACGATCAAATCCCACCCCGTGCGGATGCGCTACAAAGCCAACAACGGCGAAGTCTACCAGATCAACCTTATCGACACCCCCGGACACGTTGACTTCAACTACGAAGTCAGCCGTTCGCTGGGGGCTTGTGAAGGGGCGCTGCTTTTGATCGACGCCACCCAGGGGGTACAGGCGCAGACGGTGGCAAATGTGAATCTGGCGTTCAAGGAAAATTTACATATCATACCTTTGATCAACAAGATCGACCTGCCGGCTGCCAATCTGGAACTCTGCTATGAGCAGATGGAAGAAGTGCTGGCGATCCCGCGGGAAGAGGCGCTGCTGGTTTCGGGCAAGACGGGCGAAGGGGTGCCCGAACTTTTTGAAGCGGTGGTCAAGTGTATTCCTGCGCCGACGGATCTGGGCGGCGGACCCAGCGCATTGATTTTTGACTCCACCTACGACGCTTATCGGGGGGTGGTGGTATATGTGCGGGTAATGAGCGGTGAATTCCACCGCGGCGACCGCATCCGGCTTTTCAGTACAGGCTTGGAAAGCGAAATCAAGGAAGTCGGATTTTTCAGCCCCGAAATGCGCCCTGCCGAGAGCCTGAGCGCCGGGGAAGTCGGCTACCTTATACCTAATATCAAGAGTCCTTCCGATACCAGGATCGGCGATACGGTAACTCTGGCCAGAACGCCTTGCGAAAATCCGCTGCCGGGCTTTAAGGAAGTGCGGCCGATGGTGTTCAGCGGTATTTACCCCATCGACAGCGCCGATTACGATCAGTTGAAATTTTCCATGAGCAAACTGCAGCTCAACGACGCGGCATTTATCTATCAGGCGGAGAGTTCGGCGGCGCTGGGCTTTGGCTTCCGCTGCGGATTTCTCGGCTTGCTGCATATGGAAATCATTCAGGAGCGGCTGCGGCGCGAATACAATATGGATATTATTGCCACCTATCCCAGCGTGATCTACAACGTCTATCTGAAAGACGGTTCCATGGTTGAGGTGGATAATCCGGTATATCTGCCCGACCCGTCAGGCATCGACCGCATCGAAGAACCGCTGATCATGGCAAAGTTGATGCTGCCCAATAACTATATCGGCGATGTTATGAACTTGATAATGAGCAAACGCGGCATTTGTACGCGCACCGATTCGGTGGATGCCAACCATGTTATCATTACAGCAGAACTGCCGATGCACGAAATACTGATCGACTTTCACGACAAACTTAAAAGCATCACCCGCGGCTACGGCAGCATGGACTATGAACCGGCGGGGTACCGCGCGGATAAGCTGGTCAAGCTGGATATTCTGGTCAACGGCGAACCGGTGGATGCGTTTGCTTCGATCGTACACGCCGATATGGCATACGGCCGCGGGCGGCAGATTTGCGAACGGCTCAAGGATGTGATTCCTGCCCAGCAGTTCCAGATTGCGATTCAGGCGGCGATCGGCGGCAAAGTCGTGGCGCGGGAAACGATCCGTCAGCTGCGTAAAAACGTGCTTGCCAAGTGCTACGGCGGCGATATCACCCGTAAGCGCAAACTGCTGGAAAAGCAGAAAGAGGGTAAGAAGCGCATGAAGATGATCGGTCAGGTGAACATTCCGCAGGAAGCCTTTGTGGCAGTTCTGCGCAACGCTGAAGACGATAATTGAGCTGCTGAAAGGCATGGAGCGTATGCTTGATTTGATGGAAATGTGGAAAAGACACCGCTTGCGCAAGGCGCTGAAAAAGCAGTCGGCAGTTTTGAAAAACTTCCGCCATGTTGACGAAGATATTCTGCCTGCTGCTGCCTGCAGCCGGATCGGTGAATTGCTGGCACAGGCGGAAACGCTGGCAGCTGCGCCCGAGGCATCGGCGGTGCAGGAGTGGGAAGAGAGTGCCGCCGCTTTGCTTAAAGAGTACAATCCCCACAGCACTATACGCGAAATTCTTGATGTATTGGCGGTGGCGCTGATGGTGGCATTCGGGATTCGGGCGCTCTTTTTTCAGCCGTTTAAGATTCCGACCAGTTCCATGCAGCCTACATTGTACGGCATACACTACATAGATCACCGGGCGGCGGAACAGGTCAACGGGGTAAGTAAATTGTTCGGCAAGCTGGGCAGCGTCGGCAACTATCTGGCATTTTCGGCAAGACGCGCCGAACTCAAACTGGACAAGCCTTTGATTATGGGCAATGAACTTTTTCCCCGCAGCAGTTTTCTGATTTTTGACTCCACGATTCTGCCTTTAAGCGGCAATCAGCAGGCGGTTTTGCCGGGGCGGCCCGAAAAGGTGGCTGATTACGCCGAACTTTATCCGGGCAAACGGCTGTTCGGTAATGTGGTCGATGGCTATTTATCGGATGGCGACCACTTGTTCGTCAACCGCCTGAGTCTGCATTGGCGGGAGCCGCAGCGGGGGGATGTAATGGTGTTTGCTACTGAAAATATCATCGGTCCCGGAGGCGAAAAACCTTCCGACAGCGGCGATTATTACATCAAGCGTCTGGTGGGTATGCCTCACGATACGCTGAAGATCGTGGATAATGTGCTGATGGTCAAAACCAAAGATTCCGGATGTTTTGTGCCGATTTACGAACTGGCTCCCCAAACGGCAAAACTTTACAGCAAAAAGGGCGGCTATCAGGGGCACAGCAATCTGCTGCCGGGGGTGTCGCACTTTCTGCGCAGCAATGACGATGAATATACCGTGCCTGCCGATCACTACTTTATGCTGGGCGACAATACCCGCTTCAGCGCCGACAGCCGGGTGTGGGGCAGCGTGCCGCGGCGGAACCTGATCGGACGCCCCGCGATAATTTTCTGGCCGTTTTCCCGCCGCTGGGGTACGGTCGATCGGCTGGAACCGCTGGATGTACCTACGGGACAGGCGGGAATCAGGACTTTTCCAAGCATGAATCTGCAATAAAAAATCAAATTCAGGATAAAATAGATTATGACTCAACACGCTGTTTTTCTTATTTCCGCAGCCGACCGCAAAGGTCTGCTGGCCGAAACAACCATGTTTTTTTATCAGCGCAATTTCAACATTCTGCATTGCCGCCAGTACACCGATGCTACCGAAAACAGTTACTTTATGCGGATAAAGATCGACCTTTCGGGGATGAGTATTACGCGCCGCGTGCTTGAAGATGAATTTGCACAGCTTGGCAAGAAACTCAATTTCACCTTTAACGTCTATTACTCCGATGCGGTCAGCCGTGTAGCGGTGATGGTCAGCAAGACCAGCCATTGCCTTTACGATCTTTTGGTGCGGCGGGAGGATGGATTTTTGAATTGCGAGATCCCGCTGATAATCAGCAATCACCCCGATTTGGAAAGCGTTGCCGACCGCTTTCATATTCCCTTTTACTGTTGCCCCATCCGCGACAAGGCGGAGAAACCGCAGCAGGAGGCGCAGATCATTGAACTTTGCGAGAAACACCATATCGATCTGGTGGTTATGGCAAGATATATGCAGGTGTTGAGCGATGATTTCATCAGCCGCTTCAACGGCAATATTATCAATATCCACCACGCATTTCTTCCTGCGTTTCAGGGGGGGAATCCCTACAATCGGGCGTGGGAGCGCGGCGTGAAAATGATCGGTGCCACCGCCCACTACGCCACGGCGGATCTGGACGAGGGGCCGATCATCGAACAGGATGTTGAGCGCGTATCCCACGAACACACCCCCGATGATCTTAAAGAGATCGGTCGGGATATCGAACGGCGGGTGCTGACCAGAGCGGTCAAGGCGCATCTGGATCACAGGATCATTCTTTCGGGACACCGCACGATCATCTTCTGATTAAACTACCTCAACTTTGTATATTCTGACAGCGGCAGCGGAGCGTGTAACTCTGCTGCCGCTGCTGTAATTGCACATAATATTTAAAAAATCGGGACTGTTGCAAAATGATCCGACGGCTTGTCAGCAGGGCAGATTGAGCTTTTTGCGGATCGTTTTCCAGCGGTCAATCATATCTTGCGAATCGGTCAGCGGCTGCCAGTTCAATGCCAGATAGGTTTTGATTGCCGCCAGACGGTAGTCATCGGTACGCAGATAGATCTTTTTGAAACCTTCGCGCCGGAATCTGTCCTGCACCGCCTGACAGACCACCTGAGCCAGACGTTTGCCTCTGAATTCAGGCGCAACGCCCAGCCAGCCGAATTCAGGGCCGGTATCGCTTTCCCATGCGCGCATTTTATTGGCCATGGCAGTTGCTGCCAGTGTGCCGGTTTGGACATCTTCCAGAAAGAATATGCCATCATCCAGCGCGCGGGCAATAACGTTGTTCAGCAGATCGCGGTTCCAAACTTCAAATCCAGCTTTACGCATCAATTCAATATATTTTTCTTCGTCGCCGGGGCGGAAGGTTCGCAGAATAAACCCTTCGGGAATTTCAGGCAGTTTGCTTGCAGCGATCTCTTTTTCATCAAGCGTCAGCACCAGCTGGCGATATGGCTCCTGATCGGGCGAAATCAACCAGTTGCACAACTCCTGCCGCAGAGCCTTGGGATCGGCCATTTTTTCCGGGCAGGCCGCCGCCAGAAACGATGCCAGAGCTTTGCCGCCCAGCGAATCGGGGTATTTATCCGAAAGTTTACGCGCTGAATCAAGCGCATCGGCCAGCGCATCAAGATTGTGCAGCAGCTTGCGGACTTGTGTCTGTATCGCAAATTCGGAATCCGGATCGTCCACAAATTTGTAGAGCTTGATCCCGTCCAGCGCCGCAATCATCTGCGGAACTCCATCCAGCCGCCACGCCTGATCCAGCGCGCTCATTATCTGCGTAAAGTTTTTGGTTTCAGCAAGATTCTGGTCGTCGGGGAAGATTTTGGCAGGATCAAAATGTTCCTGAGCAAAGTAATCGTGGCGATATTGCTCACGCACCGCCTTATCCCGGAAGTCGGGTATATCAACGGGCATACCGTGGGCAGCTTCACTCTTGACCGCCATGATTCCGGCAAGTGTTACATCGCAGGCGGCGTAGATGTTCCAGTAGAGCGGAGTGCCATTGAAAAAGGCATCGGCAAAGTTGTACAGCACCCAGAAATCCCCGCCGTGGTGCCCGGCTTTAGCTGCCAGCGCATCCAGTTCATGCGCAGGCGGGGTAAGTTTTATCCGCACGGGTTTACCGGTTTGACCGAGTCCGACGGTGGGGGTGGATTCGGTCAGATCCACAAACGCACGCGTTCCCCAGATCTTGCGGGCGCGGACGTCGGCAGTTGCCGAACCCAACAGATTGCGGATGACACCACCGTTATCCATAATCACAAACGAAGGCTTCATGGAGCCCATTTCGCCGCCTTCAAGATAACCGGGGAGCTGTTTGCAGCCATCGGGAGCAATGACTCTGACCGGGCGGGTGCCTGTTATTTCCATAGCCGCTCCCAGCGAATGAGTGCAGTAATAGTGGTAATTCAGCCACGAGCGCCACGAATGAGCCACATTGCCGGGCTTAAGCGGAAGGCCGTTGACGTAGGAGTAGCAAAGCGAGCGGCCTTCGTGAACATAATCAAATTCCGCATAAGAAAGCTCCCCGAAAACCCCTTCCTGCCAGAGCTTTTTTACAAAGTGGTCGGTATAATTTTCGGCCAGACAATAAAGTTTGCCGCTTTTTTCCACCGCTTCGACCAACGCCACCCCGTCGGCGGGGGTGAAGAACGCCGCGACTTCGCTGATAACGTGTTTGCCGTGCTCAAGCGCTTTGATGGAATCGCGCGCGTGGTTCATAAAAAAGGTTGCTACCAGCACCACATCAAAATCATGATTAAGAAATTCATCTTCGTTGTCGGTGATGAATGCATCGGGACAGAGTTTGCGGAAATCGTCGCGCAGGGTCTGGTTGAGATCACAGCCTGCGGCTATTTCAAAGTTGAGATCCTGACATTGCCTGATGAAATTCTGTCCGCGGCCGAGTCCCCAGATGCCGATACGGATCTTTTTTTCAGAATTGATTACTGCATTCATAATTTGTCTCCCGACATGATAGCTCATAGTGTGTAAAACATTGTTTTTATATAAAGATAAAGGTTTTTTATCGATTTGCAAGTTAAATTTTACACATTTTTATACTAATTTCTTTACTTCCTTGCATAATATTGAAAAAAATTCAAACTCCCGGCAATATTTTACATTTCAGCTGCATTATATTGGGTGTAATGCTTTTGCAAAAGTTGTGAATCGCTTGTTTCAGGATGACAGAACGAATTGGATGAAAGGAAAAAAACTCTGACTATGAAGAAGAATATTACTGCTTGTGCCCTGCTGCTGGGCGGACTGGCTATGCTGGGGGCGACCTCGCTTGCCGCTGCCGAAAAGACGGAATCCAAACCCCGCGAACCTGAAAGGAATATGCGTTTTGAACGTTTCGGCGGACGGCGCAATCCGCTGCTGCAAACTGCTTCGCTGGTAAAGAAAGAACTTAAAGAGTATCAGGCCAATCCCACTCCCGAAAAATTTGCCGCGCTGGAAAAGGCTCTGAACGAGGCAGTCAAAAAGGATACTGCCGAACGTAAAGCCAAGCTGGAAAAAGAGTTAGCTGAGTTGGAAAAAACTCAGAGTGAACGCGCCGCCGAACTGCTGAAAAAAGTTAAAGCCGGTGATTTCAAGTTTCCCTCTGCGGATGCCATGCGCAAAGGCGATATGCGCGGCGGTTCCCGTGGCGGCGCGGGGCGTCCGCCCCGCGGCAACTTCAAAGAACGCCCTGAAAAATAAATAACCCATCCCCTCCCACGCCCCGATGGATTCGGAGCTTCTTTCCGGATCTGTCGGGGCATCTTTTTAATGTTGCAGCTGTCAGAATTGGACCGAAAAATACCTGTAAAATATCATTTTTGATATTATTGTCCAAAAATATGATATTTTTATCATTGTCACTTGCGTAAAAATATAGTATAATATAGTTGTGTTGGGATGGGTGAATTATTGGTATTGATGTAAAAAGTTTACAATCAACATTAATTAACCCGAAAGGAAATATTTATGAAGAAACAATTTACTCTGATCGAACTGTTGGTGGTTATCGCCATTATTGCAATTCTTGCGGCAATGCTGCTGCCTGCGTTGAGTGCCGCCCGTGAACGCGCCCGCAATGCCAATTGTGTATCCAAACTCAAGCAAATCGGGTTGGCTGCTATCATGTATGCGGGAGATAACAAAGATATCCTGCCCACTTCCTCCGGTACTTACGGCGGAGTGGGGATCGACTATGTGGCAATGGCCAATGCGTCAGGCGCCAATACATTGCCGACCAATATGCTTATCGACGGCGGCTATCTGGGTGGTTCTGCGCCGACTACCGCCGGTGCTATGATCAAGGCGGCTGAAAACAGTTTCAAATGCCCCAGCGATTCCGCCAACGGCAAGTTCGAAGCCAACGGCAGCGGCGCCAAATCCACCAGCTATATTTACTGCATGACCGATACATCTTTTGCGCTGGCTTCCGCCTTCGGGATCACCGAAAGCAAACAGAACCGTAAGATCGTCGGCAGAGATAATCCCGGCAACGCCATCTGGTGCGATATGCTCAAGATGACGCTGCCCACCGGTACTGCCGTGGAAAGCAATCATGCCAAGATGATCAATGTGCTTTATCTCGGCGGTCACGTCAAGTCGATTGTTGTGCCTGCTTCGGCGCCTTCGGGCGTACCCGCATTGCTGGATCTGATCGATGAAGATACTGATTGAGTTTTTGAGTAAAAACATAAATAAAAAAATTTAACCAACCCAAGGAGGGGATATTATGAAAAAACAATTCACGTTGATCGAACTGTTGGTAAAAAGATCACATCTCTGCTGTGATCGTGTTTATGGCAAAGAAGAAGGTCTTTCACCTGCCCATGGGCAGGTGAAGCTGTACAGCTTCACCTTAATAGAACTTCTCGTGGTTATCGCCATCATCGCAATTCTTGCTGCAATGCTGCTGCCTGCGTTGAGTGCAGCCCGCGAACGCGCCCGCAGCGCCAGCTGTGTGTCCAAACTCAAGCAGATCGGTACTGCCGAAATGATGTATGCCGGGGATAATAAAGATTATATTTCCCGCTACAACAACGGCTGGGACAGCTGGAACACCAAAACTGCCAGCGATATGTCATGTAAATACCCCGGTATGAAACCCGACGTGCTGTTCTACGGCGGTTACTTTGGTATGCAGCCGGAAACTACCGGTACTTACATTATGAGCGCCTCCACCAAAGCAGCGCTTTTCAAGTGCCCCAGCGACAGCAGCAACTTTGTGGCCGATTTGAGCGGCGGCAGCACCTACGATATCAGCTACTGGTTCGCCTACTGGCCCAACAATGCTGATTCGCTGACAATCAACTCCATTGATCCCGAACATTGCCGCGACCGCATGGGCCGCGATAATCCCGGCTGCTGGATCTGGGTGGATGCCTTCAGCTCGGACAGTGCCGGCGGCAAATTCTACGGCCCCAACCCCAACCACCCCAATCGGGCATTCAATATTCTGCATTTGGGCGGTCATGTGCGTAATCACCGTTTGACTCAGGCGCAGCTTGACTTTGTCAACAACAGCTCCTACGGCCGTTCGCGTTTCTACAACATCGACGATATACAGTGGTAATTGGATACGGGTCAGGAAGAAAATGAAAAAGTTTCTCTCTATTTTGAGCGCTGCAGTTGTCAGTGCATTCATTCTGACCGGTTGCGCCAAAGCTCCGACCATGAATGCAGCCAGCGAGCAGAAATACAGAGCCTCCATCGAAGTGATGAGCAAGGGCATGAGCGACAGCCAGAAGCAGGAATTTATCCAGGCTTGCGAAAAGTTGCGCCAGTATCATGTTGATCAGCTGATGAAAAGCATGAAGAACAAGAACGAAGCCCGCGCCCTCGGTTTGGCGGCGCTCAGCGACAAAACAGTCAAACAGATCTTGCAGGAAGCAAAAAATCTCTGAAACTGTGATCGCCAAAAACTTTACTCCGCAGCGTTGTTCAGGCGTTGCGGAGTTTTTTTGTAAAAATAAACGTTTGCGGACTTGTTTTTGGAGAGTTTCATGTTAAATTGACTTTTGATATTATATATGAAAAAATTTAACCCCGGAAGATATTGAAATATGCCTGCTGATTTCGTTCATTTGCACGTTCACTCGCACTACAGTCTGCTGGATGGCGCCTGTACGGTCAAACAACTGCTGGAAATGACCAAAGAGTACGATATGATCGGCTGCGCCATAACCGATCACGGTTATCTGGGCGGCGCGGTGGATATGTACGACACCTTCAAGGCAGGGGGTAAAAAACCGATCATCGGCTGCGAAGTTTATGTGTCGCCCACCACGCGCTTCGACCGCAACCCCTCCACACCGCATATCCGCGGGCACCATCTGGTGCTGCTGGCGGAAAATATTCAGGGGTATCACAGTATGTGCAAACTGCTGTCCGAAGCATGGCTCAACGGTATGTACTACAAGCCGAGGGTCGATCACGATCTGCTGCGGGAGCATCACGAGGGGCTGATCGCCCTTTCCGCGTGTATTGCCGGCGAGATCCCCAGCGCGATTCTGGATAATAATATGGAAAAGGCGCAAAAGCTGCTCAACGAGCATCTGGATATTTTCGGCAAAGATAATTTCTTTCTGGAAATTCAGGATCACGGTATGGAAGAAGAGCGCATTTCCAACCGCGGAATCATTGAGCTGGCGCGGAAAAATAATATTCCGCTGGTTGCTACCAACGACATCCATTACCTGAAAAAAGAACACGCCGAAGCTCACGAAATCATGCTGTGCATCCAGACGCAGAGCAAACTTTCCGACGAAAACCGCTTCCGCTTTCCTGCGCCGGAGTTTTACTTCAAAAGCCCCGAAGAGATGAAAGCACTCTTCCGCGAAGTTCCTGAAAGCGTGACCAACACCGTGGGTATTGCCGAGCGGTGCGATCTGGATTTTGTCTATGCGCCCAAAGCCAACCATTACCCCGTATTCACTATTCCCGACGGCTCGTACGAAAAGGATTACCTGCGGAACTTCTGTCTGGACAATATGATGTACCGCTACGGATTCGATCCCCGCGAACTGGATACTCTGACTCCTGAACAGCAGGAGGTTATGGATCGGATGGATTACGAATTGGGGATCATCGACAAGACCAAGTACTGCAGCTACTTTCTGGTAGTCAGCGACTTTATCAAATATGCCAAGGATCACGGTATTCCGGTAGGTCCCGGACGCGGATCGGGCGCAGGCAGCGTGGTGGCGTATCTTGCCAAGATCACCGACATCGATCCGCTGCGCTACGGTTTGCTGTTTGAGCGTTTTCTGAATCCTGAGCGGGTCAGCCCGCCTGACTTCGATATTGACTTTTGCGAACAGCGCCGCGGCGAGGTGATCGAATATGTGCGGAAAAAATACGGCGAAGACTCCGTGGCGCAGATCTGCACCTACGGTACATTGAAGGCCAAGGCGGTGGTCAAAGACGTTGCCCGCGTGCTGGGACATGATTTTGCTGCCGGTGACCGCATTACCAAGCAGATCCCTGCCGACCCCAAGATGACGCTGGCAAAGGCTAAAAAAGAGTCTTCGGAATTGGAAAAAATGATCACCGGAGAGCCTTATGTGGCAGAAATTTTCAAACACGCCGAAGTGCTGGAAGGGATCAACCGTCAGCTGGGGATCCATGCAGCAGGGGTAATCATCTGCAATCAGCGGCTGGATAATCTGGTTCCGCTGGCGCGGGGAGCAAAAGGCGAAGTCATTACCGAGTTTCCGGCGGTGCAATGCGAACACCTGGGGCTGCTCAAGATGGACTTTTTGGGGTTGAGAACGCTGACCACGATCCAGCGGGCGGTGGATATGATCGAAAAGAATCGGGGCATCAAGCTGGATATGGCAAAAATTCCGCTGGACGACCCCGCCAGTTTCCAGCTGCTGAATCGGGGCGATACGATTTCGGTCTTCCAGCTGGAATCCCAGGGGATGCGCAATCTCTGCCGCCAGTTCGGGGTGGAAAATATCAAGCACATTATTGCCCTGATCGCCATTTACCGCCCCGGGCCGATGCAGTTTATTGATACATTTATCGCCCGAAAGCGGGGGACGGAAGAGATCATTTATGACCATCCGAAGATGGAAGAATATCTCTCCGAAACCTACGGAATCATGCTTTATCAGGAGCAGATCATGCAGGTTGTACAGGTGTTGGCGGGCTTTTCGCTGGGCGGGGCGGATATTCTGCGACGCGCCATCGGTAAGAAAAAGGCCGACGTGCTGGCGGAACAGAAAAGCAAATTTGTGGAAGGCTGCGCCAGGTGCAACAATATTTCCGAAGAAGTTGCCAACAGCATCTGGGCGAAGATCGAAACTTTTGCCGGGTACGGCTTTAATAAATCCCACAGCGCAGCCTACGCGTTTGTGGCTTACCGCACGGCGTTCCTTAAAGCCAATTACCCGGTGGAATTTATGGCGGCGGTGCTGACCAGCGAAATCGATAATGCCGAAAAGATCGCATTTCTGATCAACACCTGTCACGATATGAGAATCCCCGTGCTGCCGCCTGATATCAATAGCAGCGATATAAGTTTCAGTGTGGATAAAGAGTCGATCCGCTTCGGACTGGGCGCCATCAAGGGCGTGGGGGAAAATGCGGCAGGCAAGATCATCGAATCACGCGAAAAAGAGGGCAGATTCAAGGATTTCAACGATTTCTGCGAACGATGCGGCAGCGCTATGAATTCGCGGATGATCGACAATCTGGCACGGGCCGGGGCGTTTGACTCGCTGAACATACGGCGCAGCCAGATTCTGGCAATTGCCGAAGATGCGCTGAAAAATGCTGCCGCCAAAGCCAGGGATCGTGCGGCGGGGCAGGGATCGCTGTTTGATTTGATGGATGACTCCAGCCAGCAGGAGTTCAACGGCGTGGCGATCCCCGATATTCCTGAATTTGATGTTGAAGATATTCTTAAGCACGAAAAAGAGCTGCTGGGATTCTACGTTACGGCGCACCCGCTGTCGCCATGTCAGGCGGCGGTGGAGGCGTTGAGTACGGTCAAACTCTCGCAGCTGGAAGAGGTCAAAGATTACTCGACCGAGCGGATCGCCGGTATGCTCAACAGCGTGACCAAGAAATTTTCCAAGCGCGACAACAAGCCGTATCTGATTTTGAATCTGGAAGATTTTGAGTCCGCCACCGATGTAATGGTTTACAGCGATGCTTACGAAAAGATGCTTGCCGAAGGTTTGGAGCTGACCGCAGGCATGAACGTGGCAATCACCGCCACCATCTCCCGCCGCGATGAAAATGAAGCGCCGCGGGTGGTGGCTGATAAAGTGGAACTGCTGGACAGCGCCGTAAGATCGACCGCGCAGGAGTTGTTGATCGACCTTTACGAAGAAGAGGTCACCGACGAAACGTTATCTCAGCTGAAAAAGCTGCTGGATGCTCACGCCGGAAACGTGAAAACCGCTTTTTGCATCGTTATCGGTAATGGCGACCGTTATGTGTTTATTGAGCGGAAAAATGCCGGTGTGGATATTTCTGTTGATTTGATAAAAGCGGTGACTGCGCTGCTGGGGCCGCGCCATTGCAAACTTAAAGTATCTCCGCCTGAACCTTCCCAGCGCCGCCGCTGGAACAGAGATTTTGCCCAGCGGAACAACGGCGAATAAGGCTCTTGAAATCAGGGGATTGTTGAATTATGAGTTGCGGAGAGGATGTCATACTTAAAGTAAAAGATCTTTCCATTGGCTTCGGCAGCCGGAAAAAGTGTCTGGAAGTCACCAGCGATGTTTCTTTTGAACTGCATAAAGGCGAGATACTGGCGCTGGTCGGCGAAAGCGGCTGCGGCAAAAGTCTGACCTGTCTGGGCTTGACCCGTTTGCTGGCACCGGGGGCGGAAATCTTGCGCGGCAGCGTGGAGTTTTGCTCTGCGGACGGTACGGTTTACGATCTGGTGCAGCTTAAAGAACGGCAGCTCAGGAAATTGCGCGGCGGCTCAATAGCGTATATCTTTCAGGAACCTGCGGCTTCGCTGAATCCGGTTTTCCGGGTGGGGGAACAGATTGCAGAGGTTATTCATCTGCATCGGAAAGATGTCAAAGATGTGCGCTCCGAGGTAATAAAACTGCTGCAGGATGTGGGGATCCCCGATCCGCAGAAACGCTGCGACGCTTTCCCGCACGAATTGTCCGGCGGTATGCAGCAGCGTATCATGATTGCCATGGCGCTGGCGGGAAAACCCGATCTGCTGATCGCCGACGAGCCGACTACTGCGCTGGACGTAACGATCCAAAGCCAGATCCTGGAGTTGATCGACGATTTGCGGCACAAATACAATATGGCAGTTATACTCATTACCCACAATCTGGGGATCGTAGCCGAACTTGCCGATCGCGTGGAGGTTATGTACGGCGGTATGATCGTGGAATCTGCTGCCGCCGGTGAGTTGATCAAAAATCCGCAGCACCCCTATACGCAGGCGCTGCTCAAAGCGGTTCCCAAACTTGGCAGCAGCACGCAGCAGCTTGCCACGATTCCGGGGCAGGTACCGATGGCGGGGGCTTTCCCCGCCGGATGCCGTTTTTCCGACCGCTGCAGTTATGCGGTTGCGGAGTGTAAAACGCTGCCGGTTATGCAGCAGCATAACCATCATTGCTGGCGGTGCATACGAAAGGGCAGCATGGAAGCATGAAAAAAGAACGCAGAAGTATGTGGCTGCTGCTGCTGTCGCTGCTGGTGCTGCTGATTGCCACCTTGCTGATCGCCATGCAGCTGGATAGCAAATCTTATCTGCAGCGCGGCAGTCATGGCTCAGAAGCCGGCGGCCGCCTGCCGCTGGAGGAGGCATTGAATATTGCCGTAAAATATTTGCTGAATGAGGAGCTGGCGCAGGCGGATAAACTTCTGACCGAAACGCTGATCCATTATCCTGAAAGTGCCGAATGCTGGATGCTTTCAGGTTCGGTATGCTATCGGCAAAGACGTTACGAAAAAGCCGAACAGGCATTTCGGCAGACGGTCAAACTGCAGGGCAATAATGCTGCAGCTTTCAACAATCTGGCGGAATCGCTGGTTAAGCTCGATCGGCTGGACGAGGCGGTCAAAGCTTTGAGCAAGGCGGTCGAGCTGGCGCCCGGAAACGGCGAAATATGGCTCAACGGAGCAAAGTTGTTTGCCCGATTGCAGCAGGATGAACGCGCGTTGAATTTTTTGCAGCAAGCGCTGAAAAACGGCGCTGCAGCGGAACAGATCGCCCGTCAGGAAGAATTGGTGAAATTACTGGAGCGCGCGCAGCAGCGCAGCAGCCAGGTGCAGGCGGAAGTGGAAACAATCAAACCCGAGGCAAAAAAATAATTTTATGAGCAATATAACTGTTCTGCCCGAAGAATTAAGCAACCGTATTGCCGCTGGCGAAGTGGTCGAGCGCCCCGCCTCGGTAGTCAAGGAGCTGTTTGAAAATGCGGTGGATGCCAATGCCGACGTTATAACTGTAGAAATAGAACGCGCCGGTTCACGGCTGATCCGCATCAGCGATAACGGCTGCGGTATGGACGAAGCCGACGCGCTGCTCTGCTTTTCGCCCCACGCCACCAGCAAGATCAAATGTGCTGAGGATATTGATCGGATCATTACGCTGGGATTCCGCGGTGAAGCGCTGCCCTCTATTGCTTCGGTAGCCAAAGTTACACTTAAAACCCGTCAGGCGGTACAAAGTTCGGGCGTGGAAATAGTTTTGGAAGGGGGCAGGGTGATCGACCGGCGGCCCGCAGGCATGGCGCCGGGAACAGTTATGGAAGTCAGGGATATATTCTACAATGTGCCTGCCAGAAAAAAATTTCTCCGCAGTCCCGCTACCGAAGAAGCGCATATTCAGGAAATGGTGATTGCGCTGGCGCTGGGGTTTCCGCATATATCTGTAACGCTTAAATTTGATGGCAAGGTTGCGCTGCAGGCGCCCGGCGAAAAAGATCCGGCGGCGCGGGCGGCAGGCTTGTTCGGTAAAAACTTTGCGGCAAAAATGCTGAAGGTGGATCATCTCAGCGAGGATGGCATTGCAGTTCACGGATTGATTGCCATGCCCGGATTCAGCCGCACCAGCCGTCGGGAACAGCGGACTTTTGTCAACGGCAGAGCGGTGGAGTCGCAGGCGCTTTACCGCGGAATACGCGATGGCTACGGCACGCTGGCAGATTTCGGGCGCTTTCCGCCCGTGGTGCTGAATATGATCCTTGACGCTTCCGAATACGATATAAATGTGCATCCGACCAAGCGGGAAGTGCGGTTCAAACGCGAATACGCGGTCAGTCGGGCGCTTACGGGGGCGCTCCAACGGACGCTGCAGGCAGTTCCCGCCCCTGAAATGCAGCTGCCAGCCGCCAAAGAGCTGGCAAAGGCGGAAGTGCTGCTGGATGCAGCCAATATCAAATATACTCCCGCTCCTGAAGTTCCGTCAATTCCCGGGCTGGGGAAAGCTGCTCAGATGGATATTTTCCGCCGTGAGCCGACGGTGCCGATGCAGGAGCATATACAGGAATCTTTTACACGGCAGCCTTTTACCGCACCTGATACAAGTGCCGATCCGGATATTATTGGTGCTAAACGCACTTACAGCAGCAATTTGAATACAGTCAAAACGACCGCGAAGGTTGATGCAATTGACGCCGGAACCTCTGCGGCTGAAGCTGCCGCTCGAGGAGATGATTTTCCCCGCAACAGCCTTTATATTGACCGTCAGGCAGAAAATCCGCTGCCCGTAAGCGAAAGCCACGCTGCCGTGCTGCCGCAGTCGCCTCTGGCGCGGGAGTTGAGCGACAGCGATGCGCTGCAATATATCGGTATATTGTTTGAAACCTTCATCCTTTTGGAATCCACCATAAGCAGCACGCTGTATCTGGTGGATTTTCACGCCGCCCACGAACGGGTGCTGTATGAAGAATTGCTGGCCAAAGCGACCTCCGCTGAGCAGTCAACGGCAAGTCAGCAGCTGCTCTTTCCGCTGACGGTGGAGCTCAGTCGCACCGCTGCAGCGTTTATCGGCAAAAACGAAAATATTTTTGCGCAGCTGGGCTTCGATGCAGCCTTGCTGAGTTCCAATACTTTGCTGCTCAGCGCCGTACCTGCCAATCTGGATCGGGATGCTGATTGGGAAGAAATTCTCTCCGATCTGGTAAATACGGCGCTGGAAGGCGAAAAAACCACCCGTGATTCGCTGGAAAGCATTGCCCGTGCCGCCTGTCACAGCGCGGTCAAGGCTCACGATCCATTGAACGAAACTACTGCCAGAGCGCTGTTGAAGAGTATGGCAAAGTGTCAGCGGCCTGATGTTTGTCCCCATGGGCGGCCTACTGTTCTGAAGATAACCAATCAGGAGCTGGCAAGGCGTTTCGGCCGTATCTGAGCGGGCAAATCTTACTGCTGCGGGGGGATAACGCGGTAATAAACGATCCGTCCTGCCGTGGATTGCAGCAGTTGAGTTGCGGTCGTCTGGTTCAGCGCATCGGGCATCAGCAAATAGAGTCCGCCGTGGAATTCTCTGCCATCGGGCAGCAGCGCGTGATTGAGCCATAAATTCAAAAGCAGCGATTTTTCCTGACCGATATTTTTCAGCAACTCCTTTTCCAGCTGTTCGACGGCGCTTTTGTTTGCCTGCGGAGGAATCAATGCAATAATATATTCGTTGAGCGGCAGCGCTGAGCGCAGGCGTTCAAGTTGGTACTCCATAACCGGATAGTTGGCTATGGAGAGCTTTCTGCCCTTTAAGAAGGGCAAACTGCGCTGATTGTGCGCCCGGTCGCTGCCGATGATCTTATCGGGCGAATCGGCAATCAGCAGCAGCCGTTGTGCCGGATGCTGACTCAAGGACTGAGCATAACGCGCCGCCGCATCGCCTGAGCTGTTGAACAAAAGCGGGTAGGTATCTGCCGCCGGGTAGATCAGCAAGGCGGATTCCGGCAGCTGTTTGCTCTGTATGTGCAGCGGGTAATAATCACTTATTTTCCAGAACGGCATTGCCAGCAGCATCGAATCCAGCAATGTCAGCAATATTATCAGCAGCGCGGCAAGGTTCCGCTTGCTGCCGTTGAACAAACCGAAGAATTTTTCGGCACCCAGTCCTCCCAGAATCGCCCAATAAACGGTAAGCGGCAGATAGACACGGTGCGGCCCGGCATTGGTAAACAGCGCCGAAAGAGCGATTGTCAGAGCGAATATCCCGTGAGCGATCCGGCGGCGTTTCGGCATTTTCCACAGCCAATACCCTGCCAACGGCAGCGCTCCCAACAGCAGCAAGCGGAAAAATGTATCGCCCAGCCAGTAAAAATAACTGCCGAAGGTGTCAGTTGAGCTGCCCCAACTGCGGGCGGCAAGGAGTTCAGGCAGATTCAGCAATATATATGTCAGCGACAGAATCCCCGCCGTGGTTACTGCGGCAATGCAGCTGTATTGCGGTTTTTTCCAGTCGTTGCTGCCCCATAAAAGCAATGTAACTGCCAACAGAAAAATCGCCCCTGAAGCTACGGTCATAACTGTCCCCAAAGCCCCGATCGAGGTCAGAAGAATCGCAACAAAGATTGTTTTGACCGTTTGCGGTTTGGCTTCGGCTGAACAGATCACTCCGTAGCAATAGAGCAGCAGAAAGAATATTTGCATACTGTAGCCCCGCGCCTGCGAACTGTAGACGATCAGCGGCGCTGCAACTGCCATAAAAAACATACTCCAGCAGCACGCTTTGGTTTTGCCGAAACGCTGTGCGATCAATCCTGCCAGGCCAATCGAACCTAATCCTGCCAGCAAGCTGAACAAACGGATAAACTCCGGCGGCAGAGCGGTAAACACTCCATGGATAAATTTTACCGCCAGCGTGTTCAGCGGGTGATTGTTGGGCAGTTCAAGACTGAACAGCACTTCACCCGGCGCCAGCGGCGCAAAGTTCAGCAGCGTCCAGATTTCATCGTATGCCAGCGATGCAAAAAAGCCCGGCAGACGCAAAAAAAGCGCCAGCAGCAGGATTGCCGTGAAGAGCTGTTTGGCAGTAAATTTCATACTGTGGATTTTACTTTCGGCGAGGTGTTGGCGCGGATGAGTTTTTCCAGCGCGGCAAAGCCTTCACTTTCGGGCAGCGTTGCTTCGACGATACCGCGGCGGAATATCACCACTTTACCGTCGCCACCGGCAATGCCGATATCGGCATCTTTAGCTTCGCCGGGACCGTTGACTACGCAGCCCATGACCGCGATTTTTTTCAGATTGATTCGGCAGTTTTCCGCTTTGATCCGATTGATGAGCTCTTCAACTTTTTCCGCCAGTTCCACCAGATTGATTCTGGTTCTGCCGCAGGTGGGACACGATACCAGATCCGGTTCCGGCGACCGCACCCCCGCGCTTTCCAGAATCCGCCGCGCGGCAATTACTTCCTGCAGCGGGTCGGCAGTAAGACTGACCCGGATGGTGCTGCCGATATTATCCAGCAGCAGCGCCCCGATCCCGACGGCGCTTTTGATCACACCCACGGCAGGGGTTCCCGCTTCGGTAACGCCGATGTGCAGCGGGCAGTCGCTGCGGTCGGCAAATTTGCGATACGCTTTTACGGTTGCAGGCACGCTGGAGGCTTTGAGCGAAACTTTGATATTACGCACCCCGTAATACTCGAATTCCGCCACCTGACTCAGCGCCGACTGCACCAATGCTTCACTTAAAAGTTCATCGTGTTCAGTTGCTGTTGCTGCCGTTAAATGGGCTTGAAATTCTTTGGGCAGGCTGCCTGAGTTGGCGCCGACCCGCACGGGCAGATCATATTTTTGCAGCGCTTCCGCTACCGCTTTGACTGCCTCGCTGCCGCCCAGATTGCCCGGATTCACCCGTATTGCCGCGGCGCCGTGCTGCATTGCCGCCAGCGCCAGACGGTGGTCAAAGTGGATATCGGCGATCACCGGCAGCGGCGAAGCCCCGGTAATTGCGCTGAAGGCTTCCGCTGCTGCCATATCGGGCACCGCCAGGCGGATGATTTCGCATCCTGCTGCTGCCAGCATATTGATCTGCTGCAAGGTTGCCGCAACATCCTGAGTCGGCGTGTTGCACATACTCTGGATCGTTACAGGCGCATCTCCGCCGACAATTACGCTGCCGATCCTGAACTGTCTGGTACTCATGGCGCGGCTTTTCCGGCTGGGACGCTGCTTTCTGCAGCAGGTTTAGCCGACTTGGGCAATACCCGCAGTACATCCATATAGGTAACGTACAGCATCAGCAGTATCAGCAAGCCGACAAAGAGATAGCTGAGGATTTTTATTACGATCACCGGCAGCGGCCGCCGGAAGACTATTTCGATAAGCGCCATAAAAACGTGTCCGCCATCCAGCACGGGCAGCGGCAGCAAATTGAATATCGCCAGCGCAAAGGAGATCATTACCACAAAGTACAACCCCATTGCCGGCGAGAGCTGCACCGAACGGTACAGCACCACCGCCATACCCACCGGCCCTGACATATTGCGCGCCGAGAGATTGCTCTGCTGATCGGTCCAGCCCAGATTGTACGCCAGGCGGGTCCCCATGGAGCGGATGCTTTTGGCGGTAAGTTCCACCAGACCGAAGAACTGCTGCAGCGGATTCGGGTAATCGCGGAGCATGAATTCCACGCCGATCGTGCGCGGGCGCACCGCTTTGCTGGTCAGTTTTATGTTGACTTCGGTGTTGAAGCGCCGCACAGTCAGCTCAAACGGATGGCTTTTATTTTCCTGAATTTTGTCCGAAAATTCCTGAAAGGTGTTGACCGCTTCGCCATTGAGTTTGATGATCTTATCCCCCGGCAGCAAGCCGCTGCCTGCTGCGGGAAAATCTTTCAGCAAGCCCATGATCGTCAGATCGGGCGCCAGGGATACACCTGTGTAGTAAACAGTCATAAAATCGAGTTCGTCAGGCAGATCCACCGGTTGTACCTCGGCGGTGTAAATTTCGTTGGAATCCTTCCGCCGCATTTCCAGATACAGCGGCTTGTCGCCGTAATAATTGATATAACTCTGCAAAACCGCAAAATTTTCGCACGCCATGCCGTTCAGACTCAGCAGCTGATCGCCCGCTTTGATTCCTGCTTGGGCAGCAGGCGAATCTTTATCCGGGTGCAGTTCAATGGGGATCCGGGGCAGAAAGAAGGGGTAGGCGGTCTTTTCCACCGCCATATGATTGGGGTTGACTGCGGGCAGATATTTAACCGTAAAGTGCTTGCCGTCACGTTCGACTTCCAGCTCCACTTCGCCGATGGTGGTCAGAATTTCCACCACAAAATCTTTCCACGCCAGATGAAAAGTTTTGCCGTTGAGCTTAACGATTTTATCGCCCTGCCGCAATCCGGCGGCGTATTCAGGACTTTTTTCGTCAACAATGCCCACTTCCAGCACCCGCATTTTCGGCGTATCCTGCGGAATACCTACCATCCAGACCACGCAGCCCAGCAGCAGCCCGAAGATAATGTTGAAGATCGGGCCCGCTGCCGCCGTTATCAGGCGGTCGATAGGTTTGGCGCGGGGCAGTTCGGTGCCGTCAGCGGCGTGGGGTGTTTCGGTGGCAGAATCCACCTGCGGCAGCTCCACATATCCCCCCAGCGGCAGACAGCCGATACGGTATTCCACGCCGTTGATCGTCTTCCCCCAGATCTTTTTGAAGCCGATACTGAAGGCATCAATGTGCAGTCCGCGCCAGCGTGCCGCCAGAAAATGGCCCAGCTCGTGAACAAAAATACACATCCCGAAGAAGAACACCACAAACAATACTGAGCCGACGACTTTCAGTATATCCAGAAACCACGTCAGTAAAAACTCATAATCCATCAAACAATTTCTCCTTTACAATTTATTCAGCGTCTTATTTTTGCGATGAACTCCTCCGCCGCGATCCGCGCTTCCCGATCGGCGGTCAGAGCATCTTCCAAAGCGTTCAGCGCAACAGCGTTGTGTTTATTCATAACCGCTTCCACACATTGCCAGATCTGGGGCAGCGTGATTGCCTCGCTGCAGAAATGCTCCACCGCGATCTCGTTGGCAGCGTTCATTACCGCAGGCATTGTTCCGCCAATGCGCAATGCGTTGTAGGCAAAGTCGATGCTGGGGTATTTGCGTCGGTCGGGCAACGCAAAATCCAGCTGCAATGTCTGCTGCCAGTCCAGCTGCGGCAGCTGCCCGTTGAACCGTTCAGGATAAGTCAGCGCATACTGAATGGCAAAGCGCATATCAGGCTGCGACAACTGGGCGATCAGCGAACCGTCAACCATTTTTATCATCGAGTGTACCAGCGACTGCTTGTGCAGCACCACGTCGATCTTATCGGCATTTACGCGGAAGAGGTATCCGGCTTCCACGATTTCCAACGCTTTGTTCATCAATGTTGCCGAGTCGATGGTGATCTTGCTGCCCATGGACCATACCGGGTGTTTGAGCGCATCGCGCCAGGTGGCTTTTTCCAGCTGCTCAGCGGACCAATCGCGGAAGGCTCCGCCCGAAGCGGTTATGACCAGCTTTTCCACCTCCTGCGGGTCGCGCCCGTTAAGACATTGAAAAATGGCGCTGTGTTCGCTGTCAACAGGAATGATGCAGCCGCAGTTTTTATCCAGCAGTCCGTTGACCAGACTGCCCGCCATTACCATTACTTCTTTGCTGGCAAGCGCCACGCGTTTGTTGGCGCGCAGCGCCGCCAATACCGGCAGCAAGCCGCCGGTGCCGACAATCGCGCAGACTACGATATCCACATCCGCTTGCGTGACCAGATCGACCAATGCCGATTCTCCGCAGCGGCACAAAGTATGTTCAGGAACCAGCGTTTTGAGTTTTTCCATGCCCGCCTGATCCGCAGTAACCAGATTGCGGCAGTTGAGCTTGTGCGCCTGTTCCGCCAGCAGCTCCACGCTGCTTTTGACTGCCAGACCGGCAACTTCAAAGCGGTCGCTGAACATTTCAAGCACCTTTACGGTGTTTTTTCCGATAGAACCCGAAGAACCGAGTACAACAACTTTTTTCTTCATAAAAACCCAGTAAATATTATCTTGCAAAATTATCGGGAAAATATAACCTCTCAAGTGGTTTATTGCAAGTTTTGAAGCATCAATTTTCCGTCAGGATCTCTTTTGGTGCCCGATAATACTTTTTTGCAGCAGCACGCCACCGATTATGATTCCGGGCAGCATGACCAATGGCACCAGCGGAATAAGGCAGATAGTATAGACTGCGAGCCCGTAACCCGTAACTGCCAACATATTTTTCCGCGCCAGAGTTCTGCTGTCGGCAAAACTTCTGCCGAAGCGCAGCGCCCCCAGCGCCATGTAAAATACCCCCAGCCGATAACTTATCAGGATCATCCACAAAAAAGCTCCCGCCATCGGCAGCAGATAAAGCACCAGCGCCCCCAGCGCGATTGCCAGCGTGCCCAGTGTGTAAAGCAGGGCATCGACGATACCTTTAACTTCAAAAAGCCAGCTGTTGCGGCAGATGGCAAACTCACCTTTTTCTTCCGCAAAAAGTTTTTCCACGATCCGGTCAAAAAACATACCGCCCAAAGTTTCATAAAGCGTTCCCGAGCAGAAAATAAAAATCAGGATCACGCCCAACGCCCCCAGTATATGCAGCATGAAGCTCAAAGGAACGATCAGCCATTGCAGATATTGGGGCCATGTTTCAGCTACATGGCGCAATTTTTCCGTCACCATTGCCGTCGATTCAATACCGCCCCAAATCATCAGCGCGTAGGCAATAAGGAGCAGAATAAACGGTATCAGCGCCAATCCCCAGAGCCGGGGAGTCTGCCAGAACAGCAACGTGCCGTCAAACACCGCCTGGATTCCGCTGAAGAATCGGGAAATTTTCTCTTTCATATTCTGTACCGTCAGTTTTAACGCATCGTATCCTGTTTAAAGATACAGCACAATTTTTTTTATGCAATATTGCAGCCTGAAAAAAATGATTTTTACCCGGCAATACCGTACAAAAGGATTTATAAACTCTGAAAACGAGTGCAATTTTTGCAATTTTTTGCGCTTTTTTGAAGAAAAATCTTCGTTTTTGCACATAGTTTAGTTGCAAGGAGCGCATTTTTGTTGTATCTTAATAGAGAAACTGTAATAACCAAAACCTTCAGTTTATAATCAAGGAATAATATTATGGCGATGGAAAAATTTGATGTATGCGTTATCGGTGCCGGCCCCGGCGGTTATGTTGCGGCGATCAAAGCCGGTCAGAAAGGGCTCAAGACCGCGCTGATCGAAAAAGGCAATCTGGGCGGTACCTGCTTGAATATCGGTTGTATCCCCACCAAGACTCTGATTGCCAGCGCCGAAGTTCTGCACAGCGCCCGTCACGCGGCAGATTTCGGGGTGGAGATTTCCGGCGAAATCAAACCCAACTGGACCAAGATGCTCCAGCGCAAAGAAGATGTGCTGGGTAAACTCCGCGGCGGTATCGCCGGTTTGCTTAAAGCAGCGGGCGTGACCGTGTTCAACGGTACTGCCAGCTTTATGAACCGCCAGAGCGTGATGGTTGCCGGCGGCGAAAATGCGGGTATGGTCGTGCAGGCCAAAAACTTTATCATTGCGGCGGGTTCCACCTCGCTGGTACCGGGTTTTATTCCGCAGGGGCCCCGGGTTATTACCTCCACCGAGCTTTTGAGCATTCCCAAAGTTCCCAAGAGTCTGCTGGTGCTGGGCGGCGGGGTGATCGGCTGCGAATTTGCCTGCTTGTTTGCTGAAATGGGCACCGAAGTAACGGTGGTGGAAATGCTGCCTTCGATCCTGCCGCCGGTGGATCGGGAAGTGGCAAAGACCCTGAGCAAGATCATGGAAAGCAAGGGCATCAAGATCATGACCGGCGCTCCGCTGGGCAATATCAAGGCAACTGCCAAGGGCGTGACCGGCGAAGTCGGCGATGCGAAGGTATCTGCCGAATATCTGCTGGTATCCATCGGCCGCAAGTCGGTGGCCAGCGAACTGAATCTGGGCGCCGCAGGGGTACAGACCAACGAACGCGGCTGGATCCCGGTCAACGAATATGCTCAGAGCAATATACCTAACATCTACGCCATCGGCGATATCACCGGTAAGGGTATGCTGGCACATTGGGCAAGCGCTCAGGCGGCAGCTGCGGTGGAAACCATTGCGGGAAAACGTACCGCGCTGGCGGCAGATCAGATCCCCGGTGCGATCTTCACCACTCCCGAAATCGGTTCGCTGGGCGCTACCGAAGAACAGCTCAAGGAACAGGGCGTGGCATACAAAGTCGGTAAGTTCCCCTTCGCCGCGCTGGGCAAAGCTATGGCGATCAACGAAACCGATGGTTTTGTCAAGATTCTGGCCGATGCCAACAGCGATGCGGTGCTGGGCGTGCATATTATCGGGCCTCACGCAACGGATTTGATTGCGGAAGCTGCTCCGGTGATGAAGATGGAATGTACCGCCCGCGAACTGGGCAGCGCCATCCACGCGCACCCCACCATCGGCGAAGCGGTCATGGAAGCTGCTCACGCTGTTCACGGCGAAAGCGCGCACATTCCCAGCCGTCGCCGCTGAGCGATCCGGGCAAGGAGACGCTATGAAATCAGAAATCACGATCATTGTTCCGATCTTCTTCAAGACGGAGTGCGCCGGAATCGGCCGTCAGCGTTTGCTGACGCTGGCGGCGGCAACGCATAAGGAAGCGGGCAATATCATGTACCGCATCCACGAAGTTCCCGGCAAGGCGGAACAGTACATGATCTACGAAAAATGGCAGGATCAGGCGGCGTTGGATTTTCATATGTCGCAAAAGTATCTGCTGGACTTTCTGGCGGACGAAGACAAACTCTTCGCGGGAGAAGTCAAAGGTACGATCTGTACGGAGCTGGATGTTGACTGATTTTTGATGTAAAGAGCTTGTTTTTATCAGAAATCGGGCTATATTAAAACCGTGAGGCGTTAAATATCGATCGCCTTGCGGTTTTTTGATTTTTCAACCCATCAGAGAGGTATAATTTATGGCTATGCTTACTTCCCGCGGCGGCAATGGTACTCCCGTGACCGATGCCGAAGTCAAAGCGATGCTTGTTGAATTGCTCGGCAAGATCGACAAACCTATGAACAAAGTGCTGCTGGTTCCGCCGGATCACACCCGTTTGAACTCCTACGCAGGACCGATTACGGCGGCGCTTTACGAAATGCTTACCGCTAAAGGTGCTGTTGTGCACGTTATCCCCGCGCTGGGTACCCACGCGGCGATGACCGAAGCGGAGCTGAAGATGATGTTCGGCGATTCGATCCCCATGGAAGCCTATCGGGTCCACGACTGGCGCAACGATGTGGTGGAAGTCGGTACGGTGTCGGGCGAGCTGATCAAAGAGTGGAGCGAAGGCAAGCTGGATTACGACGTCAAGGCCATGGTCAACAAGATCGTGTTCGATAATTACGATGTGATTTTCTCGCCCGGTCAGGTGGTTCCTCACGAAGTGGTGGGTATGGCAAACTATACCAAAAATATCATGGTGGGTATCGGCGGCAGCGATATGATCAACAAATCCCACTTTGTGGGCGCTTCCTGCAATATGGAAAAGATCATGGGGCAGGCGGATTCTCCCGTGCGCAAACTTTTCAACTACGCGGTGGAAAACTTTCTTTCGGAACTGCCCATTTGCTATATTCAGACTGTCCGCAGCCGCGGTGCCGACGGCGCCATGCAGACCGACGGCATCTTTGCCAGCTTTGATGACAGCGCCTACCTTGCCGCAGTCAAGGTTGCGCAGGAAACCAATCTTACTTTGCTGGATAAACCGCTTAAGAAGGTGGTGGTCTGGCTGGATCCCGATGAATTCAAAAGCACCTGGCTGGGGAATAAATCGGTCTACCGTACCCGTATGGCGATCGACGACGACGGCGATCTGATCGTGCTGGCTCCCGCGCTGAAAGAGTTCGGCGAAGATAAAGAAATCGACCGTCTGCTGCGCAAGTACGGTTATCACGGCACGCCTGCTACGCTGGAGGCGGTGAAGAACAACGAAGATCTGCGGAACAATCTGGGGGCGGCGGCGCATATGATCCACGGTTCCAGCGAAGGCAGATTCCGTATCACCTATTGCCCCGGCGCGCAGATGAGCCGCGAAGAGATCGAAAGTGTTGGCTTCCTCTACGGCGATCTGGATGAAATGATGAAAAAGTACGATGTGGAAAATCTCAAAGACGGCGTAAACGTGGTCAACGGCGAAGAGATCTTCTTTATCAGCAATCCTGCTCTGGGCTTGTGGGCAGTACGGGATAAATTCTACGGTGCCTGATTTTATATCTTGATACCCGACGGGGCTGTTGCAAAACTGTTTTGCAGCAGCCCTGTTTATTTATCCTTGCGCTGATGGCTGGCGGGTGGTATCGCCGTGGAAGATGCGTCCGGTAAATTTCAGCACCGCAGGCGCTTCGGGACGTGGATTGATCGCCAGCTTCAAGGCTGCATCCACAACTTCGCGCAGGGGTTGAACCAGCGTGGTCAAGCGCGGAGGGATGATCTGCGAGGTGTACACGCCATCGAATCCTGCTACCATAACCTTCTCGGGGGTGGGGATCTTCATTGCATCCAGCGCCGACAAAGCCAACGTTGCCAGAGTATCATTGGCGCAAAACCAGCAATCAATTTCGGGGTGCTGCTGCAATACTTCGATCGTTTTCTGCATTTGAATAAGAAAGTAGCTGTACGGCGGCAAATCAACTATTGCCGAGACCCCCGAAGCGCATCCGGCAGCGTTGACCGCATCGGTAAAGCCGCGCTGCCGCTCACGGAAGGGTAAGCCGCTTTGAATTGAATCATTCAGAAAGCCAAGTTTACGGGCGCCGCAGCTTATCAAATAGTCGGTCATCAATCTGGCGCTGCGGTAATTGTCGATACTGATAATATTTTCTCCCGGGCAATCGTCGGTTTCATCAATACTTATCAAATTGGGTATCGCCCGCAGTTTTTCCATATTTTCTCTGCCGATCAACTGGGGCGATAAACCTACGGCAAAGATCCCCTGCCACGGAGTTTCCTTCAAGGGGGCGGGATCCCAGTCTTTTTGGCAGTCGATATCAAAAAAATGGATGCCGTATCCGTAAAGCCGCGCTCTTTCCACCATGATCTTGAACATTTCAAAATAGATTTGATTGGAAAAGAGCATTTGGGGTTTAAGGTAAGATATCCACGCCAGATTCTGCTGCTGTACCACTTTGCCGTCCGACCAGTAAGTTACACGGCTTTGGCGCCCCTGACTTTTTTTGACGGCATTTTCGTTGGCGAGCCGCAGAATCGCTTTTCTGATGGTGTTGCGCGATACATTCAGCTCCAACGCAAGCTCTTGCTCGGAGGGCAAAAAACTGTTGTACGGGTACTCGCCTGATTCGATGCGGCTGAAAAGCTGCTGATAGATCCGTTCGCTGCTGTTGGGTCGTGCCATAATAGTTGCCTTGCTTACTGTAATATAACTTGTTCTTAACTTGTTCCTAATATAATCATATATCTGGAGTTTTTCAAGTATAAAATAATAAAAACAGCTTAAAAATGCCACTTGTTCTCTTGTTGAAAATGAGAAAAAATTGTGTAAAAAAGAGGTAAAAAAATCAATCCTGACCTTGACAAAAAATCAGGATATGTTATCTTTTACACAAAGGGAACAACCTTGTACCAAAAAAGAAAAGGAGAAAAATTATGAAGTTTGCAATCGTATCTGCGTTGATGACAATTTGTTTTTTGGGCATATGCAGTACAAATGCGGAAACTGAACTGGTGAAAAATGCCAAATGGAGCAAACTTGCCGCCAACGGAGTTCCCGAAAGCTGGGAAAATCGGGTGACAGGCAGCAACAGTTTTTCAGTAACTCAGGCCGCGACCGGCAATGTTTTGAAGTTGACAGTCAAAGACCCGGCTAAAACAGCATTTTTCATGTACCGCAATCTGCCGTTGGAAGCGGGCAAACGTTATACCGTAAGCTACGAAGTCAAAGGCTCTGCCGACGGCAAATATCTGCTCTATTGCGAATGGCAGCGGCAGGCTCCTGATGCAGCTAAAGCGGTGCTGCAAAGCTACAACACACGCCTTCAGTCGGTAAGTGGGGAGTGGAAGAAACTGGTATTTACGTTCACTTTTCCGCAAGACTGCCGCATGGCTTATATGGTATTGATGGCAAAACAGGGCGAAATCGAATTCCGTAATTTGAGTTTTACTCCGGCAAAATAAATTGATTTTATAAAGAAAGGAAGAGCGATATGAAAAATTCATCGGCAGAAAAAAACATAATCAGCTATGCCGCCCGGTTTACGCTGATCGAACTTCTGGTAGTAATTGCCATTATTGCAATTCTGGCAGCTATGCTGCTGCCTGCACTTTCCGCAGCGCGGGAACGGGCGCGTACTTCCAACTGTCTGAGCAATCTGAAAAATCTCGGTTTGGCAACATTTATGTACACCGATGCCAATAAAGAAACTTATCCTCACGAAAGCGTCGAAGGCGGTCGTCCGCCGTCAGGTCAGAACTGGATCATCCTTACTGCGCCTTATGTGGCGGACGACAGCGCTCAGGCTATGTCGGTCAAACCGATTCACTTCTGCCCGTCAGATTCTTACAATCAAAGCAATCCCAATGCCCATCACGGCAGCTACGCCATCAACGGCAACGTTTCCAGCCGCAAGCTCAGTCAGCTGCGGTCGCCGGCATCAACCATGCTGCTTTCGGACAGCGGTCCGGGGACAGCTAACGGCAGATTCTACACATTTTTGCTGCCGACCTATATCAAGGCATACGAAACAGTAATGGTCAACGAGATCCGCCGCCATTCCAAAACCACCGCCAACTGCGCCTATTCCGATGGTCATGCCGAGGCGTACAACATTGACCGCATGGTTTCCACCGCCAAAGGCTGGCCTTACGGCGATACATTCCCCAGCTGCGCCAGTCATAATCCATATATCTGGTGGAGTCCCGCCGGAACAGAAGAATTCTGAAAGATCAATCAAAAGGGGAAAGTTTTTATGAACATAAAAAACGTCTTGCTGGCCGTTACCGCCGCTGCCTGTTTCAGCCTTGCGGCAGATAATAATATTGTAACGACTCTGAAGATAAGTCAAAGTCAGGATAAAAGCACTTTTACTTTGCCTAAGACCGGCTGGGTGCGGGTGGAAGGCGATCTGGCAGCAACGGTTCTTTTTGACGGCGAGGGCAATAACGATATTACCGTCAGGAGCCGTTCCAACAGCGCTACGGCATTTTTGAACGCAGGAACATATTCGGTAAACGCTAAACTGACTTCGGCGCGGCGGATCGGGACAAATATGTATTGCTCGATGGATGGCAAATATAATACTGACGAAATGGTCGTTATTCCCGTCAACGCCAGAATGAGCGGTCGGGCAGGAATGTTTCTCTATAATTGGAATTATCTGGATAAAAACATTCTCGATCCGTTTCCCGTATTGCTGTTGAATGCCCCGCATACGCAGGAAATCAAAGATTGGCGCGCTCAGGGCAGAAAAATCATCCGCCGCACGACGATTCTGCCCAAGGCGGACGAAACGCTGGAACTTTGGAACAAAGTAGCTTCCGAAGCGGAAATAGACGGTATAATTCCTGATGAATTTGTGATCCCGTCCGGGCGCAAAAGTGCCGTGGATTCCACGCTGGGCTACTCCAACCCCGGCATCGGATTCGGGAAGGAGAATTTGCAGAATATTCCGGTTTGGAGCAAAGAACACAGCGCAATGCGCTTCTGGGCGTGGCTGGGGATTCCGTGGAACGCGTTGAACAGCGACGTGGAACCGCTGGTGAAGGCGCTGCGCGTTCACGGCGGATATATCGCCTGGGAGTCATACGCCTTCGGCCGCGACTGGGAAAAGGAACTGCAAACCCGTTATTTGAATCGGGCGGCAGGCTTCAAGGATCAGGAAGGCGGAATGGAAAACTTTGTGATCTGTCCGGGAACGTTTGAACATATCGACAATAATTGGGCGCTGGATTTCAAGGTTTGGCTGGATATGCAGCTGCATACCGTGGCGACCCATCCTGACTTCAAAGGAAGCGCAGGAATCGGTATGTGGATAGCCTACTATACCGATCCGGAAATTCTGCGCTGGTATTCGGCATTGGTCAAACATTACGCCGTTGACGGCAATCGGGAGATGCTTTCAAAGCAATACGGATTTGAATTGATCCCCGGTTGGGTAAAATCGCCGAACTGGGAAAATCTGGAACCGTGGAAAACCACCGGCGATACCAAACTTCTGCCGGTGAAAGATTCGGGATTGAAAATTTCGCCCTATATGCCTAAAACGACCGCTAATTTACTGCAGCTGACCGCCCGAAGCGGCGAAACGTCTTCGGCGAGCCAGACGATCAAAGGCTTGACCCCGCAGAAACTTTACAGTTTGGAAGTAATAGCAGTCGATCCTCAAAATGAAGGCAGCGAAATAATCTATCCCCTGGCAGTAGAAATCAGCGATTCGGAGATCCTCCACCGAACCACGCGTCAGCTTACGAACTTTATATACAGTAAGAAGCCGACCTATAACGTCCATAAAATTTGCTTCAGGGCCACCGCCTCCGAGGTGCAAATTTCTTTGAAACTGACTTCAGGAACTCAAGATAAATTATTGATAGATTCAGTTCGCCTGACACCATACTTTGAATAAAGCAACCGCGCTGTTCTCAATATCGGGAACAGCGCAGTTGAAAAATCGAGATCGATCTGTAAAAATATGGTCAATCTGCGGAAAAAGTCATAAAAAACATTAAAAAAATTTGCATTTTGCCCAAATCGTAGTAAATTAATGGAACAGCGATCACGAAGAGTGAAGCTGATCCAGCAGTGGCGGGATAGCTCAGTAGGTAGAGCAGGGGACTGAAAATCCCCGTGTCCCCGGTTCGATCCCGGGTCCTGCCACCATTTTTTTTGCCTTTTTTCAAAGGCAAAAAAACATGAAGCCTGAAAAGGCTTCGCTTCATGCACCTAAGGTGCGCTTCATGCCACGCAGTGCCGCTTCATACGCCGCCAGGCGTGCTTCATAATACCCCCTTTTCAGACTTGTCACGGTGTAGCTCGCAAGGGCGAAGACGGATGAAACAGCGTCATTTCATTCCGCAATGAAGCATTTGCTGTCGCAAATATAAAGCACAAGCGCCTTACACCGCTTGTATAAAGAGGATTTTTTAATAAATCTACACCCGAAAAACTCGGGTGTTTTTTCGTTTTAAATTCTCTGTTTGGAGAATTTGGAGAACACGAGAACGCCATAAAGCAGCCAAAATTCTCCGTTTTGCCTTTACCGGGGACACCGCGTTTATGCTCAAAAACGGCAGATTTTTCGCTTTTCAAGAGGAGAAAAAATAAATCCCCGACCATTTTTCTCTGAATCAAAACTCTCCGATCCTTATGTCCCAGACCATTCTATTTAAACACTTTTGTTTTGAATCAGCCATAAATCGTGACCATTTACCGCCCAAGCAAAACTCCAACCATTTTCAAAACTACAAAACCAGTGACACCGGAATTAAGATAATTCTCATCAAAACAAATTAAATTCAAAAGAGCAATTTGAAAAAGTTCTCTTTACACGTTATATTACTATAGTATCGTGTAATTGTTCTAGGATTGTTTTTTGTAATGAAAATTGATATAAAAAGTATAGGAAGCGTGTGTTCTGGTATAGAGGCGGCATCCGTTGCATGGAATCATCTGAATATGGATTTTAGGTGGTTTTCTGAAATTGCGACGTTTCCCAACCAACTCTTGCAAGAAAAATATCCCTATATCCCCAATTGTGGTGATATGAATTTATTACCACAAAAAATATTATCAAGAACAATAGATGCTCCGGATTTAATTTGTGCAGGTACTCCTTGTCAGGCTTTTTCTCTTGCTGGCTGGAAACATGGATTAAATGATGCTAGGGGCAATCTGGCATTAAAATTAATAGACATTGTTGATGCTAATGATAAAATCAGAATAGAAGATCAAAAAAAAGGAACCATTTTATTTTGGGAAAATGTTGAAGGTGTATTAACAGATAAAACCAATGCTTTTGGATATTTTGTATCTATTCTAGCCGGCTTTGAAACATTCTTAAATTTTAAATGGGGATCTGCTGGTATAATAAAGGGACCTAAAAGAAATATAGCTTGGCGGGTACTTGATGCAAAGTTTTTTGGAGTACCTCAACAACGCAGAAGATTATATTTATTAGCAGGAGGTACGGATTTCAATCCAGAAAATATCCTTTTTGAAACAGGCTTGGACGAAATTCCTTGTTACCCAAAGCATTCTCTCGTTTTTGAAAAAGAAGGACACAAATTCCAGGTTTTTCGAGAGTACACTGATTGTCTCTACTCTTCTTATGGGACAAAATGGAATGGCAATGCGGCGGCTTATAATGGTTCATTGTTCGTTGTACAAGATGGATATATTAGACGTTTGTCTGTTTTAGAAGCTGAGCGTTTGATGGGATTCCCAGATAATTATACTCTGCTTAATAAATCTAAAAAAACTTGTCAATATCAAGCATTGGGCAACTCTTGGGCAATTCCTGTTGTAAAATGGCTTGGTGAACGAATTAGCAATTATGTTTATGGCGCATCAATGTTTATTGACAGTCATAATGATTTTTTATTTGAACTGCAAAAATATACTATAAACGATCAGGGGATATATGTCGATCTAAGCGGAGATTTTATCACAATAAATCATCAACGAATCAACGTTTCTCCTGTTCCTACAAATTATAAATTTACATCAATTCATGATGTGATTGAAGTTAATACAGATGAAAGTTTATATATTTCTCCAGTAGGATGCCATGGTATCATCAGACGAAAACAAGAACGTAATTTGAGAATCAATCCTGAGTTGGAAAAGGTTCTTTTGATGCGATCCTCAGAAATGTCTTATGAAGAAATTGAAAAGAAGTCTCTTGTCCAAAAAAGAGGACGATATGCTACTAAAAACTCGCAAACCGTCCAGAATATACCTGATTTATTTTCCAAATAATATTTTTGACGAATTATTTCTCATTTAATAGTTCATTTAGTTTTTTACGCCATGCCGCAATATCATACCATGGGCATCCTATACAACCTTGCTCAGCCTCTTTCCCTTTAAGCGGAATATCGCTATTCCAATATTCGTTCCCCATCGAATAAAAAGTTATTGTCCTAAATTTTGTGAAAAACATTTATAATTTCCAATGTTGATAACAACATTGCCTACACAATTCATTTTGTTTTGCCAATAGTCCTCCCACGCTTTGGCATTTGTAAACCGTTTTAATA
>SUWJ01000012.1 GCA_015061545.1 Lentisphaerota bacterium | reverse complement strand
CTTGCAGCGCATTTATAATGATGCCAACAGCTGCCCCTCAAAGCAAATTTATGAGAAAATGCAAAAATATAACGCTGAATAACCGGATATGTTACATATTTGAGCTTAATTACTACAAAAAAAGTGTTGCAAAACTCTGAATAGTTTTGCAACAGCCCCATTTGTTTTACAGCAATGCGTTTTTGTTTCAGTATTCCCAATCGCCTGTAAACGCGCTGGTGCGGCTGCGGACACACTTCTTGATGTTATCCCAGTCGCTGACGACCGTATTTGCCACTTTGCGCGGCAGCACGCTGCACTGCATACAGCCGAATTTACCCCGCAGCACCGTTTTTTCGTAGGCTTTGCGGTAGTCGGAAAGTTTGAAATACTGCCAGATGCTGTGCCGCACCATAACTTCGGTAATCAGATTGTGCTTGCGCAGATAATCAAAAATCGCCTTGCGGCTGTACGCCTGACAGGTTCCGCCGCGCCATCCCCAGGTGCGGATCTTTTCCACGCGGTTATCAGGCAGCAGCGTATTGAACTCTTCGGAACGCTGACCGAGGCAATGCACATTGTTGGTCATTTCGACAACGTGCATAAAGGTTACTGAGTCAGGACAGCTTATCATCAAAGCGTAACCATCGGCACTTTCCAGCTTGCCCAGCGGTGAATTCTGATCCATCGTGCGGGTCTTATGGTGGTCGGCGATCCAATGGAAATTCTTTTTGCCGTAAACTGCCATGCTGTGGGAAGGATTCAGCGAACGCACCACGTCAGGATGTTTGCGGAATTCATCGGTGATGACCCCGACGCAGGACGGTGTATTTTTTATATCAAAAAATTTATCTTCGTTCTTGCCCATATAGTAAGGGAAGTTGAAGCTCGGCATCATCAGCAGACCTTTTTTGCCGCAATGGTCAATAAGAGTTTTCACTACTGCCGCCGGACCGCCCTGTACTCCGCCCAGCGAGCCGTAGGAACTGTGGACAACCATTTTATCGGTCGGCTTCACGTCCAATGCCTGCAACGCAGCTTGCAGATCTTCAACGGTCAGCGCTTCGGCATATTTTACAGAGTAATAGCCGTAAGCGGCAAGTTTTTTATAGTAGCTGACCAAGCCGGCAGTTTCCATAAAATTACTGCGCTTTTTAAGCATAAAATTGCTGATCGTATAGGCTTCGTACAGATTGCGTTTGCCATCCAGCAACGCATCCATCAGCATGGAGGGGCGGGCTATAAAGCCGTGGCGTTCAGCTTCGGGCAAACGGATCATCGACATGATCTGACCGGCGCTTTCATCGCGGCTGACCGTCATATATGCCATGCGCTGTTCGCTGTTGCTGAGTTCATAAACATCCAGCTCCAGCGATGCAGCAGCATACTTTCTGCGCAGCGCATTGACTGCCTTTTTTGCCTCGGATTTTTTAACTGTTCCCGCCACTAATTTATTGAACGCAACCATTCTGCGGCTGTGCAGATCAACCAGAAAATCGCCGATGATATTGCCTGCATAGCTGTTGATATTGGCATTTTTGATCCCGTCTGCCAGACGTTTGAAATCGCTTACGGCATCGCTCTTTATGCCCTGAACGATTTTTTTGAACAAGCCTTTGCTGTTGCGGCTGCGGCTGACCAGCGCCGCATCAAGAGTATAAGCGGTCAGCACCTGCCCGATAACGTTTGCCAACTCCCAATCCACCCCGGCAAAGATCCTGCCTGTATTGTGATGCTGTTTATAAGCTGCGGGTATATAGAACCAGCCCGTAGGAACATTGTAGATCAAGTCAGCACCGAAAGTATCGTCGGAAAGATTGCCCGCACATTCCGTAAACGGCAGTTCCGGGAAATATTTGCGCAGATAATCGCGGATTATCACTTCGCTGAAAAATGGCACCGCCGCCGAGCTGTGCCGCAGCTGAGGCAGCACGCCCGCAAGTTTGTAAGAGTAATGTGCCAAACCGTCCATATTCATTGCTGCAATGATTCGGGAGGAGCGTTTCTTATCGGCAAGATACTCCGTAAATCCGTAGCGTTCCATGCTGAAAACCACCCGGACGCTCTTCTCCAGCGGCGGAATCGTTCCGCTTTTAGTCAGATCCTTCAGCGCTTTGCCGATAGCTACGGAGAGAATAACGCCCAGCGCATTATCGGCAGGGAACGGCTCGTACATATGAGCAAAAAATGCCAGTTCATCGCTGCTTTTGCCGGGAATACGCCCGGTAACGGTGTAGATTTCGCCATCAGCAACGCAAGTGTTCATAATCGCTTTGAGGGTGATCTTTTCCCCTGCGGCAAGTTTTTCATCCAGCATGGCACCGCGGCGGGGAGTTATGGAAAAGTTCCAGATCCCCTGATCGTCCCGGACCCGATACCAGCCGCACCAGCCGGCGCCATTCATCCAGCGCACCGTATCGGGACTGCTTTCCAGCAGATCTTCCACATAAGAAACCAGTCCCACCGCCCCCGCAAGGGTGACTTTACGCATCATATCGCCGACGGGAGAATCCTGACAGAGTACGATCTTGCCCGCCACTTCGTGCCAATCGTCGGATTCAACACTTTTGAGGCTGATAAGCTCGGCAGTTACGCCGTCTTCCGGCGTGGGGGTGCTCCAGATCGCCGCATTGACCGGTTCAACATCGGTATCGGCAAGCATACGGTCAGACGGCTCAACATTGCCTGAAAGCACCTCCAGCGTACAGCGCCCGGTGCGGTTCCACGCCTGCGGCATGGTGCAATCGCCGAAGGTAGTCGTTCCATCGCAAGGCAGCGCCGTGCGTTCAACATCGGCAAAACCGGCTTCACGCATCAAATTGCTGACATATTCGCTGGAGGCGGCAAAATCAGCATTGGAGGTCGAACGTTCCAGTTTATTGAGTTCAGCGGTATGCTTTTTAACAAAATCCATATCCAGAAATTGCAACGCCAACGCAATGCGATCTGAATCCATAACAAAAACTCCTTCAGTAACTTCTTATATCAATCAGCAGTTGTAAATCAAAGCACCATTCCTGCAATCCACCCTGCAATCAGAAGCGGGATATTGAAATGCAGAAAAGTCGGCAATGCCGAGTCGTAAATATGATCGTGCTGCCCATCAGCATTCAACCCTGCAGTCGGCCCCAGCACCGATTCCGAAACCGGCGACCCGGCATCGCCCAGTGCGCCAGCCACCCCCACCACCGCCAGAGTTGCCATGGGCGACATATTCATCGAAATACAAAGCGGCACATAAATCGCCGCAATCAACGGCACGGTGGAAAATGATGACCCGATCCCCATAGTTATCAGCAAACCGATCATCAGCATCATAAACACCACGATCCCGCGATTGCTGTCCAACCCCTGCGAAATGATATTGACCAGTTCCTCCACCCCGCCGGTGGCTTTCATAACCCCCGCGAACCCGCTGGCGGCAATCATTACGATCCCGATGGAACCCATCAAATAGACTCCCTGAACAAAAACATCCTGCGTATCGCGCAAGGTTATCACCCGGGCGATCACAAAGACCAGCACCGCCGCCACCGCTGCCACAAACAGCGAATCCAGCAATATCTGGGCGGCAAAACCTACGGCAATGGCAACCACGCCAGCTATGACTTTAAGGGGGCTTATTTCCACTTCGGATACCGTCACTTCGCTGATCTTCTCTGAATCGTACTCTCTGGGCTTGCGGTAGGAAACAAATATTGCCATCAGCAGTCCCGCCAGCATCCCCAGCGCGGGAATCGCCATAGCCCGGACACTTATCCACGGATCGGCCGCCAGATCAATATTCAAACCATTGCTGTTGAGATTACCGATCAATATATCGTTAAGGTAAATGCGTCCGAAACCGAAAGGCAGACACATATAAGGCGTAATCAAACCGAAGGTAAGGATACACGCCACCGCGCGGCGGTCAAGTTTGAATTTGTCAAAGATCTGCAGCAGCGACGGTATCAGAATGGGAATAAAGGCAATGTGGATGGGAATAAGGTTCTGCGAAGACATACTTATCAGCGTCAGAATCAGCAGCAGCGCATATTTGCAGATCAAAACGTGTTTACCCGTAGCTCTTTTTTTGATCATCTTCATCAGCGCCGATGCCAGCAGTTCGGTCAAACCCGACTTGGATATGACAATGGAAAACGCCCCCAGCATGGCGTAATTGAACGCGATCTTGGCGCCGCTGCTCAGGGTATTGCTGAATACATCCAGCGTTTTGACTTCCCCCAGCCCCGCAATGGCGCCGCCTGAAAAAGCCGCAATAACGATGGCAAAAACAATATTCAGCCGCAACATGGAAAGCACCAGCAATATTGCTACTGAAATCACTACAGGGTTGGTTAAAAGATCCAGCCACATAAATAAATCCTCCCGTTTTATTACAATTTTTTTTGATTTGACTCTGCTTGAAAATTATCGGTGTAGCGCGGACTTTTTTTCAACTGCGGGCGTGAACAAAAAGACGGCTGCCCGCATTATCCGGCAACTCTTCGACTTTGGTCGCCTGCCAGCGCAATCTGGCTCCGGGCGGCGGATTATTGCGCAAAACTTCCAATTCTTCGGCAGCCTGTTCAGGTGTTTTGTAAAAGATCCAGCGCCCCCGATCGGCAATCAAACGCCGCGCGTCAGAATATATGGTCGGAATCACGCCGACGGCTCGGGCGGTCAGCAGATCAAATTTTTTCTGATACAATGGTTTATGACCCATTTCGCGGGTACGCCCGTTGATGACTTCCAGATTTTTGATTTCCAGGCCTACTGCGGCGCTTTCCACAAACGCCGTCTTTTTGCCCACCGAATCAATGGCACTGATCTGCCAGTCAGGGTACGCCATTGCCAGCACCAACGACGGGAATCCCGCTCCGCAGCCGATATCGCCCACGCGCAGTTTCATGCGGGTCAAATCCGGGAATGCCACCCCCAGCAGCAGCGAATCGGCAACGTGTTTTATCCAGAATCCTTCCTCGGAGTCGATTCTTGTAAGGTTGACCTGTTCGTTGGCGATAAGCAGAATATTGTAAAGCATACTGCACTTTTCGATCAGCAGATCGAAGTCGCGCACCTGCGCCCGTTTCGCCAGCGCCTGAAGTTTGGTTTTAGGATCAAATTGCATATTTTCAGCCATCTTATTACCCCCGAATCAGAAAAAACAGCACACTTGCCAGCAGAAACAATGCCGAAATCAGCGTCAGCGCCGAAGCCATAAAGCGCCACGGTGCGGCCTTAGCGCCCAGCCGCAGATAATCGCGCAGGTAGCAGGGACGGGCGGCAATGGCTATACCTACTGCCCCCCAGACCCACGGAATCAACGCGCTTGACCAGCCTGAAGCAAGGTGATTATCAAAACTCATATCCAAAAAGCTGTATGCTCCCATAATCAGCAATCCGGCCAGAGCGCGGGCAACCAGATTGTCCAGATAAAGCACACACAGCACCAACGCCCCTGCCGCCAGCGGCCATGCCAGAGCCGCCAGACTGTGCCACGCCACCGCCTGAATCTGCGGTACGCACCACGCCAGAGCCAATGCGCCTAACACCGCTCCGAGAAAACGGTTGCGCAGTAAGTTTTCCGAACGGGTCAGCCGTTCGGCATTGCAGCGCCACAAAAAGCAAGTTAAAATCGCAAATGCCGCAGCCCCGGCACCGAGAAAAGCTACTGTCAGATATTTTTCCATAGCATCATCCTGTTCAAATTATTGTTGTAACGACCTATAATTTAGCATTACTGGCGGGTTCTTCAAACAAATTTGCTAAAAAAAAACACTTTCGACTGGATAAAATCATATTATGAGTATAACTTATGCAACTATGGAAAATAATGAACGCAAAATTTCTATTTGTCATGTCATCACCCGCATGATCGTGGGCGGTGCGCAGGAAAACACCCTTTTCAGCTGTCTGGGGCAGCTGAAACAGGGGCATCGGGTGGTGTTGGTAACCGGTCCGTCCCCCGGGCCGGAAGGGGAATTGCTCAACCGTATTTCGGCACCTGAACTGGAAGTGGTGGTAATTGACGAGCTGGTGCGGGAGATATCGCCGTGGAATGACTTCAAAGCGTTCTGCAAATTGAAAAAATATTTCCAAAGCCGGAAGTTCGACGTGGTGCATACCCACAGCTCCAAAGCCGGTTTGCTGGGCAGGCTGGCTGCTGCGGCGGCAAAAGTCCCCTGCGTGGTGCATACGGTTCACGGTCAGGCTTTCCACGCTTACGAAAAACCGTGGAAAAATTTCATCTACAAAAGTTCCGAACGCCTTGCAGCGGGATTCAGCGACAAGATCTTTGCCGTGGCACAGGCGATGATCGACCAGTGCGTGGCAGCAAAAATCGCTCCCGCAGAAAAATACAAAGTCGTTTACAGCGGTATGGATATGGAGTCCTTCCTCAACTGCCGGCGGGAAGCCGCATTGCGGAGTATGTTGAACATCCCTGAAAATGCCCCCGTTATCGGTACGCTGGCAAGATTGTTTGAGCTGAAAGGCTACGAGGATATCATGCAGGCATTTCCGCTGGTGCTGGCAAAAGTGCCGCAAGTTCATCTGCTGATCGTGGGCGACGGCTTATTGCGCAGCAAGCTCGAAAATATTGCTGTTCAAGGCGGTTTTGCCGACAAAGTGCATTTTGCCGGGCTGGTGTCGCCCGATCAGGTGCCGCGTTATCTGGCGCAGATGAATGTTTTGTGGCATCTCTCGCTGCGGGAGGGTTTGCCCCGTTCGGTGGTGCAGGCGCTGGCCTGCGGTATTCCCGGGTGCGGTTACGCGCTGGACGGAACCCCCGAAGTGCTTATTGACAACGTAACAGGATGCTGTGTTGAAGCAGGAAATTTCGGCAAAATTGCTGATCGGACGGTTGAACTTTTGCTGAATCCGGCGCTGGCAGCCCGACAGGGCAGCGCGGGTCAGGCGCTGGTAAAAGAGCGCTTCGATAAGGAACGCATGGCGCTGATATTGCTGGATGAATACAGGAAGATTCTCAAAGGAAAGTGTTTGATATAAAATGTTTGCCGATCTTGAACGCGTGGCATCGATCCTGCGGGATCTGCCGGAGGGAAAAATTGCCATCGCTTACTCAGGCGGAGTGGACAGCATGACGCTGGCGCGTTGTGCTGAAATGATCCTGGGCAAAGAAAATGTTTTGCTGCTGTTTGCCGATTCAGTTTTTGCCCCCGCTCAGGAAAAGGCGTTTGCACTGGAGTGGGCACAGGCTCGTAAACTGAAGTGTCTGGCGGTGCCTTTTGCTCCGCTGAATATACCGCAGATTGTTGAAAACAACGCCATGCGCTGTTACTTCTGCAAAAAAGCGCTGTTTACTTTGCTGAAAAATCAAGCTCTTGCCAACGGATTCCCAACTCTTGCCGACGGCGAAAATCTGGACGATCAACTCGATCACCGTCCCGGCAGAAAAGCTGCCGATGAGTTATCCGTAAGGCATATTTTTGAGGAAGCGCGCCTGAATAAAGCGCAGATTCGGGATCTGGCACACGATTTTGCGCTGCCCAATTCTCAGGCACCCGCCTCGGCTTGTCTGGCATCCAGAATACCTTGCAATACCCCCATCGAAGCAACGGCGCTGCATTTGGTCGATCAAGCTGAAAATATATTGCTGCAAATGGGTTTTTCGGGGGCAAGAGTCCGCTTTTACCGCGATCTTGCCAAAGTGGAGATCGTTCCTGAAGAACTGGATAAATTCTGGAAAGTCCGTACCGTGGTGCAGGAAAAACTCCTTGCCCTCGGCTTTAAACGCATCGCCCTTGATCTGGCAGGATACAGCCGCGGCGCGGTCAATGGTCAATAAACAGCACCGCAGACAGGAGTGATATGAATAAAGTATTTTTGAAACCGAATCGGGAAAAATCCCTGCTCAAACGCCATCCGTGGGTCTACTCAGGCGCCATTGCCCGGGTGGAAGGCGATTGCCAGAACGGATCGGTAGTGGAGGTTTATTCCAACTGCGGAAAATTTCTGGCGCTGGCGGCGATTTCGCAAAAATCCCAGTTGGCGCTGCGGGTTTGGAGCTTTGACCAAGCGTGCATTATCAACGAGGATTTCTTCTTCAACAGACTGGAAAAAGCATATTTTCTGCGCCGTCAGCTCCATATAGATCAGCAAAACAGCGCATGGCGGCTCTGCGCATCGGAAGCCGACGCATTGCCCGGCGTGACAATAGATGTTTACAACCGTTTTGCGGTGGTGCAGCTGACCAGCGCAGGAGCGGATTTCCAGAAAGAGAATATCGTAAGCGCCCTCCAACGGCTCTATCCGTGGCAGGGCATTTACGAACGCAGCGATGTATCGGTAAGAAAATATGAACAGCTGCCCGAAACCTGCGGCGTACTGGCAGGCTCAGCTCCCCCCGAACTTTTGCAGGTCAACGAAAATGACCGCAAGTTTTATGTGGATGTTCTCCACGGACACAAAAGCGGTTTCTACTGCGATCAGCGGGAAAGCCGCAGCATGGTGCAGCAGCACGCCCAAGGCAAAAGCGTCTTGAATCTGTTCTGCTACACCGGCGGTTTCGGAGTAGCTGCGGCGCTGGGCGGAGCGGAATATGTGATCAATGTGGATTCGTCCGCCCCCGCGCTGGAAATGGCGGCAAAAAACTTTGCGCTGAACAATATCGATCAAGCCCGTTACAGCAATATCAACGCCGATTGTTTTTCTTTTCTGCGCAAATGCCGCGGCGAAAAACGCACTTTCGACCTGATCGTGCTGGATCCGCCCAAGCTGGTGGATTCAATGCGCAATATGACCAAAGGCTGTCGGGCGTACAAGGATGCTATGCTCCAGAGTTTTTATCTGCTCAAACCCGGAGGGCTGCTCTTTACATTTTCCTGTTCGGGGCTGGTGACGCGGGAGCTTTTTGCCAAAATCGCTGCCGATGCAGCTTGCGATGCAGCTTGTGATTGCAGGATCATCGGTGAACTCGGTCAGGGCCCGGATCACCCGGTAAGCTGCAATTTTCCTGAGGCACGCTACCTCAAGGGGTTGATGATAATGAGCTGCAACTGATATAAAAAAAGGTTTATCATGCTGGCAAAAACATATTCGGCAACTGTTATTGGAATCGACGCTTACGCCGTGGAAGTGGAAGTCAATGCCACCGGCCGGGGCGATATGGATATGGTGTCCATAGTCGGGCTGGCGGATCAGGCGATCCGCGAAAGCCGCGACCGTATCTATTCGGCATTGATCGCCAGCGGTCTGCCTGCCGCCCGCGGCGCAACGGTGGTGAATCTGGCGCCGGGGGATCTGCGCAAAGAAGGCGCGGGATTCGATCTGGCAATCGCGCTGGGGATGCTGGCGGCGATCGGGCAGATACCGAAAGAAAAATTATCGCAGACCATGGTGCTGGGCGAACTGGCGCTGGACGGCAGCATCCGCCCGGTGCGCGGTGCGCTGCCCATCAGCGCCATGGCGTCGGAAAATCCCGCGATAAAAATGATGATCGTACCCTATGGCAATGCCGAAGAAAGTGCGCTGGTCGCCAATGGCCGTATTGCAGTTTATCCGGTAAAGGATCTGCGGGAAGCGTGCGGATTTTTCCGCGGCGAAGCTCTGACGGAAAAACGTACCGACTTGCAGGACTATCTGGCAATGCGCAATACGGAATACGAGCCTGACTTTGCCGAAGTCAAGGGTCAGCTGGCAGCCAAACGCGCCATGGAAATTGCCGCGGCAGGCGGGCATAACTCGTTGATGATCGGGCCGCCGGGCACAGGCAAAAGCATGATCGCCAAGCGTTTGGCAGGAATTCTGCCGCCCATGACACTGGATGAAACGTTGGAAACCAGTCGGATCCACAGCGTATTGGGGATGCTTTCCGATGGAGAACCGCTGCTGAACCGCCGTCCATTCCGGGCGCCCCACCATACAGTCAGCGATGTAGCGCTGATCGGCGGCGGCAAAAATCCCCGCCCGGGCGAAATAAGCATGGCGCACAACGGCGTACTCTTTCTGGATGAATTGCCTGAATTCAAGCGTAATGTGTTGGAAGTTCTGCGGCAGCCGCTGGAAAATGGCGATATTACCGTATCCCGCGCCAGCGGCAGCTGTGTATTTCCAGCCCGCTTTATGCTGGTGGCGGCAATGAATCCATGCCCTTGCGGAAGAGGCTCGGTGGAGTTGGGCTGCCGCTGCAAGATCGAAGAAAAAAAGCGTTATCAGAAGAAGATTTCCGGTCCGCTGCTCGACCGTATTGATCTGCACGTTCCGGTTTTGAATCTGACCGAAGATGAACTGCTCAGTGCACCGGCGGGAGAACCCAGCAGTCAGATCAGGGCGCGGGTAATTGCGGCCCGGAAGATTCAACAGCAGCGCTTTGCCACCTGCGGGAACAGTATCTATTGCAACGCCCAGATGGGACCGCGGGAACTGGCACAATTCGGAAGCCTGCAACCGGATTCACAACTTATGCTGCGGGCTGCGATCAACAAGTTTCATTTAAGTCCGCGTGCGCACGACCGCATAATCAAAGTGGCACGCACCATTGCCGATCTGGCGGGGGCAGAGAATATCTCGGGCGAACACCTGCTGGAAGCTATTACCTATCGCGCCATTGATCGGGCAGACTGGGCATTGTGAAAAAATAACAACCCATCAAGTGAGGTAGAATATGCAAATCGAATTTAAGTTTTCCTGCGAACATTGCGGGCAGCATATCATCGCTGAGGAAGCGTGGAAAAATTTGCGTACCCATTGCCCCAATTGCGGCGGAGAACTGCAAATACCCGAGTTCCCCGTAACACAGACTGAAAACGGTCAACTGCTGGTGGATCTGAGCGCATTTTCGCTGAAAAAGTTTACCCTTGCCGGAACTCAGCCGGATACTCAGCTGAAAATCCCCGCCATATTGCAGCAATCGGTGACCGCCCAAACCGCTGCCGAACCTCCCCGGCCAGATGAACACCCCGACTTTGACCGGCTGCCGCGCATTGTACCGCGCCGGGATGACAACTGAGCCGGTTCGACTGATGCAATGAAAACACAGCTGTATAAAATCAACGGATCACCTGCGGCAAGTCAGGTCACTCTGCCGGTAGCAATATTGATTCCCCTGCTGGCAAGCGGCAGCGGAACGGCGGTGTTTGTACTCAGCGTTTTTTTATTTATCAATTATTCCGACTTTATTCTCGCACAGCCGCCCGGCGCGACAATTATCCTGCAAACGGTGTTGGTAATGCTGAGATTTTCCACTCTGCTGACTGCCGGAGCAGCGCTTTATTTGCGTTTGCGTTTCAGAAGTGCAGCGCTGATCGGTCTGCTGCTGGCAACCGTGGGCTGCGACTTGATGCAGATTTTATCTGAATACCTTTTCTTCGGCAGGTGAAAAAGATGAAAAAGCTGGATTTCTTTGCCCTGTCGCCGTTACTGCTGCTGTTGCTGAGTGCCGCAACTTTGTTCAGCGGTTTTATGGCAGCCAACGTAATGATAACTCATTGGGAATACCGACTTTGGAACCTGCTTTGGCTCGGTTTGGAAGCATTGTTGATATTTGTACAGCTGAACAGTTGGACTGAACTTGGGAAGTATTTGCTGCTTACGCAGGTATTTACCGCTGCAGCGCTGCTGCTGCCGTGCCTTTGGCGCTTGTATCTGACAATAGCAGCAGTCTGAAAATATCAGCGGCAATGGACTTTAAGCAGCACGATCTTGGTCGGGTGGTTGAAGGGCGCCGGATCGGCTGGATAGTTTTGCTCTTCCTTACTGCTGCAGAAACAGTAATCATCGGGCACCGTCAGGAATCGTTCAATTTCCAGACAGCCCTCACCGCAGATTGTTTCCAGTTCCGCCAGCAGCGCCGCTCCTGACAGATACAAAGAATTATTCACCACGATCAGCCAGCCGTTATCTGCCACCAGCGGACGGACTTTATTGATAACGCCCAGCGGATTTTTTGCCAGATCCACCACCCCGCGGGAAGTGGAAGAAAAGAAGGGCGGATCCAGGATCACACAATCAAATTTACAATGCTGTTTACGCATACGGCTTATGGTGGGGAAAAAATCTCCGATCAGGAAATTTTTGCGGGTAAAAGCAAAACCGTTCAACGAAGCGCTGCGATAGGCGCATTGCATGAATTTGCCGGATAAATCGGTCTGGATAACTTCCGCGGCGCCCCCCGCTGCCGCCGCCACGCCCAGACTGCCGGTATAAGCAAAGGTGTTCAGCACCCGTTTACCCTGCATATTTTCCAGCAGAAATTGCCGCAGATTACGGGTATCGCCATAAAAACTGTTGTCGTGATTCATAGTCAGATCAAGCGCATAACAAACGCCGTGCTCTTCGATAAAAGAATCGCATTTTTCGCCGTGCAGCAAGACTCCGTTGCGTTCTTCAGGCAATTCGGAATTGCGGCGTTTCAGCAAGATTGCCTGCAGAAAATCCAATTTATGCAGCAAAAGATCGACTGTACTGCTGCGTTCGGGGCAATCTTCGGCATAGTCGTGAATAACCGCCGTGCGTCCCAGCAGGTCGATCACCAGCTCAGGCGCGCCTTCGGTAAAACCGTTGAACAGACGCAGCGCCTGACGGTGACGCGAATCAGCTGCCAGAAGCGATGTCCGACGCATAAACGCATCGGCTAAAAGTTGTTCCAAATCTCTTTCCATAACCGTTAATATAGCACATTTAATGATATTTGCAACACAGCATTGTTTTCTGCGGAACATCCTTGCTCTTAAGCGGAGAAATCTTCTCCGAACATATTGCCCCGCAACAAAAATTTTGTAAAATTCAAACAAGTATGATATATTATATGATTATACAGATAAAATTATTCATACCCAAGGAGAAGATAACTATGAACAAGAAGTTTACCCTGATCGAGCTGCTGGTGGTAATTGCCATCATTGCGATTCTCGCTGCCATGCTGCTGCCCGCCCTTTCCGCCGCCCGCGAACGCGCCCGTAATGCCAGCTGCATCGGCAAACTCAAGCAGATCGGACTGGCTATGCAAATGTACGCAGGCGATAACAAAGATTATCTGCCGGTCAACAATCTGCGCGGGACTTGCTCCTGCGGCCGCTGCGTTATTATCAACGGCTCCACCTTCTCGGGCAACGATGTACCTTCCATGCTTATCAACGGCGGATATTTCGGCGGACACACCAACAACGCAGTGGGCGAAAGCAGCGAAAGCGATCAGAACAACCTCTTCCGCTGCCCCAGCGACAGCATCTGGTTCATGAAAGATCAGTCGGGGTCCTACAATGTGTTTATTGTCAGCGGCGGTACTTGCGGCCAATGGACGATTTCCGCCAGCAGTCCTGCCTGCAACCGTATTATCGTGGGACGTGACAATCCGGAGTGCTCGGTCTGCTTTGACAATATGCCCACTAAGGGTGCGACTACCAAGTCAGGGGCAACGCCGGACTTTATCCACCCCAAGAATCTCAATATTGTCCGCTTGGGCGGTCATGTGAACACCTTTATCATCCCTGATGCCAATCAGGTAAAGACCACTGCCGTACTCAAATACATTGCCAATGTGGTCGAAAAAGATATCTCGGAAAACATCGGCAATTAAAATTTTGCGGAAAATAGGCTTTATAATTTGCAAAATTTTAAAATCAGGCTAAATTAATACTTCGTCAATATGGAATTGAAGAAAAATTACTAATTTTTACATAAAGGGATTTTATTATGGCACATAAGAAAGGTCAGTCCAGCAGCCGTAACGGCCGCGACAGCAATCCGCAGTATCTGGGCGTCAAAAAATACGGTGGGCAGAGCGTCCTCGCCGGCAACATCATCGTCCGTCAGTGCGGCACCAAATTTCACCCGGGCAAAAACGTTGGCTGCGGCCGCGATTTCACGCTCTTCGCGCTTTGCGACGGCGTTGTGGAATTCCGCAAATCCGCCCGTACCGTCAGCGTGATTCCGGTCGAAGCGTAAGTTTGACGCTTTTCCGAGCAAAGTTCAGGCCCGTACTCTGTTTAAAGCAGAGTTGCGGGCTTTTTGTTTTGATATGCAGTAAAGCGTGTCATATTGTTTTGACAGCGAGGTAATATTTTATGTTTGTTGATCGGGTAAAGATCTCAGTAAAAGGCGGTCGGGGCGGCAATGGATGCGTCAGCTTTCACCGCGAAAAGTTCGTGCCGCGGGGCGGGCCTGACGGCGGCAACGGCGGCAACGGCGGCAGCGTGGTGCTTAAAGCCGATGTCAACGAGCAGAGTTTGATCGATCTGAGCTACAACCGCCACTACGATGCCCCCAACGGGCCCAACGGCAAAGGCAAAAATATGTACGGCAAAAATGCCGATAACGTAGTAGTCAAAGTGCCGATCGGCACCGTGGTTTACGACGAAGAAACCGGGGAATTTCTGGGCGATCTGGAAACTGCCGGCATGGAACTGGTCGTGGCTCAGGGCGGCAAAGGCGGCAAAGGCAACGCAGCTTTTGCCACCAGCGGCAACCGTGCGCCGCGAATCTGCGAAGAAGGCACCGAAGGCGAAGAGCGGTTGCTGCTGCTGGAGCTTAAAACCATTGCCGATGTCGGCTTGGTGGGTTATCCCAATGCGGGCAAATCGACGCTGTTGCGGGCGTTGTCGGCAGCCAAACCCAAAGTGGCGCCCTATCCTTTTACCACGCTGCACCCCATGGTGGGGGTTGTGGAATACGAAGACTTCAGCCGTCTGACGGTTGCCGATATTCCCGGGTTGATCGACGGAGCGCACCGCAACGTGGGTCTGGGACATCATTTTCTGCGGCATATCGAGCGGACCCATCTGTTGGTCTACGTTCTGGATATGGCAGGTATTGACGGCCGCACTCCGTGGGAAGATTTCCGCCATCTGCAAAGCGAGCTGGAGCTTTATATGAAGGGTTTGAGCAAACGCCCCGCTCTGATCGCCGCCAACAAGATGGATTTGGCAGAGAGTGCCGAAAATCTGGCGCTGCTGCGGGAGGAACTTGCCAGCGAAGTAATTGATATCGTGCCGATTTCCGCTGATAAGTGCGAGTTGGATAATCTCAAGGCGCTGTTGCGGGAAAAAGTGGGTTCTATTCAGAAATCATCGCCGTTCTTTGTCGGCGCCAAACATACCGGCGGAGTGGATCTGGTCAGCGTGGACAACAGCGATGATGATATTGATCTAGCTGAATTGGGCATAGAACTGGACGGCAACAGCAGCGATTTTTAAGTTATTTATATGAATAAAAACGACTTACTGAAAAATCTCGAAAAACTGGATATGCGGCCCGGACGGGGCTTGGGGCAGAATTTTCTGCTGGATAATAATCTGCTGGATTTTATTGTTCGCAGCGCTGATATCACCCCTGGCGAAACGGTGCTGGAAGTAGGCCCCGGCTTCGGTGCGCTGACCGAAAAACTGCTGGCAAGCGGAGCGGAACTTTATGCGGTGGAATTCGACCATCGTGTCTGCGAGTTTCTGCGCGCCAATCATCAGGAAAGCAATTTTCATCTGACCGAAGGTGACGGCTGCAAAGTCGATTACGCAGAATTGCTGGGCAAAGCTACTCCGTTCCGCGCCATTGCCAATCTGCCCTACGCAGTCAGCAGCATACTTATCGCCAAGTTTCTGGAGCTTGAAAATCCGCCCCGTCAGATGATTTTTATGCTGCAAAAAGAGATGGGCGAACGGCTGGCAGCACAACCGGGCAAAGGCAGCTATGGCGCGTTGTCGGTCCGCGTGCAGCAGCTTTACGAGGTAAAGATCCTGCGGATCGTTCCGCCCGAAGTATTTTACCCTGCGCCCAAGGTGGATTCAGCTTTGGTGGAGTTCAGACTCAAAGCTGAAATCGTGCCGTTGGAAGAGCGTAAAATTCTGGAAAAAGTAGTCAAACTTGCCTTTCTCAACCGCCGCAAACAGCTGGGGAAAGTGCTGAAGCAGAATTACAGCGAAGAAGCTATCCGCAGCGCGCTGGCAGCGGTGGGGCATCCGTGGGAGATCCGCCCCGAAAAACTTACAGTTGCCGAATTTGAACAACTGGCAAAATTGCTCAACTGCCGCTGAAAAGCTCCTCGTTTGTTGACAAAATCTCTCCTTGAGTAACCCAAACAAAATTGTGTTGCACAAGGAGATTTTTTATGCACGTTCAATTTTTGAATTCGCCGACTTTCGCCATTGATGAAAACGGTCAACTCAGCCGCAGCGCGGTATGGCTGCTGAGTTGCGACAACGCGGAAGATGATGTAGTAAAGAGTGCCGAACAATGGGCAGGGTCGATCAATTCCCCGTGGCGCGTACCCGCTACCGACGGACAAAGCTACACCTTGGATGAAAGTTCCGTAATCACCCGCATCAGCTGCAAACCGCTGGACAGCCGCAGCTGCGAAGTAACCTTTTACGGGGTCGATCCCGCAGCGGCAGACACTTTGCAAATCATTCCCGACAGCTGTAAATTTGAGCGGCGGAAAGATCTCACCGAACACAAAAGCGCCCAATTCAAGTTTAACGGCAATGCCGAAACTATGCTGCCTGCCATTGGCGACACCCTTGACTGGGCAGGCAGCAATTACCGCTGCGAAGCTGTAAGCGTAAAAACCCGAACCGACGGCAGCAGTATTGCCAGTATTGAAGCGGTCAACACCGCCATCACCAGCACGGGAACGGTCACCAGCATAGAGAGCAGCGATTTCAGGCAGATAAAAAGCGCCGACTGGCTGCTGCTGCCCGAAGCGCTGGAGGATTTTCTGAATGCCAATCAGCTGCACGCTGCTGCCGCCTGGGCAGGAGAAAACTACTACATAAGCAGCATCAAAACCCAAAGTGCAGATTCTGCCAACCGTACTCTGGTGACCTTGCAGGCAAGGTATTCTGATATGAAGATGATCGAAGTTCTGCGTCACGAAGAAGTCGTGGCGATGGAAAATTTTTACGATGTACCAAAAACATTGCAGGTCTGGACCAGTATCTGGCGCGCCCGCGCCGAAGACAAGGCGATTTTTGAATCCATGCTGGGCAGCAGTGCCGGCGAATGGACGGGCAACTACAACACCATCGTCAATAAAGTTGAACCCAAACGGATATCGGATCAGGAATATGAATACACCCTGGAAGCCCGTTATCCTGAAGATATCGGCAAATCGCCCAACTTCCGCGACTGGCGCGACGACGATCTGCCTGATCGGGTGGAGTATTATATCCGCACCGGGTCGCTGCGGCTGTCGGCGGTCCAATGCGGCTACAGCTATCGCAGCAACGGCAATTATGTGATGCTCAACCGCTGGCAGCCGCAGCTGCAATGTCCGCTGGATACCACCGCGCCGCTGCCGGTAAACTGGATAAATCAGCCGGTGAAAATTCTGGAGGTGGTCGAAGTAAGCTACCAGCGCGGCAGCAGTACGGAAAATCTTTTTGCCTATACAGATTTTTTCAGCAATCGGACTTTTGTAGGTTATGTAGGCAATATTTACGGCAGTTTTCTCTGTCACGATCTGGATATTGACGATGTAACCGACAGCCGCAACCGTGAATTTACCCGCATTACTAAAATTTACCGTCTGGCCCCTGTCAATCGGCAATGGAACCAGTTTTACTGGATATGAGCAAGCGAAAGGAAGATTTTTATGCTTAAAAAGAGAACCGATATCCGCAATAGCTACATCAATATTGATACAGGTGAGTGGCTGACTGCCAATGAGAGCATCAACCATATCTCGCTGGATCTGAATCCTGAATTACCGGTGCTGGAAGGTGCCTACCGCGGGTGTTTCCATGTAATAAATCCCGCTGAAACGTTTATATCTGTCTATGATACAACGCTGCTGGAAAGCGATCAGAGCGACCTTATGCTCCGCGCAGGCTGCGTGGAACTGCGCTGGCTGGAAATCACGTCTGCGGAGAATGGTCAATGTGCCGTAAAAATGCACAATAAATTTGTTGATATACCTGTTCTGCACGAGTTCACCGTACAGAACAGCGGCTGGCTGATATTGAAAGTATCACAAAGTGCCGACAATGCCGATTACTCCTTCAGCGATAAATTGTTGGGAGAGGTCAAACTCAAATTCAACTGGATAATGCAAAGCGCGCTGCCTGATTCCGACGAAAAGGATAACTACCTGCCCATTGCTTCGATCATAATGAACGAGTACGGCAACGGCGTGGAAGTTGTGCAGCAGCAATTCGGCCCGGGCTGTATGTTTTTGAGCGTTCCATCCGAAGGTGATTCTTCGGAATCCAGTTCCTCAAGCTCAAATTCGGAATCAAGCTCCTCAAGCTCCTCAAGTTCATCAAGTTCGTCAGATTCGATTTCCGAGTCCAGCAGTTCCGGCTCCGACTCTGAATCCGGAAGTTCAAGTTCGTCCGACTCAAATTCGGAATCAAGCTCCTCAAGTTCATCCAGCTCAAGTTCGTCAAGCTCAAGTTCGTCCGACAGCTCCAGTTCCTCAAGTTCCTCCGATTCATCAAGTTCAAGTTCGTCCGACAGCTCCAGTTCCTCAAGTTCCTCCAGCTCAAGTTCGTCAAGTTCCGGCGTGTCGGGCGATCTGATCAATGTAACACTCTGTTACCGCGAGGTATCCACGCCGTATCTGGAAAGCGATCCTTTGCCGCTGCAGATCCGCGAGCTGAATTTGAAAGGCAGTTTTACCCCGCTGACCGATGCCAGTTACCGGATCATCCTTACAGGAACCGAAATGCTTGCTGACGGCAGCGCGGAAAACGGTATTTTCTACGATAAACAAATGGAAATATTCATCTATCGGGACGAAACCTATTTAAGATGGGATTTCTTCTGCAACGAAAGCGAAGATTGGGACGAATATCTTTCTTACTACGACAGCGAACGGGATATCAGTTACGGCACCATGCTGTATAACTTTATCAGCACCATTGACTACCCGGTCTATCCGCTGGGCGAGATACTTGTCGATCACCAGATCAACTACGGCGACAAGTCGATCATGCCCAGACGCGAGATAACCACCGGCTTCACCCTCAACTTTACGAAAGCATAAAAAATGAAACATCAGACTCCTGATATTGTTATTCCGCTGGGTTCAGGCAGTAAACACAATAACTTTGAACTGCGTATGGCGCTGCGGGGAATCGCCCGCTTTGTCCGCGATCCCGGGCAAGTGTATATTGTAAGCGATCAACTGCCCGAATGGGTGCAGAATGTTATCCACCTGCCGGCAGATGATCCGCACAAACACAATAAAGATGCCAATATTATTGACAAACTGCTGCTGGCAACAGCCTGTCCGGAGCTGAGCGAAGAGTTTATTTTCTGGAGCGACGACCAGATTCTGCTCAAGCCTTGCTGTTTGCACAAACTGCCTGCGATCTATAATCCCCGCCGACGACGGGATTTCAACGCCCCGCGAATCTGGCACCGCCGTATGCGCAACACCTTTGATTATTTGCAAAAGCGGAATCGATTTTTGGAATGCAACTACGAAAGTCACACTCCGCAGCGGTTCAATAAAAAACTGTTTTCCGAACTTTTCCGTTCAACAGATTATGCCCGCGAACCCGGGTATTGCATAAATACGCTCTACTTCGGCTTCTACGGCACAGGCGGCAAGCTGGAACAAAGCATGGTCAAATCGACCTGCGAGCAACCGTTAAAACTGAATCAACTGCCTGCGGATAAACTCTTTCTGGGGTACAACGATGCCGCGCTGCAAGGCGGACTCAAACCCCTGCTGGAAGCATATTTCCCCACTCCGTGCAGCTACGAAAAATATTGATTCTGCAACTTTAAGAAAATGCGGTAAAAGTCGGGACTGCGGTAAAAAAAAATTGCCGCAGTTCCATATTTTTTTACAAAAACTGCATTTTACGACTTGCAATATCGGTTTTGAAATTGTATATTTTGCAATACGCAATGGTTTTTATTCTGCTTCTGAACTGTTGCGCTGTTCAATTAAAGCTGTAGATTTTGTTAATTTTGTAAACAGGAGAAAGTTTGACTTATGAAAGCAAGTACGGTCAACACCAGTTTGGATGCTGAACCGCCGTCGTGCAGTACAAGTCTGCCGCATCCGTTTGCAAAAGGCTCGCTGCGCTGAACCTCTGCCGACGCTTGCGGTAATACTTGCATCTGAAAATGTATGCAACACAGCGCATGGAAAAGCATTGTGCCAACCATGCGAAAAACCGGAATCAAGCGTGTTATTATGTTCAAAAGTTATAAAATAGCTGACGGTCGGGTGGTCGAATGTCCCGAAGATACGATCGGCCCGATCCAGCTTTACAGCAACCCCACCGATGACGATCGGAAATTTCTGGTCGAGGAGTGCGGCATTGATGAACACACCTACTACTCGGCGCTGGACGAAGACGAAATCTCCCGTGTAGAGTACGAGCCCGATCATATTGCCGTAATTATGAAACAGCCGCGGCGCTACAACCGCGACAATAAACTGATTTTCCGCGTGGCATCTGCGGGGGTGTTTCTGTTTCGGGATAAGATCATCATTGTTCAGGCGGACTCGGTGCCGATCTTTGAATACGGCAAGATGCCTCTGCGCGGCAACACTATTCCGGGGGTACTGCTGCGGCTGGTCTATCACTCGACCCGCCACTTTCTGGAAAATCTGCGGATCATACGGTCGATTTCCGACAGCTTTGAAAATAAGATGGAAAATTCCGTCACCAACAAAGCGCTGGCGGGGATCTTTTCGCTGCTCAAAGGTTTGACCTATTATCAGAGCGCCACGGGCGCCAATCAGCTGCTGCTGCTCAAGCTCAAAGCTGATGCCCGCAAGATCGGATTCACCGAAGAGGAGATCGACTTTCTGGAAGATATCACCGTAGAAAACAAACAGTGCGACAATCTTGCCCACATTTATTCGGAAATTCTCAACGATATGTCCACGGCGCGGGTATCCATTGTGAACAACACCCTTTCCAACGTTATGAAATATCTGGCGCTGATAAATCTGGTCTTTATGCCGATCAACGTTTTGACCGGTATGGGCGGTATGTCGGAGTTTACCATGATGACCGAGGGCATCTGGTGGCCCTATGCCTACAGCGGTTTCTTCCTGGGGGCGGTGCTGATTGCATATATAACCTTCCTGATATTCAAACGTATCGGGATCAACACGCATAAATAAGGAGCTTGAGCAATGAAAAAAAATAAAAACAGCTCCAAGAAGCGCAATAATTACATCAAAGCCTCCGACTCCAAAAAGAAGCGCGCGCTGGAATTTTTCAACCGCTGTACGCTGCTTTTGCTTATTGTGATACTCGTTTCGCTGGCGGTATGTTTTGACCGCCCGTATGAATTGGCAAAACCCTCGGTACACGGACCTGCGTTGTGGTTTCTGCACCTGACCGCATGGCCGCTGCTCTTTCTGCCGGGGGTGGTCAACAATATAAGCTGGGCGCACAATACACCGGTTATGCACTATCTTATTGACACCAATCCAGCGCTGGTACTGGCAATACTTGCGGCTATGCTGCTGGGGGTGATCTATCTGCTCTTCCGCCGTTACGGAATCGCCTGGTTCGGAGTCAGCGGGTTGCGTTCGGCGGGGCATTTTATGCTGATCTTTGCCGGTTGGGGAATTTTGCAGCTGGTAATTTGTGCGGTGATCGTGCTGCAGGATACTAATACACTCATACCCTTTCACCCGGTAAAAACTCCGCCCGCAGCGGTACAAAGCAGCAAATAAGTTGAAAAAAATGCACACGTCAGGCGAACTCTTTGACCTTATGTTTCAGGCATTCAGCCAACACAATATGGAGCAGGCTGAAGCCGAAACCGCTGCGATCATGGCTGAATTGCTCAACTGCAACCGATTGCAAGCCAAACTTGACCGCAGCTGCCAAGTGGAGGATCAACTCTTTGAGCGGGGGCGGGAAATAATCCGACGCCGTTTGAACGACGAGCCGTGGCAGTATATCTTCAACCGCGCCTATTTCCGGGATTTGGAGCTGTATGTGGATCCGTCGGTTCTGATTCCCCGCCCCGAAACGGAATTGCTGGCAGGGTGGTGCATAGAGCATCTGGAAAACGGCGGTTCGCTGCTGGATGTCGGTACCGGCAGCGGTGCGATCGCCCTTGCCGTGCAGCAGGAGCGCAGCGATGCTCAAGTCACTGCCTGCGATATAAGTTCCGGAGCTTTGAATGTGGCAAAACACAATGCCGAACTTGCCCGATTGACCGCAGTAAGGTTTGTGCAAAGTAATTTGCTGAGTTCATTCAGTACCGAAAAATTCCACATTATTGCGGCTAATTTACCCTATGTAACCAACGACGAATACGCCGTTCTGCCGCAGGAAGTCAGGAATTTTGAACCGCAAATCGCGCTGACTGCCGGAGATAACGGGCTGGCGCTGATAAAAGAACTTATTCTTCAGGCGCCGGGCTTTCTGCATGACAACGGTAAAATAATTCTGGAAATGGCGCCGCAGCAAACCGATGCAGTTGCAGAGATCCTGCGCTGCGCGGAGTGCTTCGGCAATGCCGACACCATTTGCGACTATACCGGACGCAAACGCTTTGTTACAGCCAGTCTTTCTCAAAATTAAAGGTGTTGGTTTCGGCTTCGTTCCAACGCGCCTGAGTCAGATCGTAATAGTCGGCAGTACCTGCAACGTGGGGTATGCTGAAGACCGAACGGGCGTAAAGTCTGGTCAACCCCAGCCGTTTTTCGCTGCGGACAGAAAATTTATTGGCGCGGTTATCCTCGATATCTCCCTCTACAGGTAATACTGCCCGCGTGGTCAGCAGCGCGGGACGGCCGTAACGGTAAACTTCCAGCTCCAGGCAGGATTGTTTGCGCAGTGCTTCGATCGACTCTTTTTCCAGCTCCAATGCCGCCTGCACCCGATCGACGCCCAGCGCAGCCAGTTCGTCCACCGCCAGCGAGTTGGCAATCGGCAGCGGATAAGCTGCGGTAATAACGATATCGGAATATTTTTTCAACAGCTCCAATTCAAACAGACTGCACACCCGGAAACGGCGGATACCCTGATCGTAAGCGCGCTGAATCGCCCGCTGCAGCGAGTCAAGTTTGCTCTCGCTGCAAAAATCAGGCAACACAGCTTCATCGGTAGCGTTGTTGATATCCAGCACGCTTACTGCTTTCCACGCTTTGGGATTACCGGCGGAAGCGCCGTGGGGACGCATTGCCACAGTTTCGCGCATCCGCTGCTGATTCAGCGGCAGAACCGGACGGCTCTGGTAATACTCAAAAAACTTCATCAAACCGATTCCGCCCGATTTATGCAGCGACGCCGGAGCAATAACACTTACTGCTTCATCAAAGGTACGGCGCACCTTTTTCAGCACCGAGGCAGGAATAAACACACCTTGTGCCGACGAAGCAATATTTACACTCTTTATATCGTACTCAAAATCCCCCGTCCCCGAAGCAAAAGCCTCCTGCAGATTTTCCGGCGCTATCGGGTGCTGTCGGGCTTCCTGCCACGGAGCATCATACTGCCAGTAACGCAAAGCATCGCAATTCAGGATCTCAATACCCAGCTTATCGGCTTCCAGGTTCAAAGTCAGCTCCAGTTTTTCCCGCACTTTGCAGGATTCCAGCGCCTTCATATCCACCGTTTGAGCCACGCCTGTCTTATAGAGCAAACCGTTGGGTGCTACAGGTTTGTCGCAGGGTATATACACCGTATCCCCGGGGCGGGCTACTGAAACGATCTTGCGGTCGATAAAAAGTTTGGTCAAAGTAAACGCGCTGCCTTCATCGCCGCTGAGGGGCTGCACCCGCAAACGGTCGCCAATATGCAGCCGCTGTTTAAGTTCAGCATTAAAGCCGCTTTCGCCCACCGCCACAACTCTGCCCAGCAAAGTACCCGAAGCGCCCAATGCATCGTGCCGAACCAGATTTTTCATAGATTTTTCGCTGAAAAATCCATCGCTCCAACGGCGTCCGCAGGTATTGCTGAGGATTTGCCGCGCTTCGCCGATAACTCCGGCGTTGACTTCGGGCGCATCCAGCACCAGCCGATAGGCTTTAACGGCATTGCTTACATAGTCAGGCTGCTTGAGCCGCCCTTCTATCTTCAGCGAAGCGATCCCCAGCTTGCGGAATTCGGGAATCATTTCCAGCGTTGCCAGATCCGCTGTGGAAAAGAAAAATCCGTTGCCTTCTTTGCTGAAAAATCTCCGTCGGCAGGGCTGTTTGCACTTGCCGCGGTTGCCGCTGGCGCCGCCCAGATAACTGCTGAATAAACAGGAGCCGGAAAGCGAGCAGCACAAAGCGCCGTTGCAGAATATTTCCAGTTCCAGCGACGAATTTTTCCGCAGCAAAGTCAACTCTTCCAGCGTTATCTGCCGCTCCAGAATCACCCGCTTTGCCCCCATGCGTTCCGCCATACGCACCCCGGCGGAGTTATGGATGCCCATCTGAGTTGAAGCGTGAACAGTCAGCTGCGGAAAAAACTCCCGGATCATCCGCAAAACGCCCAGATCCTGCACAATAACCGCATCAGGATTCATATCGGCTATTTCGGCAACATACTCAGACAGTTCAGGCAGTTCCTGCTCCTTGACCAGCGTATTGAGCGTGATGTAGACTTTGCGCTTGAGTTTATGCGCAAAAGCGATCGCCTGACGCATATTTTCCACCGTAAAATTTTCGCCCCGTTCGCGGGCGTTGAATCGGGGCAGTCCGGCATAAACTGCATCGGCCCCTGCCGCCAGAGCCGCCGCCAACGCTTCAGGCGAACCGGCGGGAGCAAGCAATTCTATTTTTGACATATATTGAAACCGTTTTTTCTGAAAAAATCTGTTTTTTTAACACTTTTATTCTATAATATATTTCCATTTTGGAGAATTGGTATTAATTTAATAACGTTTTTCGTATAAAAAAGTTGAAATAATGGATATTGAATTGTGAAAACAGAACTTTTTATTGCGCTGCGCTATCTGAAACCGCGCCGCAATGCTGTATCAGTAATAACACTTATATCCGTGATCGGTGTAATGCTGGGCGTGGCGGTTATGATAGTTGTGCTGGCAGTTATGACCGGTTTTACCGATATTATGAAAAGTAAACTTATCCAGACTCAGGCGCATATTCACGTCAGCGGTCTGCACTACCCGATAATGAATATTGAGAGGGTGCAGAGTGTGCTGAGCGACTCCGGGGTGCTCCACAGCGCCCCGGTTACGATCCAGGCGGCAATGCTGCAGAACCGCTCCAGCTTCACCCCCCGTCTGGTCATGGGGGTAAACGCCGGCGATGTGGCACAGGTCATGGATATAAAAAGCGCCTTGAAGGAAGGCGTTTTTGAGCTTGAACACGGTCAGGCGGTCATCGGCAGCCGTCTGGCGGATCAGCAGGGGCTGCGCTTGGGCAGCAAGATAATTCTGCACAGCTCGGCAAAACTGGCGGAGATGATAAAAGTGAAACCTTCCGGCGGCGTTGAGTTCAGCGACAGCGGCAAGATCGTGCTGCCGACGGAACTGACGGTTGCCGGGATCGTGAGTTTCGGCAAATACGACTTTGACCGTGATGTTATTTTTATGAATCTGGATGATGCCGCCGAACTTTTCAATCTGCCCTGGGGCAGCGCCACCAGCGTTTACGGCTGGGTGAAAGATCCCTTTGATCTGCAAAAAGAGCTGCAAACTCTGCAAACAGCCTTTGCCGATGCCCCTTACCGCGTGGAGTCATGGCAAAATCGCAACGCCCAGCTGCTGGGAGTGCTGGCGGTGGAAAAAAATATGATGTTCTTTCTGCTGATATTTATTGTGCTGGTGGCAGCGTTCAGCATTGCCAACACACTGATTACTTCGGTCTACCAGAAAACCCGCGAGATCGGGCTGCTCAAAGCGCTGGGTGCTGCGCCGGGGGTGGTAATGAAGATCTTTCTGCTGCAGGGGCTGCTGGTGGGCTTTATCGGCAGTCTGGCAGGGATCATTCTCGGCAGCACAGTTATTGCTTTGCGGATGAACATATTGAACACGGTTGCCGGAATCACCGGGCAGCAGCTTTTTCCGCCCGAAATGTACTATTTTAACGAACTTCCTGCCCATATTGTTCCTGCGGATGTGGCAATTGTGGCAATTTCGGCAATAATTCTCTGTACCGCAGGCGCCATCGTCCCGGCGTTGCGCGCAGCTAAACTGGATCCGGCACGGGCGTTGAGGTATGAGTAATATGAACAATGACGTTATGATCGAACTGAAAAATATCTGCAAAGGTTACACCCTTTCCCGCAACCGCCATCTGGAGATATTGCACAATGTAAATGCCGTTTTTCCACGCCATGCCTGGAACATTCTGCTGGGGGCATCGGGATCAGGGAAAACTACACTGCTTAATTTGATCGGAGCGCTGGAAACGCCTGACTCCGGTACGGTGGAATTTAAAGGCAAGCCTTACAGCGAGCTTTTCAGCTCGGCAGCAGCCGCAGCGGATTTCCGCAATCGGAAAATCGGGTTCATCTTCCAGAATTACCAGCTGCTGCCCGAATTCACCATTCTCGAAAATGTTCTGATTCCTGCCAAACTGGCTGGCACACCGGCTAAAGCTGCCCGCCATCGGGCGCTGGAACTATTGGAAAAGCTGGGGCTGGCGGATCGGCTCCACCACCGCAGCATGGAACTTTCAGGCGGCGAACAGCAGCGGACGGCAGTAGCGCGGGCGCTGATCAATGATCCCGAACTGATCCTTGCCGACGAACCGACCGGCAACCTTGATTCGCAGACCGGCGAACGGCTGCTGGAACTCTTCCGCGAACTGGCAGCCGATCATACGATCATTATGATCACCCACAACGAAGCGCTTACCGCCCGCGCCGACAAAGTGCTGTATCTGACGGACGGCATACTTAAGGAAATGGCGTAAAAAAATGAAAATCATTCTGGCTTTTGACTCTTTTAAAAACTGCATGAGCAGCCCTGATATCTGCCGCGTTTTGCGCGACACTATGCTGGAATATGCTCCAGATTGCCAAATAATTTCCATACCGCTGGGCGACGGCGGCGAAGGCACCGCCCAGGCGGTCTGTTCCGCAGCAGGCGGAATCATGCAGCAGACTACCGTCCACGACCCGCTGTTCCGCCCGATCAACGCTCCATGGGGGCTGCTGCCCGATAACTCGGCGGTGTTGGAAATGGCAGCCGCCAGCGGTATAGAACTTATCACCCGCGAAGAGCGCAACCCGATGCTGACCACCACTTACGGCACGGGGGAACTGCTCAAACATATCATCTGCGAAAAAGCGGTGCGGAATCTGACCATCGGCATCGGCGGCAGCGCTACGGTGGATTGCGGGATCGGTATGCTGCAGGCGCTGGGAGTTGAATTTTACGATGCAGATAATCAGCGGATAAATGCTCCGGCAACAGGCAGCGATATTGCCCGGATCGCCCGGATCGACAATTCAAATTTGCCCCGGGAACTTGCCCAATGCAATATACGCATTGCTTCGGATGTAACTAATCCGCTGTGCGGAGAAAATGGAGCCGCAGCGGTCTTTGCTCCGCAAAAAGGGGCAGATCCGGCAATGGTCAGGGCTTTGGAAAACAATCTGTACAACTTCGGACTGCTGGCAGTGCGTTCCAATCTGGCAGATAATATTACCACGCCCGGCGACGGTGCAGCGGGCGGACTGGGTTTTGCTTTGCGCAACTTCCTGGCAGCAAAAAGTGTATCAGGTGCGGAACTGGTGCTGGATATGCTCAAGTTTGACTCCGCGCTACAGGATGCCGACTGGGTGATAACCGGAGAAGGCTGTTCGGATTTCCAGACGGCTCACGGCAAACTTTGCAGCGTTGTATCAAATCATTGCCGCCGGCAGAATGTACCTGTTTTGCTTTTATCTGGCGCGCTGGGCGAACGTGCAGAGGAGCTGGAAGATATTTTTGATGCCGTATTCGCCCTTGCCGCCAAACCCTGTTCGCTGGACGAAGCCTTGCGCGATACCGAAATTAATCTGCGGCGCATGGCGCGCTCCATAATCAATATGCTTTTAAAACGGAAAAATTCAATATGAGCGGAACTCTGTATATAGTAAGTACCCCCATCGGCAATCTGGAAGATATCACGTTGCGGGCGTTGCGGATCTTAAAAGAAGCCGATCTGATCGCCGCCGAAGACACCCGCCACAGCCGCGGCTTGCTGGCGCATTACGATATTCACACGCCTTTGACCAGTTATCATGCGTTCAACGAGCGGGGCAAGTGCAAAAGTCTGCTCGACAAAGTCGCCGACGGAGCCAATGTGGCGCTGGTGACCGATGCCGGAACTCCTGCCATTGCCGATCCGGGATTTTTTATTGTCCGCGAAGCTGCATTGCTGGGAATAAAGACCGAAATCATCCCCGGAGTTTCCGCCCTGACTTTCGCGGCAGCAGCTACCGGACTGCCCGTGGATAAATTTGCTTTTTACGCCTTTCCGCCGGTCAAATCGGGGCGGCGGGGAAAATTCTTTGAAGCGCTGGCTCAGGAAGACAAGACGGTGTTTTTCTACGAATCGCCCTTCCGCGTAACAGGTGCGCTGGAATATCTGCTTGAATACTGTTCGGGCGAGCGGCAAATCGCCATTGTCCGCGAAGCGACCAAACTGCACGAAGAAATTCTGCGCGGAACCGTAAACGAACTGCTGACCGTTGCCCGTCAGCGGGGCAGCTGGAAAGGTGAATTCGTAATCGGTGTCGCCCCCGCAGGTTATGTTCCCGGAAACTCAAATATGGAAGAAGAAGAATCGTGAAAAAACTTTTTGAGCTGCTGCGGCAACATCAGACGCTGATCGGCTTTATCCTGATCTACTTTGCCGCATTCACCTTCCGCAACGCAGTAGCCCAGCGCGATCTGGATAAAATGGAACAAACATCGGGCTGCCGCTTTGCTCCGTTTCTTGCCGAAAGCGCCGTGATGTACAGCTATATAAATGCCTGTGCCGACGGCAAAGATATTGCCGCAAGCGACCCGGCATTGCCCGCCTTGCAGCATCGTAAAACCTGCGAGCAAATGACGCTTTCGCTGGAATACGCCGGCGGTTGGCTGCTGAAACTCCGCCGCGCACTTTGCAACACCCCACCGGAAGGCGAATACGAGCGATCCTACGCCGAAAGCCGCTTTATCCGTTACGCCTTCAGCGCCTTTATTGCGCTGGCACCGGCAATGATCTTTCTTGCGCTGCGGCTGCTGAAACTCCCGTGGATTCTGGCAGTTGCCGGTGCGCTTGTCAACACCTTTTCCCCCGCGGCGCTGGGCAGATATACAGGTCAGGATTTGATCAAAGGTGCAGCGGCGTGGCCCTTTCTGTGCGCATATATAGCCTGTTACGCCGGGGTACTCTGCTGCCGCTCCCGCAACAAATGGTTTCTGGCAGGGGCGGCGGTTTGCTGCGTACTGTCGTTTATTGCATGGGATGCCAGCCAGATCGTTATCGGGCTGCTGGCACTCAGCGCGGCGGGCTTGAATTTGCTCAGCAACCGAAGCAGCCGCAAGGAACGGGATTTCTGGCTGATAACCTTTGTGGCAGCAGCATTGACTTGTCTGCTGCATCCGTATTACCGTGTACACGGCACAATGTTTTCGCCCGTAATGCTGCTGGCGCTGCCGCTGGCGGCGCTGCTGAATATGCTGCCGGAAAAATGCCGACGGCTCCATCGGGCAATCGTGTTGGCAGCATTGATATTTGCATCTACAGCAATTACCCTGGCTGTATCGCAATTTCAGGTCAATTACAGCCATTTTGCAGAGCTGATTTGCGCCAAGCTGAAATTTGCCAATACCCTGCCCGATGATCCTGAACAGCTGACCTTTGACCAGCGTTATTTGTGGACTCCGGAACTGCACAGCGCCGACTGGCGGATAACCCGGGTCATCTATCCGGCGGCATTGCCTCTGCTGTTGATATCTGCGCTGCTGATTTCCGCACTGTGGCTGCGGGGAGCAATACGGAAAAAATCTCCGCTGAAACTGCGTCAGGCGCGGGGGTTGCGGTGCGGACAATATCTTTTCCTTACCGCTATCGCCTTTATTCTTTACATATATTTTATGCGTTTTCGCGATATAACCATGCTGTTCGGTGCCATTGCTCTGGCTGTAACGGTTCATGCGTTGCAGAAATTTTCCGCCGCGCGCGTCTGGCGCTGGACTTTGACCATATTGCTGCTGGGCGCTGTTGTTCTGGAGTTCCGAACCGCCTGCCGCACCACCCGCGGCTACCCCGAAACGCTCCGGGCAACCGCCAATATGTTAAAAGCGCTGCGGCAGTACGATCTGGAGGGCAAAACCATCCTCAGCGATATGCAAAGTTCAGCCTATATAAAGGGCTACACCAATGCAGGAATCCTGATCCAACCCAAATATGAATTACCTGAAGTACGGAAACTTACGCAGGAATATATGCAGAAATATTTTCATGCTTCGCTGGATGAATTTGCTATTTTCTGCAGCGACAATCAAGTTAAATTCGTGCTGGTGCATATACCTGTAACGCTTACGCCGCCAAGTGTAAAATACAGCTGTACTTACATTGCCAACGTCAAAAAACTGCGGGCTGATTCTGCGGCGGTAAAACTGACAATAGACCAATATGCGTCGGAAAATTTCTATGAAATCACGCTGCCCGAAGCCGCCGGCGGCAATGCCGGATACCGCTTTTATTACTTTGTATCCCCCGCTCAGCGCGCCGAAGCGCAAAGGCTCTGCCGGCAGGCAAAGCAGCTGTTCGAGCTGGGCTACACCAAACAGGCACGCAAACTTATCGCTCAGGCATACCGCAAAGCCCCCGGACCGGGTGCGATCTACAATGAATACGCCCGGATCTGCCGCCGGGTTCCGCCTGAACTGAAATTGAAGAAGAAGTTTGATGCCAAGTAAGGTTTAATGCCGCTTTTTTGACTCATCTTGCGGTACATCCGGCGGGATATTCATATATTTCAGCGCCCGTTCCGCCATCGCTTTCCAGACCGGGGCAGATACGGTACCGCCGAATTTGGCACCTTTGGGTTCATCCACCGTCACCAGCAGCACAAAGGCAGGTTTTTCCGCAGGAACGAATCCGACAAAGCTGGCGAAATATTTCCCCACATAACCGCCGTTGGCAACTTTGTGGGATGTACCGGTCTTGCCCGCCACATGATAGCCCGGAATAGCCGCGCGGGTGGCGGTTCCCCCCGGCTCCGTAACCGCAATCATCATTTTGACCACCTGCTGAATAACTTCAGGCGGATATATTTGCTGCATTTCAGCCGGCGGCATAACTGTAACCTTGCCGCTTTCAGTATCCACGGTGCGGTCGATCAGCCGCAGTTTGGGCAGTTTGCCATTATTTGCCAGCGCACAATACGCCCGGGCCATCTGCACGGGAGTACACGCCGAAGCATAACCGATCCCGAGACGGGTTATGGTTTGACCGTCCCATCTTTTTACCGGGTGAAATATGCCGGAAGATTCAGGCGACAGCGGCAATCCAGTCCGGGAGCCGAAGCCGAATTTGCGCAAAGAGTTGTACAAATTCTGCTCGCCCATCATAAGCCCGATCTTGGCGATACCGATATTGCTGGATTTGCGGATAACGCCCGTAACATCCTGCCGACCGTAGCCGTGGGTATCGGTCAGCGGGCGGTTGTTGTAATACCAGGTACCGTTTCCGCAGTCGATCACAGTATCGGGAGTAATTGCTTTGCACTCCAGCGCACCGGCTACCGTCAGGGGTTTCATGATCGAACCGGGTTCCATAATATCGCTGATCAGTCGGATCTTGAATGCGGAGTTATCCAGCGATTTGCGGTCGTTGGGGTCAAAGGAGGGCCGTTCGGCAATTGCCAGCACATTGCCCGTGGCGGGGTCGATCATCACCGCATAAGCGGCTCTGGGGCGGAATTTTTCCCAAGCCTTGTCCAGTTCATCTTCCAGAATCGACTGCAGCGGCTCCACTACGGTCAGGAATATATTGCTGCCGTCGTGACTGCTGACCTCCTGCAAAGGCTTATCCCCCACCTGCCAGCCATCCAGACTGCGCATATAAGTCTTTTTGCCCGAGTCGGAACGCAGCTGCTTTTCAAAGCGCTTTTCCAGCCCCATCTCGCCCCGGTTGGAACCCTGATTGCGGGTGGTTATCCCCACTACGTTGGAAAGAAATGTACCTTTGGGGTAATAGCGGGTAAAGGTATCTTCAAAATGCACATTCCGCGCCAGAGAGTGTTTCTTCAGCACCTGACGGAGATACCGGGCATCTTCCAGATGGATATTGTTGGCGATCAGGGCGTACTTCAGCGGCAGAGTCAGCACTTTGCCCGATTCATCTTTCACCGTTCTGGTTTTAAGCGATACACGTTTAAGTACATATTCGTAATCCAGCCCCAGCGTTTCGGCAATCAGGCGGGAAATTTTTTCATCATCTTGGGCTTTGATATTGCATGGAGTTACCGACACATTCTGGCAGGGCATATTACCCGCCAGCAAATTGCCGTGCATATCAAAAATCTCGCCGCGGACCCCTTTGAGTTTTTTGCTGGTAACGTACTTATTGCGGGCTTCGGTGTAGTAGTAATCGTGGCGGCGGATCTGTTCGCAGTAGAGTTTGCCGATCAGATAGGCAAAAAACAGCACGATCAAAAGTGCCTGAAAGCGGATCCTGCCCCGCATTATATCATTACAGCTGCGCATTTATATTGCCCTCTTCCCCGGCAGAAATAATTTGTCAGATTCAGAGTCCGCGGGAATTCATGGAATAATTGCGGCGCGCGTTCTGAGATTCGGCAGTATGCTGCGGAGCATAAGTATTTCTGACCGTAAAGTAGCGCACCTGCCCCGGCACCGCCTGACGGAGCGGCAGATTATATGCTGCAATACAGCGGTTGATATTATCTGCGCTGCAAAGGCGCTCCTTATCCAGCTTCAACGCCTGGATATCCCGCTCCAATTCGTAGATTTCAACTTTGGCACGACTGCTGGCACGACGCAGATCGTTGATCTTACGGTTCAGGTCAATACGGTAGTTGACCGCACCGAAAAAGACCGATGCGATCATCAGCAAGTAGATCAATACATAAAATTTGAATGCCCACGATTTATGCTCCCTGCCCCGCCGGACATTGGAGCGTGACAATTTTGTGCTGTGCCTCTGCAAATTCATCCTGCTGCTCCGTTTTTCTCTTTGCTGTAAAAAAATGTTCCAATTTGTAATTATGTTCTGTCCGCCACCCGCAGTTTGGCACACGCCGCCCGACGGTTGCGGTTCAATTCTTCCTCTTTTGCACTTATCACGCCCCGTACCGGCAGCGTGAATTCCGCCCGGTGATTGCATACGCAAACGGGCAATCCCGGCGGACAAATGCAGTTCTGCGCCGCGTCGCGCATAAAATTCTTGACGATCCGATCCTCCAGCGAATGAAACGATATCACCGCCAGACGCCCGCCCGGACGCAGTATATTTTTTGCCGCCTGCAAACCGCTTTTCAACTGCTCCAGCTCGCCGTTGACCTCGATCCGCAACGCCTGAAAAACCAGCGTCGGGCTGGGCAGCTCGCCGGGGCGCTTTTTACGCAGAACTTTGTCGCAAACTGCAGTCAGTTCTGCGGTGGTGCTGAAAGGCTTTTCTTCCCGCAGCTGCACGATCCTGCGCGCCAGCTGACGGCTTTCGCGCAGTTCACCGTAGTCGCGGAAAACTCTTGCCAGCTCCTCTTCGCTGTAAAAGTTCAGCACCCGACTGGCAGTCAGTTTCTGCTGCCTGTCCATACGCATATCCAACGGTCCGTCGCCGCGGAACGAAAATCCCCGCGCGGGATCATCCAGCTGCGGACTGGATACACCAATATCCAGCAGCACCGCATCCACCTGATCCCAGCCATGCGCCGCCGCCAGTTTATCCAAATCGGCAAATTCGCCATGCACCGCCGTAAAACGGCTGCCGAACTGCTGCAAATTTTTATTGGCACGCTCCAGCGCTGCGCTGTCGCGGTCGATTCCCAGAATCTGCAGTTCGGGGTTGTTTTCCAACAGCATACGGCTGTGTCCGCCGTTGCCCAGAGTTCCGTCTACCAAACGCCGCAACGGTTTAACGCTGCTCAAAAGCTCCACGGCTTCGGCAGCCAGCACAGGAATATGCACCCAGTTCTGCTCAGCGCTGCTCATAACTCAACCCTTTGCAATCAACTTGGCCAGCAGTTCGCTGAATCCGTTGCTGTCGGATTGATTGAGCTTTTGGACCTCGTCCAGAAAAACCCCTGCATCACCCAGTTCCACAGGGTTCCAATTTTGCGGAGCGCAGAGTTTGATGTGGGTTATCGCACCGATCATAACCAGCTGATTTTCCACCCCGATCGACTGCAGCATCTCTTTTTCCAGCTTGATGCGCCCCTGTTTATCGGGCTTGATGTCGCGCACCACCCGCCCCAGCTGCGCCAGCGCCATCTGAGCAGCGGGATTCGCCAGCGCGCTCGAACGCGCGCGTACAAGAAACTCTTTGAACATGGCATAAGGGAACAGCAGAAGATCCCGGTCACGACCGGGAAAAAGCACCAGATGCACGCCGTTTGCCCCATCACGCCATGCGCTGGGCAACGTTACACGGTTCTGGGCATCCAAACTGTGCTTGAAATCGCCGCAAAAAAACAGCTCTTCATCCATTTTGAGACAAATACTCCTACAGCTCCCTTTTTACTCCTAAACGCTCCTACATCTACCTATATTACCCTCTTTTTCCCATTTTGCAAATCCGGAACTGATTTTTTTTGCAAAAAAGTCCTGATTACGGCGGTTCAAAAATTTGCATAATGAAAAATTGCCGTTTATATTACACTCCAGAAAGCAGGTCAATCTCGGAACAAGTTATGCATCGGGGCCGCGAGGCCTTATTGTCAGTAGTCCGCTGAGACGAATAAAACCTGCTTTCTTTTTTGTGCTGTTCCCAACATGGGTTGATAACAAGATTAAAAATAATATCAATATATATTTTCTAAACTTGCAGGGCACTTTTCTTTTTATGACACAAAAAGAAAAGTCCGGGCGAAGGTTTTCCACCTTCGCCAAGGCTACGGCGGACAAGGGGAAAAGGGAGATGGGGTTTGGGGAAGAGGGAAAAACTCTCCTCAAAAGTTTTTCCCTGATTCTGCGGCGGCAGGACGGCGCGGACTTCGGTTCAGCCGGTTGCAGCGTTGAATTTCCGCTGCAGGCAAGAGCAAAATTTTCAGCAAAACAATACCGTGAAAGGTCTATTTTCGGTTATGGAAAACTTCCGTATCATTCCTGTCGGCGCTCTGGCGGTGAACTGTTATCTTGTCTACGAAGAAAAGGAAAAACTGCTGTTGATAATTGACCCCGGTGATGATGCGGATCTGATTATTTCGGCGGCGGCGGACTACCCGTTTGAGCAATGCGCCATACTGTTGACTCATGCCCACGTTGACCACATCGGGGCGGTTCCCGAAGTGAAATCCCGCCTCAACGCCGTCAGCGTTTTTCTGGATTCGGGCGATAAAGAACTTTACCACAGTCCCGATAACCACATTCTGCCCTATCTGCCGCCGGTGGACGGACTGCCGCCGACTACTGCCGAATGGAATTACAGCAGCGTAAAATTGCTCCATACTCCGGGTCATTCTCCCGGCGGCAGCTGCTTTTATTTTCCTGAGCGCAACATTCTGATTTCGGGCGACACGCTTTTTGCCGGGTCGGTCGGACGGACCGATCTGCCCGGCGGCAGCTTTGCCGAACTGGAAAAAAGTATCCGCCAAAAACTGCTGACGCTGCCCGATAACACCGTGGTTTATCCGGGGCACGGCCCGCGCACTACTATTGCACTGGAAAAAACTTCCAATCCGTATCTGAGTTGAATTTGCTCCTCAGCCTGACAAGGGGGAATTTATGAACCGATTTTCAAGTTTTGTTCTGCTAATGCTTCTGGCAGCAGCGCCGGTCGCGCTTGCCGCCCCGTCAAGCTCCAACACCATTCAGCGCGATGCCCAAGGCAGAGTCAGCTCCACTGCGCGGCAGTCGGGCAACACCACAACTTACCGCGATGCGCAGGGCAGACTCAAAGCTACTGCGCGGCAGTCGGGCAACACCACAACCTACCGCGATGCGCAGGGCAGACTCAAAGCTACTGCGCGGCAGTCGGGCAACACCACAACCTACCGCGATGCGCAGGGCAGACTCAGTTCCAGAGAACAGCGCCACGGCAACCGTATAACCTACTACGATGCGCAGGGCAGACTGTCAGGTTCGGCACAAATTTCCGGCAATCGGGTGATCTACCGCGATGCCCGCGGCCGTTCCGCCGGCAGCAGTACGATCAGCGATAAAAATAATATACCCCGTCCGCCGTGGGCAAAATAAAAGATCGGTCTTGCCCCTCCTCAAGTACCGACCCTTATTGTGAACAGAGCTTCACGCAAAAAGCGTTTTGAATTTTTCCACCAGCGGTTTCATGGCTATACCGTGCCGCGAGTAAGCCACTTCGCTCTGGATCGACCGCAGACGGGGCGCGGTTTTAAGCAGCCGCACGATCTTATCCCAATCCAGATTGCCGGTTCCGGGTAAATCGTGCCGATCGCCCATACCGGTATTGTCGTGCAAATGGCAGCTGACAATATGCGGCAGCATCTTTTCCAGAATCTGATCGTCCCACACCGGCAATATTTCCATACCCGCATTGCGCCAGTACCATGTAGCATTGCCTTCACCGTGATAACGGCCTTTATCCATGATATTGGCGTGGCCGCTGTCGTAGCAAAAACCCAGATAATCGGTGGGGAATTTTGCTTTGAGCTGCAGCAGCACATCAGCAGTATTGGTGGGGGTCCAGCAATTTTCCAGCGCCACGATCACCTTGCATTGTTCCGCAGTCGGCAGAATGGCATCCAGCAGCCGTTCCATACGCTCAATATGTACATTCAGCGGAATTTCAGGGCAAAAGTGATTATTGCCGACGTGCATGGTGATCGTATCAATATTCAGATAAGCGGCAATTTTTATATGCAGCCGGTGGCGAAGCGCCAGTATGGCAAAATCTTCCGGATAAGGATTGTTCAAATCCAGCGAATTGCCGAAGGGCGAGTGGGCATCGACAAAGCTCATGTTGAAAGCCTCAAGCTCCTTAAGCATATTATCCGCCCATTCGGGGTCGCGGATGATCCGGCTGATCATATTTTCGGAGAGAACAATGTGTTCAGCGCCGTTGGCAGCCATGTCGCACAGCATCATGCGCCGCGCCAGCTCGTTATCGGAAAATTGAAACCAGAAGGTCAAAGGCAGCTTTTTCATTATTTTTCTTCTCCGTCATTAAAAAGATCTGCAAAGGTTTTCACCAGCTGCTGACAGCTTATACGGTGCCGTACTGCCGACACCTCCGATTGGATCGCCATCAGTCGCGGAGCTTTTTTCAGCAGTTCAACCGTTTTCCGCCAATCTATGTTGCCGCAGCCGGGCAGGTTGTGATAATCGCCGCTGCCGTCGTTGTCGTGCAAATGGCAGACCGTCACCTCTTTCAACATTTTTTCCAGCGCTTTATCTTCCCAGCGGGGAACAGCTGTCTGCATGGGCTGCCAGGTTTCGTAAGCCGGGCCCTGCGGATAAAGGCGACCGTTATCCATAATATTGGCGTGGCCGCTGTCGTAGCAAAGTCCCAGATGACCGGTGGGGTAAGCCGCTTTGATTTCCAGAAGTTTATCCACCGAAGCCAGACAGGTCCAGCTGTTTTCGATGGCGATGACCATATCCAGTTTTTCCGCCTCGGGCAGCAGGATATCCAGCATACTGAAAATCCGTTCCATATGCACTTTTTCGGGAATTTCCGGCTGAGTAAAATCGTTGCCGATATGAAAAGTCATACTTTTAACGCCCAGATTAGCGGCAATATTCAACGAAATTTTGTGCTTGAGCGCCAGCATATCCCGCCATGCTTCGCAAGCACAGTTCAGATCCCACTTGGCACCGTACAGCGCATGGGAATCGACAAAATCCAGCCCGGCACTTTTCAGTTGTGCAGCATATTTTTTGATCAGATCATGGTTGCCCAGCATCGAACCGAGGATCGAACTGGTCAGCACCAGATGCTCAGCTCCGCAAGCTGCCATTTCGTTCAGAAAACAGCTTTTAAGCGAATCATCCAATTCCGGCAGGTCGGTATAAAAGGTTACGGGAGGTATTTTTTTCATTGTATTGCTCCGGTATTTTCGACTTAAGGTTAAAAAATTATTCCGGTTTTAAGGTAGCACTTTTTGCAGATTCTTCAAGCAGGGAATACAAAAAAAGAGTTTTTTTAACGGCTCGCACGGCAAAATTACGCATCGGGCTTGATTTTCTGTTTTGCCAATGTATATTCTCTACTGAAATTTTTTTCGACAGGATGAGGTTTAAATATGAAAAAGATCTATGCAATAAACGGCAGTCCGCGAGTTGATTTCAATACCGCCGAAGTGCTGCAAAGCGCCCTCGACGGCGCCGCCGCTGCCGGTGCTGAAACCGAACTTATCCAGCTTGGCACGCTGAATTATTCCCCCTGCCGCAGCTGTATGTACTGCAAAAGGAAAGAAAATTCCACCAAGGGGATCTGCGCCGTAAAAGATGAACTGACGCCGATTCTGGAAAAACTGCGCTCCGCCGATGCGATCATTATGGGGTCGCCGGTCTATTTCGGCAATGTCAGCGGGTATTTCCGCAGTTTTATGGAACGCTTTTATTTTTCGCTGCTGCGCTATACCAACCCGCCCGCCAGCGTGCTGGAGCATCCGATCATCGCAGCGATGATCTACACCATGAACATCCCCCGGGAAATGATGCAGGAAATGGGCTATTACGAGGAGCTGGGCAGAATCAACGCCTTCAGCGGTCTGATCCTGAAATGTGCCGACGTGGAAACTCTTTACGTTTGTGATACATTTCAATTCAGCGACTACGCCCTTTACGAAGCAGACCGGTTCGATCCCGTGCATAAAGCTGCCGTACGCGAAAAACAATTTCCGCAGGATTGCGCCGATGCCTTTGCGCTGGGGAAACGTCTGGCGGAAAAAATCATGGAAAAGTGAAGCAGTTTTTGTAAATCAAACCTTGCAAAAAACCGGTTGCGGTGATATCTTTCCCGAAGCAGGATTTTTTGAGAGAAGAGAGTATTTTTATGGCGCTGCTGGAAGTGAAAAATCTGAAAGTCGATTACCCGCTGCGGGGAGCGTTCTGGAGCAAACAGAAGTTTCTGCACGCAGTCGATGATGTATCCTTTACCGTTGAGCGTGGCGAAACCGTAGGTTTGGTCGGCGAAAGCGGCTGCGGCAAAAGTTCCATAGCCAAAGCGCTGGTGCGGCTGGAAAATCCCGCCGCCGGGTCAATAACGATAGATAATGTGAACATTGCCGATCTGCACGGCAAGGCGCTGCGTAAAGCCAGAAAAGATTTCCAGATGGTATTTCAGGATCCCTACGGCTCGCTGAATCCGCGGCTGTCGATCCAGAGCACGCTGGACGAAGTGCTGGCGCTGCATACAAATCTGAATAAAACGGAGCGTTTGCAGCGCATGAAGGAACTTATGCAGATGGTGGGGCTGGACAGTCAGCTGCTGCCCCGTTATCCGCATCAGTTTTCCGGCGGTCAGCGCCAGCGTATCGGTATAGCCCGGGCGCTGGCAAGCGAACCCAAGCTGCTGATAGCCGATGAACCGGTTTCGGCGCTGGATGTAAGTGTTCAGGCGTCGATTATAAATCTGCTGCAGGAATTGCAGAAGCAAAGTCAGTTCGGATTGCTCTTTATTGCTCACGATCTGGCGGTGGTTGAACATATCAGCGACCGCATACTGGTAATGTATCTGGGCAGGATCGTGGAATCGGCGCCTGCCGATGAACTTTGTGCTTTGCCGCTGCACCCCTACTCGGCTGCGCTGCTGTCGGCGGTACCGACTCTGGAAAAACGCGTCGGGAAACGGCTCAAACTTTCAGGCGATGTGCCGACTCCGCTGGCGCCGCCGTGCGGATGTGCTTTCCACGAACGCTGCGCCTTTGCCACCGAACGGTGCAAACGGGAACGGCCCGCGCTGCGGGAAATTGCCCCCCGCCGCTTCAGCGCCTGCTTCCATGCTCAGGAAAATGGTCTTTTTACTTGCGGAAAAGAATAAGAACGTGTATATTAAAGCAATTTATTTTTTACAATATAAACATATTTAACAAGAGGTAAAAAATCATGAACATTCAATGGGACAAACTCGGTTTTGAATTTATGCCTACCCGCTCCAACGTGCGCGCCAGTTTCAAAGACGGCAAGTGGAGTGAACTCAAGCTGCACAACGACTACAACATCACTATGTCAGTAGCCGCCAACTGTATGCATTACGGGCAGGCGATTTTTGAAGGCATGAAAGCGTTCCGCATGAAGGATGGCAGAATCGGGGTATTCCGCCCGCAGATGAACGCCAAACGCTTCAACAACAGCGCCGAACGTATCCTTATGCAGACTCTGCCCGAAGAGATGTTCCTTGAAGCGATCAAGATGGTCATCAAAGACAATGCCGACTATATTCCGCCCTACGGCACGGACGGCTCGCTCTACATCCGCCCGGTCATGTTCGGCACCTCGCCCCAGATCGGGGTATCACCCAGCTTTGACTATGAATTTGTGATGATGGTCATGCCCGCAGGTCCTTACTACAAAGGCGGCATCAAACCCGTGGACGCGCTGATTTTTGATGAACTTGACCGCGCGGCACCCCACGGCACCGGCAACATCAAATGCGCCGGCAACTATGCGGCAAGTCTTTACTCCAGTAAGATGGCGAAAAAGGCGGGCTGCCCCGTGGCGCTTTTCCTTGACCCCGCCACTCACGAATATATTGATGAATTCGGCACCAGCAACTTCTTCGGCATCACCAAAGAGGGCAAATATGTCACTCCCGAATCACCTTCGGTGCTGCCCAGCGTGACCAACGATTCGCTGCTGACTCTGGCGCAGGATCTGGGGATCGAAGTGGAACGGCGCAGAATCCACAAGTCGGAACTGGCAGATTTTGCCGAAGTCGGCGCCTGCGGTACGGCAGTAGTTATTACCCCGGTACATCACATTTACTACAAAGATCAGGTCTTTACCTACGGCAGCGAAATCGGCGAAGTCAGCAGCAAGCTCTACCACGGACTTAAAGCTATCCAGTACGGCGAAGCCGAAGATAAACACAACTGGATGTTTATTGTTGACTAATATGGAGCTTTGATTGTTGAAATGAAGATTTTCCGTCAGGGGGCAGAATTACAGAAATACGCCTTGGAGTGCAAACGTTCGGGCAAGCAGATCGCGCTGGTTCCGACCATGGGTTTTCTGCACAAAGGTCACGCCTCGCTGATCGACATTGCCCGTCAGCGCGGCGATGAAGTGATCGTATCAATTTTTGTGAATCCCACTCAGTTTGCCCCCAATGAAGATCTGGATAAATACCCCAGAGATTTTGAAGGCGACTGCAAACTTTGCGAAGCACACGGTGCCACGGCGGTCTTTGCTCCTGCGCCGGAAGATATGTACGCTCCTGACCGCTCGATCTGGGTGGACGAAACAACGCTTTCCAAAGTGCTGTGCGGCAAGAGCCGCCCGATCCACTTCCGCGGCGTGCTGACGGTGGTGAGCAAACTCTTTAATCTGGCGCAGCCCGATGTGGCTGTTTTCGGCAAAAAGGATGCGCAGCAGGCGATCATTATCAAACGCATGGTACGGGATTTGAACTTCCCGGTGGAAATCGTGCTGGGCGATTTGATCCGCGATACGGACAACGTGGCAATGAGTTCCCGCAACCGTTATTTGAGCGAAGATGAGCGCCGCCGCGCCCGCAGCATCAGCGAATCGGTGTTTTATGCCGAAAAAGAGTTGAAACAGCGCGGCGTGGATGCCGTCGGAACAGTTATTCAATATGCTGAACAACATATTGCCGAAGCAGGTGGAATTGTTGATTATGTCGAAGTGCTCGACAGCAGCGATCTGACCGAACCGACCGCAGAGAGTTCGGGCGTGCTTTTTGCGGTGGCGGCAGTTTTCGGAACCACCCGCTTGATCGACAATTGTTTTGTGGATATGCCCGGAAAAAATTGAGGTTTTACCAATGAAGATACTTGACTACCGCAGTGCAGATTTCGATGAAGGCTTGCAGGTCATCTACAACCGCCCTTCTTATCCGCCGTCCATCGAAGAATCGGTGCGGGGCATTGTTGAAAACGTCCGCAGCAAGGGCGACGAAGCGCTGGTGCGCTATGCGTTGGAGTTCGACAAAGCCGAACTGACTCCGGCGGAATTCCAAGTCAGCGATGCCGAAATCGCCGAAGCAGAAAAATCTCTTGACCGCGCCGCCAAAAGCGCGATCAAAAGTGCGTTGAAAAATGTTCAGACTTTTGCCAAATTGCGGATACCCCAAGCGTGGCGCAAAGTTGTCCGCCCGGGCGTAACGCTGGGCGAACGGTTTGTACCCATGGAAAGAGTCGGGGTCTACATCCCCGGCGGAACTGCTCCGCTGGTATCGACGGTCATCCATACCGCAGGCATTGCCAAAGCCGCGGGCGTCAAAGAGATCGTGGCAGTAACGCCGCCGGGTAAAGACGGCAAGGTGCACCCCGCAGTTCTCTACGCAATGAAGGCGGCAGGAGTTACCGAAATCTACCGCCTCGGCGGAGTTTACGGTATCGCGGCTATGGCTTACGGCACGGAAACAGTTGCCAAAGTGGAAAAGATCGTCGGCCCCGGCAACGCCTATGTTACCGCCGCCAAGAAGCTGGTCTACGGCGCGGTGGCGATCGACATGGTGGCAGGTCCGTCGGAAATCATGGTCATTGCCGATGAAACTGCCGATCCGGATAAAATTGCCGCGGATATGCTTTCTCAGGCCGAACACGGCAGCGGTCTGGAACAGGCACTTACGGTAACGACCGATGCAGCTATGCCCGAAAAGATCCTGCAAGCGTTGGCAGAACGCAAAGCCACGCTGCCGCGGATGGCAACGGTAGACAAAGTGCTGGATCAGGGTTCGTGGATAATCGTGGTCAAAGATATGGCACAAGCCGCCGAAATCGCAAGTAAATATGCGCCTGAACACCTGGAAATCTGCTGTCAGGATGCCCGTAAGGTCGCCAGAACCATCCAAGCTGCCGGTGCGCTGTTTATCGGACATTGGACGCCGGAACCCATCGGCGACTTCTGTGCAGGTCCCAGCCATGTACTACCCACGGCAGGCAGCGCCAAATTCTTTTCGGGACTTACCGTGGAAGGATTTTTCCGCCGCATGAGTACAGTTGAATACAGCGAAAAAGCGATTCAGAAAGAGATTGCGGTGGCAGAAAAGTTTGCCGAAATGGAAGGCTTGGCAGCCCACGGCAGAAGCGCCTCCTCCCGCCGCAGCAAATAATCGGGGAGCAACGGAATGAACCAACTCTGGCAAATTATTTCTGCCCCGATCGTGCGGGTGGTCCTTCTGCTGATCTGCAGCAATGTCTTTATGACTTTTGCCTGGTACGGCCATTTGAAAAATCTGGCGAACAAACCATGGTATATTGCGGCAATGGTCAGCTGGGGGATCGCGCTTTTTGAATATCTGCTGCAGGTGCCTGCCAATCGACTGGGGCACGCAGGCGGAGTAACGCTGGCGCAGCTCAAGATCATGCAGGAAGTGATAACATTAAGCGTATTTGTGCCCTTTGCGCTCTTTTATATGAACGAAAGTCTGCGCTGGAATCATCTGGCGGCGGGGATCTGTCTGGTGCTGGCGGTGGTCTTTGTTTTTGCCTTCGGCAAGTAAATCGGATTTATTCATAATGCAGCTGGAAGATTTTGCAGAATATTTTTCACTTACCGCAGGGATAAAGGATTTTATCTCCCGGTACGGTTTTACAGCAATGGCTGATTCGCTGGAAACGGTGCCTGATTCGCTGGATGAAAAATTTATCTTGCAGCAGCTTAATCTTTTGCACGATCCGCCGCCGGCGGAGCCATTGCTGAAAGCAGCGCAGGAGATCCGCAGCAGCAAATATCTCCTGAGCTGCTACAATTATCTCGATTATTACTGGTTTCGTGCGCCGAAAATGGTTATGTACGGAACTGAACTGCCGGGGTACGGCATGAATCCGCTTCATACGGAGCAGGAAGGGCTCTATTACCTTTTGAACGCGTTGGCAAGTTTTCCATATATTGCCCGGAAATACGCCGCGCTGGGGCTGCCCGGACACTACGCAGAAGATACAGTTCAATATCTCAGCGGCGCGCTCACGGAATACGCTGCGGGGCACGATAATAAATTGGGCATTACGGGGCGCAAACTTCATTGGTTCAGTTTTTATGTTCAGGGCAAACTCTTCCGTATCGGGCGTTTTGAGTATATGATTCAGGATCCGCTCAACTACCTGCCCGCAGCTTATAAGCAACGTACCAACGGCAAAGTCATTGCGCTATGCCGCCACAACTGGCTGCTGGCTGCCGACGGCAGTTTGCTGTTTGACTCCGACTCGCCTGCGGAAGCATACAAAATTGCCACGCTGGAAAACGATGGCAAAAGCATCAGCGGTATTCCGGTAAATCCCGAAGGCTTTGCCGAAGTTGATCGCAGGGTAACGCTGGATCTGGCAGAATATATCCCCCTTTGGAACAACTGGGATCTGGTACCGGGATTGCATATTCCCGGCGGCGGCAATATGACGCCCGAAGCGTGCTGCGACTCGCTGAATCAGGCGCTGGATTTCTTTCCCCGCTACTTCAAACGGCAGGTGACGGCAGTATCATGTTTTTCCTGGATCTTCAACCCGGATTTTGAAAAGGAACTGCCGGAATCGAATCTGGCAAAATTTATGCGGCAGCTTTACTTGTTCCCGTTTGCCTCGGTGGGGGTGGAAGGTTTGGCGTTTGTCTTCGGCAAACACAACGAAGATTGGGAAAACTTTCCCGCTGACAACTCGCTGCGCAGGGCATTTCACCGCATACACGCTTCCGGCAGACGGCTGCGGGCGGGCGGAATGTTTATCACCCCCGAAGCGATCCGAAATTTCGGAGAAAGTTTCTACCGCAGAAATTATGATATTTGATCTTCCGCAACTTCTGCCGAGCCATCCGCAACAGCAGCTTTGGCAGCGGCGCGCTCTTTGGCTTCCAATTCAAAAATGATCATTTCCGCCGGGGTAAGATACTTTTTGCGGTTGTTGCACTCTTTGCAGCACGGCACAATGTTACCGCGGGTACTCTTGCCGCCCCGTGCCACGGGGACAATGTGATCCATAGTCAGCTCATCGGCTTCAAAATGCTGACGGCAGTAATAACATTCGCCCTTAGCCAGAAGATTTTTCCACCAATCGCTGTTGCGCAGTTCGCGGGCACGTTCACGCTCGCGTTTGATATGGTTGGCATCGCTTTTTATATCTATCCAGTCGCTCATAGCATACCCTGTATTGAAAAGTTAAGCTCTTTCGAGGGTGAATTTATCACCATTTTGCTCTTTTGCAAATCTTCGATAAAAAAAAGTGTTTTTTTTACAAAAAAGACTTGCAAAAAACCCTTTGAGCGGTTAAAATACAAGGCATTTTTTAATTTGAAAAATTCTGTTCGCAACCCAAACAACCTGGGAACGGAACATCAGGAAAAACAGGAGAAATATTATGCCTTTTGAACGCGGCGGAGTAACGATATCGACCTTTCGACTCAACGGGGAATGGCCCGAAGATGCGTTGGAGCAATTCAATGCCTACCGGGCGGGTACGCTCGACAGCATCAAAGATGATGTGCAGATCGGCTGGACCACGGGGCGCTGTCTGCTGGACAGCAATCTGGATGAAAACAGCGTGATCGCAGGCAGCTGCTGGTACTTGAATCTGCGCAAAGCCGAACGCAAGATCCCCTCCTCGCTTTTAAACGCCATCATCAAGCGCGAAGAACTCGTTTATATGCGTGCCAACGAGTTGGATTTTGTGCCATCAAAAGTCAAACGCGAAATCAAGGCTCAAGCAATCGAACAGTACCTTATGAAGATGCCGCCGTCAATTGCCTCTACCCCGATGGTCTACGATCCAATGGCAAAAATGCTCTATCTGGGTACGGCCTCCGCCAAACAGATCGAAGATTTTATCGGATTTTTCTACCAAACTTTGAATCTGGAACCGCTGCAAATAACCCCCGGCACCATCCTCAACGATGAGTTCGGCAAACTGGAAACCGATCTGCCCATACTCTCGCTGACGGGGGAAGAAACAGACGAAATGCTCCCCGGGCGGGATTTCCTGACCTACTTATGGTATTTGAGCGAAACCGGCGAAGCCGCCATAACACACGAACAGTACGGCGAATTTGATATTCTGATCGAAGGGCCGCTGGTACTCGGCGCCGGCGACCTTGCCAAAGGCTCAGCGGAAACGATCGTCAAAAAAGGAGATCTTCCGCAGCAGAGCGCCGAAGCCAAAGCTGCGCTGGCAGTGGGCAAAAAACTCAAAAAAGCCAAAGTCACCCTCACCCGCGGCGATGATATCTGGAGCGGGACTTTTGATGCCGATAAGTTCATCTTCAGTTCGCTGAATCTGCCGGAAGGCGAAGAATTGGAACCGGACAGCCGTTTCGGCGAGCGGATGCAGAACATCTTAATTTTCAACGAGGCGTGGAAGTGCTGTTTCAAACGCTACGCGGAAAATATGTTCAACGATCACGCCGCCGTCAATCAGGCGCTGCAGGAATGGGCCGCCAACCGCAACTCATTCTGAAAATCTCCAATTACGGTAAAAACATATTTTATCGGCACTTTGCCTGAAGCTGTTACCGCAGTCAAAGTGCCTTTAATTTGATTCCGGCAAAACTGTTCAGCAACTTACTGATTGGCGCATTGTCTGCAAGAAGAAGCTCCTGCGCCGGCTGCGGAACCCGATTTTACTTTGGCATTTTTTTATTTTGTATTTGACAAATTACTTTGCATTGTTATATTATTTTACAATGTAAACATAAGAGTTTTGCAGTATAAAGAAAGGTGCGGGGAAGCATGAGCGGGAAAAATATCTATCCGACGTTGACTGTTGATAATCTTCAGGCGTGGGAGCTTGCCGACAGCAAAACATCAACCGGAATCATGATGTCCACCTTGTGGAATCAAAGCGGCATTATTTCAATCGGTTCCAATTATTCAGTAACTCACAATGCCTATTGCCCGCAGATCGGCAGCATCAAAACTATTACCGGCTGTACCAATACTGCTGCCGGGCAAATAATCTACTATTTTATTGAAAAAAAGGGCCTTAAACTTTCTCTGACCCTTAACGATGACGATGAATACACCAGCAGCAGAGATAATTTAACGGTAGATATTAAGGCCGATGGATCCACTAAAGGTACGATTTCCTTCAACGAAATCAACAGTATGCTCCGCAGCTACGATATAAAATCTGCCAATCACGCTGCAGCGTTGATGTACGCCTGCGGAGTGGTTCAGCATGCCAACTATGGAGAAAGTACAAGTACAGCATGGAATATAGAGCTTTTTCAACGCTCAGGTCTTACCAGCGCAATCGTCGGACGTCTTTACTGGAACAGCTATTACTACTGCGGATACAAAACGGGAGAAGATAAATTCAGTGTATCCGACGGAATGTGGGAAGTTGTGATCGAAAATCTGCAAAATGGCAGCGTGGTCGGAGCCAGCATCCCCGGACACGCCATTGTGATCGATGGTTACGACAGCAGCAACGGCAAGTTCCACCTCAACTACGGCTGGGGCAAAAGCGGTGCCAGCCGCTGGTACAGCAAAGACGAGATGATCAAGCTGAATTTCAATGAGTTTGTCTACGATCTTTCCACTACCGTCACCAAAGATTTTACTGTAAATGATGCCGATTTATATGGCACCGGTACTTTGCTGCGGGCATTTGAGCGCGCCCGTTTTACTCCGGGCAAAAATACGATCACCTTCGCTGATTCCGTCAGCGGAAAAAAGCAGGAACACCGCAGATATATCGAAATGGCAGAAATCACCCAGATAGACAACTTCAATGTAGATGCACTCTTTGTTGAGTCGCTCGACAACTCCTGGGGGATCGGTTTTCAAGGGAATAACAACTCATCGACCTCATTCGATAATTTTTCCGGCAGTTTGATCGTCAACACCGATAAACAGAGCAACGCGGCATTTCTTGCCAACAGCGGCAAACTTTCGGTCAAAGCCAGCGGCGGGATCTTCTTTGCGGGGCGCTACAACAACGGCTCAGGCATCAAAAACAGCGCCTCTACCGTACTCAGTCTGCTCAAAAACGTGCAGAATTCCAATGGTAGTTTTTCCGTTGATTTGATCAATGCCACCGAAAAAACAGCCAATTATTCCTTCCGCTCCGGCAATCAGGAGGATATTTTTGAACTGGACAATAAAAGTATCGCCATGGGCAGGGTGGAAACCCAGGGCGGCAATGACACTCTGACGCTGCTCAACGGCTCCAAACTGTACGGCACGATCAACATGGGCAGCGGCAGCAACAATATAACTGTTGACAGCAGCAGTTCCATTTACGGCAATATTTACAACAACAAAACCAATTTGAGTTTTGTGCTCAAGCATAATGTGGAAAAAAGCGATGCCATGTTCCACCTGACCGGCAATGCTTACAATATTCAAGCCAATACCACACTCAGTGCAGATATCAGCAAGGCTGCCAACGGCGTATATACATTATTTGCAGGCAGTCAGAGTATTCAAAATATCAACTCGCTGAAAAATCTGTCGATCACCATCAACGATCAGGGCAAACAAAGTGCGGTACTCAGCGTCAACGGCATTTCCAGCAGCACCTATGCCAAACTCTATTACGAAAATTACTCGCTGAAAATGGAAATATCTTCGCGGGTGATCGACTCGGTATTTCCGGTGATTTCCAGCTGCTCGATCAGTCAGAGTCCGTTGGGATACACTTTTACCGTTCAGGTCAATGCGTCCGACAATCTTACAACTCAGGATATGCTGGTCTACCATGTCAGATACGCCGCCAGCCAGAACGCTCTGACCAAAGCCAAAGTGCTGGACGGCAAAAGTTTTATCCTTTCCGAAAAAGAGGTCGATCAAACCTTGTATTATCAGATCGGCGTTACCGATTCAGCCGGGAATCAAACCTGGAGTCAGGCCCAGAGTTTCAAGGTCAAAGCGGTGGATTCATCTGCCAATTTCCGCTCCAGTATAACCCAGCTGGCAGGAAGTTACTCGTTTACAGTCACCGCCTATGCTCCCGGCAGCAGCAGCGAAATGGCAGCAGATAACTACCGTATCAGATACGCATCCAGCGTTGATGCGCTGGAAAAGAGTCAGATCATCACCGGCAGAAATTTCTCGTTGAAAATAGCGGATGCGGGCAAAACCTACTACTATCAGGTCGGTACGCCCGACCAGCAGGGCAAACTGGTTTGGGGCGGAGCCAATCAATTTACAGTCAAAGATTTTACTGCTCCGGAAATAAAAAGCGTATCCATTCTGCAAAGCGCCAGCGACTGCTCTTTTACCATTACTGCCGATGTCCGGGATAATCTTACAGCACTTGATGATCTTACCTATATGGTCAAGTATGCTTTCAGCAGCGCAGCATTGGCAGGTGCAACCGCAGTATCCGGCAGAAAATTCACCTTGTCTTCCAAGTCGGCGGGCAAAAAATGTTATTATCAGTTGGGGGTGTGCGACAGCGCGGGGAATATCAGCTGGAGTGCCGTCAACAGCGTTACTGTACGCGAAGCCAAAAACAAAATCAGATGGCACGAATTGCCCGATGTGAATAATTATTCGCTGACGCTTTCTCAGGATAATTTCCAGAATTCAATCTTCATTTCCGCAGGCGGCGGTAATCAGATCTTTACTCTGGGTGTACCCTCCGGTAACTACCAATGGCAGATCAGTGCCGAAGGCTACGGCGTACACAACAGCGGCACGTTGAACATTCCTGCGGGCTCCAACGCCGTCAAGCAGCATTTCAAGGCAGCGCTGGACAACTGCAAAGATATCTTTTTTGCCGAAAGTATCGGCAACTGGGAGCTGGGCTATATGGCAAAGCATATCGGAATGCTGGGCGAATGGAACGGCACGGGTGAAATCGTGTCGCTGGCTGGCAAAAATATTTTCGGCAATATCTTTGAAGGTTCGCTGGACAGCAACGTGCTGCTGCTTACCGACAGCCAAAACGGCGATGCGCTGTTTGTGGAAGACACCTTTACTGCGCTGCCGGAAACGGTTTCCGGAAAAACCACCGCCCGTTTCTGCTATATTGACCAGATCCGTGCCGGTAACGGCGATGATGTAATCGATATGACCAGTCAGGAGTTCTACAGCGCCGACGCAATAACTGTTGCCGGGGGCGATGGTAATGATACTATCTGGGCCGGCAGCGGCAACAATCAACTTTTCGGCGACCGGGGCAATGATCGGATCATCGGCGGCAGCGGCAGCGACCTCATCGCTGGCGGCAGCGGCAATGATTCATTGCACGGAGGAGGCGGCAACGACATATTCACCTTTGGCAGCAACTGGGGCAAAGATAGTGTTGAACAGTTATCTGAAGGCAGCGTAACGCTCTGGTTCGACAGCGGCAGCATAAGTAACTGGAATGCGGAAAAGCTCACTTACACCTCCGGCGCCAACTCAGTTACACTCAAGGGCATAAGCGCAGATAAAGTATCGCTGAAATTCGGCAATACCGACAGCGTAAAATATGCCGAACTTGCCGCTTGCGGAGCTTTTGAAGATGCCGTAAGCGAAAAGATCTACGAAAAAGACAACAAAGGTTTTCTGGCTTGAGGATGAACTTGCGGGCTTTGTTTACGATAAGTGGATTATGCCAGATCGGCAAATTCGGCATCCACAAAGCCCGCCAGCGACTCGGGGGCGATCTCCAGATTCAGCCCCACTTTGCCGCCTGAAACAAAAATCGTATCAAACAGAATGGCTGTTTCGTCGATAAAAGTCGGGAACTGCTTTTTCATGCCGATCGGCGAACAGCCGCCGTGTATGTAGCCGGTCAGTCCCAGCAGCTCCTTTTGTTTGATCATAGCTATACTTTTGCATTGGGCAGCCCGGGCGGCTTTCTTCAGATTCAAAACCGCCACGGCGGGAACTATAAAAACAAAATGTTCACGGTCGGGATTTTCTGCCACCAGCGTTTTGAAGACACGGTCGCTTTCCACATTCAGTTTCCCGGCGATCGACTGGGCGTCGATTTTGCCGTCGCTGATATCGTATTCGTAAAGTTTAAACTCTATTGCGGCATTTTCCAGTAACCGCACCGCATTCGTCTTGGTGTTTGCAGCCATTTTTTCTTTCTCAAGGATTCATCTTTAATGCTCATATTGGAATATAACCCCGTTTGAAAATCATTGCAAACAACATAAAGCAGAAAAAAATCATAAAAGTTTCATAAAAAAAGCCTTTTTGCCCTTGATACTTTGTAAAAAGTCCTGTATATTATAGTGAGAGCAGATCCTGTTGTTTCAACATAAGGATCGGTTTTCCACGACATACGCGTTAATGTAAAACGCAGGAATGTAAAGTGGGTTCGGGATTCCGATCCGCTTTTTTTGTTATTGTGACAATATGTTTTTATATAAAGCAAGGAGAAATAATTATGAACAATGAATTGTTGTCGATCCTCGAGTACATCGAACAGGAACGCGGCATCAACCGCGATCAGCTGGTCGGCGCACTTGAAGCAGCGATCCTGTCCGCATCCAAAAAGAGCATCCACCCCGCCAACGATATCACGGTCAGAATCGACCCCAAAACCGGCGATATCCGCGCCTGGGCAAAGCTGGAAGTCGTCGATGGTCTGCCCACGGTGGATCAGCTGATAATCGCCCGCGCTCAGGAACGGTTCCCCGATGCCAAAGTCGGCGATATTGTGGATTGGGAAGTAACTCCCCGCAACTTTGGCCGTATTGCTGCCCAGAGCGCCAAACAGGCGATCATGCAGCAGCTGCGCAAAGCGGAAAAACAGATCGTTTACGATGAATTTGCCGATCGGGTGGGTCAGATTCTGAGCGGGACGGTGCGCCGTTTTGAAGCGGGCTCGCTGATAATCACCTTCGGTAAAGCCGAAGGTATCCTGACCAGCAAGGAAAAGATTCCCGGCGAACAGTATCTGCCCGGCGAAAATATTCACGCGGTGCTTATTGCAGTCGATACCGAAGCGGCGGGTCCGAGCCTGATCGTGTCGCGCAGCCATCCGAACTTTGTGCGGGCGCTCTTTGAACGCGAAGTCAGCGAAATCCACGACGGCACAGTTGAGATCATGGGGATCTCCCGCGAAGTCGGCAGCCGCAGCAAAGTGGCGGTGCGCAGCAACGATGAACGCATCGACCCTGTAGGCGCTTGCGTCGGAGTACGCGGCAACCGGGTCAAGGAAATCACCAAAGAGCTGGGCAACGAACGCATTGATATCGTGCCGTGGAGCAGCGACATCAAACAGTATGCCGCCAACGCTTTGCAGCCTGCTGCCATTCAGTCGGTGGAAGTGAACGAAGCCAAGCACGAATTGGTGGTACACGTTACCCCCGAACAGAGCAAACTGGCGTTCGGCAAGCGGGCACAGAATGTGCGTCTGTCCAGCAAACTCATCGGTTGGAACATCAATATTCAGATCGACGAAGGCAACAAGGCTGCCTCGCTGGAAGACCGCATTGCCAAGGCAGTGAAAAATCTGGCGCAGGAGTTGAATATCGACAAGATAACTGCCGAAGTGCTGGTATCCAACGGCTATCTCAGCGGCGACGATCTTAAAGAAGCCGACTTTGAAGAGCTTGCCAATCTGCCCGGGATCGACGCCGACAGTTTGGAAAATGCGCTCAAAGGCCTCAATGACGAGTGAGAAAGAAGAGGTGATGCGCTATGAAGAAACTTAAAGTTAAAGATTTGGCGGAAACTTATAAAGTATCCACCGACGAGGTTATTGCCGAGCTTACCCGTCAGGGTATCACCGTCAAAGCAGCCAGCAGCCAGATCCCTGAAGATATGGTGGAGCTGGTGGAGGCGTATTTTGACGATCTTTATCACGGCGAAGATGCTCCCGTAGTTAAAAACGACGAACGCCCCCGCAACAAAAGCAAAAACCGCGGCAAAGAAGAGTTTGAGCGTTCGGGCAAATCCGGCGGCAAACCCGGCAAAAACAAAGATCACCGTAATTCCGAAAGCAGTTCAAACGGCAATGCCGGTGCGGTGGTGGATGGTGTAGCCAGATTGTCGGCACCCTTTATTGTCAAAAATGTGGCAGAAGCGATCGGCAAAAAACCCAACGAAGTTATCAGCGAACTTATGAAGCTGGGCGAATTGCTGAGCATCAATCAGCCCATTTCGGAAAATACTTTGCGCAAACTGCTGAAAAACTTTGCGCTGGAACTGGAAATCGTCAAGGCTGAGCCTGTCAAAACCGCGCTGGAAGCGGATAATGATTACGAAATGCCCGCACCTGCCGACGATCCTGAAAAATGGCCCGAACGCCCGCCGGTAGTAACCTTTATGGGACACGTTGACCACGGCAAGACCTCCTTGCAGGACCGCGTGCGCAACACGCACGTTGTGGAAGGCGAATCGGGGCGGATCACGCAGCATATCGGGGCTTCGACGGTGGTGTTCAACGGCAAGCCGATCACGTTTATCGACACTCCCGGACACGCGGCTTTTACCAGTATGCGCGCCCGCGGTGCCAATGTAACCGATATTGTGGTGCTGGTGGTGGCTGCCGATGACGGCTTTATGCCGCAGACGGTGGAAGCGATGAATCACGCTCTGGCTGCCAAAGTGCCGCTGATCGTGGCAATCAACAAGATCGACCTGCCCGATGCCAATCCGGACAAGATCTATTTGCATATGCAGCAGAACAACCTTACCTGCGAAGACTGGGGCGGTACGGTCGGGGTCGTCAAAGTATCGGCAAAGACCGGAGCGGGAATCGATGACCTGCTGGAACGTATTCTGCTGGAAGCGGAAATGCTGGACCTCAAGGCGCAGCCCAAACGTCCTGCTGTGGGAACGGTTATCGAAGCTCAGGTGGAAAACGGTCTGGGCCCCACGGCAAGTATTCTGGTGCAGAATGGTACGCTTTCCGTAGGAGACATTGTGCTGGCAGGAGAAGAGTTCGGCCGGGTCAAAACTTTGATCAACGACCGCGGCGAACGGATCAAGAGTGCGGGGCCCAGCACGCCGGTTAAATTGGTTGGTTTGTCGGGCGTGCCGGAAGCAGCGGATAAGCTGGTGGTTTGCACCAACGAAAAACTTGCCCGTCAGGAAGCGGAAAAACGCCGCGCCGCCAGCCGTGCGCTGCATTTGGCAAATCAGACGATCAGCAGCGCCGAAGACTTGTTCAGCAAGCTCAACGAACAGGAACACAAGAGCCTGCGTCTGATCATCAAGTCCGACGTGCGCGGTTCGGGCGAAGCGATCGAAGAATCGCTTAAACAGCTGCCCAGCGAAAAGATCGGTGTGGAAGTGGTTATGAACGGCGTAGGCGCCATCACCGAAAACGATATTACTCTGGCAGCTGCCAGCGATGCGATCGTGGTGGGATTCCACGTCCGGGTCAATCCGGGAGTGAACGATCTTGCCGAAAAGAGCAAGGTGGAGATCCGTCTGTACAGCATCATTTACGAATTGCTGGAAGATATCACCGATGCTCTGACCGGACGACTGGAACCCGAAAAGCGGGAAAAAGAGCTGGGTAAAGCCAAGATCCTGCAAATTTTTGAACTGAATAAAGGTCCTAAAGTTTGCGGCTGTCTGGTGGAAGACGGACTGGTCAAAGTCGGCAGCAAGGCGCGGGTGTTCCGCAACAAACAGCTGATTTACAACGGCGAAGTGGCTTCGCTGCGGCGCTTCCAGGACGATGTCAAAGAAGTGCGCGCCGGGCTGGAATGCGGTATCCGTTTGGATAACTTTGTGGATTTTATCGAAGGCGACGTGATCGACCTTTATGAAATCGAACTCAAAAAGGCCACACTTTGATCTGACGGATCAAGGTTATTCTGAGGAGGAACAGCAATGGGAGCTGCACCTGATCGGTTGACCCGGGTCAACGAACTTATCAAACGGGAGCTGAGCGAACTTATCTACCGCAATTCGGTTTCGCCGTCGGCATCGGTACTGGTATCGGTTACCGAGGTGCGTACATCGGTGGATTTGCGGAACGCAACGGTCAGCGTCAGCGTATTCGGCGGCGACAACATTGCACGGCGTATCGTGCTGGAAAATCTAAACAGCTGCCGACGCGATCTGCAAAGCGCCATGGCGCGTTCGCTGGGGTTCAAACATACGCCGGTGCTGACGTTCCGCATCGACAACCGCGTTGCCGCGGGCGACCGGGTGCTGGAACTGCTGGCGGAAATGGAACACGCTGCGGAGCAAGGCAGGGATGAAGCCGATGAAGCTTGAAGAGTGTTTTGCTGAAATCAGAACGCGCATCCTGAATGCGGAGCGCATATTGCTGGCGGCGCATTTGAAGCCGGACGGCGATGCGATCGGCTCAACGCTGGCGCTGCAGGCATTTCTGGAACAGCTGGGCAAAAAAGCTGTTGCGGTGCTGCCCGATGGCATACCTGAGTTGTATCAGCTGGAAAAAGCCGAATATCTTGCGGCGCTGCCCGGAGATGCCGCTCAATACGATCTGGCAATATTGCTGGATACGGCAGTTCCTGCCAGAGCGGGATTTACCGCCAACGGCTATGTGCCTGAAATATTGCAGGAAAAATTGCAGATCATCGACCATCACCCCGATAATCCCGCCTTCGGGCGCTGGAATTATCTGGAAAAGCGGGCGGCAACGGCAGAGATCGTATTTGAGTTGTGCGAGAGTTTCGGCCAAAGCATTCCCCAAGCAACGGCAAATTACTGCCTGATGGGGCTGCTGACCGATACGGGGGGCTTCCGCTTCGACAATACCAATGCCGCTGCCATGCGTTCGGCGGCAAGATTGCTGGATGCGGGGGCGAATCTGAACAAAGTGGTCAATCAGGTCTACTTCAACAAGCCGTTCAACCAGCAGCTTTTTGAATCGGAACTGCTGGAAAAGTATATACGCTGGGGCTGCGGCAAACGCGTGGCGTGGGCGTGTGTGGAACCCGAACTGCTGGAAAAATATAATTTTGACCTGCGCAATGCCGAAGGGCTTATTGATATATTACGCACCATTGCCGGGACGGAGATCGTGGCGATCATCAGCCGCCGCAGCGGAAAAAGCTGCCGTATTTCCATGCGCTCAAAAAATCCCCGCCGCCCGGTCATTGAACTGGCGCACAAACATAACGGCGGCGGTCATGCCATGGCTGCGGGTATGAGCGTGGATTTTGATACGCTGTCAGAAGCATCTGATTTCTTTGCCAAAGAGGTCAGAATGCTGTTTACGGAAGAAGAATTGAAAGAATTTGAAGCATGAGAAAATTTGACCCCAAACGCCATCGGCTGCCGATTTTTAATACCGACGGTATTCTGCTGGTGGATAAACCTGCCACCTGGACAAGTTTTGATGTGGTGAATTTCGTCCGTTCCCGCTTCAATATCCCCAAAGTGGGGCATTGCGGAACGCTGGATCCGGCGGCAACGGGGCTGCTGGTGCTGGTGCTGGGTAAATTCACCCGCATAAGCAACTCACTCAGCGGAGTGGATAAAATCTATTCCGGATCGCTGCGGCTGGGGATCGAAACCGATTCGCAGGATATGGACGGCAACGTGATCCGCGAGTGCGATACCGCCGGTATAACCGAAGAAGCCCTGCGCAATACGGTAATGTCGTTCATGGGCAAATCCATGCAGATACCGCCAATGGTTTCGGCGCTGAAAAAAGACGGTAAAAAACTTTACGAACTTGCCCGGAAAGGCGTGGAAGTCGAACGGGAAGCCCGTCCCATCGAAGTTTTTGATATAAAAGTCGACCGCATTGCCCTGCCCGATTGCGATTTTACGGTGCATTGTTCCAAGGGTACTTATGTGCGCACTATTGCCAGCGATATCGGCAGCAAACTGGGCTGCGGAGCGGTGCTGACAAATCTGCGGCGGATAGCTTCGGGCAAATTTTCCATTGAAGACGCTATTTCAGTAGATGAGTTGAAGACCATTGAACAGCCTGAGCTTAAAGAGATGCTGGAAAAATTTTTGTACGGCAAAGCGCTGAAAATCGCCGCCGAAGCAGCAGGTAAATAATATTGTATCAACGGGTATTGCCAATATGATAAAGCAGATTAAAGATGTGGAAAAAAGCTGTTTTTCGCCTGAAGATGCCATCAATTCGCTTCTGGCGGCACAACAGAGTGTGATTACAATTCAGGATATTCTCAAGCTGGCACCGGAGTCTGCCGACAGCGAGGCGGCGAAACTGCTGACTGCCAGAATCGTCCGCGAGCTGGATTTTCACGAAGATTTGATCCCCGTGATCCCCGGCGAAAAATATCTGGCGGCGGAAACGCTCTTCAACGGCAGGGAATTTCTGATCGTGCCTGACGGGTTTGAGATCGAAAATAATATCCTGATCCCGGGACACCGCTTTGTGCCGTTTATGAGTCAGGAACTTTTTCCTTCGGAAATAACGCTTAAAGAAGCGGGGGCAAGAAAGCGTCAGAGCAGCGTAAGTTTTTCCGGTCAGGCAGAAAATATCATCAAATATCATCTGCTTATGGGGGCGGAAACACTTTTTGACTTTTTTGCTGCCGAAGCGGAAGAAAATATGGAAAAGGCGCGCAATTCAGCCAATCCCGAACTGAAACTTGCGGTGCTGGATATGCAGAAATTTTATGCGGAAACCGATTTTTCAGAAGGCGATGCGCTGCTGGTAAAAGTAGTGGATTACCGCAAAGGCGAATTTGAGTTTCATCTGGACAGCGGCAAACAGCGCAGCGAAAAAAATCGCCGCAATTACCGTCAGGCAGCGGAAGATGCCCTGACCGCAGTAGTAGATGAATTGCTGCCGGGAGTGCCGATCGTAGAAAGCATAAGATGTATGTTTGCCAATCACCCTGAACTGTTGAAAGCGCCTGCCATGTCGCTGGACGAAATATTGATGAGTGATTCCATATTCGATATCGCCTTCGACGAAGACGGCAGTACGCTGGTAAGACGCAGCAGCGAAGAGGACAGCTGCTCCTGCGGCGATGACAGTTGCTCCTGTGGCGAACATCATCACCACCACCATCATCACGAACAGGAATTGCCCGATAACGTAACGATCGGCTCCGGCGAAATCGGTTCGCTTGAAAGTATGCTTGCCAAACTTTACCCGATGCTCAATATGCTGGAGCTGGATGCGATATTGCTGGACAACTTGAAAAATCATGATTTTGATTTCAACAGCTTCTACAGCCGCAGTTTCGGCGAAACCAAGCTGGATTTTGCCGACGGTATGCAGGAAGCGTGCTTCTTCAACGAGTTGGAAAGCCGCTTTGAAGAAATGCTTGATACTTATCCGCGCGAATACGACAATCAAACCGCCGAAATCCGCAGCATGATCGTGGAATTCACCATGGAGCGCTGCACGCTTTTGAGCGAACTTGCCGAATTATCCACCGAGCTGGAGATAAAGCCTGAACTCTTTGAAGCGCTTGCCGAAGTAGCGTTGCTGCTGGACGAAACGCTCAAACTGGTCAATTCACCTGCCTCGCTGGGCGAAGATTTTGATTTTGAGCAGCTGCGCGAAGGCGTGGAAAATGCCCTTGAAAGCGGCGAAGAGGCGCTGAGCGCCCTGCGCGGAGTGCTGGACAGCGATGATTAAACCCTTTGCCAGCGAATTGCTGCAATCCTGCCTGATCGAAAATCACATTCCTGAAGGTATTCTCTCAGGCGCAGCAGATTCCGATGGATTTTCTGACGGGATCGATGCTCTTCCGGAAGAGTTTTCCGTTGCCGCAGATAACGGCATTACGGCAGAAAATCTGGCGGAGATCGTGCAGCAATGCAGCAAATTTTTTGCTCCCGACGGAGCGCTGGCACAAGCCGCAATCAACGAAAATAAAGAGTTTGAATACCGCAGTCAGCAGCAGGAAATGGCAGTTGCGGTAGCGGAAGCATTGACCGGGAAAAGCAATCTTGCCATCGAAGCTCCTACCGGCGTAGGCAAAAGTTTTGCGTATCTGGTGCCGGCGATCCTTTACAGCCGTCTTTCAGGCAAACCAACGGTCATCACTACCGAAACGATCAGCTTGCAGGAGCAGTTGATCGAAAAAGATCTGCCGCTGTTGAAGAAACTGCTGAAAATAAGATTTACCAGCGCCCTTGCCAAAGGTCGGCGCAACTATTTATGTTTGCGCCGTCTTTCGCTGGCAGCAGGCGAGTATCAGAGCGAATACCTTGCCCAGCCGGGCATGACCGGCGATATCGACCGCATATATTCCTGGAGCCAGAGCACGACTGATGGCAACCGGGATAATGCCGGATTCTATATCAACAACGAATCATGGAATTATGTCTGCTGCGAAGCGGGCAACTGCTCCTACCCCAAATGCCGTTTCCGCAAAGAGTGTTTTTACCGCAAAGCGCGGGAGTCGTGGGCGGCGGCAGATATTATTGTGGCCAATCACGCGCTGTTTTTTACCGATCTGAAAATGCAGCTGGAAGCAGGCGACGACTCCGGTTTGCTCCCCGTTTACGGCAGCGTGATAATCGACGAAGCTCATACGCTGGAAGATAATGCCGCATCCCACATGGGACTCTATTTGAGCAGCGGCGGCTTCAAGGCATTTCTCAACAGTCTGTACAATCCGGATACCGCCCGCGGACTGTTGATGCGGAAAGGCGAAAGCGCATTGGAACTGCGTTCGCAGATAAGCTCCCTCAAAGCCATCAGCCGAGAGTTTTTTATTCAGTTTGAAGATTATCTGCTGCAGGCGGATGATTCGCTCCGCGCAGTTACCCGACCGGGGATTTTCGATAATCCGCTGCAGGAAGTGCTGCTGAACTTCCGCGCCAAACTGGGCGATTACGCGCTGGAACAGACCGACGGCGATTTCCGCAGCGAGCTGGAAAGCAAGATCAATATGTGCGATAATTACATCGACAGTCTGGATTCATTTATCAATATGAATCTGCCCGATGCGGTCTACTGGGTGGAAAATGATTCGCGCCAGCTTATATTGCAGGCAGCACCGCTGAATGTGGCAGAAATATTATCGCAGGAACTTTTCTCCCGCGATTTCCCGGTTGTAGCCACCAGCGCGACCTTGACTGTTGACCGTAAATTCAATTATTTTTGCGAGCGGACAGGCTTTTCAGGCGGTACGGTAAAAAGTTTAAGTTCGCCCTTCGACCCGACCAAAGTTACACTCTATGTGGAAGGTACGATGCCCGACCCTGCTCAGGCGGATTTTGAACCGGCACTCTTCAAAGCATTGGAGCATTACATAGCCTTGAGCGACGGCAGAGCGTTTGTGCTTTTTACCAGTTATTCGCTGATGCGCAAAGCAGCCGATGCGCTGGAGGGATTCTGCTTTCACCGCGATATAAAACTGTTGGTGCAAGGCGCCGAAATGTCGCGCAGTATGCTGCTGAGAGAGTTTAAAAATGATGTACGCAGCGTCCTGTTCGGCACCGACAGTTTCTGGACCGGGGTTGATGTCCCCGGCGAAAGTTTGAGCAATGTTATTATTACCAAACTGCCCTTTGCGGTACCTTCCCACCCCTTGATGTACGCCCGCAGCGAACGGATCCGCTTGCAAGGCGGCAACCCGTTCTTTGATTACTCCCTGCCCGAAGCAGTACTTAAATTCCGTCAGGGAACAGGCCGCCTGATCCGTTCATCCGGCGACAGCGGAATCATTGTGATCCTCGACTCGCGGATCGTCAGCAAACGCTACGGCAGAACCTTCCTCAACAGTCTGCCGGCCTACAAACGCCAATAAATACGGCACGAGTATTCTGTATTTGCCATTATGGGGCAGGTCCAGAAAGTAGATAAAGAACCGTGCCGCAATCGCAGGCATGATCATATTGGCAAGCATTTCGGATATACTGCGCAGGAATGAAGCAAAAATCCGGAAACTGCGGTTGTAACGCATTTCCAGAAACTACCCCAGACTCATTGCCCGCGTTTCGCGGAAGCGGTAGGTGCAGTATCCGAACAGCCCGATCACGATACCCAGAGGTAATAATATATTATTCCAGAATACCAGCGCAAAGCCTGTTTTATAATGAACTTCCACATACGCTGCCAATCCGATGATCGACAGCGCACAAGCCACATCGCCCATGCTCAGCACATAGCGGCCCGCCACCCGTCCTGCCGAAAGAAAATCCGCCACGCTGTGGACATATCTCATACTGTAAATACCGACTCCCATCACGATTGCAGTAGGGATCAGTAAAATAAGCCAGTCTATTAAACTCATATCTCTTGCGTCCTTTTTTTATCAGGTCCGCAAGCAATGTTATGTATAATTGAAGGATAAAACCATTCAAACTTATAAGAACAATATTTTTCCTGCGTTATTCAGCGCACGCTTTTTTCGCCGCCTTGCGCTTGCGTCGTGCCTCTACAAGTTTTTTGACCCCGTAGTAGGTCGGTGGAGTAGTGATGGCAGTCAGTATGGCGCCGCCGACAAAGAAAGATATCGTCAAATCCCAGCCCAACGCCCACAACGAAGCAAAGCTCTGCTCCGACAGCACGCTGGCCATAGCTTGTTTGGTTTGTCCCCAGGTAAGATCACCGCCGATAAGGTGGTTCCCCACATAACATTGCAGCGGATAAATGATAAATATTGAAAAATGGTTGGTCAGCAATGTACCCAATGTAGCGCCGATCTTGCTGCCGCGCAGAATAAATGACGCAGGTATTGAAACTAACAACTGCAAACCAAAAGGAATCAAACACCCGCAAAACATACCGATCGCCCAACCGCGGGCAATATAACCTGAATCGGCCTTTTCATGCACGATCCGGGCATACAGTTTCAGCATTTTCCGCGAGATATACTTACCTAATTTCATATCCATCTTTCCTGTCCGACAGGAGTTTATCCTGCCGGACAGTTTATTTATCATACGGCAGGATCATCTGCCGCAATCTTATGTTTTCTGTTTTTCCACTTATTGTAAAATACGATTACAGGAGCAGCTATATACAAACTCGAATAGCTGCCTATAACAATACCCAGCGCAATGATCAGCATAAAGTCGTTGATCGCCGTGCCGCCCGCTATCAGCATGACCGCCACCACCAGGAAGGTGGTCAAACTGGTCAGAACTGTACGGCTCAGAGTACGGTTCAAACTTTCATCGACCACTTCTTCAAAGCTCCGCTCAGGATGCAGCTTGCGTTCTTCGCGGATACGGTCAAAGATCACGATCGTGTCGTTGATCGAATAACCGATGATCGTCAGCACCCCTGCCACCACCGGCAGACTGACTTCTCTGCCGATAAGCACAAATGCCCCCAGCGACAATATCACGTCGTGCACCAGCGCCAGAATACCCGCAATCGCGTAATTCAGCTCGTAACGCAGCGAAACGTAAACGATCATACCCAGAAACGCCAGTATCAGCGATATAATCGCATTGCGGGTCATTTCTTTGCCCACCAGCGCCCCGATAAGCGTTGAGGATGCATCTTCAAGACACAATTCAGGGTGCTTTTGGTTCAACAACTCACGCACGCTTACTGCAACACTGCCGCTGCCTGTTGCCAACTGGTCGCCCACGCCCTGCCGCAGCAGGATCTCCACCTTGCGGTTATCGCTCTGAGAAGCGCTGCTTTTATAGCTGACCTTGCCGGGCAGCGCGTTGGCACTCAATGTGCTTTCAAGTTCGCTTACTGCCACTTGTTCAGCATATTTGTAACTCAGCAGCGTACCGCCGGTAAAATCCACATTAAGCATATCGCTGTTGCGCCAGGCGAACAAGCCGAAACTCAGCACGATCAGCGTCAGGCTTACCGCCACCGCCACGCGGGATTGCCGCAGGAACGGTATCGCCGGATTGCTGAAAAATCTCAGCATCGACAGTTTGACATCGGGCTTGAACACCAGCAGCCAGTCGAACATGACCCGACTCATAAACAGCGCCGTAAACAAACTTGCGATGATCCCGATTGCCAGACTGACTGCAAACCCCTTGACCGCACCGGTGCCGAAATAACACAATATTACAGCCACTACCAGCGTGGTCAAATTGCCGTCCAGCACCGCTGAATAAGCGTGGCTGAACCCATTTTTAACTACGTTGGCAGAACTTTTCCCGGCATCGTATTCTTCGCGCATACGTTCAAACACCAGCACATTGGCATCCACCGCCATACCCAGCGACAGAATGATCCCCGCAATACCCGGCATCGTCAGGGTTGCACCGAATGCCGCCATTGCGCCCAGCATCAGCACCACATTTGCCATCAGCGCCGCGACTGCGATCACCCCCGCAAAGCGGTAATACACGATCATAAACACCGCCAGCAGCACCAGAGCGATCAACCCGGCTTTGATCCCGTTGCTTACGTTATCCGCCCCCAGCGTGGGGTCGGTATCGTAAACGGCAACCACGTCGATCCGGAAGGGGAAACTGCCGCTGTTGAGTGCATCGGCAATATTCTGAGCTTCCTCAAAGGAAAACTGCCCTGTTATCTCCGCATTGCCGCCGCCGATACGCTGTTGAATAACCGGAGCGCAATAGAGTTTGCCGTCCAGCACGATCGCCAGCTGACGCTGCACATTCTTTTCGGTAACTGCCGCAAATTTTGCCGCGCCCTGCGTATTGAACCGCAAAGCAATGGCGATGGCGCCGAACTGAGTTTGCGACACCTGCGCCCGATCGACCGTACTGCCGGTCATCTGGCTGCGTTTTTCCACGATATACTCATTGGCGGCGCTGCCGCGTTTGGCACCGACTTCCTGCAGTTTTTCGTATCCCGGCGGGATCGGCCGCTTGAAAGCAATGATCTCGCTGGATTGGGGATGAACCAGCCGGAACTCCAGCTTATTGCTCATCTGAATAAGTTTCTGCAGTTTATCTTTTTCGTCCTGCGACACGATAGGCGCCTTCAACGAAAGTGCCGTAGCCGCAAATGGCGCGATTTCGCTTTCAAAAATATTCTGCTTTTCCAACCGCTTGCGCAAGGCTTCCATCGCCAGATCGCGGTATTCATTAAAATTGTCATCCAACTTCTTACGCGCTTCGGCGTAACTCACTCCGCTGGCTGCCAGCGTATCATAATCGGGCTTGAGATCAAGTACAAACTCGACCCCGCCATTAAGATCCAATCCCAGACGGATGGCACTCGATGAATGTTTGCGCACCAGACTGACCACTTCGGAGTTATCAAATGCCTCCTGAAATACCGTCAGCTGTTTCAAGTCCACCGACTGCTTATCCGCAGCTTCAAGCAGCGCCGCCGCAGGATAGAGATCCTGACGTTTGCTCTGAGCTTTTTTTGCCGAATCCACCAGCATTTCCGCCCGGATCTTATCGCCGTCTTCCCGAAGTGACTTACGGAAAGTTTCGTAAAAATCCAGCGGTGCCAGCGGGTGCATGGCAAAGGCAAAAACTGCAATTACCCCCAGAACCATGAAGGTTCTGAACCACAAAAAATCTTTCATTCTATAATAATCTTCCGCATGAAATAAATTTGTCTGACCTTAAAATATTACTGCTGTCACACAAATTCTTTTTAGCATTTCAACTCTTTCAGACAGAAGCGGTATCTCCCGGAAAAAACACTTTTACCGCTTCCATCTGCCCTGTCGGATTCAAGCCAACGGCCCCGCCCGGGCTGGCAGGACACGCTGCCAAATTCTCCGATAAAAGGTAAAGAAAGCCTCATCATGCTGTAAAGATCCTGATAATAAAACAACTTCGCAGGTCTGACTGCTGCAAAACAAAAGCGGAGTATATCCGCGCAGAACGCAAACGCTCCGCAGCTGCGAACGTATTTCAAGTCGGGCAGGCAGTTGCCGATTGCGCTGAGAATCCCAGCGTACCGCTGCCGAATCATCCGCTTCGGATATCGGCAGACTGTTCAGCGTACTTACCGCAACGCTGCCTTGATCGATGTTTGGCGCATTCCAGGCAGAGTGTTTGAGCGAATATCCCAAACCGAGTATACTCAAAAGCAAAAGCAGCAGCGCAACTGCAATATGCAGCTGTCTGCGATTACTGCTCTGGCGACCCGATACTCTCATTTTCTTCCTGCAATTAAATCTTGCTGTTTTTCAGCAAATCAACCAACAAATCAGGGTAATATAGCCTGTCGGTCAACAATATGCAAGTAAAACGCTGTTTTTTTACTGCCGTAATTTTTTTTATTGAACAAATCAGTTACAAAAACTGCAAATACTCAGGGAGCCAACAGCCGCCGTGCCGAGCGGCGCGCCTGGGCAATGATCTCTTTTTCGTTCGGCACGATTCTGTTTTGCATCAAAATTCTTCCGTTGCAAATAACTGTATCCACGCAGCTGGAATCCGCCGACCAGACCAGATTGCTGATCGGGTTATGATCGGCAACCATCATCGGCGAATCCAGATCAATAAGCATGATATCCGCCACTTTTCCCGCCGCAATAATTCCGCCGTTGATGCCGAAAGCCTCCGCCCCCGCCGCTGTAGCGCAGTTAAAAATCTCGCTTGCGCTGCAGGCGGTGGGCGTATCGAGCTGGATTTTAGCGCCTAAAGCACCGAATTTCATTTCGTCAAACATGGAAAGATTGTCGTTGGAAGCGCAACCGTCTGTACCCAAAGTTACCCGCACCTTGCTGTCGAGCATCTTCCTGAACTGAAAACGCCCGCTGGAAAGTTTGTAATTGCTGCACGGCATATAGGCTGCCGTAACAAAGCGTTCGCTCATAATTTCAATATCTTTTTCCGACAGATGCACCGCGTGAGCCGCCAGCGTGCGCGGTCCCAGCAAGCCGAGTTTATCCAGATATTCCACCGGCGAACAGCCATGCAAAGCCTTGCACTCCTCCACCTCCCGCACCGTTTCCGCCAGATGGATATGGATCGGCAGCTGCTCGGCCTCGGAACGTTCCGCGATCTTCCGCAGCTCCGCTTCGCCTACCGTATAAATCGCATGAGGCGCCAGAGTCAGCTGAATAAGATCCGAATACTCCCCGCGGCGCTCCCAGAGTTCGCGGCAGTCCGCAGCATATTCAGCCCGTTTATCGGGAGCAGCCGTATCAATGGCGATCATGCCGATTGCCGCGCGGACTCCCATTTCCTCAGCCGCCCGGACAGTTTCAGCAGGCGAAAAGTACATATCGTTAAAAAACACCGTACCCGACTTGATCATTTCCAGCATCGCCAGTTTGCTGCCGATGTAAATATCTTCGCGGCGCATACGCCCTTCGGCGGGCCAGATATAGTTGTTCAGCCAGTCGAACAGCTCCAGATTATCTGCAATTCCCCGCAGCAGCGTCATCGCCGCATGGCAATGAGTGTTATAAAAAGGCGCACTTGCCAGCTTGCCGCGACCGTCGATCACCCGGTCAAATTCGCCGCTTGCCGCCGGAACGATCTGAGTTATATTTTTATTTTCAATTACAATATCGCATATGCCGCCTTTAAACTGCACCTGTTCAATTTTGATACGCATAATAAATCACCTCTACAATTCCGCCGCCGCCAATTCGGATGCAATCACTCCGTTATTTACAACTTCCTGCCAATAAAAATCATGCACATTATCTGATACTCGTCTGATCCCCGATCCGGAATCCAGCAAAAGCTCCAGCGCCGCGTGATTGTGCAGCGCCATGGTCGGATCGATATACCGCAGCAGAGTCGGTTCATCCAAGATAAAATTCAATGGCGCTTTACCGTTCAAAACCCGTTGCGGCGGCAAAGCCGGTCCCCACTCATCCTCCACGCCCATATTCACTACGATCTGCGAACCTTCGAGCAGCAATTTTATGTAAGAATCATCCGCCAGCGCCAGCGCTTTTCCGGTGGCGGAAACCACCACATCGGCGCGCTGCAGCTCGGCGCACACCCGATCGCGGTCAAAACAACTCAACAATTTGCCGCCCACACACTTCTGCACCACCGCAGGATCGTCAAACGCCACTACCTCCGCCCCTGCTCTGAAAGCATAAAAGACCACGCCGCGCCCGACTTTACCGCAGCCCATAACGACAACTTTTCTGCCCTTCAGCTCCAAATTCAACTGCCGCATGGCGCGCAGAAAACCTTCACCGGTCCCCAAACAGGTTTCGATCGCTTTTATGCGGCTGTCATCCACATTGACCACCGCCGCATCGACCTTGGCAAAATGATAAGCTCCCGAGCGGGTCAACTCGGCAAAACCATATCGCGGCAGCAAGTTGCAATAAACGGCGTTGCAATCCAGAATCACATCAAAAGCTCCGGCCGCGCTGCAATTATAAACACATTTAACGCCAATGGATTGCAAAAAATCCACCACGGTTTTATCGTAGGGTATCGAGTCGCAATACCCCACGGTGAGATCCGCCCCGCCGACCAGCAGATTGATATACTTCAAAAGCGTGTTGGCAAAGACAGGTGTTCCGTCCAGAATTTTTTTCCCTGCCAGCGGCCGGGTGCGCTGCCAGTCGAGGAACTGACGGTTCAGCGCAGGATACTCTTCCACGCGGTAACGCCCGTGCAAAAATTTTCTGACTGCATCAACCGGCATTTTCTTTTACTCCGAAAAGCGCACACAATTCATCGAACCGCGCCAGACTTGCGGGACCGAATTTTGCCATGGAGCGCCGCACTTTGTCAAAGGGTTTTTCTGCCATATCGCCTGACTTGGAAAAAAACTTATCCGCCAGCGCAATGAGTTTTTCCTCCCCCGTTTCGGGCAGATAATCCCGAACCGGCAACGGCAGCGCCTGTATTCTGACCTCATCGGCGGTGATGCCGCTGCCCGTATGCCGTTCGCAGATCCGGGCGTAAATCTCCAGATCGATTCCCCATTCCGCAGCACATTTCCGCAGCATATCCGCGCCGATGGTGCCGTGACAAATGTAGTTCCGGTCGCCATAACAGAGTATACCCGGCGCGTGACACTCTTTAATGCCGATATCGTGCAGCATGGCGCCGTTGATAACCACATATTCATCCACCGAACCAGCAGGGAGAGTTCCGGCAATGGCCAGCGCTTTGGCCGCCACTTGCGAACTGTGTTTGAGCAGCAGACGCCGGAGGGGTGAATCCGCGGGATAAAAGTGCGCGATCACCCTGCCGTAAAGCGTTGAGTCAGAAAGATCGACATTAAAACTCATTGCTCTGAACCGCCATCCGCCAATTGCGAGGCTTCGGAAAAGTTGGAAGGCAGCGCCAGAAGCTGATAATGCAGCGCTTGCGCCATGCGGCAATGCCCGCCGATGGCGGGGTGCAGACGGTCGTTATCGGCGTTGTGGAAATATTTGCCGTAGACCGCAGCAGTGGGGAACAACCCCGAAAGGGCGTTGAGGTCGATTACGGGTACCGCCCAGACATTGCCGGCTTCTTTAATAACCTCGACATAGCTGTCCACATAAAGGCCGCAGTCGTTGGGGAAAGACTCTTCGGGCTGAATATTGTCGCCGCCGAATTCGGCAAAACCGCGGTGGATCATGGTCAGCAAGATTATCTGCTGAGCGGGGAAACGGGTTTTAAGGAATTGCATTACGCGGTTGATCCGGCCGCGGAACGTGGAGTCATCGGTGTTGAAAAGGCGGCGCGGACGCACCGAAACTTTGCCGTGATAATTCACCTCCTGCGCGTCATAATCATACCAGTCGCCCAGCGGAGTACCGATGCAGAAGTCGTTGGTACCGGCGAAAACGATGATCGCATCCAGATCTCCGGGGTGTTCGGCATAAAGCTTTTCCGCCTGCTGAAAGACCCCGCACCAGGTATGGCCGTTGATGCCGTAAACCAGCGGTTCGATGCCCAGCGATTCCTGCAAAAACTGCCAGTAGTTTCTGGTGGTGCCGACATGGACGGCATCGGTAATGGAGTCCCCCAGAAACGCGACCTTGCGCCCCAGCCATTGCGATTGAAAAGTAGAAGTCATAACAGATACCTCAGAATTAATCGAGCGTTGTTCAAGATTTCGAAAGGATAATATACAGCGCAAAGTGTTTTTTGGCAAACAGCAAAGAAAAAAAAGGAAAGTGATAAAAAAGCTCCGTTTTCAACAAAGGTCGGCACTGGTATATAAATTATCTTCCATCTGCCTGTAGTTATTGGGAACAGATCCTTAAAAAAGCGGATTATTTATGCGCGGATCGGCAAAAAATCGGCAAAAAAAGCCCCAAACTACCGAAAATGGTCAAAAAAAAGCAAAAAAAGTGGTGTAAAGGGTTGAAAAAAGCGCAAAAATGTGGTATACTTAGCATCGAAGTATTTTAAAATTAAAGAATTAAACAAAATCACGCGCGCAAGGGGGGAAATATTTTCACCTTTTGGGGCGCCGAAAAAACTGGAGGGGGGAAAATGGCTTACGAAATATCTTCCGGGGTTATATCGACAGGGGTACTGGTTTCTTACGATGAAATGACGATCTACGACGGCGGCATCGCCAGCAACACCACCGTAAACAACGGCGGCAGCATGACCGTATCCTCCGGCGGCGTGGCAAGCGAAACCACCGTAAATTCCGGTGGAAACATGACTATTTCTGAAGGAGGAGTCGCCAGCGAGACAACCGTCAATTCATCTGGATTTATATCAGTATATTTAGGCTCTGCGATTGGCACAACGATAGATTCAGCAGGTTCGATGTATATATCAGGGAAAATGTGGTGGAGCTCTGATGAATCTTATGGATATAGTTGCGGTTTAGTAGAAGATACTACTTTAAATAGCGGCACCTTAGGAATCTACAATGCAACCATCTCTAACACTACGGTTAACGATGGATATGTATATATCAAAAATGGGGTTGCAACAGATACTACGGTAAACAACGGAGAGATAACGATTTATTCAGCTACAATCAGCAAGACGATAATCAATGCCGGATATGTTAATGTTGACAACGAAGCAGCTCAGGCAAACAGTACTACAATAAACGGTGGATAGTTGTCAGTATCTCAAGGTGGGGTTGTCAGTAATACCAATGTAAATGCCAATGGTTTTTTAGGCGTAGGTCACAGCGGATCGGCAACTGACACACTTATCAGCGGAAGTTACTATTCTTCCGGATATTATCAACAAGGCTATATTAATGGCTCTGTTTGTGTCTCCGGGGGCTATGCCAATAAAACCACTATTAATTCTGCGGGGATAATGACAGTTAAATATGACGGGCTGGCAAACAGTACCACAGTCAATGAAGGTGGAGTCTTAAATGCAGGAATCAGTGGCCAAGTCAGCAACAGTATTATCAACAGCTCCGGGGTTATGAATGTCGATACCGGCTCAGCAACCAAAACGACCGTTAATCGAGACGGCAGTGTCTATGTATACACTGGCTGGAGCGGTGTTTATGGCTTTGGATATGTAAACAGCACTACAGTCAATGAAGGAGGGAGTCTTACTATCCGCAATGGGGGGACTGCGGATAATACTAAACTGTATGGAGTTATGTTTATTGAAAGCGATTCCTATGCTACTTGCCCAAGCGGTGGATACGCTAATAATACAGAGATATCAAATGGAGGGTGTCTTACTATTTCCTCTGGCGGGACTGCTGACAACACTACGGTAAACTATTTGGGCACGCTTTATGTATATTCCGGCACAGCCAATAGCGTTACTGTTTTCACTGATGGCTATTTGAGCAACTCCGGCGGTGTTGTGAACAATCTTGTTATTGCCGGTGGTAATGCTTCTCTGGCAAGCCCCGGGATCATCAATAATGCAATAATTACATCCAATGGTCGTATGTATATTTATTCCGGGATTGTAAATAACGTTTCTGTCAGCGAATATAGCTTTTTAGAAATAGAAGGATCTGCGCTTGATATCGTGGAAAACGGCGGGTATGTCGAAGTTTACGAAGGAGCTCATGTCACTTTTGCCCAAAATACTATCAGCGGAGCTGACATCAGCGGCAGAATAACAGTCCATTCCAACACTACCTTGTTGGATGCGAATGTGAACAGTTACGGCAGTGCATATATTTTCAGTGGCGGGGTGGCAGAAAATATTTTGGTGAATGAACGCGGAACAATGTTTGTTTCCAGCGGCGGAACAGCTACACAAATCACCGAAAATGGCGGATATGTAATGACGGAAAACGGAGCGAATGTTTCGTTCCTTGAAAACACTTTGAGTGGCATTACTGTAAGCAATAACATGACTGTTCACTCAAATACTACTTTGCTGGATGCAAATATAAACCGTTACGGCAAAGTTTATATTTTCAACGGCGGTATAGCGGACAATATTACTGCTAACGAAGGTGGCGAAATGTACGTTTCCGAAGGCGGAACGGCTACGCAAATCACTGAAAATGGTGGATATGTAATAACGGAAAACGGGGCGAATGTTTCGTTTCTCGAAAATACATTGAGTGGCATTACTGTAAGCAATAACATGACTGTTCACTCAAAAACCCAGTTATTAGACGCAAATATCAATAGCGGATCAGTTCGCATTTTTGATAGTGGTGTAGCAAGCAATGTTTCGGTGAACGGTAACGGAAAAATGTATATTTCCAGCGGTGGAACAGCTACTGCAGTCGTGGAAAATGGCGGTTTCGTTATGCTGGAAGACGGGGCAAATGTTTCGTTTGTCGAAAATACTCTAAGCGGTATCAATATCGGTCATTCAGCAACTGTTCATTCAAAAACTAAACTGCTGGATGCCAATGTAAATTATGCCGGAGAAGTTCATATTTTTGATAGTGGTGTGGCAAGCAATATTTCGGTGAACGGTAACGGGAAAATGTATATTTCCAGCGGTGGAACAGCTACTGCAGTCGTGGAAAATGGCGGTTTCGTTATGCTGGAAGACGGGGCAAATGTTTCGTTTGTCGAAAATACTCTAAGCGGATTTAACATTTATGGTCGCGATGTAACGGCTCACTCTAATACCACAGTTATAAATGTAGCTGTTAATTCAGGTGGTAAACTGCACGTATTTGGCAGTAATAATGTTAAATCATTGAGGGTTGTTTCAAATGGTCATGTTCTGCTGTATGATGGAGCATCTATAGAAAGCGCTACCTTGAGCGGGTATAGATCCAGCAGGTATGTGAACGGTGAATATATCTACGAAACCACCTTCGCCTCCATGACGATCAACTCCGGCGGCATCGCAAATAATACCATTATGTCCGCTTGCGCCAAAATAACGGTTTCATCTGGAGGGATTGCTAATAATACAATCATGATCCATCATTGGTATCCTTCTGAATTGCATATTGTTTCCGGTGGGGTGGCGAACAGCACAACGGTAACAGCCAGTATGTTCATTTCCAACGGGGGGATTGGGAATGATACCGTTGTGAATAGTGGCATTGTCTATGTTTATGAAGGCGGGACAGCAAATAGTACTACCGTTAACAGCAGCGGCAATATGCACATCTCCAGCGGCGGGATCGCGAATGATACAACTATGACTGGCGGTTCAATGGTCATTTCCGAAGGTGGGATAGCGAGCGCGACTACTATAGCCGCCGGAAACATGAGAATTTCCGGTGGCGGATCGGCGGATAGTACCATCGTGTCCGGCGGATATATGTTCATCTCCAGCGGCGGGGTGGCAAATGAAATCACCATATCTGGCGGACAGATGAACATCTCCTACGGCGGGGTGGCGAGCGGCACTACCATATCAAATGGGTATATGGTCATCTGCAGCGGGGGTACAGCTTCCGACATTGTAGAAGATGGTGGTTCTGTGCAAGTTGTAGATGGAGCTACCGTTGCGTTTGCGGAACATACTTTCAGCGGGATCACGATTTCGGGCAGAACAGCGACTGTTCACTCCAACACTACGGCGTTGGATGTGGCGGTCGGGTCCCAGGGTAAACTTCTTGTTTATGATGGCGGCGTGGCAAGTAATACTGATCTTAAAGGGGTTCGTACTTACACTTATTCCATCGGCAGTTATCATTATTCAAGTCACCTTGCCTCGATGATGGTTTCGTCGGGCGGATCGGCGCTTGGGGCTACTTTGAATGAGTACGCGGCGTTGACCGTTTTAAGCGGTGCGATTGCCAGTAACACCACCATCAAGACCAGTGGTTCCATGTACATTTCTCAAGGTGCAATCGTTGATGGTACTGTCGTTGACGGCGGAACGTTGAATATTTCCAACGGAGTTACCGTAGATAACACGACTGTATCAAACGGCAACATAACTATCTGCGATGGCGGTATTGCAAATAACACCACCATGTCCGGCGGCAGTATGTTCATCTCCAGCGGTGGCGTGGCGAATGACACTACCATGTCCGGCGGCTATATGAACATCTCCAGCGGCGGCGTAGCAAATGGTTATTGTCCTAAATTTTGTGAAAAACATTTATAATTGCCAATGTTGACGACAACATTGCCTACACAATTCATTTTGTTTTGCCAATAGTCCTCCCATGCTTTGGCATTTGTAAAACGTTTTAATAT
>SUWJ01000011.1 GCA_015061545.1 Lentisphaerota bacterium | reverse complement strand
CTTCGGTCGGCAGACGGAAATGCCAGCCGGGATATTTCTTTTCGAGATAGCGGCAATAAGCGTTCACGTCGTCCACCGAGACCTCCAGCACGGGGTGTTTTTCTTTCCCCGTAGGAAAAGTTCCGTTCCGCCAGTAGCGCGGCGGACGATGTCCGGTCGATTTGCAGAAGTCGGCATACTCGGCATTGGTGACCGGATATTTCGCCATGCGGTAAGGCTTCATGATGGGAGATTTTTCGCCCGCTTCACCTCTCAGTCCGCGGTTCTGCAAATCCCTGGCAAAAGTGAAACCGGGTTCAGCCGGGATCTGAACAAAATCCTTTTCCGGATCGCTTCCGGCAAAAACGGCGGCACACAGGAACAGCAATGACAACGATATGATGTTTTTCATGATTGATTGGTTCTCCTTGATTGGTTTTCAACAGATTAACGTTCATCCGTGGCGTTTTATTGTATTGAAAGATAAAATATCCCCGGATTGTAAGGGATTTGTTAGGAGAAAAATAAATATTTGTTATAATGCATATAAACGCAAACAGGCGGCAAGATTTCTCCTGCCGCCAAACGGATACCCCGTTATTCTATATCAAACATCTTTTTCTGGTCATCCCACATCAAAGGAATCGCCTGCTTGAGTTGCTCAATACCGATATCCTTTTCTAAAGTCCCGGCGATGATTGCATGGATAATTTCAGGGAAAAGCAAAGTCAAACGGATGATGCGTGAAACATAGCCGTCATCTTTCCCGATGGCACCGGCAAGTTTATGAACATGGGAAAACTTGCCGGAATCAATCAACGTTTACCAACGGAACGCCCGTACAGCATTGGTTATCATCGGATTCTGAAAAAGTTATTTCAGAATCCGTTGTAACGATTCTTTTCCGACCGGCACAACTCCGGAACACCATCGGGATTGTTATTTTGATCAGTCAAGTTTGCAGTAATCCAAGCCCATGAACTCTTTGGACAGCAGTTCGCAGCCGCCTTCCTTGACTATGCATCCGCGTTCCCAACGCAAACCGTAACCGTCACCGGTAAAAAAGGTGTCGATCTGATAAGTCATATTTTCCTGTAACTTATATTTATACAAATAACTGAAAAATCTTATTTTTTGATGAAAAAAATTTGCAAAAGACAAGAAAATACAGTATCTTCAAGTAAAGGAGCAATTTTGGTTATAACAGCGCTTTAATGCTATATAGTTAATCACAAGGAGAAAACTATGAAAACCGTAAAAGACAAAGAATTGCTGATGGCGGCGGACTTTGCCGGCTATCCGCTGAAGGAAGCGATCAAAGAATATCTGGAGAAAAAGGGGTGGCGGATTACCGATATCGGGGTAAAAGCTGACAGTGATCCTGAGGATACGGAATTGATGTTTCACCGGATCGGCCTCCGGGTCGGTGCTATGATTACTGAAAAAGAGTTTGAACGGGCAATGATCTTTTGTGGAACCGGCATGGGTATTCACATTGCCGCCAGCAAGTGTCCCGGAGTTCACGCCGGGGTTGTGGAGTCCGTGCCCGCCGCCTTCCGCGCGATTACCGGCAACGGAGTCAATGTGCTGGCGATGGGAGCTTTTTACATAACTCCTGAACTTGGCAAACAGTGTGCGGATGCCTATCTTTACAACGATTTCGGCAGCGGCTGGGAATGGTGGCCGGATTTTGACCGTTTCCACCAGATCGCCATTGATGAGTTGAACGCTTTCAACTACGAAGAGTATAAAGCCAACGGATTCAAAGTAAAGCACCTTGGCGACTGTCATTGTGAACTTTACGACCGTCCGGACGGTTCATCTCCGGTTCCGCTGATGTGCAAGCGCTGAATAAATAGCGCCGCCCCCGTGAAAACAGTGTCAACCGGGGGATGCTAATGGATCAGTATGTACGGAATTTCAGGCAAGGCTGCCAAGTCCTGCTGAAATTCCGTTTTTTATTGCTTATATCCTTAACTTATCCTCATGATCTGCCGTTGCGGTAAATTGCAATGTCAGTAGCCTGATAAACCAATACAGCAGAAAAGAATTTCAGCAGAACTTATTTACTTGCGGCGGGAACAAGTGATTTCTCTCTTTTCAACAGTTGTAAAAGATGTCGATTGGTGGTATATTACTTCAAAGCACAGTAAAACTGTACGATATATGGTTGGACGTTTATTAACCTGTTGAAAGAGTATTGAATATGAGCAGTGTGGAATATCAGGAAAAAGTACGTTGGTTCAAAGAAGCCCGCTTCGGTATATATGTTCATTTCGGACTCTATTCGGTACTGGGCAGAGGCGAATGGACCATGTATTCCGAACGCATAAATCCTGCCGGATATGCTAAGCTGGTAAATGATTTTATTCCTGATCCGAACTGCGTAAAAGAATGGGTGGAAACTGCCCAGGCTGCCGGCGCCAATTATATGGTATTGACCACCCGCCACCATGAGGGATTTTGCCTTTTTGCCAGTCAGGTATCGGATTTCACCAGTGTAAAACTTGGTCCGAATCGGGATATTGTCAGAGAATTTGTTGATGCTGCCCGTCAAGCCAATATGCGTATCGGCTTGTATTATTCGCTGCTGGACTGGCGCTTTCCCGGTTATTTTGAACCGGAAAAATATCCTGAATCTTATGCGGCTTTGGTCGATCAGGCCCATGCTCAGGTGCGGGAATTGATGAGCAATTACGGCAAGATCGACATTCTGGAATACGACGGAGCATGGGATGCAAGATTTCAGCGCTCCCGCAGCGACTGGTCAAAATTCTGGTGTGCCGGGGAACTCAACGCCATGGTGCGCAAATTACAGCCTCAGATAATCATCAACGACCGATCAGGCGAAGATGAAGATATTGAAACCCCTGAACAGGTAGTCAGAGCCGGAGAACGGCAGGCGCTTACCGAAAGCTGTATGTGCATCGGTGATTCCTGCGGTTGGGGATATATGCGCTTCAATCCCAATTGGAAGAGTTCAGAGCAGTTATTGCAGTATTTGATTCAGGCCGCCCAGCTGGGCGGAAATTATCTGCTCAACATCGGTCCTGATTCCCGCGGGCGCATCCGCAATGAGGAATTGATCCGTTTGCAAGCGATCGGACGCTGGCTTAAAATTCACGGCGAAGCTGTTTACGGAGCAGAACATTGTGATTTGATCGGCGCGGCTGAACCCGGATCCGTAGATTTGAATTTGCAGGGCCCGTGGACGCGGAAAGGAAACGTTGGTTACTGGTGCATATTCCGCTGGCCCGGCAGCGAAGCAACGGCTGTAAAAATAGCCACCCGCCCGCTGCGGGTAACGCTGTTGGCAAGCTCCAGAGAGTATCCTTTCAGCTGGGATCCTGCCAACGGCAAACTGACGATCAAAAACCTGCCGCTGCTGCCGCCTGACGAATTGTGTTCTGTCCTGAAAGTGGAATTTGAAAGCATCCCCCGACGGATGGCAGAACAAGATCTGGCAGCATGGTTGTTTTGACCTCGCGCCCGTAAAAAGCATATAAATAGCACGGGGCATTAAACAGCATCATGACAGTTTTTACACGTAAAAGACCAATCAGCGCCTGCAGCAGCAGCAGCCAGACGCAACTGTGTTAAACATATGCCGTTATCGCCGATTATGGACGTTCTGATAAATTTTATCAAATAAACGCCGACCCTTCCCGGCTGAAGGTTCATGGGTTGCAGAGCCAGGACTTATAACTATAAGTTTTTCCAATTCCTGAATATCACTATCTGCTTGTTCTATTAAATTATTTATTATATTCTTCAAGTGGTCGTTTAATTTTACAATCGGCACATTCCGGATTTTTTCTGGAAAAAAAATCTTTTGTACCCTTGACAAAGATTGTAAATCAGTGTATAATATTCTCAGGATGACTTTGCAGCAAAGTGCTGTGAATTTTTTTAACCGATTTTTCACAAACGCTTGTGCAAATAAAGAGAAAATCAACCCTTGAAGTGATTATAAAAAGATGGTAACACTTAAGGATATAGCAATTAAAACCGGATTCTCGCTGTCAGTGGTTTCCAGGGCAATGAACCCAACCCCTGACCAGAAAGTGGCGGAAAAATCCCGTGAAATAATTCTTGCCGCCGCTGCCGAACTGGGCTATCGGCCCAATCAGGCAGCCCGTTTGCTGGCTAAAGGGCGCAGCGCTTCCATCGGTTGTTTTCTGCCTGCCATGGTGGGGGAACTGGTCGGCAAGATCGTAGAAGGTTTGAGCAAAGCGGCTAATCAAAACGGTTTTGCGTATCAAATCTATTTCGGCAACAGTCTGGAAGATTACCAGCACTTTATAGATCATTGCCGGCACACCGCCAGTACGGGTATGGTGAGCTATCTGCCGTGGGATATATATGTGGATAAAGAAAATGATTCTTTTTACCGGATGCTGGCTTCATTGCCTGCCAATTCCAGCGAAATCATTCTGCTGAACTGTCCCGATTTGAAATTACCCCACGTCCAGACAATTTGTATTGATAATTACCACGCCGGAAAAATCGCTGCCGAACACCTTATCAAACGTCAGTGCGGCTGTTGCGTAGCGCTGACAGAGAATTCTGAGATTGAAACCTATCAGCTCTCGTTACGCAGCAATGGTTTTATTGAAACCGTAACTGCCCATGGCTGCAAATACGAACAGGTGCGGCTTAACAATAAACGCGGCTTCCAGCCCAATGATGATGCACATATTGATAAATTGCTGGATCTGCTGAAAAAACATTCCGATATCGGCGTTTTTCTGCAGACAGATTACTCAGCGTGCTCATTTTACAGCCAGCTTCAGCAACGCAATCTGCAACACCTTATCGGCAAAGAGATAAAAGTAATCGGCTGCGACAATATTTTTGCCGGGAAAATACTGTCGCCCAGCCTGACAACCGTATCGCTGTTGGAGCCGTTTTCCGCGCTGGGCGAAATAAGTATGTCCACATTGCTCAATAAATTGGTAAAAGCCAATATAAAGGTTGATTTGACAAAACTTAAACCGCAGCTGGTGATCCGCGAAAGCGCATAATATTACAAAGTATAACGTTTGCTTATATAAACCCCAAGGAGAAAATGTTTATGAAACTGAAAACGCATTACCGCAAAGCATTGCCGCTGGCAGGTGCATTAGCGGCATTGACGGTGCCGTTGACAGTCAACGCAAGCGACTGGTACACCCGTTATCAGCATACCGACAGCGGTCTGGTTGCCGGGTACAACTTTAACGCTATAGAAGTCGGGCAGATCCGCGACGAGGTCAGCCGCAAAACTGCCATCGGCGAAAATGTGGAAAGCGTCGCCGGTTGGCAGCCCGTTGCCAGCTTTAAGCTGGAAGGCAAAAAACTTGCTTTTCAGGATGTTGCCCAGGCAGCATCCCGCAAAGATTTTACGCTTGTTTTTTACGCCAAAATCAGCGGCAACGGTTATGCTGTGCTGAAAAAAGGCGCCTTCGGTCTCTCTTTTGCCGACGGCAAAGCATCCGTATATCTGCGCAGCAATAAGCGGGATATGGGGCTCAATGCCGGAGCCTGCGACGAAGCATATCACACCTGGATCCTGACCGTCAAAGATAAGGTTGCCACCATCTACCGCGACGGCAGCAAAATCAATTCCCGTACGCTTGCCGCTGCGCCGGATACCAATGGAGAACCGATTCTGATCGGCAACTCTGGCGGCTGGAAAAAGAGTGAAGTCAGCGGTCAGATGGGTTTGTTCAGACTCTATTCCAAAGCATTGAGCGACACAGAAGTTGCCGAACTCTCTGCTGAACTTGCCAAAGGCAATGTTCCCATGCCTGATGCCAGCTTGGAAATGCAGCAGCCCGTAGGTGCGCGCAACGTATTTATCGGCGACGACATCAGCTACGAAAAGAAAGAACTCGCCTGGTATTTCAACGGCAAAAACAGCAGCATAAAGCTGCCCGATTACCCCCAGCTGAAAAAGAATGTCACCGCCTTGACCTTCGGTGCCTGGATCAAGCCCGAAAATACCATGCCCCGCAATATCAATGAACAGGGTTACATCATCAGTGCCAATGCCGGCAGTCATTGCGGCTGGAGCATGGGCACATACTACAACAACGGTCTGAACGTAAATCTGATTACCGATCAGGGCAAATTCGGAGCCAGCGCAGCGCAGGTACTCAAGCCCAACGTTTGGCAGCACGTCGCTTTCACCTGGGATGGAAAGTGCATCCAGCTCTTTGTCGATGGCAAACCCGTCGGGCAGAGCGTCAAAGCAATCGGGGTACTTAAAGCCTATAACAACCGCCCCTGCCTCGGTAAAGCCGCCGACCGTAACGGCATCTATTTTAAGGGGATCATCGACGAAGTGCGTATTTTCAACACCGCATTGGCTATCGAAAGCGATCCCGATACGGGTAAAGCCGTTACCGTGGATGCAGTCAATACCGATGAAGATGCCCTGCCCGAACCGCTGCCGAGATTGCACGGCACGGAAAACCATCAACCCATCGGCGAGCCGCTCTGCGACTTTGAAGATCTTTCCAACTGGACCGTTACCAGTTACAAAAATGTGGCAGAAGGCAAACTCTGCCGCAGCAATGACGACCGTCTGTGGGGCGATTATACGGCTAAACTGACGATCCAGGCGGGTACGCATTTTGACCCCGCCCGCAAAAAAGTTTCCATTGCGCCCAAGACTCCGATCGTGATCGACAAAGATTTTGATTACATCTCCCTTTACCTCTCGGCGCAGAACTGGACCAAACCCTCCGGCTGCAAACTTTCCGTGGAAGTGGAAGATGCCGATGGCAAACGCCATACCATCGAAATGCAGTCGGCGGAGATCCCGTTCATTTTCTGGAGCGGCTGGTCCGCCATGATCAAAAAAGTACCGCAGAAGATCAAAGTTCCCGCCAAACTCATCAACCTGACCTTCTACAACTTCGGCGGACAGAAGCCGGAAGTTTATTATCTGGACAATCTGGCAGTCCATACGCTGCCCCCGACCTTGCCTGCGGGCGTGGAAGTCCCCGGTTGGGAAGAGATCGGTGCGCCGACGGTTGCTACCGGCGCCATGCCTGTGTTAAGCACCCCTGCCCAGCCGGTCAAACTGACGAAAAACGGCAATACGTTTACTTTTGCCGCCGCTGCGGGCAGCGATAAACTGACTTATACCTATACCCCTCAAAGCGGGACTCTGAGCGATATACGCCTTTCTTTCAACGGCAAAAAAAGCTTCCAGCCTGCCCTGAACGGCGGGTTCCGCTTTGTGGCGCCCGACGGCAAACTGCTGGATGAAAAAACCGCCGACTTGAGTGCCAAACTCCTCAATGTCAAACAGCAAGGCGACAAAGTTGTATCCGACTGGGCGTGGAGCTATAAAGGTAAGTTCCTTGCCAACACAACCTTGGAACTTACCGCGCAAGGCAAAACTCTTTCGGTTCGTCTGACCGGCGGCAACGGCAAAGTCCATGAAGTCCGCACCGGAGTGGTGGCAGGCTTGAGCGATGAAGTGATTCTGACCACTCTGCCTTACTGGGTGATCCGTTCGCGCGGCGTGAACGATCCGGCGATTCTCTACAGCGATAAAATGCTGTTGAGTGCCGTGGTGGATATTTACAAGAGCAACGCTTCCGCTTTGATCGGCGGCTCGGGCAAGCGCGACGGCAACACCTGCCAGATCAACGGCGGCGCAGCTTATCAGCTCAAGAGCGACAAAACCCGCAACAACGTTGACGAAGTCATCCACTTTACAGCCAGCACGCTGATGGAAGAAGTCGTTCCCCATATTGCCAACCCCAAAAATCCCACCATGGATATTACCAAAAACGGCATCTGGGTAACGCGTATGTGGTACGATAAGATGCCCTACCCCACTTATTTTGATGAATACTACCTGATGTGGGAACGCTATCACCGTTACGGTATGCGCAATCTGATGATCCGCGACCACCAGACCTTGGGCCGTCAGTACTCGCCCAAACGCCGCGGCGGTTACGACGGCATGGTCGATACCATTCTGCCGGATCTCGGCGGCGATGAAAAAGCAGCCGAATACTTTAAAAAGACCACCGACAATCTGGGCTACCGCATGGGTTTGTACAGCAACTTTACCTTGCTGCCCAGCGTGGGATCAAACGAAACTTCGCTGGATAAGATGACCCTCAACAGCGATTGCGATACCCGCTACGGTTCCGGCGGCAGCAAGATGTGCAAATATGCTTATATACTGGATATTCAGCGGCGGGTCAATGCCGAACTCAAACGCAAGTTCAAACTCACTTGCACCTATCCCGACCAGTACACCTGCCGTGCACCGTGGGCATTTACCGATTCGGATGCCCGCGTGCCCGAAGCCGGTAAATTTTCTCCGGTGATCCGCGTACTTGCCAAGAGTCTGATGCTGGAACGCGAAGACTTTGCCGTACCGCTGTCGGAAGGTATTATGCAATGGCCGCTGGCGGGCTTCTGCGACAGTTACGCCCAGAACGGTTCGCCGGATGATCCTGTGTTCCCGGAATTCCAGCTGCGCAAGATCCAGCCTTTGAGCAATGACTGCGGCACGCATTTGCGTTTGACTTTTGCCAGTGATCCGAAACTTCTTGACCGCTATATGGCGCTTTCCTTCGCCAACGGCACTATCGGGCATCTGTTCGGAGCGGTGGGCGGCACTCCCAAGCGGAGAATGGCTCTTGAACCGGAAAGACTCAAGAGCTACTACCTCTTTAAGCAGACCCAGAAGTACTACGCCGGCGTACCCGTCAAGAGTATTGAATACCATTACAACGGCAAACTTATGACGGCGGCGGAAACGATCGCCAATAAGCTGGTCGGCTACAACCAGCTCAAGATCGTTTACAGCAACGGCATGACGGTTTATGTCAATGCCAACGCCAAAGAAAGCTGGCAGATCAATGTCAACGGTAAAGCGATCGACCTGCTGCCCTACGGCTACTATTTGAGTTTGCCCGACAAGGTGGAAACTGCGTCGATCCAACAGGACGGTCACCGCGCGGATTACAGCTTCGGCGATGAATATGTTTACGTCAACGGCAACGGCCAGACAACTGATTTCGGAGTGGTCAAATGCGCCAATGCTTACGCATTGCTCTTTGAAAATAACGCTATTGAAATCATTCCCGTACCCTTTGCCAAGGCGGAAACGATCAGCATTGATTTGAGCAAACTGCCGGTCAAGGCGGGCAAAACTCTCGTCAAGCTGGATGTGAACAATAAAGAAATTTCCCGCGAAGAAGTCAAGTTGGAAAACGGCTTGCTGAAACTCAATATCAACAAAAATGTATTCAGCTATAAAGTGATTTAAACAACATCAACCCCAGAAAGGATTTTATGATGAAAAAGCATTTTACGTTGATTGAATTGTTGGTGGTAATCGCAATTATTGCCATTCTGGCGGCAATGCTGCTGCCGGCACTCTCTGCAGCCCGCGAACGCGCCCGCATGGCAAGCTGTGTAAGCAAGCTCAAGCAGATCGGTTTGGCAGAAATGCTTTATGCGGATTCCAACAAAAGCTGGATCGCCCATATGTCGGAAAACACTCCCGGTGACGGAACCGACTCCGGCGCCGGATGTATGTTTGCCAACGACCGGGTGCCGCCGTACAAACTGGCGCGTACCGGTGTGTTGAGCGAAGTCGGTACGGCTGGTGTGGCATCCGATAAATTGCTGCAGTATAAATTGCGCAATTTCCAGTGCCCCTCTGACGCCACCAACTGCACCAATACAGTCGGCAGCTGGTCGAGTCCTTCCAGTTATGTGTGGCACCGCCTGCCCCGTACTGCCGATACTTATTCAAAGCAATACGCCTCGGTGGGTAAGACCAAGCCGGACGATGCCGCTACCCGCCGCAGTCTGGTCGGCCGCGACAATCCCGGTGCGGTGATCTGGATTGAACATAACATCGCCACCAGCAAAAGCTATACTCCCTCGTTGGCCAAAGGGGTTTCCAACCACCCCAATGCGCTCAATGCAGTTTACCTGGGCGGTCATGTAAAATCCACCAATATCAACAGCACGCAGCAGAATTATGCAATTTACAACATTGCAGCGTTCTGCGACGACATCCAATAAATGAAAAAATTGTTACCATGAATTCTGAAAAAAAATTTATTCCGTTGAGCGGTACGTTTATTGACGCTATCGCCTGCGACATACCCTCCAACAACTGGACTCCGGACGTTTGGGAACGGGAATTTGCCCGCTACAACGAAATCGGCATCGACGAAGCATACATCATCCGCGTCGGCTGGCAGGACAGCTCCTGCTACAAAAGCGAAGTTATGAAAACTACGCTGTACAACGATACTGATATGGTGCAGCTGCTGCTGGATCTGGGCGCAAAGTACAATGTCGGGATCTATCTGGGTATGTTCGATACCTGCAAGTTCTGGCTGTTGAACGATTGGGAAAACGAAATCGCCGTCAATCTGGATCTGATCGACGAACTTATGGCGCGTTACGGCAATCACCCTGCGTTCAAAGGCTGGTACATGAGTCACGAAGGCTCTATGGAACACCATCAGACCCGGATCTGGAAGCCGCTTTGCAACAAGATCCGTTCCTTTGACAAGGTGCGGCCGATCATGGTTTCGCCCCGCTATGCCGGACCGAAATACGATCCGCGCTGCGTGATCCCGCCGGATGTTCACGCCAAACATTTCGATTATATCCTTAACGAAATGGAAGGGTTGATCAACATCTATGCACCTATGGACGGCCATGTTCACTTTAACCAGCTGGAAAGCTACATGAGTGTAACTGCAGAGCTTATGCAGAAATACGGAGCTGAATTCTGGACCAATCTGGAAACCTTCGACCGGGATATGCCATGGCACTTCCCGCCGATCGAGTGGGCAAAATTCCGCCACAAGCTGGAAGTGGCGCAAAAGTACGTCAGCAAAGTCATCAGCTTTGAAGTGCCGCACTTTATGAGTCCCGACTCGATCTACTCCTCGGCTGGTTGTCTGTACAATACCTATAAAAACTATTTGAAAAAGATGCAGAATTGAGCATCCGCCGGAAACTACGGCAATTAAAAGAAAATAGGACCGTTGCAAAACTTTAAAAGGGTTGCAACGGTCTTATTTTTATTCTTTCAGCAAGATAGAACCGAACAGCTTGTTTTTCTATGCATCAGTTTTAATCTTCGCAAGAAATATATTGCATTTTATTTATAATAAAAAAGTTGGAATTGCTTTTATTGAGACAATAAAAGCAATTCCGGCGAAAGTTTTTGGAAAATGGGGTGTGGGGAAAAGAACCTTTTTTCAAAAAGGTTTTTTCCCCACAGAACCGTTTTTCAACACCGTTACATTTACCTCGGCGGCGGGGCAGTTTACTTCGACTTCGATTGCTTCCGGATGGGTTATCTGCAAGGATTTGATTGCATTGCCGTCGCCCTGCCACGCTACTGTAATATTGCCGTAAGGCGTGGGAATCGAGCCGCAAGCGTGTTCAAGTTTGCAGCATTGAGGCGCGATTCGGCACTTTTTCCAACCGGCGGTCAGAGGTTTTGCCCCCAGCACCAGCGCTTTGGCAACGTAAACCGGCAGCGAACTCCAGCCGTGACACAAACTGCCTGCGTAACCGAAGTCCATACTGCCGCGGGCGGTTTCCCACAAAGTACCGGTGTTATTCTCCAGCATGGGCGAATAATATTTCATCAGCTTGGCAAGGATCGTCGAACCGTCGATGCCGCATTTTTCCAGCGCAACAGTCACTAAATAGAGCGAACTTAAACTGGCATCAACGCCCGCTTCGCCCGTTGCCAGCTGCTGTGCCAGATCTTTTTGCAATTCATCGGGCAGCAACGCGTAAAGCATAAACAGCGCCTGAGTGTGTTCGTGGAAATATTTTTTATCGCCGGACTTGTCAATAGAACTGGCAAAGAGGCCCTTTTCGGCATCGAAGAACTGGCTTTGAAGAGTTGCCTTGATCGACTTGACCACCTTTTCGCTGCTTGAATCGCCGGATAAAGCGCTCCACGCATCCAGCGCGGCAACCGCATAAAGATTGTACAATGCCGAGAAGCTGCCGGCTCTGTCTTTATCGTGACCGTTGAGCCGGTCGCGCCATTCGTAGAAGTTCCAGAAATCTTTCCCAGCGTCTTCCCGCAGCAAACCCGCGGATTCGTCGTAACGGCTTAAAATCAGCTGTACGATTTTTTGAGCACACGCTTTGTTGCGCTCAAAAACCGCCTTGCTGCCGCTGAAAAGATAGTGTTCATAAAGGGCGTTGATCCAGACAAAACTGTAAATCGGGATCACCAGTTCCAAGCGGGTCGGCGCACAAATCCGCAAATGCCCGTCGCTTTTCTGCCCCGGCGCAAACAAATCCAGCGCAGCGGCGGCAAAGTCGTAGTTGCCCCAGATATAGTAGCCGTAAATCATCTGCCAGCGGGAGTCGTAGCTGTAAAGCGCCTGTTCGCGCCACGGACAATCCTCGTAATGATCGTGCATACAAAGTTCCAGCGTATGCCGCGCATTTTTGTACAGCAGCTCGAACTCCGTGCTGCTGCACTCGAAATCCTTATCAAGCGTCAGCGGCAGCCGCCACGGAACCAACCCGACGCGCCGGACGATTACGCTGTAATCTTCTGCCGAATATCTTATATGCAGCTCCAGATAACGCGCCCCGACTCTGCGGAAAGGCAGCTGAAAAACCCCGTGACCGCCCCGCCAGATGACCTTGTCGGCAAAGCAGCGGTAAAAGAGGTCGCTGCGGATATGCCCGTCAACAATATGTTCGCCGTGAGCGTAACAAATCTCCGCCCCCGCCGGAGCATCCAGTTCAAATTCAATAAATCCGGTTTCTTCGTAACCCAGATCGGCAATCAGCCAGAGTCCGTCAGTTTCAGTGCCGTACCCTTCGTGGGGGGCAAGAGTACAGGGCAGAACCTTATTTTCCACCTCGCGGTAGCAGCAGGCAGCCGCCATGATTTCGCCGGGATTGAGTCCGTCAAACTTCAGCGGCGATTTCTGGATCATCCCCCAAGCAACCAGCTTGCCGTCGACAAATTTGCGCATACAAGGCTGCGGGGCAGCGGGGCGCATACTCATAATCACATCTTTATCGGGCGCCAGAACGCAGCTTGCCTGCCACGCCGAATCATCCAATTCAGGCGAATCCCACGCTTCGGCAGCGCGCAAATCGTATTGGGTGGTAAAGCCCAGCTGCGGAGTTGTAACCGCGCATTTGCCGCGTTGGAAAGAGTTATCCCAGGCGCATTTGAAATTTTCATCGCCAAGAAGCTCAAACGCCCCGCCTTCCAAAGCGATATAAAGCCCCGGCAAACCGGGCGAATAAGTGGCAAAGTCGCTTCCGCAATAGTAGACCTTGACTGCCAGCAGATGTTTGCCGCAGCTCAAGTCCGGCAGTTGGATGCGGGTAAAAGTTTTCCGCAACGGGTCATCGCTGAACTGACCGCGCCGCAGCTCCACGCCGTCGAGCGACACAATAAAATCGCTGTCGGCAGCAATATAAAGCACGCCATTCTGCAACGGCGAATCCAGAACGAAACTGCGGCGGAAAATCGCCACGCTGTGAATATTTTCCCTGCCTGCGAGATCATTCACCCACAGCCGATTAAGTTTGCTGAAATCCATATTTTATCTTTGGGTTGTATTTTGATTTATTCTTCAGAATTTGCGGGCGGAGCAAAACCCGTTCAAAAGTTTTTCCCCATCCGCAACTCCTGAAGCAGAGCTGTTGGTCATAAACACTCAAGTCGGGAAGTGCTTATATCGCCCTCCCCGACTCAATAAGATAGTGCCTGAAATCAATTTTTCAAGCACCGATCATGTACTTTTGGCAAAAGAATTATTCTTCGCCCAGATTCTTGGTGCCGAAGCGCTGCTGCGGATCCCAGAAGATGGTCTTCCCGGTATTCCACTTAGTGCTGCCCGAAGCGATGATCGCTTTGTAGGATTCGCCGGTAGCGTGACCATCAAAATAGACCACGTTCACATTGTTGCCGTGACGCTTGAGGTCGTTCTGCATAGACGCGACGGGAATATAGCTGCAATGCACCACTCTGTAACAATACTTGTCGGTATCGGCAAGTCGTCCGCTATCCATGTTAAGCATACTGCCGGCGGGGTTCTTGATCGACCCCAAAGCGATACCGCAAGCAAAATAAGCCATACAGTAGTCAGTCACATGATGGGTAATATCAGAAATACGCGAAGAAAAGCTCGGACAAGTCAGGACGGGCTTTTTAGCTTCCAGCTTATCAACGCTGAAGTAAGGCATGGTCAAATTGACCCAGGTATTGTTTTTTCCCCAGGAGTTATTATGGCTCAAAGCGTTTTCCGATTCAACACAATAACAGACAATATCTTTATTATCAGCGGTATACATCGTCTGCGCAAGACCGATATTTTTGAGGTTGCTCAAGCAGTTGGAAGTACGGGCGCGTTCGCGGGCGGCACTCAACGCGGGCAGCAGCATGGCTGCCAGAATCGCAATAATGGCGATCACCACGAGGAGTTCAATAAGGGTGAAGTTCATGAACTTCACCCCGCCATGGCGGGAATTTTCGGAACGGTTAAATTTTTTCATTTTTCTTCTCCTTGGTTAGGTTTTGTTTTATTATTGGAGGCCTTTAGTATATTCTGTAGCGGCACCGCCGGTTACGGGCAGTTTATAGGCTGCTTCCGGCATGGTTCCGGTTACATACACTTTAACAGCAAACGGGGTCATTCCGACCTTGCTTCCGGCAGAAGCATTATCTTTGCTGTACCAATCCAGCGCCTTGCCGCCGGCAAATGCGGGCAGCACTGCGGTTTGCGGTTTGTCGGTAATATTCAGCACAACGTAGAGTTTGCAGTTATCAAGCGTGTAATCGCAGTAACGGATGCCATCTTTTTCCACCGCCTGCGAACGCTTGCCCGCCGCCAGTATGCCCGAAAGCTCGTAAAATTCGCACATAACTTTCATATAATCATTTATAAACGCCTTACTGCGCGCATAGTGAATCCCCCACCATGCCAACCCCGCCGAACCGCAGGTCAAGGCATCGAAGGACATAAAGCGCAGCTGTTCAACAGTAGGATAATCCTTGCCGTTATCCTTGAAGCTTTTGTCTTTGCGGAACGAATAACTGTACCACGAAAACGCCTGCAAAGTCATAACCACCGGCTTGCGGTTGTTCACCGCTTCGACCATGCGGCGGGTGTATTTGCCTACGCTGGTCAGGTTCTGGTCATCCAGATTGGAGTGACTGTTGGGCGCAGGCACCGGGTAGATATCCAGCCCGTACCAGTCGGCTGCGCCGCTGTAAATACGGTGGCCGGATATTTCGCCGCGCGGAGCCGCGTTGATCCATACCGGGTGATAAGGATCGAGTTCGCGCAATTTGTTGTATGCAGCCAACAGCGGTTCAACCGGCACGCCGCCCCACATGGGTTCGTCGATCAGGTGATACCCCATCAAAGCAGGGTGATTTTTGATTTCATCGATCAGAAATTCTTCAATAAATTCAGGAGTCACCACATGGCCGACTGCCTTGGGATCCTTTCTGCGGTTGATCTGATAAAAAGTCAAACCTACATCAAGCATAGCCTTGATACCGGCTTTTTCAAAATTATCCAAACACTTGACAACTGCTTCGGTACTGGCAGCGGTCACGCGCGAAACCGTTATACCGTTATCGGCAATCTGCTGCAGCGACTTGAGATTATCGCCGTAGTTGGGCGGATTCCACCAGATCAGATTAACAAAGAACGGCTTGCCGTTAAAGAGTATCTGCTTGTCAGCATTATAAGTAACCATGTTTTTACCTTCGGGAATAACCTTGATTACCCGCGAGATCAAAACTTTGTTGTCCTGCAAAAGCTGCAAAGAGTAATTTCCGTAAGCAAGTTTGCCCAGTTCCAGATCAAAATTGGCAAACAGCTTGCCGTTCCAGTTGATCTTGCTTTGCTTGACCACTTTGCCTTCAGCATCCTTAAGCTGCACGCTGTCGGCTTGGGGCGCAGAGTAGGCATTGACTTCGCCGGAACAAGTCATAGTATCGGTCGCACCGAAGAAGGTATCGCGGCAGACCGGCGATTTCATCACAAAGTAGTAGTTTTCCGCCGGGTCGATTTCGTTGCAGGCAACCTTGAAATCTTCGAGTACGATCTTGCCCTTGCTGTTGGCGTAAAAATTCACGGTCATCGAATTGTTTTCCGGCTTGTCAGGCACAATAAATTTAAGGGTTTTGAACTGCTTGCGGTCGTTCCAGGTATCGTCCCAGCTGAAAGTCAGGATCGACCCGTCGCCCAGCACCACTTCCACACGGTAAATGTGGAACCCGGTGTTATGCCCGGATACGCCTTCCCCACGGATGGAAAAGTTATAAACACAGCTCTTGCCCGGAGTGATCGGCACATTGCGGTGCGCCGCAGCAACCTGCTTGGCGGGCGAATCTTCCAGCGAAACTATAATCGGAGATTCCTGACGGATGATTCCGCGCATTACCCCGCCCAGCAGCGGAACATCTTTGGCAGTTGCCAGTTCTTTGAGCGAGAGATCTTTGAACTCGGCTTCGCCGCCCACCGCAGGACGCAGCACAATGTAGGGCTGCCCCTGAATATTTTCGGGCAGACGGACATTGAATGTATGTCTTTCCCATCCCGGAATGGTTTTGCGCCACACCGCATTGGTTGCCACCAGACGGCCCGAAGCGTTGCGGTATTCTATATAGAACATAACATCGCTCTTGCTTTCTGACTTGATGCGGCATTCAGCCCGGTAAACCGAACCGCCCCGCATGGGCAGTTTGTCCTGAATCGCCAGCACCGCCTGCTTGCTGTCGGTACTCTTGAGATGCAGTACGCCATCTTTAACGCTCACGACCCCGGCACTCGCCGGACGGATCGACCAATCAACCGGAAAAGCCCCATTGACCGCCGACCAGTCGGGATTGCGTATCGCACCAACCAGCTTGGAGGTTTTCACTTCGGTTATCTTCAAATTCCGGAACGACACCTTGCCTTGGTTCGAGCGCAGAATCACGGCATAACCCTTGCTGCCCTGAGGCACGGTAAAGTTGAAGCCGTTTTTCTGATAATTCCCGGAAACTGCAAACTCCCGCCCGCGGTAGCTCCGCAGCTGATCCGCCTGATTGCGGTAATCGCAGTAAAACATTGCCTTGCCATCGGCTTCCCCCGCAACTTCGCACTCAAAGATATAGGTTTTACCGACTTCCAGTTTCAGCTGCGACTGCCAAACCAATCCCCCCTGATTCAATGTCAGCACTCCGTCGGAAACACTGACATAAGAGCTGTTGGGTTTAGCCGTCCAATCAATAATGCTGCTGCCTGTTTTCTGCGACCAGTCGGCATTGCGCACTACTGACGCCAACACGCTTGCCGCTGTTGCCGCAAAAAGCAGCATCGTCAAAAATTTTTTCATTGAAAACCCCTTTCTTTTTTTGTCTATGTATAGTTTAATATATTTTTTTACCATTTTCTATAACAAAAATTCCTTTTTATATAATTATTGTATAAACTTTTCATTTTTTTTATAAAATTACGGTTTTCGGCGGCATAAATCTATAAAAAAAACGTTTCTGACTTGCAAAAATCCCATCCGGTTATATCTTTTATATATTATGGCTGCTATGGAATTACAATTGGATGCTCCCGATGATATTCTGCTGTTGTCGGAAGCAGATGCCTTCCCCGATCCTGATTTTCCGCTGGAAGTCAAGGAGGTGCATCAGTATTTTCAGCACAAATTTCACGCACACCGCAATTTTACGGAAATGGTTTTGATCACCAACGGGCGGGGAGTTCACTACATCGACAATTTCCGCCATCCCATCGGAGTCGGCGATCTGCTGATCGTGCCGGAAGGTATTGTACACCGCTACGAAAGTCTGATTGATTTGCGCTATTTCAACATACTTTTCAACCCTGCCAGGCTGAATATCCCCATGCAGGATCTGCATACAGTACCGGGGGCGGAAGATCTGTTCCCCCGCCCCAAAGCCTCGAAGCTGCAGCGCTGTTTCTGCCACCTGAAACCCGAAGCCTTTGAAAAAGCCCGCATTATGTCGCGGGAACTGCACACCACGCTGGCTAAAAAAATTCCGGGTATGAGGTTCTCCGCTCAGGCCCAGTTCATGCTGCTGCTGGATTTTCTCTGCCGCGGTTTTGCTGACTCATTCAAGTACGAGCCGACGACCGATGTTACCCGCTTGAGCAAATTGGCTGAAGAGCTGGAAAATAAATTCTCCCGCCAATGGTCGGTGGAAGATATGTGCAAAATCACCAAACTGTCCCGCCCCATCCTGTACAGGGAATTCAAAAAAATCTTCAACACCTCCCCCATGGATTATCTCTTGTCGGTAAGGATGCGACACGCTTGCATTATGCTTACGCAAGGCAGCCAAAGCATTGGCGAAATCGCCATCCAATGCGGCTTTACCGACTCCAGCTACTTCATATTGCGTTTCCGCAAACGTACCGGCATGACACCCCGCGATTTCCGCCATGCCGCCCGATAAAAAACAAACTTCTTGCTCTGGCGAGGGGATTTTTACAGTTTAAAATGTTCTGATATTTGATTTTTTCAAGACGCAAGCTATATTAAACCGATAGTATTTTCCGCTTTATTTACGGGCGTTGAATACTGTTAAAATTTGACAATTTAAGTGTAAACAACCTTAATCAAACCTACCACAGATTAGCGTTTTACACAAGGTCCTCGCTTATACACACGAGTTGTCCGTGAGTCATCACGGGCACACTCAAGTCGTGTTGTAGCGAGGAACGTTGTGGTAGGCGTGATTAAGGGCAACCTGCTTGAGGAGTGCCCCTTTTTATGGCTGAAAACAATGTAAAAAATCCCCCCGTAAGCAAATCAGAACTGCTGAAAAAACTTACTCAGCTTGAAAATGAGATTTGTCAGATATGGTCGCATTTGATAGCTTTTTATCCCGAAAGTGCCTCCGATTGCCCCTGCTGGGATAAATTTAACGGCGCTCAGTGGGTGGATATCATGCTCAATAATCCGGAAGTGGCTGCGCACAGGTGCCCGAGGGAAAAATTAAGCGTTGACGATTGGTTTTATTTGCTGCTGCTGCAACCGTATTTTCTCAAAGACTGCCCGTGTTGGGATAAATTTTCCCATCGCCAATGGCTTTATATAATTGCCAAATATCCGCAGCTGGCGAGTCAATGCCCCTGCCTTGACCAGTTTGACTTAGAAGAGTGGCAGCGGATCATAAAAGTACCACCCGCTGCCGGACAATTGTAAAAAACAGACAAGGCAGCAGCTTATAAACTGCTCCAGCTGGAGGGGCGGACGTATTTTTCGGGCAAGGCGGGATCGATTTTTTCTATAGCCTCAAGCAGATCGCTGCTTAATGCGCCCTTTTGAGCGATACGGATATTTTCCTGCATTTGCTCCACAGTATCGACACCGCTTAAAATACAGTCGAACATATCCTGACTTAAAAGAAACCTGAAATATAATTCGGCGGGCGGTATCCCCGCTTCGGCACTTAGTTTTTCCAGCTTGCGGCGAACATCCAGCAAAGGAGCAAATTTTTCCTGCAGATCAGCAGGATTTTTAAATAGCAAACCTTGCAGATATACGCTGCGGCAGAAAACCTTTCCGCCGCGGGCTTTGATCCGGCGGGCAGTTTCAAAAAATCTGCGATCAAGAATATTGCCCGGCACTTGCGCCATAAGCAGTTTATTGGTATATTCAGCCGGACTGCCGGCAACGCTGTCTAAAGAGGCGCCCACGGCATGGCTCCAGTTATTCTCCAGAGCCATATTCATATAATCATAAAATGGCAGATCTTTTTCGTGATGCAGCAGCAAGCCGTCGAGTTTATCGCGTTTGAGATAGCGCAAACTCTGAGTGACCGAAGCAGTTATCCACGCCGGGACTTCCTGCTCCGTGATATTTTCCGGAAAGAGTTTCACTTTGGAAATAATATAAAACTCCTTTTCCAGCCCTTCGGCTTTAAGCGCCATGCCCAGCACTTCTTCGCTGTCGCCGTAATTGCGGGCGGTATCCAGCACATTGATCCCGCCATCGGCAGCCACGCGCAGTATGCGGCGCACCGTATCCGGCGAAGGCTGTCCTGTGCTGTTATTTATACCGTATTTAAGACCGAACTGAACTGTACCCAGCATGATTCTGGAAAATTTCATAGTAAAAGACCTTTCACTCCTGCGGTTTTATTTGGCAACGTAACCGCCGTCAACGGGGATCACCGCCCCCGTAAGATAACTGCTTGCCGCCGACGCCAGAAAGACGATCGGCCCTTTAAGGTCGCTCTGTTCCGCCAGGCGGCCCAGCATGGTGTTGGCGCTGTAATTTTTAATAAATTCTCCGCTCATGCTCTTATCCAGCAAACCGCCGGGGCAAAGGCAGTTGACCCGTATATTATCGCGCCCCAGCACGCTGGCGGCAAAGCGGGTAAAATTGATCATGCCGCCTTTTTCATAAAAATACGCCGGTGACATCTTGTAAATCGCTTCGGGATCGGGATAGTTGTGAGGATTCGGCCCCAGCAGCCCCATGTAACTTGCAATATTGACAATGGAGCCGCCGCAGCCCTGCTGACGCATAATATCGGAGATCTTCCGCGTAAGATAGAACAAACTGGAGCTGTTCATGCGGAAACTTTCGTCAAACTCATCCAGCGAAAGATCCCAACTGCGGCAACCGCAGCGGTTGACCGCATTATTTATAAGTATATCCACCTTCCCCGCTGCAGCAATGAGTTGTTCCACACATTGATCTATGGAGTTTTGATTTGCCAGATCCAGCTCCAGAACTTCCGCTTGCAAATTGCGTTCGGCAAGTTCATCGGCATACGCCTGCAATTTTTCCACGTTGCGCGAAGCCATAAAGGTTCTGGCGCCTGCTTCGGCCAGCGCTTCTACGATCTGTCTGCCATACAAACCTGCCCCGCCGGTAACCAGCGCAGTTTTGCCCGCCAACGAAAAACTCTCCAAAACGTGCATACTCTTTCCCTTTATTTATGACTCCGTTCCCGATCAAGTAAAAAAAACAATACAAAAGTTAATCATATAACTTTTTATTGACCTGCCCGCATTGGCAACAGAGTCGGTTTATTTAATGTTGTATTACTAATATTTAAAAATAACCCGTACAAATCAAATTTCAAACAAATTTGACTTAAATTAGTAATATTTCTTTGATTTTTTTACAGTTTGGTGTTAATTTATCCTATTAATGTGCAGATCAAGGAGTATAAGGCAGATTTATGGAAAAAAATTTGAACCGTCAGATCGTTGAGCAGCTGCTCGACTACATCCGTATTCATCATCTTGCGGAAAACGATCCGCTGCCATCGGAAAATGTTTTGCTGGGCGAGTTGAAGGTTTCGCGGGTGATCTTGCGCGAAGCGCTCAGCAGTTTGAAAGCGCTGGGCTTGCTGACCAGCCGCCGCGGATCGGGCTATCGGGTTCAAAAGCCGTCTTTGTCGAGTGCCATGAGCGGAGTTCTGCACGCGCTGACCCGGTCGGGGTTGAGCGATCTTGATGAGCTTTATGCTTTGCGCCGCATCCTTGAATCAGGAGCGATAGCCGATGCGGTAAACAATGCCAATGACGATGACCGTCAGGCGGTAAGGCAGGCATTGGCAGCATTGGAAAGTTTTGACGCAGTCAACGACAATACTGCGCTGCGGGACTTTACCCTTGCGGAAATAAAGTTTCATCAAGCCTTGCTGAAACCGGCTTCCTGCCAACTCCTTGATCTGGTCAATCAATCGCTGGAAGATTTTTTCACCCGCCGCAACGAATTGGCCGATAATAACATACGCTTGACGTGCGAGCAGGTATTGGCAACCAATCTTGCTCACCGGGCGCTGGCGGATGCCTTTCTGCTGGGTAATGCGCAGGCCGCCATGTTCTTTTTACGGAGTCATTTGCAGTAACTTAACGGGTTATTTCTGACACTTGGGACAATATGCCGTAGTGCGTCCGCCCTGCTTGACTGCCGCCAGCAAAGTTCCGCAAACCCGGCATGGTTCACCGGCGCGGCCGTAAGCATCCAGCGCCAGAACATATTTGCCCGTGGAGCCATCCAGCTGGCGGTAATCGGAAAAAGTCGTGCCGCCTGAATTTATGGAATCCAGCAAAATAGCCTTTACTTCAGCAACCAGCTGTTGAGCCTCTTTTGCAGTTACATCGCAAGCTGCCCGCAGGGGGGATATACGGCATTTGAACAGCGCTTCGGTAGCGTAAATATTGCCGACACCCGTAACGACTTCGTTAAGCATCAAAAACTCTTTGACCGACAGTTTGCGCTTCTGCGCAGCCGCACAGAAATACTCCGCATTGAATTCATCGCTCAACGGCTCAACGCCAAGTTTGTTCAACTCAGCAGGAATTGCTCCTGCACAGGGCAAATCCAGCAATTTAAGCAAACTGAAACGGCGCGGACACTCAAAGCGCAGACTTTCGCCGTTGCCCAGATCAAAAATAACGTGTTCGTGTTTGGCACGCGCCTGAGCCAGCGGAACTGTTTTAAGCACCCCTGACATACCAAAATGCATCAGCAGCGCCAGATTTTCTTCCAGATCCACAATCAGATATCTGCCGCGGCGGCGCACATCCAGAACCTTTTTGCCCAACATCCGCGGATCTTTAAGTGAGTCAAGCGGTTCACGCAATTTTTCCGCAAAAAGCTCCACCTTCCGGATCGACCTGCCGGTCAGATAGCTCTTCAAAGCCCGTCCAATCGTTTCAACTTCTGGTAATTCAGGCATCAGTAACTCCCGGCGGCGGGAGCGGGAACTTTTCCGCCGCGTTTTTCAAAAAATATCTTTTTATACGGAAACAGCCGATCCGCTTCGGCGTGAAATTCCGCAGCCTTGCTTGAGTTGCCCTGCAATTCGTACAAATCGCCCAGCCGCTCGTGCAGCGCGTGAGAGCGGGGAACCATTTTCAAAGCAGTCAAATAGCGTTTTTCGGCAACGGGGTAATTGCCGCGCCGGACTGCATCCAGCGCCCATGAAGCGTATATCGAGTGAGAATACGGCTGCCAGCGCAAACTTTTTTCCGCCAGAGCATCCACTTCATAAACTCCGCGCATAGTGTTATTTACGCCGATCTCCTGCCCCGCAGCACGCAAAAATTCGCTGTGGGTTTGATCGGCAATGCACCAATGCCCCGCGCCCAGTAGAGCAATCAGCGCCAGCAGGACAAGTGCTGAACACCAGATCTTTTTTCCGACTGCAGTTGCCGCGGCTGCATTTTCACCCTCAAACTCCGCAACCGCGATCATTACCAGCACCGCGTACCAGATCATCAAAGCAGGCACCTGCCAATCCAGATCCATAAGTATATGCAGCGAGAAAGCGCTCAATCCGGCAAAAATGCTCAACTGCACAAGATCGTTGTTTTTACCAGCCTTACGCCCTGAGAGCCAAAGCGGATAGAACAGCATAAGCAAAGCAATGATTCCACCGATAACACCGGTCTGACTGGCAAATGCCGCCACAAAATTATGAGGATCTTTGGCAAGTTCTTCATTGCCGAAACTTTTGTTGACCGCATGATGAAAGGTAAAATCGCCCCAGCCATCGCCCAGCAACGGGTGATTGCAGAACATTTCCAGACTGCTTTTCAGATAACCGACCCGTTCGGTCATCGAACCGAATCCCCGTCCTGCGTAGTGGATATAAAAAGCCCCGGCTATAATGCAGATCGCTCCGGCAACCGCCACCAGCAGTTTGATTCTGGCTCTTTTCAGCTTAACAAATCCGCACACCGCCGCCGCTACGATCATCGCCAGAAAAGCGCTGCGGCCTTTGGTGGTCAGAAAAATCCCGCCGACCAGCAAAAGAGTCACGCCTCCGAAAAGCGATCTGGACACCCTGGCCGGTTCAACGCGTTCACCTGCAAAATACGCCTTGACCACACTCAAAGCGCCGGTCAGACAAAACATGGCAGCCAGCGCGCTGGCAAAGGTGAAAGTTGCATAAGTGCGCACATCCAGCGCACGGGCCTTGATTTCGGGAGTAATTTTTACATGGTAGACTTTTTCCTGCAATTCGATATACTCCTTCATTTCGTCAAATCCGAAGAAGTATTGATTTGCGCCCAGCAGCGCAGTCAGCATCGTACTCCACACCATTGTGTTAAGCAGTTTATCCTGCATGATTTTTCCGTTGGCAGTCAAATTCAGCGCCGCAGCTGCCGCAAACGCCGCCAGCGCCAGAGTGTACTCAAATTCGACAACGGCGCTTTCAAGCGAAGTAGCATTTATAAATCCGATCAACGCCGCCAACGGCAGAATCAGCCACAGCAGCAGCAGTTTGATCTGCGGATTTTTAAGCGTAAAATTTTCCGGCACAGCATATGCCGCCAGCTGAACGATCAGCAGCAGCGCCGCCAGCAGCGCAAACGCCATAGGAGGTGCAATCTGAATCACAAGTTCCAGCACATTCGTTGGAAACACTCCCGGCACTCCGGGCAGCAGCATACCGCCCAATTTAAGCGGAGCAATAAAAACTGTTGCCAACAATAAAATATCGGCTATTTTCTGTAAAAGATTTTTCCCGTGTGCCATAAACAAATTTATTCCGTTATAAACCCGAGTTTTTTCAGCACTCCGCTGCATACTGCATCGCAATTACTCACCGTAAAATTATGAAACTCCCGCCGCAGCGGATAACTGCCGCGCAGCTCTTCAAACGCCGCCGGATCGCGCCGCAGTCGGGCGCTGTCGTCAGCGATATCGTAACTTTGCGAAACCACCGCCAGCAGCCGTTCTGCCTCCGAACCGCTTGCGGGCAGAGTCAAATGATTCTTTTCCACCATCGGCACGTTATCCGGATACCAATTTTTCAGGCGGTCGCTCAAATTGAAAAATTCCGCCAGCGCATTTACGCTCATGCTTGTACCGTTGGCTTTACCGTCGGTGGAGTAGCCTGCAATATGCGGTGTGGCATAATCCAGCAGCTCCAGCAATTCCAGATCTATTGACGGCTCATTTTCCCATACATCCAGCGCCGCACCGCGCAAAGTGCCTTTTTTCAGTGCTTCGCGCAAGGCAGCATTATCTGCAACTTCCCCGCGGGAAGCGTTGACCAGCAGCTGATGAGCTTGGAGCTGACTTAAAAAATCTTTGCCGATCAAGTGATAAGTCTGATCCTGACCTTTGTACTCCAGCGGAACGTGTACGGTAATAATATCTGCCTTGCTTATGATCTCCTGCAGCTCTACGAAACAATCACTTTTTTCCTGCCGCGCCCGGGGCGGATCGTTAAGCAAAAGTTGCATCCCCAGCGCTTCGCCGACTTTTGCAACTTTTCTGCCCACATGGCCCACGCCGATAACTCCCAGCACCTTGCCGCGCAAAGAAAAATCATATTTCACCGCCCAGTTGAGCAGCAGCGAAGTAATATACTGCGCCACGCTGGAAGAATTGCACCCCGGCGAATTGGTCCAGACTATATTGTTTTTATCCAGATACTCCGTATCCAGGTGGTCAAAACCGATGGTGGCCGAGGCAATGAATTCGACCGGCGATCCCGCCAGCAGCGCTTCGTTGCATTTGGTACGGGTACGGGTGATGATGGCATTGCAGTCGCGCAAATCTGCGGCGGAGATTTTACCCCCTGCCAAGTAGTCAACAGCAATATTTTCAGACTCCAGAACTCCCTTGAGAAAGGGTATTTTATCGTCGGCAACAACTTTCATGATCGGAAATTTTCAAGCTGTAAAATTATTTCATCAATTTAAGCGCTTCGCGCCCCGACATACCGACAGTTACACCCATTTCCGCCGCTGCAGTTGATACTTCGCAGACTTGAGCTGCCAGCATATCATCAAAGTTGGCAACTCCGCGCACCACCGCCAGCGCGTCGTTAAGTTTGTCGGCAGTAACCACGCTCAGATACCCGCAGCCCAGAATCCCGTTGGCTCCGGTTATGACCAGTAAAGTGGCATGAGGCGTGGCAACAGCTGTACCGTTGAAAAGTGTTCCGTCGATTTCGATAGTTTTGTTCATAATTTTTTCCGTAAAAATTGAGTTTTATATTTGCATTGCATTTCTCAATGCGTTAATTTAAAGTAAATCAGGCATACTATACACCATATAAAAGAAAAAAGGCAAATAAAAAATGGAAATTTCAGCTGATAAAATCACCGAAAGACTGAACGAAATGCGTCAATACCTGCAAGCTGACGGCGGCGATCTGGAGATTGTTTCCATCGAAGGCAAGCTTGTCAGGCTCAAGCTGCGCGGTGCCTGCGGCGGATGTCCTCATGCCGCCATAACCATCAAAAATGGTTTGGAACGGGTCCTGCGCGAAGAACTCGATCCCGAAATCACCATTGAACGCGTATTGTAACGCAACAAAATTTTCAGCTTGTGAATCTAAAAAACACGACGCCGCAAAGACGGAACAGCTTGCGCGGCGTTGCGTTTTTAAAGCAGTTAACTTTTGGAGAGATCAATGGAACAGGATTGCCTTATCCGCGGTTTGCACACCGGTTTGAACCTGCGTGCAGTGTGGGCGGAAACTACCAATCTGGTGAATGCAGGAATCACTACTCACGATACCGATCCGGCGGCGGCAGCGGCTTTTGCTTCGGCGCTGAGTGCAGCAGCAGCTTCAGCCGCCATGCTGGACGAAAACAACCGTTTTTCCATCCGCTACGAATACCCCGGTTCTCTGCGGGGAATGATCGTGGAAGCCTCTGACGACGGCAGCGTGCGCGGAGTGCCCTTTGCGCCGCACGTGCTGGATAACGGCCCCTGCGGCATCGGCGACCTTTACGGCGATAACGACGGCATGGTCTATGTAACGCGCTCCACGCCGGACGGCAAGATCCTCAACTCGGGTCAAACCCGTGCGCCGCTGGCAGATCCTGCCAACGATCTGGCATTTTTCTTTTGTGTAAGCAATCAGCTGGAAACGGAGATCCGCACCTGGACGGAGTGGCAGCCCGATCCGCAGCGGCCTGTTGCAAGGATGTCGGTACTTATGCTGCAGGCAATGCCGGGATGCGATCTGGAGCTGTTCGGTCAGCTGCGCAACGCCATGCACGGCGCCGCCGCCAATGAAATACGCAAAAAATTTGACCTTGCCGAACCCGAACAGGGCATGAAAAAGCTGTTGACCGAACTGGCATACGCAGCTAATATCGAGGAGTTTGATCCCGAAAAATGCGTTTTCACCATCGGCATAAAACCCGTCTGGCAATGCCGCTGCAGCGAAGAAAGTATGCGCCGCGCCATGACCGTTCTGGGCAAAAACGATCTGGAAAAACTTTTTACTGAACGGCCGAATCCCGAAATCAAATGCAACTTCTGCTGCCGCAGCTATAAATTCAAACGCAGCGACTTTTTTGAAGATAAATAGCCGATTCAGCTGCAAATGAATTTGACAAAACTGCTTTGCCGGTTAGATTATAACCAAAAGCAGTTTTTTTGTTGAGTAACAAGGAGGCTAATTATGTTGAAAATGGGATGCTCCAAGGCAGATATTACACCGGGTTTTCCGTGCTTTTTACGCGGCTACGCCAGCCGTACCGAACTTACCGAACAGGTGGAAGATCCCATCGAAGTCGGAGTAATTGCGCTTGAACAAGGCAGTACCCGTCAAATCATACTTACCGTTGACAGTCTGGCAACGGCGGAAGCTGATTGCCAGTTCATCCGCAGCGAGATCGAACAGCGCTTCGATATTGCTCCGCAAAATGTGGTGATCGCCTGCAGCCATTCGCATTTTGCCCCTGAAATGTGCGGCTTTACCATTTCCACCGGCGGCGGTATGCCGTGGGGGAACTATCCGGCGGATGAGCGCTTCCGCAATTTCTGGATGGCGCGGGTGATGCCGGCAATTGAACAGGCGTTGAATGATCTGGAAGCGGTGGAACTGCTGCAAAGCGATGTTCAGGTCAGCTGTATAGCCTTTAACCGCCGCACGGTGCGTAAAGCTGACGGCATGGTAATTACCAACTACACCTATCCCCAAGATCCGGAAAATTACGACTTCACCCCCATTGATACAACTTTGAACATCTGGAAGTTTATGCGCGGAACTCACGTCAAGGCTGTTCTGGCGCGCTATGGCTGCCACGCGGTTACAGGCGGAATCAACAACAATGCTGTTTCTGCGGACTTTCCCGGTGCTTTCCGTCAGGCGGTACTCGCCAAGATGGGCTGCCCCGCATTTTTTATGAACGGTACCGCAGGCGACGTTGTTCCAATCCAGCGCAATGGCTCCAGCCGCAAGGAAATCGGCGAAGTACTGGCCAATGCGGTGAAATTAGCGGAGCGGACTTTTCAGAAAGCGCCTGACTTTCAGCTTAAATCTGCGGTTACAACGGTCAAAGTAGCCGCCCCGGATCTGGTCGGAAAAAGTCTTGAAGAGGTGGAAGAAATGTACAAAAGCGCCTTGGATTCGGTTCAGGGCAAGCTGGAGCATGACGGCAAATTCTATGTAACAGCGCGGCTTTACAATATGTTTAAAAAATGGCAGAGTTCTGAAGGAGAGCTGCCGCTGCAAGTTATACAGCTTGGCAGCAAACTGCTTGTATGTATGCCATTTGATGTATTGACCGATATCGGCAGCAGGATCGCCGAAGTATTTCCCGAAGCGATCGTGGTAAGTTACTCCGGCGACAACAGCGGTTATATCTCGCTGCCGGAAGATGCACCTAAAGGCGGCTATGAAACCACCAGCGGTACCAGTCTGGCGCCCGATACAGGCATGAAATTTATCAATGCTGCCATTGAGCTGATCGGACAGCTTAAAAAGTGATTTTTCCGTTATCAAAGTAAATAATCAGGAGATAAATTCTCTTTTACAACAACAATCAAAACGAGGATGAAAAAATGTTAAAAATGGGATGTGCCAAGGCAGATGTGACTCCTGCCTTTCCGACCTACCTGCACGGCTATGCCAGCAGAAACCGCTTGACTGCCGAGGTGGAAGAACCGATTGAAGTCGGCGTGATCGCGCTGGAACAGAACGGCAAAAAGGTGCTGATGCTTTCGGTGGACAGTCTGGGCGTGGAAATCTGGCGCTGCAAAGAGATCTACAAACTTATCGCGGCGGAAACCAACATTGATTACCCTGATATCATGATCAGCGCCTCGCACACGCACTTTGCCCCCAACTTCTGCGGACATACCGTATTTATGACCGGCGGCGAAATGGATCTGGGAACCTATCCGCCGGATCAGAAGTATTTTGAATTCTGGATGGATAAAGTCATTGCTGCCGTAAAGCACGCGCTGGCGGATCTGGAAGAAGTTAAACTCATGCAGGCAGATGTACCTGTTTCCGGCATAGCCTTCAACCGCCGTACAGTCCGCAAAAGCGATGGCGGTGTGACCACCAACTACATCTACCCCGCCAACTTCGATGATTACGAATTTTCCTCCATCGACACAACTATGCACGTCTGGAAGTTTATGCGCGGAACCGCCCCCAAAGCGATTCTGGCGCGTTACGGCTGCCACCCGGTCACGGGAGGATACAACTTCTACGGTATTTCGGCAGATTACCCCGGGTACTTCAAAAAATATGTGCAGCAGAAACTCGGCTGCCCCGCATTTTTCATGCTGGGAACCGCCGGGGACGTGGTTCCCATGCAGCGCAATAACGAATCGCGCAAAGATATCGGCGAAGTGATGGCTGATTGCATCCGCCTTGCCGAACGCACCTTCCGCGATACGACCGACTTTGAGCTTAAAACCTCCGGCGAGATCCTCAAGGTTCACGCCCCCGGTCTGGAAGGAAAAAGCGCCGAAGATCTTGCTTCCGCCTGGGCGGTCGAGCTGGAAAAAGCCAAAGATACCTCGCACTACACCCACGACTTCTATATGACAGGTATGCTCAACTCCACCTACAACGAGTTCAAAGGCGCCGATGCCGAACTGGATATCCAGCTGCTGCAGCTGGGCGACCGCACGGTGGTGGGACTGCCCTTTGAAGTGCTGACCATTATCGGCAACAAGATCCGCGAAGTTCACCCTGATGCGGCAATCGTCAGCTGTACGGCAGGTTACGAGTGTTATCTGCCCACCAAAGATGATTTCCCCAAAGGCGGATACGAAACCGTTGACGGCACCATCTGGGCGGAAGATACGGGCGATAACGTTATCGACCTGAGCATTAAGGCGCTTACCGAATTCAAAAAGTAAACTTTAATTTGCTCCGATAAAACATTTCAACCTGCGGCAGAAAAAACATCTCTGCCGCAGGTTTGTTTTTTATACGTTATTAAAGTTTACTCGATCCAGACAATCGTATAAACTTTAAGCAATGCCGCAGGCAGCGTTACCGTTGCACTTTTACTTGCGGGGTCATAGTGGAATTTCAGATTCTTTTCCCCTGCAAAATCAGGTGATACGGCGTAAACTTTCTGCGGCTGGATCTCCAACGGCAGCGTAAAAGTTATATCTTTTGTCAGCGGCGGATACGGCACTTTCGGCAGCACATTGGCAATCTGTTTATTCAATTCCCAGCCGCCGCCGGTACCGTTGAGAAAATGCACCGCGTATTTATCTTGCTGACGATAAAGCGTGGTCAGCACCTTTTCGGGCGCGTTGACCTGCCAGTAAGCAGCGCTGCCGATCATACGTTTAAGCAAATTCTGCCCCAGCGCGGCGAGCTTGCCGTTACGCTGAAAACGGTTGACCATCCGCCCGTCCAGTTCGACGGCGTATAACTGGGCAAAAAAGTTCATGGGCAGCAGATAGAACTTGCCTTTGCCGTATTGCTTTTCGTAAAGCAGCGGCCATTTCTGCTGACCGATCTGGACGATTTCGCTGCCTGAATTCATCGCTTCCGGAATCGGCCAGACCTGCGGGCGGATAAAGTAGGCGTTATGATTTTCCACATAAGGCTCATTATCCACCCACAGCGTGCTGATCTTATCGCTGCTGCGACGCAAATCCCAACCGAAAACATCGGCAAAACCGCCCTTTTCCCGCCAGTTGCCACGCAGATCAAAACGCCCTGCGGGAGCGCCCAGCTGCACCACGCCGCCCTGACGGGCAAACTCCCTGACCGCAGCGATCTCAGAATCCGACCAGCAGGCGTTGGCAGTCGTCAGCAAAACATCATACTTTTTCAAAACATCGCTTTTGAGGCTCATTTCGCCGATAAATTCGTAGGGTATATGCAGTTCCTCCAGCGTTTGCGCCATACCCAGCGCTTCGGTGTGTACCGACATAAGCTGGTTCCAGTCGCGGCTGGCGGAAGAAAAGAGCAATGCCACCTTGGCAATGGGTTCAGCTTCAATACGACTCATATTCTGCGGCGGAGCAAAACTGCTGAAGTCGCCGCTGGTATCAGGCCGCACCAAATTGGCGATCGCCGCCTCCTGATTGTGCATATTACAGACAGCCCAGCCAAAGTAGAAATCGTCCCAATGCGAACTGTACACCCAGGCGAATATCGGGGTATTATATGCTATGCGCAAAGCGTTATACATCTTGCGCAGCGGCGGCAGCTGCCGTTGATTTGCCAGTTGATTGCGCGGCATTATTTCAGTACCGAAAAAATCCACCGAACTGCCCAGGTGCATAATGTCGCTGCCGAACTGCAATCCTGCATATTCCGAAGTAAATCCGTAATGGGTGGAATAGCAGAGCATGGTAAAATCTTTGCGGGATTTTTCCAGTTTGCTGCGGAGTTCGCGGCGGATTTCCGCACATTTAGCTTTGCGCCAATCCAGCCATACCCGCCACAGCGGAGATTTGCGGTTGAACAGACGTTCATCGGTTTCATCCAGCGGCAGCTGCCAGTTGGTATCACGGTAAAAACCGTTGCGGCAATGACTGCAGCCGCAGCCGAAAGGATAGAAGGTCAACTCGTCGATCATCAGCCCGTCGATGCCGCATTGCATAAGTTTTTCCAGATAAGCGTAATATGCTGCCTGAAAATCGGGATTCATTATGCACAGCTGGGGCGTGGGGATCATGCCGTTGAGATTGCGCACCGTTTCGCCGAGGCGTTCCACCAGCACCCGGAAGCCTGCGCCGTCGTTCCACAACAGCGTGGCATCGTGATGATCGATCAAACGCATATCGTTCCGATGCGCCCATTGTGCCATACGTTTGATCGCCGCCAGCGAACGCTCTTCCTGTGCAGGATATGTATGGCGCGAATGCAGCCCGCTGAGCAGCAGACCGTTCATCTTCTGCTGCCTGGCTTCGTCGGCAAAGCGCTGAAAAAGTTTTTCGTTGTCGTATTCAAAAAGTGAGCCGGAATTGCCGCTTAAATGTTTCATGCGCATATTGGCGCGCCATTCAAGTTCTTTTCTCTTCCAGTCGCCGGCTTCATAAAAAATATTGGCAGGGTCGCGCAATTCCCCCGCAGTTTCCCTGCCCGGTTCCACCATGGGGAAACGGTCAACGGCAACTTTGTAACGCATGGGTCGGGCGGTATCGCTGTTGCGGTAGATCACAGCCGGTTCGTAACCGTCGACTGCCCAGAATCCGCGTTCCATAGTAAAATCTTCCGACGGTGCAGTCAGCAGCTGATGGCTCAAAGCAGAAATCAGGAATTTACCTTTGAACTCCACTTCGATAAGGTTATTTTTCACCCACACCGGCAGAATAACATTTACCGCTTCGCGTTTACCCGCCCGGATCCGCGGCGAAACTGTACTGCCGTTGCAGCTGATAACAAAGTCGTTATCCAGCTGATTCCAGTTGCCGATGTTGACTGTGATCAAATGCAGACCGTTGCGGACATTTTTTACCACCAAAGTCTGATCTTTTCCGCTTACTGCCGAATAGTAAACTCCGTTATACGGAGATTTTTCGATCTTTACTGCGGCAGGATTTTTCCACCCCGCCGCTCCATTGGCTGTACAGGCAGCGTTATCAATATGCCGGAAGAGCTTGCCGGTTTTTTCCGCACCGAAGCTGAAATGGTTTTCTGCCGGCAACGCCTGCGTATAGGTAAAACTCTTCAAAGCATGATGTTTGCTGTAATCGGCAAACACCCCCGGCCTTATTACCATTTTCCAAGCAATCATGCCGCCGGTCTGATCAAAACTTGACCCGCCCGTCAGACGGATGCCCGCAGCAAGGGGTTCTACGGTGTTGAAACCGCGCACCACCCCGCGGCTGTACATACTGTTTTCATCGCCCGCGCCCCGCGGATTGGAATCCAGCAGGATGCAGGAAGAATCTTTCAGCTCCAGCGCCGTAAAGCGGCTGCGTTTGACCCAGTTGAGGCTGTCAGGAGAGAATTTGCCTGTAAATTCGTTCCAGCGGCGGCCGTTATCCAGCAGCATGGTAAACCCGGCGCCGTCGGCAACGCTCCACGGCATAAGCATACGCACTACCCGCCCGGAATTTTCGCCGTAGGCCTGCATTGCCGAAGCAAAACTTATTTCCAGCTCTTTTTTATCACAACTCAGCACGATCTCCAGCCGGAAGCGGGATTTTTCGTCATTGCTCCAGATATTCCAAGCCTGCCGACCGTCGGGCAGCAGCTGTTTTTCCGATTCGTGCGCGATGCCGAAGCGGTAAGCACCGATTATAACGTGCAGATCATCCAGAAATAATTTTCCACCGCGCATGATCCGGAATTTATCCGCACTCTGCACCACCGATAATTCATCCTGCTGCGCAGCACGGGCAGATACGGTCAGCAGCAGCGCCATAACGGACAGAAACAAGCATAACTTCTTCACAACTTAAAATCCTTGATTTTTTATTATCAGCGGGCATCCCACAGATAATAAGCTGCAGCTTCCCACTTGTAGTTTTTAGCCTTAACTTCTTTGTTCTGCATACTTACAACATGACCGCCGATCTTGACCATATTTACCAGCGAGGGATGATTGCTCTTTTCAAAGTTGTTAAAATCGCAGCCGATATCAATATTCAGTGTGTTATCCGGGTTGCACACACCATTCATCATATCGCGTCCGTAACTGGAATCTTTGTTCCAGACAGTCTGACTTGCAGCGTAAGCCGGGGTCAGCCACAACGCGTTGTAACTGTCAAGCGAATCGGTAAAGTTGGAGGAATCGGAAGGACATTGATAGTAACGTTTGCGCTGACTGAGCAGCTGGGCGGCATTGGTCGGTTTGGTATCGCTGAAATAACCGTTGTAAATCAGCACCTGACGGCCGCAGTAGGTGCTGCTGTTGCCGTTGCCGTAAGCTACACCGTCAGCATCGACCACATGAACATAAATGGGCACGGTATAGTCTTTGTTGTCGCCCGAATACATGATCGAAGCCAAGCCGATTTGCTTGAGTTTATTTATGCAGTTGGCGTTGCGGGCGCGTTCCCGGGCAGCCGACAAGGCAGGCAGCAGCATAGCAGCAAGAATAGCGATGATGGCGATTACCACCAACAACTCGATCAAAGTAAATTGTTTTTTCATCTTAAAAAACCTTTCATTTAACTTTCTGTTTTAAAATTACACCTTACATCGAATAAAATTATGTGTCGCGCAACAATAATTTTGCTTCTATTTTAATAAACTTCTGCCCATCGGCAATTGCATTATTACCGAGCATATTTTCCATCTGCCGCACCGCTGCCGCCGCCTGAGCTTTTACCGGCACTTCGATCACGCTCAGAGCCGGATTCATCCGCGAACTTTCAGGCAATCCTGCGCTGCCAATGATCGAAACATCTTTTTTCAACACCAAATTGCGTTTAAGCGCCTCCTGAATCAACCGCCAGCCCAGCAAATCCCCGACCACGATAAACCCGCATGGCAGCTCAACTGAATCCAGCAGTTCAACCGCCAGTTTTTCCGATTCATCCCGCTCGCAAGGCGGATCCCACAGACGGATCGAACACTTTATCTGCGGATATTTTTCCACCACCGCAAGCGCCATCTCAAAACGGTGTTGCCGATTGCTGTTGCTTACCAATACGATCTCTTTGGCGCCCCGTGCCACCAGAGTTGTGGCGGCGCCGGAAAACGCTGCTTCATAATCCAGATAATTGCTCCAAACAGGAGCATTTTCCGGGCGCTGATTAAAACAATATACCGCCGGGGGCGTATCTTCCGACTCAGTAAAACGCCATTTACCATCGGTATCCCGCAAAACAATAACCCCGTCCAACTTGGGCAGATAGCTTAAAAAATCCAAATCCGGCGGCATACTCAGCGCCGCATATCCACCGTAACTCAACTCCAGCTGAACCGCATTGAATTTCAAAAAAGTTGTCGCCGCATGAGTGTAATCAAAGGGCGGAAAACTCTTGAAGGCATCATCCACCACGATCCCGATCTGCCAACGACGGTGCCCGCCTTTGACGATTCGCGCCCGTCTGCCGTTGCGCCGCAGGATAATGCCCTCTTCGCTCAGCAGTTTTATTGCTGCGTTGGTACTGCAGAAACCTGCGTTGTAGCGTCTGGCAAGTTCGGATGCTCCCGGCAGAAGATCGTCGCCGTTCCAGACACCGTTGAGAATATCGCGGAATATCTTATCGCGAATTTTCATCGGCATACTGATTTTTTTCTCCGACGGCATAAAACGGCTCCTTCCGACGTGGAAATATCGTGCTGTTATCCTTGCGCTATGGTAATTATACACGAAAAAATCAGCAAATGCAAGAGCAAATCGTCAAAAAACTCTGCCAAAGTTGTTTTTTACCATAAAGGTTAAATATAATATTTTGTTCATAAATAAGTTACATGAATTTTGACTCAATATTCATCTATTGATGACACCGGTTAGACCCGGCGGGGAAAGATTTATTTTGCCGCACTCTTTTTATAACTGTGCGAGCGGTAATAACTGCATTTGCCATCGGCGGGATCTGCGGCGGCACTTGCGGGCATATCTTTGTAAATTGGAATTAAAAACACAAATGGCAGCTCCAGCATATTGAGCTTGGCAAAAGAGCTTTGCATATTGCGCCCTTCGCTGAGTGCTGCACCGATATTCTGCATATACTGCCCCCAGAAATTCCGCGAATAACCTTTGGCGGTGCGGCTGCGGGGATCGACGTTCCACTTCTGCAAATAAATCGTATTCTGATAATTGCCTATATAAATGGCGGCAATCTTGACTGCCCCGCCGTACAACGCTTTCCAGCGTTTATCCCATTGCGGGGCGCCCCAGTCAACTGCCATTTCGGGAGTGCCGCGCTGAGCTTCGCGCATTCCGCGCAGATAGATATTGAATCTGCCGTATCCGGCGGCATCAATATTAAAAAAATTGTACAGTCCGTTGAGTTTTTCCAGATCTTCGACCGTAAATCCTTCTTTGGGCGCCAGAACTGTAAAGCGGCCTTCGGTTTGAGTATTTTCCTGATAATATTTGCTCAGCAAACTTCCGCACGTTCCCGAAATCAGCGGCGTACCTTGCAGCCCCTGTTCCTGCCGCACCCGCGATGCCAGAAAAACTGCGTTGACATTGAGTTTTTTTCCGACTTCGGTCAGATATTCAGCGTAGCTTGAACCATTTTCCAGTTTGCCTTTGGCCATAAAAGTTCCCCGCAAAGCAGCGGCAACCGCCCGTTCATCTATCCGCGCCGAGGCGGTCAGATCCAGAAACTGAAAAATATCGCGCTCATTGAGAAAATTGCGCGGATCCATAAAATACTCCACCGCTGCCCGTGAAGCGCGGCGGCAGCCAGCGTCATAGATGGTTTCATCGTCGGGGTGAAAGTAAAAAGCGTACTTGCTGCTGCCCGAAATCAGGCTGCGCCGCGGCGACTTGTCCGTTTCCATATAAATAACGTGATCCCAGGTGTATTGGCTCTTGAGTTTGCTTATATCCAGCACCTTAAACTGCCATTGAGGATATTGTTTCTGCAGCTTGGCAAGCAATTCAGCATAACTTACAGGAAAGCCCGCAGCTGTCAGCCCGGCAAGCATGGGATCCTGATTTTTATTTTCAGGAGTTTCCGCCCGCAGCATACCGCAGAATATACATCCTGAAAAAAGAAGTATGAATAAAAATCGCAAGCGCATAAAATACACCCGTGCACGATATGTTGCGACCTCTCAAAAGCGATCGCAACATACCGCACACACCAGTCCTCACCTTTTACACCGGAAGAAAAAACTTAACCAAGCTACCACACTCGCACGGTTGCTCCCAATGGAGCAGACCGTAATCAGAATATAAACCGCTTTGCCGTTAAAGCAAATTCAGAAGTGTTTTTTTGTAAAAAATAATCTATTTTACGGCAGGTAAACTTTTCAGGATTGAAAAAGTTACGCTTTGAATGTATATTATCCATCGTAGAAGAATATGTAAAGGAAGCTGTAACGTGAAAACTTATGATGTTGTTGTGATCGGCGCAGGTCATGCCGGCTGCGAAGCAGCATTTGCCGCCGCCCGACTGGGCGCATCCACCTTGCTGATAACGCTGAATATGGATCATATTGCCCAGATGAGCTGCAATCCTGCCATCGGCGGCGTGGGCAAAGGTCAGGTAGTGCGCGAAATCGACGCCTGCGGCGGTGCTCAGGGTTTTATAACCGATAACGCCAGCATCCAGTTCCGTTTGCTCAACCGCGCCAAAGGTCCTGCCGTGCGCAGCCCCCGCGCCCAGTGCGACAAAGTCTGCTATCAGCGGGGTATGAAGCAGCTGCTGGAGCTGACCGGCAATCTGGATATTCTGCAAAGCGAAGCCGTTGATTTTGAAGTCGATGAAAAACTGCGCCGCATCACTGCGGTCAAAACCCAATTCGGTATATCCATACCCTGCCGCAGCGTGGTGCTTTCTTCAGGAACTTTTCTGCGCGGGAAACTGCACTTCGGCTTGCAGGACTTCCCCGGCGGACGCGTGGGCGATGCCGCCGCTTCGGCAATGAGTCACGCCCTTGAAAATACGCTTAAACTGCGTCTGGGCAGACTCAAAACCGGTACGCCTTCAAGAATCCTGCAAAAGACCATTGATTTTTCCAATATGGAAAAACAGCCCGCCGAAACGCAGGGCGACCATTTCAGCTATTGGGCGGCACTCGGAGAATATCCAGATCTGCCCCGCACCAGTCAGCGGGAAATGCCCTGCTATATGGTATACACCAATCAGAAAACTGCCGAAATCGTCCGCGCCAATCTGGAACAGGCGCCATTGTATCAGGGCAAGATCGAAGGTATCGGCGCACGCTATTGCCCCAGCTTTGAAGATAAAGTGGTTCGTTTTGCCCATCACGAGCGGCATTTGCTCTTTTTGGAGCCGGAAGGGGAACATACCGGCGAATACTACATCAACGGCTTTTCCACCAGTCTGCCGCCGCGGATCCAGGAGGAGATGATAAAGACTCTGCCGGGATTTGAAAACGCCGTGATTTCCCGCTACGCTTACGCTATTGAATATGACTTTGTCTTTCCCGATCAGACCGAACGCTCTTTGCGGTCGCGCTATTGGGAAAACTTTTTCACCGCAGGTCAGATCAACGGTACCAGCGGTTACGAAGAAGCCGCCGGTCAGGGGCTGGTGGCAGGCTGCAACGCCGCCCGTTACGCAGCGGGGCGCGAAGTTGTGGAATTTCCGCGGGACAAAAGTTATATCGGCGTGATGATCGACGATCTTATCAGCAAAGAGATCGTTGAACCCTATCGGCTTTTCACCAGCCGTGCCGAATACCGGCTGCATTTGCGGCAGGATAATGCCGATCTCAGACTTTGTGAGTTTGCTCATGATCTGGGGCTGCTGCCCGAAAGCAAATACCAATATTTCAAACACTACCGCGATTTGTGCGAGCAAACTCTGCAAATCGCCCGCTCGACGGTGTACAAAGGCAAAAATATACTCAGCTGGTTCAAAACCTGCGCGGGAGAATTCGATCCTGCCGCAGCATTGCCCTGCCCTGCCGAAGCGTTGAACTTTCTGGATAACGAGCCATTGCGGGAAAAAGTGCTCAACGAACTTGCCATAACTGCCCATTACGACGGCTATCTGGCACGGGAAAATGAATCGATCAAACGTTTGCAGAAACTCGAACTCTGGAAAATTCCCGCCGATTTTGATTATGCCGCCATTTCGGGACTGCGCAACGAATCCCGCGCCAAGCTGATCAAAGCGGCACCCTCCACGCTGGCGCAAGCCTCGCGGCTGGATGGGGTAACGCCTTCAGAAATCGGGCTTTTGCAGATCCATCTGACCAGACTCAAACACCAAAATAAAAACACTGCGGAATAATGAGTAACAGTTCCACCATCACCCAAGCGAGTTTTTTACAGCGGCTGCTGCGGCACAAAACCGCCTTTTTCTCGCTGATTTTGATCGTGCTTTATCTGGCGACGGCGCTGGGGGTGGAAATTTACAGCATTGCCGCCGAAGAAATGAACTTTGTACCCATCTATGCACGGGAAGATCCCGCCAACACCTTTGCACCGCCTTCGGCTGAACATTGGCTGGGTACCGATTATCTGGGGCGGGACTGCCTGATGCGGGCAATCGGCGGAGTTGCCACGGCGGTGAAAGTGGGGATAATTGCAGCATTTATTTCGGCAGTTATCGGAGTTGCGGCCGGAATGCTGGCAGGATTTTTCGGCGGCAAGCTGGACAGCTTTGTGATCTGGCTATTCAGCACCTTTGCAGCTATGCCGACGTTGCTTTTCATATTGGCATTTGCGCTGCTGTTTACCAAAGATTATCTGGCTGAAGAACTTACCGCTCCGCTGCACTGGTGCGCTGAGCTGCTGCATACCGAACCGGGGATGCTGGCAGTTTATCTGGCAATCGGGCTGACAGGCTGGGTAACGTTATGCAAAGTAACGCGTGCCGAAACTATGAAGCTCAAACATAACACCTTTGTCCACGCCGCCAGAGTCAGCGGAGTAAAAAATATGACCATCATTTTCCGCCATATACTGCCCAATTTGATGCATTTGGTAATAATCTACTTTACGCTGCGTTTTGCCTATGCGGTAATGACCGAAGTACTGGTAAGCTATCTCGGACTGGGAGTGCAAAGCGCGCCCAGCTGGGGGGTGATGATCTCCGACGGTCAGGAACGGCTGTGGCGCGGCGTGTGGTGGGAAGTTGCCGCCGCCAGCAGCTTTATGTTTATACTGGTATTGAGTTTGAACCTGCTGGGCGACGGTTTAAGGGATATTCTGGACCCCAAAAGCGAAAACCGCGAATAAGTCAAGGTTCCGCCCCAAGTCTGCACCCGGCTTACCTGCCGCAGGCGGTGTTTACGGCAAAGGAGCGGATCGCCAATTTTTCATCGACCTGAAAACGCAACCGGTAGAGTAATTTTTCCGCTTCGTCCAAAGCCCGCCTTGCCGTTGTTTTATCCGGCATTTCCGGCAGTTCAACCCCATGAAAAATCCCGTCCGAAGCTGAATTTTCCAGCACAGACGTTTCGCTCCAGATCCAAACCTGAGCGCAGAATGTATGCACCAGACTCAAAAACTGTTTGCGCAGCAGCAAATAATAACTTGCCGCAGCATTATCCCGCTGTTCGGTAATACGTTTAAGCAGAGTTTTATCTTCAGACTGAGCAGCTTGTTCCATACGCTTGTTCCAGGTAATATCGGCATGACTGCCGCCTTCATCTGCCAGCGCGGAAGTCAACTCCAGCATCCGGTCAGCCAGACGCGATGCCTTGACAATATCGTCTTCGCTGCGGAATATAAGTTCCGCCAGCAGATTTTTCAACTCCGCAGCCCCCGCAAAATCATACTGCATAGTGTTGGTCAGAAGCGGCAGCAGCTGACAGCGCGAGCGGGTAGTCGCCAGCAATGCCGAAGGGTTGGCGGTAAGCAGTATAAAAATCACCCCGGGATCAGGCTCTTCCAGAGTTTTAAGAAAGGCGTTCTGCGCCTCGCTGTTCATGCAGTCGCAATTATAAATAACCCCGATCTTGCGCCCGTCGGCATTGGAGCTTGCCAGCTCAAACTGGCGGACAAACCAGCGCAAAGTATTTACTTCCGGCGCAGCTTCATCGCCAATGCGGATAAATCCTGCCTTACCGGACGGAGAAAGCTCAAAAAGCTCAGAATAAGTGTGTTCTGCAACCTGACGGCAATTGACACATTCTCCGCAGGGCTGACCATTTGCCAAAGGCCGTCGGCAAACGGTCAATGCGGCCAGATACATTGCCCCGGCTTCCCGCCATAAGGGATCATCGCCATAAAGCAAATATGCTCCGCCCAGCTGTTTTTTTCCTGCGGCATTGAGCAGACCTGCCGTCAAGCGGGGGAAACGCTGTTCAAACTCTCTGTAAAGCATCTGTTACCCGGCTTTTGACTTGTTCAAAGAGTTCAGCTATTTCCAAGGTACCGTCCAGCACCTTGACCCGCTGCGGCTCATTTTCAGCAATCTGCAAATAAGCGTCGCGGACGCGGTGATGAAAGTCGATCTTTTCTTCTTCCAGACGGTCGTTGTGATTTTCCACGCCTTCCGCCCGGTGCTGCGCCCGCGCCAAACCGATTTCCACCGGCAGGTCGATCAGCAGCGTCAAATCCGGCAAACAGTCATCCGCGGCAAAAGCGTTCAACTGCTGCAAAAAATCCATATTCAGCGTCCGCCCTGCCCCCTGATAGGCAGCGGTCGAATCGGTAAAACGGTCGCACAGCACGATCGCACCTGATTCCAGCGCAGGTTTTATAACATAGTTTATATGCTGGACTCTGGCAGCTTCAAACAGCAGCAGTTCGGTTGCAGGATAAAGCGGCTCGCTGCCGTGATAGTGTTTTACAATATTGCGGAAATCTTCCGCCAGCGGCGTTCCACCCGGCTCCCGGGTGATCACGACCTTATAGCCGGCATCAGCCAGATAATCGCGCAGCAACGCTATCTGAGTGCTTTTGCCCGCACCCTCAGGGCCTTCAAAGGTGATAAAAAGTGCCTTGCGCTCCATTTTCGGCTCCAGACAAAATTAAACTGAAAAATTACACGAATAGACAATACATTCATTTGCCAAAATGTGCAAACAGTTGTACATTAAATATACGATTTTTTCAACAAAAAACATCTTTTACAGCAAAAAAAAGGAAGATTTTATGGCTGAAAACAAAACATCTCTGGGGCGTTCAAGCTATCTGTCGCAAAATCTCGGCGACTTTGCCGAAGCAATCGTGATCAACGGTCGCAACTACGAAAAAGTTACCGACCTGCGTTACGGCACCAACCCGCATCAGACGGCTGCATATTACCGTCCGTTGGATAACGCCGGAGTTATCGGCGGCATGGAGATATTGAAAAACGGCAAGAGCGGTCTTTCCCAGACCAATCTGGAAGATATTTCCTATGCGCTGAACATCGTCAAATTCTTTGACCGCAATGCCTGCGCGGTGATGAAACACGTCAACCCTTCGGGAGCTGCGGTAGCAGTAGACGGCGATACGCTCAAAGATGTCTACCTTAAAGCCCGCGATGCCGATGCCCGCGCCGCTTTCGGCAGCGTTATTGCTTTCAATACCGAAGTGGATGCCGATACCGCCCGCGAAATCATGACCACCTTCGTCGAATGTGTAGTCGCCCCGTCCTTTGCCGAAGGCGTGCTGGATATCTTCAATGACGGCGAAACTTATAAACTCAACAAACACGTCCGCATCATCAAGTGCGGTAATCCGGCTGACCTGCCCCGTTATACCGATGACGACCGCGCGGCGCAGACGATCAAAGTTCTGGCGGATGGCTCGCTGGTGATCGCCGATCCGCTGCTGACTGCCCTCAAGAGTGTGGCGGATATGAAAGTTGCCGAAGCGGAAAACAAAGCCTGCGGGCATCAGATCTCCGCTCACGCTGCCACCGCTCAACAGCTTGACGATCTGCTCTTTGCCTGGTATGTCAATTTGAATGTCCGCTCCAACGGAGTAGTCATTGCTAAAGATGGTCAGACCCTTTCGGTAGGAACCGGCGAACAGGACCGCGTGGGCGCCATTGAACAGGCAGTTGCCAAATTTGCCCAGAAATACACCGGCAAAGGTACTTTGCAGGGTGCGGTTATGGCAAGTGACGGCTTTTTCCCCTTCGCCGACGGGGTGGAAGTTGCCGCTCAAGCCGGTATCACCGCGATCATCGCCCCGGCGGGCAGCTTGAAAGATGCCGATGTTATCAAACGTGCCAATGAGCTTGGCGTAGCGCTCTATCACGCACCCGAACGGATCTTCTCGCACCATTGATCCGGAATCAGCTGAAAGCACAGCTGTTTTCAGTATATTTTAAGGGGACGCTGCCTGATTTTTATTTCAGCAGCATCCCCTTTTTTTCATTTACCATATTTTACATATGGCAGCGGATAAAAATTTCCGCGGTCAATAGTCAAGATCAAAACTGGTCTGAGTACCTTCCTTGATCTGCAAAGGCATATTGTGGGATTTGAACGGCACCAGCAGGATCGTCCAGTTGGTGTAATATGTGGAAGCCTCCACACCCGATATGACCTTGACGGGCTTGCGGGTCTTGGCATCAAGAATGTTGAACGAAAAGCGTCCGTAACCCGAACGGGTCAGCTTCTGAAACAGAGGTATTTCAGGAATCGCCACGCTGATCGAAGTATCAGGAATCGGAATCGGCAGCATGGGAGTACCGATCATAAACTTGCTGGTATCTGTCGCCAGCACCCCACAAAGTATCTGCACAATGTAATCAGCTTCTTTGACATCGCGGCAGACCACCAGACCGTGTTCCGCCATGTGCATTTCCAACACCCCTTTGATATAGGATTTATCCACCTGCGATTCCAGATAATCGTAATCAACAAACACTTTTTTCTCAAAAAACGGACTGAAATCCACGCTGCCGATGCCACTCTCCACCACCGTAGAAAGCAAAAACTGTTCCACCGCAGTACGCCCGGTTTCAGTAATACGCGGCGCCGAACAGCCGCTCATTAACAAGATACAACCCAATCCCACCGCCAGAAAAACTAACGATTTTTTCATGATCCACCATCTTCCCATCGTTTAAAATTTAATTAAAAACATCTCCGCCAGTCATCCCGTAACTGACTGAAACAAAAAAACAAACCAGTCTATCGCAATTTCACGACAGACTGGCAAATAATATACTGCGATTACGGCAGCAACTTGAATTTCTTCATGCCTTCAGCAAAAATACTCTGCTGTTTGGCATCCACCGCGTAATTTTCCACGGGGAAACTGCTGCGCACAACTTCCCGTGCCGCTGCCCAATCTGCCAGATCACCGGTGGTGATCGCCTGCGCCAGAATATTACCGATTGCAGTAGCCTCGATGGGGCCGGCAACCACCGTCTTGCCGATGGCTGAAGCCGCTTCCTGCATCAGACGGCTGTCCTGAGTTCCGCCGCCAATGATGTTCAGCACCTTGAAATTCTTGCCCGAAGCCTTCTCCAACTCAGCAAGCTTATCGGCAAAACAAAGCGCCAGCGAGTCATAAACCGCCCGCAGAATGGCGGATTCATCCATATTCTCCGCACCCGGCTGTCCGGTAGCTACGCAGTAATTTTTGATCCGCTGCGGCATATTGTCAGGTGCCACAAAGTCAGGCGCATTGGGGTTGATAAGAAATCCGCAGGGCTCTGCCGATTCCGCCATCGCTTCCAGCGTATCAAAAGATGCGTCCATACCGCGCAGCTTGAAATCCCGTCTGCACTCCTGCAAAAGCCAGCAGCCCATAATGTTGGAGAGATAACGGATCTTGCCGTTAAGTCCGCCTTCATTGGTGAAAGTCTGTTTACTGACGTCACAGCAGGGTTCATCCAGCTCGCAGCCCAGCAGCGCCCAGGTTCCGCAGCTGACGTAAGCGGCATCTTCCCCCGCCGGAACCGGAACAGCACCCACCGCGCTGGCGGTATCGTGCGAACCGACCTTGACAATGGGGATCTCTTTCAAACCGCACTCCGCAGCCAGTTCCGCTGAGAGCTTGCCGCCGAAAGTACATGGCTGCACGATTTCCGGGAACAGCTCCCGCGGCAGCTTGAGCATATCGATAAGCTCCCAATCCCAGTTGCGCGATACGGGATCCAGCAAATTGCCGGTGGAAGCATCGGTGTACTCGGTCGTAAAATCTCCGCCCAGCGCAAAACCCAACGCATCAGGAATGTGCAAAAATACTGCATCTTCCAGTTCCTGAGGTTTTTCCGCAGTATGCGCAGCCAGCTGATAGATCGTATTCAGCGGCATAAACTGTATGCCGGTACGCTTATAAAGATCATCTTTGCTGATAACACGCTGCACCATTGCCACGCCGCGTTCGCCGCGGGCATCGCGGTAGTGATAAGGCAGCGCCTTCATCGCCTTGCTGTTGCGGTCAAAAAGTACATAGTCCACGCCCCAGGTATCGATCCCGATCGCCGCGATGTCGGTCGTTACCGCCGCAGCCTTTTTCAAGCCGGCTTTCAACTCCTCCACCAGCGTCGGAAAATCCCAGAAAAGCTCATCGTTTATCCGCTTATGACCGTTGCTGAAACGATGCACTTCCTGCAGCGAGAGTTTGCCGTTTTCCAGGCAGCCGATGATCGCACGGCCGCTGGAGGCGCCCAAATCAAATGCCAGAAAATTTGTCATTTTATCTCCTCAGCTTTCAGCAGAAACTATCCACGCCCTTGAGCAGCGCAGCCAGATGTTTGTTCAACGCAGGATCGTCAAAATCATCCACCAGCAGCTGCCCCGGTGCATTCATTTCGGTCCCCGCCAGCATCGGCAGATCATTTTCCACACACGCGGCAACAAAACGGTCAAGTTCCGCCTGCAATGCCGCTGTTTTTTCCGGTGTGGAACCCGCCACGTTGCGGGCGGGAATCAGCGTTGCAGCTTTGGTACCGTACTTTTTATGCAGCTTGATAAGTTCATCCAAAGCATTTTCGCCTGCCGAAAGACCGTTGAGCCACGCCAGAGTCGGCACCGCGCCGCAACCGATGATGAATTTATTCATATCTTCCAGCGTCGGGAAGGATTCCGGCGAAGGTTTGACATATCCCACGCCACCTGACTTCATCGTCTTGGAGCGGATCATACCTTCCAGCTTCACGGGGTTATCCAGCAGTTTAAGCGCTTCATCTTCTGCAATATTGAGTTTTTCGCTCCAGAATCGGGCGCAATCGCTCTTTTCGGGAAATGCCGCCGCTGCCGCATCGCGGTATGCGCTACAAACGTGCCTTTCGGTCACATTCCCGAAAGGAGTATAGCGCTTGGCAACTGCATCAAAATCAATCACCGCCGGCGCCAGATAACCGTTGACCAGTTCCACCACCTTGCGGGTGCGGTTATTGGCATTCCGGCGCAGCATTTCGGCAAAAGCCTGTTGTTCGGCAGGTACTTTGCCCGAAGTAAAGCCGCAGCCGAGGTGATACGCCACACCCGGTTCGCCGGGGGAGTTGATCTCTTTATCTGCCAATTCGGGAATAAATGCACGCGTTTCCATGCCGCAGCAGCCGCGCACACCCAGCAGATTCAATGCTTCAATAAATTCGTCCACTCCGTCCAGCACATCAAAATCCACCAATCCGACAGCGTAGAAGCCCATCTTTTTGGCAAGATATACCACATAGCTGGGCGAATAGCCATAGCCGTTGTAAGAGAAAAAGCTGTGGCAGTGCATATTGTGCGCCGAAGTTACAGCGGCGGCTTCAATCGTGCCGTTTTCAAAAGCTGCTTTAGCTTCCAGCAAAGCAGCTTTGCGTACAGACGGATCAAAATCGTTCAAACGCGCTTCCAGATTTTTTATATCCATGAATCACCTCAATTCAACATTACCTGTCCGCCAGAAACAGGAATTGCCTGCCCGGTTTCGTAAAGCTGTTCCACCGCGTAAATGATCGCTTTGGCTACATCTGAAGGCAGACATCCCCGATGCATGGGGATCTGTTTTTCGTAATGCTCTTTTACATCGGCAACCGTCTTGGCGCCCGGCACTTTGCCCGCCGCCAGATACTGCACAAACAAGCCCTTTTCCGGATCGCTCCACAGCGGACCGTCAAAGAAGTTGCCGGGGCAGACGCTGTTGACCTTGATGCGGTCGCTGACCAGTTCCAGCGCAAAACTCTGAGTAAGACCGATAGTACCGAACTTGCTGCCCGCATAGGCGCCGTTGCGGTTGGACCCCACCAGACCCGACTTGCTGTTGACCTGCACAATATCGCACCACAAACCGCTGGCAGCATTCTGCAGCGCCATTACCGGAGCGATGTGTTTAACGCACAGGAAGTAACCGGAATAGTTGATATTGGTAACAAAATCCCAATCTTTCTTGGTCAGACTCTTGACCGAACCTGCCCGAAGCACCCCGGCATTGGCAACGAACAGATCCGCGCCGCCGTATTTCATGACCACTTCGGCAACCATCTTCTGCACCGATTCTTCATCGGAAATATTGACTGCCACGCCCGAAGCACCGGCTCCGAGTCTGGCGGCTGCCGCGTTGGCACCGTCCACATTCATATCGGCAATCACCACATCGGCACCGGATTCTGCCAGCACTTCGGCAATACCGTAACCGAAGCCCTGCGCTCCGCCCGTAACGATTGCCACCTTGCCCGTCAAAGCCTTGCCGCTGCCTGCGGCGACTTTGCTGCGGTAGGATTCGACTTCCCAGTTTTCAATAAATTCGCGGTGGGCATCGCTCAAATAATTGACTCCGCCGAACGCTGCGGTCAGCCGTTCCACTCGGGCAGCATCATAAGCCAGCGCCATAGTGGTCGCGGCGCCGTTGGCATTGTTGCCGACCGCAAAAAGCGCTTTACCGGGAATACAAACCACTTTGGGCTTATAACCTTTAGCTGCGGCAAATGCTTCCACCGCTTCTACGGAAGGTTCATCGCAGCTCAGCGCAAAACTCTTGGCATAAACGATATGGTCAGGCGTAAGCGGACCTGCCGCCGGAGTAAAAGCTCTGGTGCTGCGCACGGAAACAACGCTCTTATCCGCCGCCAGCCAGCCGCGCAGACTGGGGGCATACTGCATTACCGTATCCACGTCAGCAGCTTCCACCGCAGCAGCGGCGGGATCGACATTCACGGATTTGTAGTAAGATTCCAGCGTGCTGATGATATTGTCGTAAGCGCTGCGGATCTCGCTGTCGCTGTTGCCGCCGACAAACACGCCGTGATTCTGCAAAAAGATCACCGACGGCGCTTTGCCCGCCGTTTTTTTGTATTCCTGCACCCGGTCAAACACCACTTTTGCCAGAGTAAAACCGGGGTCAACATACTCCACCCACAACGCTTCGGGGAAAAGTTCAGCACACTTTGCCGCGCCGTTCTTCCCGCAGGTCATACCGTTGACCATCGCCGGATGCAGATGCACCACAAACTTGAAATCCATCAGTTCGTGCAGCGGAGCTTCCACCGAAGGTCTGCCGCTGCTGCCGGGCGCTACTGCGTAAGCCATCAGGCTCTTGACCCGTGCTTCGCGCTCATCGGCGCTGGCAAAGGAACTCCAGCTGAAACATTCACGGATGATTGCGCGTTCCATCTTGACAAAATCCTTTTCGGTGATTTTTGCCAGACTTACGCCCGAGGGCTTCACATACAAATATTTTTCATCTTTGCAAGACGTATTACCGCCGCCTGCCAGAACAAATTCCGGATTGGCTCCGTAGAAATTCGACAAAGCCTTGATCGTACTCAATGCCATAATCTCTGCCTCTGTAGTTTTTTTTCAGATTAGCGTTTACTCAAAACTTCTTTTTCGTAATCTTTAACCTGCTTGATCCAGCCTTCGCCGGGAACTTTGCAGTATTCGCAATAGGCCTGCCACATAGCGCCGAAGGGGAGATTCTTGCAATCTTCCAGCAGCGCCAGACGGCTGGTGTTATCGCCCGCAGCTTCCACTTCCTTAAGCAGCTGAGTCGGTTCCAGCGCCGCCGCCAGCAGCGCCTTCTGCATAGCGCGCGCACCGACTGCCCACGCACCGATACGGTTGATCGAGGCATCGAAGTAGTCCAGACCGATGTGTACACGCTTGTCGTAGTTGTGACGCAGAATTTCCTGAGCGATGGCGTAAAGTTCGTCATTCAAAATCACCACATGGTCGCTATCCCAGCGGACACCGCGGCTGACGTGCAGCAGCAGTTCATCGGCAAAGAGCAGCACGCTGGAGATCTTGTCGGAAATAACTTCGGTGGGATGGAAGTGCCCCGCATCCAGACAGACCATCTTGTTGTTCTTCATGGCGTAAGACATATAGAATTCGTGAGAACCGATGGTGCAGCTTTCGGCACCGATCCCGAAGAGTTTGCATTCCAGCGCGTCACGGTCGTACTGTTCATCAACTTCCACCGCAAAGATTTCGTCCAGCGACTGCTTGAGTCGGGCGCGGGGAGCTTCACGATCCACGGGCGTATCTTTGAACCCGTCGGGAGCCCAGAAGTTGGTGATACAGGCGCCGCCCTGGGCTTTGCCGAATTCAGCTGCGATCTTACGGCAGGCGATGCCGTGTTCCACCCAGTACTTGCGGATGGCGGGGTCGGCGTTGCTCAGCGTAAAACCGTCCGCTGCCATGGGGTGTGCAAAGAAAGTGGGGTTGAAATCCAGCGGCACATTGTTGGCCTTGGACCATGCCATCCAGTTTTTGAAGTTAGCTGCGGTAATGTTGTTGCGTTCGATCTTGCCGCCGTCGCTTTCCGCATAGATGGCGTGAACATTAAGGCGCTTGGCGCCGGGAACCAGACTGAGAACTTTGTCAATATCGTTGCGCAGTTCTTCAGGCGTGCGGGCGCAACCGGGGTAGTTACCGGTAACAGCAATACCGCCATCAAGCGAACCTGAATTTTCAAAACCCTTCACGTCATCGCCCTGCCAGCAATGAATCGAAACCGGGATATCCGCAACTCTGCGGAACGCTGCATCAACATCCACCCCCAATGCCTTATAAATTTTTTCTGCTTCGCTGTACAAAGACATATTTACCTCCTTGGAATATTTGTAAATTGTTACTTATTGCGATCTGTAATTTAAATGTAATTGTTTGATACAATAACCTTTTTTAGCTTCAGTTCAAGTTTGAAACGCTTATTTTATTCAATTTTTCTTAAAAAAAGTCCGCAACAAACATGAATTTGTTGCGGACCGGACAGTTCTGATTTTTTTTACGGAACAATATTGCTCGTTACTTCGGTAATCAATTTATTGTCGGAAATTGAATTGAGCTGCAATCTGGCAGGGTACCCCATATTGGGCTGAAAGGCTGCTGCGGCGCGCATTTCCACCCGCCCCGGAGCAAAAGGACTCATGGCGGGCAGTTCGCTGCGCTGACTTATCAGCACCAGCGACTGTTGATCGCTGATCGTGGCATTCAGTCCCAGCCGATCGAAAGGACGGATCGGCACCGACGATATCTTCAGCAATTCGCCGTTGGCGCTGTAGCCGAACACCCAGTCGCCGTCAACGGCATCAAACTGCCCGATACCACGCACCGCCAATACCCGGAAAGCGATTTTTACGGTTTCTTTCGGCGCCAGTTCCACCGCCCACATGGGGGTGGCATCGGAGCGTTCGCCATCCCAGCTGATATCCAGTTCCGTAAGTTTAGTTGATTTATCCAGTTCCCAGATCAGCGCACCATCACCAATCAACCCTGTAAAGCCGAAGTATTGCGGTGCCTTCAAACGCTGATGCCCGAAAGGTATGCACTCGCGGTTGAAGTAGTTGGAAAAATAATTCGCATCTCTGACGACCCGCCGCCACCAGTAAGTTTGAATTTTGCCGTCCAGCAAAGTCTTTTCGTTGCAGAGAAACACGGTACGCTGGCCGTTCACATAACGCATGAATTCGCGCTGCAAAGTCAACTGCAGCGGCTCGACCTCGGTACGGAAGAAGGAAAATTCACAGGAGAACTCCGCCTTGCAGATACGGTCGCCCGTATTCCTGATTTCCGCCTCAAAAAGTATATGGGATTTATCTTCGGGCATCCGCACCTTGATATTGGCAGACAATTTGTGGGACTCCTTCTGATAGCTGCGCGTATAGTGGAGTCCATCTTTGAGCTTGGTGATCTTCCACGGCTCGTCAGCATGGATCCTGGAGGAGCGCTTGACCGCAGTCCTTGCCCGGACATCCGGCTTGCAGAACAAACGTACCTTGGCTTCCTTTTCATCCAGCGTATGCCGATTGTCCGAATCGCTGCGCGGCATGATCCTGAAATCACCGGCGGTGATTCTTGCGCTGTGCAATGCTGCATTCAGAAAAGCCGCCTGAATATACTTGCTGGAGTAAGTGTAGCCTTCCTCGACATTTTTTTCTTTATTCATAATCGTTGCAAACTCTCCGCCGCTGAGCGGCAGCAACGCCAAAAAACAAACTAAACACCAGAAATATCTGCAAAACATCAATATCCTCCAATGTATATAACCCCGTTCTCCGGACTAAATATAACACAACGGAAAGAAAATGCAAATGCAAACCATTTTTTTTATTTTTTACCCAAGTGACAGTTTTTTTGTTGCAATCACGCATAACTGTTGTATATTAATACGATTTTCGGATTCCCAATCAACAGGATACTATACTATTATGGTCATTACAGAAATTCTGGAACGCAATGCCAAACTTTACGGCAACGACACCGCATTGGTGGAAATCAACCCGCAGGAACTGGAAAAACGCCACACCACCTGGCGGGAATATTCGCTGATCGAAGCCAGTCCGCAGGATTCGTTCCGCAGCGAAATGAGCTGGAGCGAATTTGAAAAACGCGCCAACCGCATGGCAAACTTTCTGCTGTCGCGCAATCTTGGCAAGGGCAGTAAAGTGGCAATATTGCTGATGAACTGTCTGGAGTGGCTGCCGATCTATTTCGGGATCCTCAAAAGCGGAGCAATGGCAGTGCCGCTGAACTTCCGCTACAGTTCTGACGAAATCAAATACTGTCTGGAACTGGCAGATGTGGACTGCCTGATCTTCGGTCCTGCATTTACAGGACGGATCGAAGCGATCTGCGACCGTATCCCGCGGGTTAAAACGCTGCTTTATACAGGCGAGGACTGCCCGACTTTTGCCGAACCCTACACGCTGGCATCTTACTGTTCAAGCAAAGTGCCTGCCATCCACCTGACGGAAGATGACGAAGCGGCCATCTATTTTTCCAGCGGAACGACCGGGTTCCCCAAAGCGATCGTTCACGCCCACCGCAGTTTGATGCACGCGTGTATTGTGGAGCAGAAACACCATTTGCAGACCAGAGAAGATACCTTCCTTTGTATTCCGCCGCTGTATCATACGGGGGCAAAAATGCACTGGTTCGGCAGTTTTCTTTCCGGCGGCAAAGCGGTGCTGCTGAAGGGGATCAAGCCCGAATGGATCATCCGCGCCGTATCCGAAGAACAATGTACCGTAGTCTGGCTGCTGGTGCCGTGGGCGCAGGATATTCTGGATGCGATCGACCGCGGCGATATCCGACTGGAAGAGTACAATCTTTCCCAATGGCGGCTTATGCACATCGGTGCCCAGCCGGTTCCGCCCAGCCTTATCAAGCGCTGGAAAAAGACCTTCCCCGATCACGCTTACGATACCAACTACGGCTTGAGCGAATCCATCGGGCCCGGTGCGGTGCATCTGGGCATGGAAAATATCGATCATGTGGGTGCCATCGGCAAAGCCGGTTACAACTGGCAGACGATGATCGTGGATACCGAACGCAAGGCGGTCAAACCCGGCGAAGTCGGAGAACTTGCCGTAAAAGGCGCAGGCGTAATGAACTGTTATTACAAGGATGAAAAAGCCACCCGCGAAGTCCTTTCGCCTGACGGCTGGCTTTACACCGGCGACATGGCAAAGGAAGATGCCGATGGATTCATCTATCTTGTTGACCGCAAAAAAGATGTAATCATTACCGGCGGCGAGAACCTCTATCCGGTGCAGATCGAAGACTTTCTGCGCCGTCATAATGCGATCAAAGACGTGGCGGTGATCGGTCTGCCTGAACCGCGGCTGGGGGAAATCGCCGCCGCGATCATCGAAGTCAAACCCGATATGACGCTGACCGAAGCGGAAGTCAATGATTTCTGCCTTGATCTGCCCCGTTATCAGCGGCCGCGGAAGATTATTTTTGCCGAAGTGCCGCGCAATCCCACCGGTAAGATCGAAAAGCCCAAACTGCGCCAGATGTACGGAGCCGATTTGCTGGTGGCGCAGCAAAATGAAATCAAGTAAATTCTGCTGAATTTGCAACGTTACCGGGGAAGAGAAAATGAACTTTTTCAGGAGCTTTTTCTCTTCCCCGACTTGTACCCGCATTGACCGTAAAGGACAACTTCATCTTCAGGCGGCAGTTTATTGCAAAAAATCCATCCAATAACCTTTTTTACTGTTTGCAAAAAAACGTTCCTGATGTATTATTAAACCGGAGAACTGTAATTTTAGTGATAAATTTTAATGTATAACAAAGGTATCTTTATGAAAAAGCATCTCCGTATTGCCGCATTGCAGTGCAACTTTCAAACCCCTGAACAGACGCTCGCCATGCCGGAATTCTGGCAGGATTTCGGATTCAACACCGAACAGCTGCTGCATACTCACGCCGATATGTACAGCGCCGTTTACGAAGAAAATGTCCACGGCAAGCTGCTGGAAGAATATATGAAAAACTCTGCCGCTGCCGATATGGGCACTATTGTTTATATGAACTGCCACATTCTCGGCCCGTCGATCGCGCATCACAAAGAGGAGTGGGGAGTGCGCGATGCCGATGGCAATTATCCCCTTTCCTACGGAACTTATCCGGCGTGCTGCCTCAATTCCAGCTGGGTCGATTACTTTTTTGATTGTGTGGAATCGCTGAAAAAATTCGATATCTACGGATTTTTCTTTGATGGCCCGCCTTATCACAACTGCTACTGCCCGCGCTGTCAGGAAAAGTTTGAAAAACTTTACGGCAAAAAGCAGTCCGAAGCCACCCCGCAGGAGTTGGATGAATTCACCTACGAAACGGTTCTTGCCTTCAAAGATGCGCTGTATAAAAAGGTCAAATCGGTCAATCCCGAATGGCTCATGTATTTCAACGAAGGCTTGTTTGTGGGCCGTGCCGACAGCAGAAACTTTGCCCGCCAGCTGGCCAGTGACGATATAGTCGGTACCGAGGGCGGATTTTTCTACTACATCCAGCCTAAAAAACATGATATCTGGCATTGCGCCAGCTCGGCAAAACTGGCCGAAGCTGTGGCCGGAGATAAGCCTACCGTGATCTTCTTTGCCGGTGACCATAAATCGTGGGGCTGGTTCCTGCACACTCCAGCGGAAACTGCGCTTTGCTATATGTCGGCACTCGGTAACGGTGCCAGCATCTGGTACGGAATCCATTGCAATCCTGACAATCTGCTGAGCAATACCGGAGCCATGGCCAAACGGCTGGTACAGTTCGATAAAAAATACGATGAACTCTATCAGAATACCCGCAGTCTGGCTGATACAGCTGTATTTTACAGCTACGATACAGCCGCCAATTATCACCAGAGTTCTGAAGAATCCGACCTCTACGGCGAAGGCGGCGACACGCGCGATTTTCTCGGAGACTACCGCATGGCCGTTCAGGGAGCGTTCGGACTTTGCAATCATTTGAATATGCCTTACGATGCAGTATGCGAACTCAATCTTCAGGATCTCAAACGCTATAAGGTCGTACTGGCACCCAATCTTGCCATGGTCAGCGACAAAACGGCTCAGGCGCTGCTTGAATTTGTTGCAGACGGCGGAACTTTGATTGCCGATTTTGAATTCGGAATGTTCGATGAAAACGGCTGCAAACGCGAACAGGGTGCATTTGCAGCTGCCGCCGGATTTTCCTTTACCGGCCAATACCTTGATCACAGCCTTTTCAACTATTGCGCCTTCCCGGAATTCTACGACGCAGACAACACGCACAAGTGGATTCCTGCGCCCCGCTGGAGTGCCGGAATTTCGGTAAAAGAAGCCGATGATATCTTCGGTCTGGCCAATCCGCCCATGCGCGGCTGCTACGAAATGAAGCCGCAGGATCCCAGCGTACCCTACGCGGTAAAAAAACGTTACGGACAGGGAACGATCTGTTATATAAGCGGCGCGGCTTTTGAGCATTACTTTGATTTCACCAACGTTGCATGGCGCGAATTTATGGGTAAACTCATCCGCACTTACAGCGGCAATGATTTTGTGCTGCACAATGCCACGACCGGGGTTGCCATGACAGTCCGCGAAAGTGCTGAAAAGTGCGTGCTGGTGCATCTGACCAACTACACCTCCGCCACCCGCCCCATCGACCGCAGCGCCGTACTGCACGATCTGGTGCTGGAAGTGCCTGAAAAATTCACCCGCGCGGTCGATCTCTGGAACGGTCAGGAGTTGGAAAAAATCGCGACGGGCAAATTTGCGATCAAAACTTTATCCGAAGTATCGGTTATTAAACTGGACTGAAAAAATTCTGTATGCTCCGTAAATCAAAGTTGCAGGATAACAAATACAGCGTGTCGCGCGAAGCGTGGAAAAGATTCAGCGCCGATCCGCTGGCAGTTCTGGCGCTGATAATGCTGACTGCCATGCTGGTAATGGCGTTGGCTGCACCGCTGCTTGCCAATCCGCGACCGCTGCTGGCGTATTCAAAAGAAAGCGGCATAACATTCCCCTTTCTGCGCAGCTTTTTTGCGCCTGAAAGTACGGAATACTTTATCGAACAGCTTTTCAACTGGCTGCTGCTTATATCAATACCGCTATTGGCAGTTCTGAAAATTTTCCGTACTGCCAAGTCAAGGATAACCGCAGCGGCAGTTATCATGCTGCTGGCTGCGCTGCCCTTTCTGCTGACATCGCCCAAACTGGAGCGGGTGGATTACCGCAATCAGGCAGTTCCCGAAGGCGCGTGGCGCATTATGGCTTATCTGCCCTACGGACCGTTTGAACAGATCGCCGACCCGCTGCTTCCCCCGGATCGGCAGCATCCTCTGGGCTGCGACGAGCTGGGGCGGGATCTGGCGGTTCGGATCATATACGGCAGCCGTATTTCGCTGGCGGTGGGAGTGATTGCCACCTCGCTTGCCATGATCATCGGAGCGGTGCTGGGGATTTTCAGCGGCTTTAAAGGCGGCTGGTACGATATACTGTTGATGCGGCTGGTGGAAATATTGATGTGTTTTCCTGTATTTCTGCTGCTGCTTATCATTATGGGGATCCTGCAGGATCATAAGTTCGAGCAATCCATTCTGGCAGTTATCGGAGTTATTGCTGCTACGGGGTGGATCGGCATGGCGCAGCTGACCCGCGGAGAAGTGCTTAAACAGCGCGAAATGGTCTATATAAAATCGGCTCAGGCGCTGGGGGTATCAGGTATTTCGCTGCTGTTCAGGCATATTCTGCCCAATATACTCGGAATGGTTATGATCACATTTTCTTTCGGCGTTGCCGGAGCGATCCTGTCGGAGAGTGCCCTCAGTTTTCTCGGCTTCGGCGTCCAGCCGCCCACCGCCAGCTGGGGCGGGATGCTGCGTTCGGCATTCGGCGACCCGCTCAGCGCATGGCACATGACGCTTTTTCCCGGCTTGATGCTGTTCTGGGCAGTAGCGGGGTTCAATCTGCTGGGAGAAGGTCTGCGCAAAGCCTTTGACCCCAAATCGCAAAAATAAGATATTATCCCTGATAACGTGTGATCCGCCCGAATGATAATCACCTGAAAAAAATCGGCAGGAAACTATCCGTCAACTCCGCAGAAGTGTTTGAGTTCCTGCCGCAATCGGGCAGCTTTTACCATCAACAATTAAAGTAAACGCTGCATCGCTGACCACGGTTATTGTGTTTTCCGATGCCAGCAAATCGGCGGTAATATTGCCGAAGCGCAACTGCTTTATTCCGCAAATACCAGAGATTTTTCCGGGCAGATTCCATTTGACAACTCTTTTAAACGCATCCACATAGTAGATCCCGATAACACATTCAATAAAAATACTGATCGGGCCCAAAGCTGACCAGCCGCAGAAATCCGGACGGACAATGCGGTTATTTTCGTCGCAGGAACGGGCAGGCTCGCAGCAGCTTGGATTGTAACACTCCCAAATAGTGTGCGGTGAGTACTCCCGCCAGGTGCGGTACATCTGCTGCAGCAGCTTTAAGGCACTATCCCGCGCCTGATCGAAAAATCCGTAATTAAGACACCCCTTCAACCCGGCATAAGCTGTCGGCAGCCAGATACTGCCGCGCCAGTACATACCGTTTTCGCCATTGAAATCGGCGTCGCTGCGGGAGAGCGATGTCCACGGATATTCACCGCCGAGTTTATCGCCGTCTTCAATGGCGCGCACCGTCCGGGCTGCTTGTTCGGCACTGGCGATCTTTGCCGTCAGCGGCCAGAAAGATGCGGGAGTCAAAACCGGATAAAACTCGTGTGTCTTGCAGTCGATATCAAAGAAAAACCCCGATCGATCATCCCAGTAATGCTCCTGAACGATCGCTTTCTTTTCCTGATAACGGCTATCCCAGAAAGATCTTGATGCTTCATCGCCCAGCAAGTCCGCCAGTCGGGCAATACAATCTGCCGCCAGCGCCTGCTGACAAATGGCATCCAGCCAGAGCATATCGGGATTGTTCGGGCGTTTGGCAGCGGCGTGTTTGCCAATGCGTCCGCGGGGAGTATTATCCATCCCGGAACGGCCGCCTTCCCACAGATAACCCAAATCCTTTTTGATCAGGCAGGTTTCGTAACGCACACCCCGCGGCGTGATCCGTCGGGTGAGCGATTCCAGAAAATCGTAATGTTTTTGCAGATATTTATTTTTGAAAAGCAATTCTTCAAGGTGTTCAACATTGCCGGAAAAGAGCGCATTTTCGTATTCCGCCCACGCAAATAACGGCGGATTGTCGGCAATGTGGATGTAGAGTTGAGTTGCTTCCCCGCGTTGACTGTCGGCAAATTCAGCTATCCGCTGCGGTATAATGCGCGGCAGTTCGCCGTTACCGTGCAGAATGTGGTAAAAATTTTCAAGTGTAGCCGTCCCCGGAAAAAGTTCCTGCGGCGCATATTTGCAGAAAAGCGCCATAAAGCAGCTGTCCCAAATCCAGATATCCGTATCGCAAAACCCCTCGTCCATATAAGGGGTCTGCTTCATACCGGGTAAATCGCGGACATGATCCCACGCCAGAAGCCACGATTGCCAGTACAAATCCACCAAACCGGCATCCTGATCAAAAACAGGAATCGGCAGTTGTGACTTTATTTCCGCAAATTTTTTCTTATTCAAATTCAACCTCATTGGCAGACAAAAAGCTGATTTATGCCAACAAAAAACAGGCTGCATATTTCAGCAGCCTGCCTTGATTGCTCACCTACTTCCGGAGAATTGGTTCAGAAATCATCCTCTTCTTCTTCCAGCTCGTCATCGAATTCATCGAACTCATCAAAATCATCTTCGTAAAACGCATCGTCGTCATACGCGTCATCATCGTAGTCGTCTTCGTCATCCAGATAGCCGAATTCATCGTCTTCCAGTTCGTCGATATCATCGTAACCATCTTCATCGCCAAGATATCCGCCTCCCGCGGAAAGCAATGATCCGCACTCGGGGCAGCAACCATCTTCAGCTTCGATCTCACGCTCGCTGACTTCAGCCATGCAATAACGGCAAATCGTCATACATCTTCTCCTGATACTGTTTTTCACTCAAATCAACTTGTTGATCTTTGTGCAATATAGCAAGCTAATTTGATTTGTCAAATAGTTTTCGTATTTTTTTTCAACAATTCTTTTCCAGCAATCGCCGTGCAGCGCGCACCGCCATCATGGCATCGGCGGCATATTCAGCGCCGATTTCAGCAGCAAAGGCTTCATCCACCACCGCTCCGCCCACAATAAATCCTGCCTGACAACGGGATTTTTCCGCCAATTTGATAACCTTGACCATTTCGCCCATGGTCGTAGTCATCAGTGCCGAAAGACCGATCAAACGGCAGTTTTCGCTTTGGGCGCGCTCAACAATCGTTTCGGCGGCAACATCTTTGCCCAGATCTATTACCTCAAAGCCTGAATTGCGCAGCATTAAAGCCACGATATTTTTTCCGATATCGTGGATATCGCCTTTAACGGTGGCAAGAATGATCTTTTCCCGCGCTGCTCCTGCCGTACCGCTATTCTGCAAAAACGGCTCCAATTCACTGATAGCCGCCTGCAGCGCCTCGGCTCCCGCCAGCAGCTGCGGCAAGAAGTACTGTTTGGCTTCAAAACGTTTGCCGACTTCGGCAATAGCGGCAAGCAAACAATCATCCAGCAGTTTTTCCGCAGCAATACTCTTTTCAGCCAGCGCCTTTTTTACTGCTTTGACTGCGGCGGCGGCATCGCCGCGCAAAACCGCGCCGAAAGCAGCTTCACCGGCGGGGATTTCCGCATTGCTGTTTTTTGCCGCCGTATCGGCAGCTGCCGCCGACGGGTCGGAGCTGTGCTTTCTCACATAATCGTTCATTTTGCGATCGCTGCCGTTAAGCGCTTCCGCCGCATCAATTGCGCTCATAAAATCGCGGTTCATGGGGTTGGCGATCGCCATATTCAGCCCCCGCGCCATTGCCATTACCAGAAATGTTCTGTTCAGCAGCATCCGGTCGGGCAAACCGAAGCTGATATTGGAAAGACCGCAAACGGTGTTCAGATTCAATTCGCGGCGGCAGTATGCAATAAAATCCAATGCTGCATTCCCCGCCATGGGCGCGGCAGATACAGCCATAACCAAAGCATCCACCGCCACATCGCTGCGGCTGATGCCGTATTTTTCCACTTCCAGCAGCAGTTTTTCCAGAATCCGGCACCGATCGGCACAATCTTCGGGTAAACCTGAGTCATCCAGCGGCAGCAAAATAAGCATTGCGCCGTACTTGGCGGCAACAGGCAGAACTTTTTCGATCCGCTCTTTTTCCAGACTTATGGAATTCAACAACGCTCTGCCCGGATAAAAGCGCAATGCAGCTTCCACCGTTTCGGGCGAAGTCGAGTCGATGCAAAGCGGCAGATCCACCGCCCGCACGATCTTTTCCAATGCCGACAGCATCAGCGCTTTTTCGTCACCGCCCGCCAGCCCCATATTAACATCCAGCACTTTGGCGCCTGCGGCCTGCTGCTCCAAAGCGAACTGCAGCACCAGCTCCATGGAGTTTTCGCGCAATTCCGCCTGCAATGCTTTTTTCCCGGTGGGGTTGATCCGTTCGCCGATAAGCGAGAAGCGCCCGTCGGGAGAAAACTTGTGAATATCTCTGGCTCCGGAGATGATCCCGTAACTATCCGCACCGCAGACGGGCAGAGTTTTTTTATACTGACGCACCTTTTCCGCCGCCGCAGCAATATGCTCAGGCGTGGTTCCGCAGCAGCCGCCCAGCAGCCGCACGCCGCTTGCCAGCAAATCATCCACGTTGTTGGCGAACATAACTGCATTCATATTGAACACCGTTTTGCCGTCTTTAAGCATCGGCAAGCCGGCGTTGGGCTTGGCGATCAGCGGTATTCGGGCGTATGAAATCAGCTCTTTAAGCAGCTTTGCCATATCCGCCGGTCCCGTGGAGCAGTTGCAGCCGAAGGCATCCGCCCCCAGACTTTGCAAAGTTATCAGCGCTGCCAGCGGAGTTGTCCCGGTCAGGGTGCGCTGCGATGAGTCAAAAGTAAGCGTTACCATTACCGGTGCATCGGGAAAAAGCTCTCTTACGGCGATCAAAGCCGCCCGTGCCTCCTGCAGATCCATCATAGTTTCGATAACAAACCCATCCACGCCGCCTGCCGCCAGCGCTTCGGCCTGATGCTTAAAAACCTTTACCGCTTCTTCAAATTCCCAATCTCCCGACGGCGACACAAAGCGTCCGGTAGGCGCCATATCGCCAAAGACCAGCACGCCCCGGCTGCGGACGGCGTTGCAGGAAATTTCCGCCAGACGTTTGTTGATTTCATACGCCCGTTCTGCCAGATTGAATTCGGCAAGTTTGATCTCGTTCCCGCCGAAGGTGGGCGTATAGACTATATTGCTGCCTGCAGCGGCATACGCCTGCTGTACGGCGGTGATACTGTCGGGATTTTCCAGCACCCAGAGTTCAGGCGACACCCCTGCAGGCATTCCCTGCTTGATAAGTTCGGTTCCCGTAGCACCGTCAAGCATACGGATATTCCCGCGGCACCATGCGGCAAAATCGCTGCGTGTCATCATAAAAGTTCAAGCTCCATATACGATAATTATGTAAATAAATAACAGATCAAATTGTTTCTTTTACGCCGGCAAAAGCGGTAACGGATTTTTCTGGCTGCATGATAAAACTTGCAGAAAGACTCATGCCCAGCTCTTCCAGCTTCAGGCGTTTGAATATTTCGGTCTGGACCGAATCCAGATGCAAATTGCCATAGCCGGGAGAAAAGCGCCGTTCCGATACTGCCAGATTGCTGCGTTCCAGCTGCTTTGAGGCTATTTTCTGCAAACTGCCGATCGCCGCATCCGCCACTTCGCTGCCGACGGCGTCGTAAACAACCGCCTCAGCAAGTTTATCCTGCGATCGGGCAATCAGCTCGCTGATTTTGCCGCCCGCCGTAACCGCCCCCAGAAAAAGATAACTGCTGCCCGCGGCAAAATTGACAAATTCTCTGCTTACGATCTGCCAATTGCCATCCACCTCCAGCCAGTCGCTTTCCTGACGGGTGATTTCCAGCAGCATCCACCTGCCTTGCACCCGACACAGATCCAACGCCTTGTGCATCGCCAGTTTCATTTGGATCTCTTCCGGGCCGGTCATCTTGCTCAGATAACGGTTGCGCCCCAGCCGCGACCAGACTGCCGCTTCGGGCAGAAACAGCGGCAGATCAATTATATCGGAGGTTGTAAAAAACTTTTTCATGGCGGATAATATACAACTATTTGAATAAATGTGCAAAAAACATTTGGTTCAAACCCGAAACAATATTATATTATTATATGGATAGATCACAAGGATTGGTCAATGGCGGAAATACAAAGCAACCGTAAAAACATTCTGCGCGGCTCCTTCGGTGCAGCACTGGCAACGTTGATGTCGCGCTTTCTCGGGTTGTTCCGGGTAATTTTTGAAGCGCAGGTGCTGGGCGGCGGCGCCCTGGCGACTGCCTGGCAGCTGGCGTTTGCCATACCCAATTTGTTCCGGCGGCTCTTCGGCGAAGGAGCGCTCGCTCAGGCATTGATCCCCCTCTTTGCCCATACCGAAGCGGAAAAAGGTTTGACTGAAGCCCGTAAACAGCTGGCGCTGATATTGAGTTTTCTTACGGTGCTGCTGATCGGCATCTCGGCAACTGTAAGTCTGGCATCGGTATTTATTGCCCAATGGGCTCAAACGGCCAGAACAGTTGATGCCATGCGTATTCTGCCGCTGCTGATGCCCTACACGGTATTTATCTGCATGGTGGGCGTTATGACCGCCATTGTCAACACCCGCAAAGTCTTTTTTCTTGCTTCGCTGAATGCGCTGATCCTCAACATTGTGCAGATAGCTTTGCTGCTGATGATAAACTTGCTGAAGCTGACGGATAAACAGCACATCCTGCTGTTGCTGGCAACCGGGGTGGTAGTTTCAGGGATCATGCAGTTTGCCATGCTGGCGTGGCTGCTGAAAAAGTACGGGGTTTTTCCGATTTTCCGTAAAGGCGAACGTCAGGCAGGGAGTATTCTGCGCGAAATTTTCACCCTGGCGCTGCCCGGATTGATCGGGGCGGGGGCCAGTCAGATCAGCTTTCTTGTTGACCGCATAATCGCGCTGCAGGTGGGCGACTGTGCAGTTCCGGCATTGAACAACACCGAACGGCTGGTCTATCTGCCCATCGGGATTGTCGGAGTGGCGCTGGCAAGTGTGCTGATGGCCAATATGTCCAGCGCCGCCGCCAATAAGCGTTACAATGAAATGCTCGATGATATGACTTCGGGCTTGCGCTATGTATGGTTCACTTGCGCGCCACTGGCGGTCTATATGATTTTTTTGCGGGAACCGCTGATAAAGCTGTTATTTATGCGGGGCAATTTCACTTTGGAACACGTTGCGGAAACCGCTTACGCGCTGCTTTTTTACGCTGTCGGGATCCCCGCATTCTGCGCTATGAAAGTTATTCTGCCTGCATTTTACGCCCGTAAAAAAATGACTCCGCCGCTGATAATATCGCTTTGCTGTATTGCTGTAAATATTCCTTTGAGTCTGCTGCTGATGCATCCGCTGCGGCAGGGAGGGATCGCGCTGGCTACGGTTATCAGTCAGATGCTGAACAATATGCTCCTGTTGTATATGCTCAAGCGGGAAAATTTTTCGCCCGATTACCGCAGCGTTGCAGTTACAGCGGTAAAAACGCTGATCTTTGCGCTGACCGCGGCGCTGCCGCTGCTTTATTTCCCGCAAGCGGTGATGTTTTTGCAAAAGTTTATGGCACTAAAAGCTGCCGAAATAACCGCGCTTATTGCCGGAAGTTTGCTCTTTGCAGCAATTTACTGGTTTTTATCGCTGCTGTTTAAAATGCAGGAACCAAGCGAACTTTATTATAGTCTTATCGCCCGCCAATCCCGTAAAAAGGAGGTATGAAATATGTTTGGATTTTACCGTCTTGCCGCTGCCACGCCGCGGCTTTCGCTGGCTGATCCCGTTGCTAATGCTGCGGAGATCATCAAACTTTACAACGAAGCAGCCGATTGCGCCACCGCTGCGGTAGTCTTCCCCGAAATGTGCATTACCGGCTATACCGTCGGCGATCTGATCTTTCAGGATACGCTGCTGAAGGCAACCGAAGCTGCCGCCGTTGAAATCGCGCAGGCCACCGCCAACAAAAATACAGTTGCCATCGTCGGCTCGGTAGTGAAAGTTCACGGCAAACTCTACAACTGCGCTCTGGTTATGCAGCATGGCACCATCGTTGCCGCAATCCCCAAACAGCAGCAGCCCAATTACCGCGAATTCAACGAAAAGCGTTATTTTGCTTCGGGCAAAGGGGTAAAAACCGCCATTGTAAAGATCGGCGAATATGATGTAATTTTTTCTGCCCGCGCCATTTTCCGCGGTGGAAACAATTTCGCCTTCGGCGTGGAAATCTGCGAAGATCTCTGGAGCGTGACTCCGCCGTCGAATCAACTGGCTGCGGCGGGGGCGCTGGCGATTTTCAATCCTGCTGCCTGCACCGAACAATGCGGCAAAGCTGACTTCCGCCGCGATCTGGTCGCCATGCAGAGTGCGCGGCTCAACTCCGCCTACGTCCTTGCCCCGGCAGGTATCTATGAATCGACCACCGATGCGGTCTATGCCGGGCACTCCCTGATCGCGGTCAACGGCAGCGTGGAAAATGAAGGCGAACGCTTCTGGCGCCAAGATTATATGATCTATGCGGATGTGGATTTTGAACTGCTTGAATCCTTCCGCCGCACCAGTTCCAGTTTCTTTGATCAAGCGGTCGATGCCGCTGATTACGACTTTATTGATTGCCCGCAAACCGTTCCGCAATCGCCGGATCTGGCAGCGGCAAGGATCGACCCTTATCCCTTCTGGCCGCTCAGCCAGAGTTTTGAAGAGATGTGCAGCGATATATTCAACATTCAGGTCACAGGACTGATGCGGCGTTTTGAAAGCTCCCGCAGTAAAAAACTCATCATCGGCGTTTCAGGCGGGCTGGATTCCACGCTGGCGCTGCTGGTTGCCCATCAATGTATGTTGCGGATGAATCTGCCCATGGACACGATTCAGGCCTATACCATGCCGGGCTTCGGCACTACTGCCGTTACCAAAGGCAACAGCGGCAAATTGTGCGAATGTTTGAACATTCCGCTGCAGGCAATTGACATAACGCCCGCCTGCCGTCAGCATTTTGCCGATATTGCCCACGATCCTGCCATATTGGACAATACTTACGAAAATGTGCAGGCCAGAGAACGCACGCAAATCCTTATGGATGCAGCCAACAAGTTTTCCGGCATGGTCGTCGGCACGGGCGACCTCTCCGAGATGGCGCTGGGCTGGTGTACATATAACGGCGACCATATGTCGATGTACGGGGTGAACAGTTCCGTACCCAAAACACTTGTCCGCATGGTAGTCGAACATATCGCCTCGGAAAACGGCGGCGAACTTGCCGAAGTGCTGAAAAGTATTCTGGAAACCCCCGTCAGCCCCGAACTGCTGCCGCCTGATGCCACGGGAAATATTGAGCAGAAGACCGAAGATATTATAGGGCCTTACGAGCTGCACGACTTTTTCCTCTACTACTTTATTCAGGGGAATTTCTCCCGCGAAAAACTTGCGGCGCTGGCATTTGAAGCGTGGCAGGATGTTTACAGCAAAGATATTATCGAAAAAACGCTCAGTATATTCCTGCGCCGTTTTATGACCCAGCAGTTCAAACGCTCCTGCTCGCCCGACGGCGCCCAGGCAACAGCCGTAAGCCTGTCGCCCCGCGGAGTGTGGAATATGCCTTCCGATGTCGGGATCGGACTTTTCCGATAAGCTCTGCGCCCGGTAAGGGTTGATTGGAGAACCTCGGTGAAGCGGGAAAAACCTTTTACTTGATCGGTGCTTTCCCGCTCCCTCAACTTATCACGGCGCAGCCTGCAAGGCAAAGACGGAAAATCATCACCCTGAAATCCGATCCGGGATCCTTACCGTTTATCAACCAATATTAACAACAGAACTTAATCAAAATGCGGGCTGGCCGATGATCCGTTTGGCGCGGACTGCACCCTTCTGATGCTGAACAATGGGCATTGAACGGTTGTCGCCGACTACATAGAAGTGACCGCTTTCGACGGTTTCAGGGTGCATATTCCAGTCGGAATTGAACTTAACGTAAGGCTCGTCCTGAGCGATTCCATTGATAAAAAGTTTGCCGTCGCGGAACTCCACCGTTTCGCCGGGCAAACCGACAATGCGCTTTAGAAAGTAGATATTGTTGTCGTATTTAATAATTACAATATCGCCGCGCTGTGGCGCTTTCCGCCAATAACTGCCCCGCCAGCAGAAGGTGAATCCGCTGGAATGTACCGTCGGCTCCATACTGGCGCCGGAAATAACACAGGGTACCAGAAGGTATTTGAAGATTATCACCGCCAGCACCACCGTAACGGCAAGGCGGAGAAAAAACCATCTGTTAAGCCGCGGCAGAAAAAAATTACGGATCACCCGCCAGATCTTTTCTGAGGTTGGAAGTTCATTTTCGCTCATAACAACTATTCTTGATTTTTCAAAAAATCCATAAATGCAGCATAGGAGTTATCCGCCACGGGAAATCCGGGGTCAGGATTGGCAGTCAGCGTTTTCAGTCCGTAGCCGGTACGCACCAGATAGCTTGCCTTGCACCCGGCGTTTTTACCGCATTGACAATCGCTCAAACGGTCGCCGATCATCAACGACTGCGCCAAATCAATATTCAGCTCTTCAGCAGCTTTCAGAATCATCCCCGGGGCGGGTTTGCGGCAATTGCATACCCCCGTATAGTCGGGGTGATGGGGGCAAAAGTAAATCGCGTCAATCTTTTCGCCCTGCTCCGCCAGCAATTCCTGAATACGCTCATGCACCTGATAAAGCTCCTGCAAAGAGAACATACCGCGGGCGATCCCTGCCTGATTGGTAATGATAACCGCCAGATATCCGTTGGCATGAGCCGCCTTTACCGCCTCGACAAACCCCGCTTCCAAAACCGTTTTTTCCGCCTCGTGCAGATAGTCCACTTCCACATTGGCAACGCCGTCACGATCAAAAAAGCAGCATTTGCGACGGTGGGGAATCGTTTTTTGATCCATTTTACAAAAAATCCTCATAAAAAAATTTGCACTTATGCTATATTATGATACATTGTTTTGACAAAATGTCAAATGGAGTTCACGCTGATTATGGCAGTAATTGAGGAAATTTTAAGAAAACTGCAAGCCGGATCGATCGATCTGGCAGGAGCATTTGCCATGGCCGCTGCGGATAAGGAGTGCGCCGAAATGCCCGTATTGCAGGATGGAGGCGATTTGGTCGTTGCCAGACTCGACCGTAACAGGAAGGACCGCTGCGGTTTTCCTGAATTTATTTACGGTGCTGGAAAAACGGCCGAAGAGCAGCTTAAAATCGTGCCTGAACTCTATGCCAGCGGCGTCAACGTGCTGGCGACCCGGGTGCAAACGCAAGCAGGTGAAAAACTTATGCAGGCATTTCCGGATGCGGAATTCGATCCGCGCAGCGGAACATTTCTCTATCTGCAAAAGGAACGCACTCTCCGCGGTAAAGTTGTGATCCTTGCCGCCGGCACCAGCGATCTGCCTGCAGCCACGGAAGCGGAAATGACCTTGAGAGCGTGCAACTGCCATACCAAACTGATCGTGGATGTGGGCGTAGCAGCGATCCACCGCTTGCTGAAAGTGCTGCCCGAGCTGCAAAGTGCCGATGCTGTGATCGCCGCTGCGGGGATGGAAGGAGCGCTGCCGAGTGTGGTGGCTGGCTTGATCAAAGCCCCCGTCATTGCGCTGCCGACCAGCGTGGGCTACGGCGCCAATCTGCAGGGGCTTACTCCGATGCTGGCAATGCTTAACAGCTGTGCCAGCGGCGTTACGGTGGTCAATATCGACAACGGCTTCGGGGCAGCGTGCGCAGCGGCGCGGATCGTCAACGGCAAGTTCTGACAGAGTTTTGGCGGTAAAATCTTCGTTTTTAATTATCTTCAAAGCGTTTTCAATTGGCAGAAAGTGCATATTGGAGTTATATTAATCGTGATTATAATTATTTTTAATATATGAAAGTGAATAGAAAAATGAGCTGTAAATCAAACTATAAATCACCGGACCCCATTCCGGTAAAATCACGTCAATGGCCGGATAAAACCATAACGCGCCCTCCCACCTGGGTAAGCGTGGACTTGCGCGACGGCAATCAGGCGCTGCCGATCCCTATGTCGCCGGAAGTAAAACTGGAGTATTTCAAGATGCTCTGCGATATCGGCTTCAAAGAAATCGAAGTAGGGTTTCCTTCGGCGTCGCAGGACGATTTTGACTTTGTGCGGCAGTTGATCGAAGGCGGTCATATTCCTGCAGATGTCAAGATCTCGGTATTGACTCAGGCGCGGGAGCATTTGATCAAACGTACCGTTGAATCATTGTCGGGAGTCAAACAGGCAATCGTGCATTGCTATGTCGCCACCAGCGATCTGCATGGCAAATTCGTCTTCAACAGCGATCACCAGCAGGTCGAAGATATGGCAATAGCAGGTACGGCGCTGGTGCGTAAATATGTGGATGAAGCGGGACTCAAAGATGTGATAAGCTATGAGTTTTCGCCCGAAGAATTTACCGACAGCGATCTGGATTTTGTGATCGACGTTTGCAAAAAGGTCAAAGATACCTGGGGCAAATCAGCCAAAAGCGATTTTATTCTGAACTTGCCCGCCACCGTGGAACGGCGTCCGCCCAATCAGTATGCAGATATGATCGAATACTTTATCGACAATTATCCTTATATGGATGAAAGCACGATCAGTATTCATGCGCACAACGATCAGGGCTGTGCCGTTGCCGCCAGCGAGTTGGCATTGCTGGCAGGAGCAGAGCGCGCTGAAGGGACGATTTTCGGCCACGGCGAACGCACCGGGAATCTGGATATATTGGTTCTGGCGATGAATCTCTACAGCCGCGGGATCGAAACGGGGTTGGATTTCTCGGAATTGCCCAAGATCGTGGATATTGTGGAACACGCGTCAGGGATCGATGTGCATTGCCGTCACCCCTACGCAGGCAAACTGGTGTTTACCGCGTTTTCGGGTTCGCATCAGGATGCTATCCGCAAGGGCATGGATCGGCGCGAAGAGATCGGGCAATATTTCGGTCAGGGCTGGAAGATACCGTATCTGCATATCGATCCGCGGGATGTGGGGCGCAACTACGAACAGCTTATCCGCATCAACAGCCAGTCGGGCAAAGGCGGCGTGGCATATGTACTGGAAAAGGAATTCGGGATCTTTGCCCCCAAAGCCATGCACCCCGCAATCGGCGCTGCGGTGCAGAAAGTTACCGACAAGCTGGGCTGCGAAATAACCGCGCAGACGGTGCGCGATATCTTTGAAGAAAACTTTGTCAACCTCAACGGGCCTTACAATATTTCAGAATATTCCCGCATTACGCAGAATATTGCGGAAGGTTTGGTGGAAGTACAGTTTACGCTGCGCTGCGGTGATTCCGAAGAGATCATCAATGCTCACGGCAACGGTATTCTGTCGGCAGTTACCAGCGGTCTGCAGAACTGCTCGCTGGTGCCTGAGTTCAAGCTGGAAGATTACAGCGAACACACCATGGGCAAAGATAAGAACGCTACCGCGCTGGCATTTGTGGGAATCCGTCTGCTGGATGGCAAAAAGCTGGTGTACGGTGCCGGGTCCCACCCGGATATTGCCCGTACCGCAGTAGCAGCGCTGGTAAGCGCCATCAACTGCGCCGTGCGCGAATCAGGCAAATAAACAAGTCAAACATTAAACAGGACTGCGGCAAGGAGTTTACAAATTGTCCGCAGTCCTGTTTTTTTATCAGCAATCAAAATTCAGGGGGATTTGATAAATGAAAAAGAATTGCTTACTGCTGCTGCTATTTTTGCTGGGATTTACCGCCAATACAAGTATATTCCAGCTGCAGGCGGCATCGGCAGCAGAAAACAAAACTCAACTTACCGCAGCCGACACCGCTGACAGTAAAAAATCGGTAAAGGATCCCGCCGCAGCCAAACAGATCAAGTATTTCTGGCACCAGGGTAATCTGGAGCGGCATTTCCGTAAACACCGGGCGGAATTTCCCGAGTATAAAACGGCAGCGGAATATGGCAATGCGGCATTGAAGTTTTTCAAAACGCCCCCCAAAGGCACCGAATTCAAACGACGTTCCAACGGGGATCGGCTTTTTTACTACGAAAAAGAGAACCTTTTCGGAGTAACGACCAAAAACGGCGCAGTAAAAACGTTCTTCCGCCCCGACAGCGGCAGAAGATACTGGAAGCGCCAATAATTAAAGCTGTACATTACATCCTTTCAGGGTCTGTGGCAAAACATCGCAACAGGCCCTTATTTTTTATCAATGTACGCGGTTGTGATGTAATATCATTTACCGGTTAATACTGATTTTTACAAAAAAAATCCGTTTTGACAGCTTGCCAGATCCTTCTGATCGCTTGCAGCAGAAAGTTTTATACCGATGATTAGAAGAGAAAACTAAAAATATTTTGCTGAATTTTTATAAAAAAACAGGTAAATTGCCGGATTTGTGGTAATTTACTTTATTTAAAGCCGAATTAATTGTATAATTGGGAAAATACAGCCATGTCTACAGAACGAAAGTGGAACGGTTATTGGATCAATGCCGGAATAACTATGGGGGCACCTGCTGAAGAGGTTTTGCCCGCTCCTTATTTGCGAAAAACATTTGAGTGCGCTGCGGCGCCGCAAAAAGCAGTGATCTATCTTTGCGGCCTGGGCTGGCACGAGCTTTATGTAAATAATCAGAAAGCCGATGATCGGGTGCTGGCTCCAGCAATAAGCCAGTTTGATAAACACGTGGTATACATTGAATACGATGTAACAAATCTGCTCAAAAAAGGCAAAAATGCAATTGCAGTTCTGCTGGGCAACGGCTTGTTCAACTGTCAGGTTCCCCAATGGAGCTTTGACAAAGCTCCGTGGCGGGATTACCCCAAACTTTTATGCGATATAGAAGTTGACGGTCAGATCATTGCCCAAAGCGATGAGAGTTGGAAAGTTCACCCAAGTCCCATAACTTTTGACGGGTTCCGTAACGGTCAATCCTATGATGCGAGGTTGGAAGTTGATGGTTTTGCCGATCCGGATACCGACGACGGAGCGTGGCGCAAAGCAGCTTTGTGTATGCCGCCAGGCGGCAGAGTGGTGCGCGAAGATATGCCGCCCTGCAAAGTCATGCAGCGTTACCCGGCAGTCAGCAGCAAGTTTGTCACCTGCTGGGAATCGACTTATGACTTCGGAATAAATCTGACCGGTTGGTGCCGGATCAAAGTCAGGGGCCCGGCTGGAGCTCAGATAAAACTTATGTATGCAGAAAAGGTCGATCCGCTTTCCGGACTTATCAATACGCAGGAAATCGATCCTTATGAAAATTTTGGCAAATTTCAGACCGATGAGTACACTCTTAAAGGCGATCCGGATGGTGAAGTTTATGCGCCTTCGTTTGCCTATCACGGATTCCGTTATGTCCAATTCTGGAGTTTGGGCGATGTGGAACTGCTGGATATAACTGCGGAGTTTGTGCATACAGCGTTTGCTGAATCCGGCAAAGTGGAATCTTCGGATGCTTTGCTCAATACTTTGCAGAAAAATACTCTGCAAAGCTATAAATCCAACTACACAGGCATCCCGACCGATTGCCCGCACCGGGAGAAAAACGGCTGGACAGGCGATGCTGCCGTTGCTGCCGAAACCGGCTTGTGGAACTTCGATATGGCAAAATCATACGCCCATTTTCTGCAAGTTCTGGTCGATTGCCAGCGTTCCAACGGGCAGCTCCCCGGCATAGCGCCAACCGGTGGCTGGGGCTACAACTGGGGCAGCGGCCCGGCATGGGATAATTTACTTTTTGAATATCCGTATCAAGTATACCGCTTCAGCGGCAACAGCGAACTTATTGAGCGCTATTATGATAACTTTAAGCTTTATTTGGAATATTGTGAAAGCCGTTCCAGAAACTTCCTTTTGAACTTCGGTCTGGGTGACTGGTGCCACTGGAACCGTTTGGCAACAACTCCGGTGGAGGTAACTTCCTCCGGATACTATTTCCAGAATGTGCAGCGTACAGCGTTGTTTGCCGATTTGCTGGGCAAAACAGAAGATGCGGCTGCGCTCCGGAATTTGGCAGAGAATATCCGGAAAAGTTTTGTGCAGAAATTTGCCAAGCCTGACGGATCATTTGCTGACGGCTCTTTGACCGCAACGGCAGCGGCGCTGTACTTTAAGTTCATTACCGGCAGCGAGGCTGAAAAAACCGCAAGCTATCTGGCAGAACAAGTCCGCTTGCAGCAGCACAGAGCCAATTTCGGTATTCTGGGGGCTAAATATACCCCCCGCGCGCTGGCAGATCACGGTTATATTGATGATGCTTTTGAAATTATTACCCAGAAAGAATTTCCCGGCTGGGGCTGGCAAATTGAGCAAGGAGCCACTTCTTTGTGGGAAAACTGGAACGGCAAAGATTCCAACAACCACATTATGTTCGGCGATATATCTGCCTGGATGTATCAATATTTAGGCGGCATACAGCCGCAAGATGACGCTCCCGGATTCAAACATCTGGTAATAAAGCCCGGTCTGGTCAGCAAGCTTGACTGGATCAATGTCAGCTATGCTTCGCCATACGGTACAATAACCAGCCGGTGGCACCGGCAAAACGGCAGGATCAAGTGCCAATTTGAAATTCCGGAAAAGTGCAGTGCCAATATTATTCTGCCGGGGAAAACCCTCTGCAATGTTTCAGGCAGCATAACAGAATATGTAAAATAACAGCTTGACCAGCCAATCCGCCTTAATGATTTTCAGACTATGAAAATCATTAAGCAAGAACACTATTCTCTTGGCGGTAGGAGTTATCCTGCCGCCTTTTTTGTGGGAAATATGAGATGTCGGGCTTTCCTTACAATTAACAAGCGAAGGTCGGTGCAGAGAACGATCCTGCGGGCATTTCAAGGTAGCGTTGGTATCGTTCTGCGGAAAAATCCGTCATTTATCCGGATAATCTTGTCGCAAAAGATCTGTCAACTGCTTTTTTAAATCTTCCAAATTGAATAAACAAAACGGCTGAAAAATTTTTGGATTCAGCGTTTCGTCTGCACAACAGGTGATAAATCGATTTTTTCCTGATGCAAACAATCTGGTTCGATCGACCCATTTATCAATAGCAAGAACTTCTCCCATCTTGGTTTCAAAAATGTAGAATCCTTCCGGCAACTGCACCACCAAATCCAACTGCATATCATTTTGCTTGTCGGAATCAGGCTTTTTCAGTTTTATATCGTGAAAAATTTTATATTTGAAGCCATTCTTTTCTTTGGCAAATTTCTGTAATGCCTGTTCTATCAGTTTCGCAGTTCCATATTCGCCGAATATTCCGCGTAAAAAATATTTGACTTCTCCTTTTAAATCGGCAAGGCGTGTGAATTTGATAATTTTCCCTTTTTTATCGTACTCATAATCAATCCACTTACGATTGGAAAAATTTTTACAGGTATTCAATAAACAGGTCAGCGTTTCCTGACTTTCATTTTCTACCGGGAAAGACTCTTCTTTACCGTGAATCAAAACTTCAATAAATGGGAAAAGAATTTTTCTGTTTTTGGTAAGCAGCGAAGCAAGTTGTGAACGATCACGGGGGATTGACTGCTTTTCAGTCAAACTGATGACATAATACCCTTTTTCTTCAAAAAAGGAACACAGTTTTTTCGTGGAACGGCTGTTGCGGAATTTTTCTGCTGCTTCGCTTATTTCAAAATTTGGCGTATTATCAAGCGCTGCTTTTTCTCTATCAATAATATCCGAAAGATAATCCAATAACTGTTGTTTTGTCAGTATCATCAAGGTGCCTTGTGATTTGAAGTTTTCCGCAAAAATTCCTTTGGAGTCAGAATATACACGATATAAAAAAATTTGCAATTGAAAATACCAAATTTTTCATATTCCGTTCCTCCATACTCGAACCAACCATCTCACATATAACATACCATCAGCCGCAGGCGTTTACAACTGCGGGAGTGCGGAATTGCCAAAAGAATTATTGCTGTATTATCAGCAAAGCCCGGGGATCATCGATCCGCTCGCCGTACTCATCTGATGTTCCGGAAAGACCATCATTATTGGTTTTATTTCGGCCCACGCTCCACACGGCGACGCCGTAAACTATTTTGGTGCGGTATTCAGTTGAATAATAGTATCCTTGCTCTATCGCTCCAACAGGGTGTTTTTCTTTTTTTAAGAATCTTTCTCTTTTTTGATGTTTCCCGACTTTGTAGAGAAGCGGTTTGCCGCT
>SUWJ01000045.1 GCA_015061545.1 Lentisphaerota bacterium | reverse complement strand
CCTTGCCTGCACTCTGCAAATAGCCGTTTTCGACCAATTTGCGCGGCCAGCGGTAAGTGACGGCGATCTGGGGCCAGTTGCTCTTGTTGTCATCAGCATACATACGACATGCCAGACCGATGTTTTTAAGGTTGCTTATGCAGCTGGCAGCGCGGGCGCGTTCTCTTGCGGCACTCAGCGCGGGCAGCAGCATAGCTGCCAGAATGGCGATGATGGCAATAACCACCAGCAACTCGATGAGGGTGAAGTGTTTTTTCATTTTTGTTACTCCTTAAAATTACACATTTTACATATCAAAGTACCATTTATATATATTATACTTAATTTTTTGTTATTGTCAAGGGCGAAAGTATAAAAACTGCAATTAAAAACAGTATTTTTTCACCTTTGCCCCTGTTCAAACGGTCCTTTGAGCCTTTTACGAAGTAAATCAACCGTAAAAGTTGAAATAAATTTTATTATTCCATCGTATAGTGGAAGGCTTTTCCATCGACCACCAGATCGCCCATTCCAGCATCGGTCACATCCAGATTAAAGGCTTCCCCCTGCGGAGTACCGTCCTGATTGAGCGCTGTAGCTTTGGTGTAGGACAAACCTTTGACCGTTTCCGCCTTGACAAACGGCGCAGGCGTAATGCGGCTCTTGCCGTCGATCTGGCGGATGACGTAGGTGTAAGCTGCCGTCATTTCAGGGAACTCGGTAGTTTCGCCGCGGCCATCCAGATAGGTGTAATACTTGCCTCTGGAATAGCTGACCGTATGACCATCCTTGATCGCGGTATACTGCAAAAGTTCATCCGGCACGATGGCAACGTGTCCGTAGGGCGGAAGAACGAATTCTTCGCCGTCGGCATTGACCACCCAATTCCCCGCAGGATTGTGGTTGACCCAGGTCTGCAAGCCGTTGGGGTAGACCGTATGGATCTTATTGGAGGGCTTGAAATTGCCTTTGAGCATTTCCGAAGCAGTCATCAGCTTGCCGTCGATATCGTATTCAATGCGGCTCGGGATCTGCCCGCTGAAGTATTCCTGCACCTGACGGATCATGAAGTAGCTCTTGACCGGATTTTCATAATTTTTCATGATGACCGCACGCCCCTGCCACGGCATGGGATTTTCTTTGCTGCGCGCCAGATGACCGATATTGCCGCAGGCGATTTCGTTGGCGATCAGATGATCGACATTCGGCGCATGAAGGATCGGCCAATCCGAACCGGTGTAGTTGCTCAACGGATTCATCCGCATAAGTTTGTAGTCAACGATCAACGGCAGTCCGCGCTTGGTATCGTTGCTCACAGCGTAGTTCAGATCCAGAACCCCTGCCCAGAAGTAGGAGGCACAGCCTTCGCTCCAGATCGGACCGTCAAAGTTTTCGGTCTGATGCCACGCCACCAGACTGTAGTCGCGCAAGGTGGTGGCAAATTTACCTGCACCGGGCGTGTTGGCGTCGTAATCCACATCTGCCCACGGCGGCGCATTGCTCAATTCATCCAAATACTGTCCGTTGAGTGCGGGGAACTTCTGCCGCAGAATAGTTGAGTGCTTTTTATGGATCGCCAGCTGCGCACCGGATTTGGGTCGGAAGATCCCATCCCAGCCGCCGACAAAAGTGTTGTCGCTGTTACGCATCAAGACATTGTAATCAAAGAACATCGGGCCGGAAAAGGCATGGATAACGCGGTTATCGTTATAAAGCCCGATACGCTTGAGCAGCGGCTTGAGTCCATTGCTCAAGCGCAAAACAGCTTCGTCGCCGCCGTTCTGATAGCCGCCGCCGAGGTGCAGCGAAATATTGTTGGATTCCACCGGAGTACGCTGCAAGCCCATATGGAAACGTACAAAAATATCACTCACGCCGTAATCATGGAATTTCTGCCACATGGCGACTTCTTCATCCACGTGTTTGATATTGCCCTGCACCGGGTAGGCGCGGGTACTGCAAACCAGCTGTCCGGTAACATCCAGCATCCGCGATTTGGGGTGGTTGATCTGCGGCATGACATCGTGCAGCTCAGGCGAAACGGTTATATACATCTTTTCGTAGACGCGGTTGCGTTTGCCGTTGGTCAGCGGCTTGTAGTTGCTGCCGCCGAGGATCTTGGCGGAAGTTTTGTTGTAGACCTGCACGCCGTCAACATTGCTCTGACGGGTGGGGCTTTCCAGCAGCTCCGAAGCATCGCTGTAGAACCAGTCCAGAAATACCGAAACAAAGTAATCGTTGGTCACCAATATCTGCGGATAGTTCCAGCGGTTGTTGAGGTAGGTAAGCTGGATCAGGCGCGGATCAGGGGTATTTTCTGTTTTACCGCAGTCAAAAGCATAACCGCCATCGCTCAAAGCGCGGGTTTCCACCGCCAGCGATTTACCTTTGATCCAGAAATTCTGTTCAAACTGGAACGTCGCATTTTTATTGCTCAACTGCCAGACTGTGGAAAGACGCTGATTTTCCATATTCTGCTTGATCAGTTTGGCCTCAACATCCTTACTGCCGGGCAAAAATTCCACGCCATTGACTTTGGCAAGAATACCGCCGTTGACCGCCGGCTGGAAAGTTTTGCCGTTGACCGTAACTGTGAGGTCACTCAGATTACCGCTTTTTGGGGTATAAGTATAAGCAATTTTGGCATCTTTGCCTTCGTAGCTGAAAACATAGCTGCCGCCCTGCTTGGCAGCGCGGTTTACCGCATCTTTTTTCATGCCGATCGGCATGATACCATCTTCGGTCAGCGGAAACGGATTTTTGGTCTTGCTTGAGTCCACCAGTTCGACTTTGTTCAACTTGAACGCGCCGATGCGGTCAAAGCACAAAAAGTCATTTTTGACCTTGGTGGTCAATTTGGAAAAGCGGATGCTTTTGAGTTGGATCGGGTAATTCAGATTTTCCGGCAGCAGACCTGCGCATACGCCCCACCAGCGCTGTTGAGCCCAGCGGCTTCCGGCGCCGCTGAGTTTGACGCGGTGGATCATTTTTTTTGCATCCACGATCTCCAGCGTAACACCAGGCAGCGCACCGCCCCCGCCATTGAGCGGACCGTACATATAAAAATCGATCCCGTCAACTTTTTCTTTGACAATAAGCGGTTTCGCCGGGCGGACGGTTACGTTGCCGCCTTTGGGGAAAGTAAGTTGAGTAACTTTTTCCCCCCAGAGTTTAGTGATGGATGTTTCGCTCAAAACTCCGCCGTTGCTCGCCGTCCAACCGGAAATACCGTCAGCATCGGTTTGCCAGAGCTGTTCAGAATACGGCTGCAGACCGTTGATGATTTCCCACGGACGCACCTTGTATTCAGATTTTTCATAGGCCTGAGCCGGACATAAAGTCAAAGCAGCAGCCCCCAGCAATGCAAGATAAAATTTGTTCATACATTCTCCCTTATGGTTAAAAAAAACAGTGAAATGCCTTTTCATATATTATAATGGCATTTCACTGTAAATACAATGCGCTTTTTTATCATTTTAATAAGGTTTTGAATCACGCATTGCTTTTTTAACTTATTACTCCATCGTGTAATGGAAGGCTTTTCCATCGACTGCCAGATCGCCCATTCCAGCATCGGTCACATCCAGATTAAAGGTTTCCCCCAGCGGAGTACCATCCTGCTTGAGCGCTGTAGCTTTGGTGTAGGACAAACCTTTGACCGTTTCGCTCTTGACAAACGGCGCAGGCGTAATACGGCTCTTGCCGTCGATCTGGCGGATAACGTAGGCGTAGGCTGCCGTCATTTCGGGAAATTCGGTGGTTTCGCCGCGCCCGTCCAGATAGGTGTAATACTTGCCTCTGGAATAGCTGACTGCATGACCATCTTTGATCGCCATATACTGCAACAGTTCATCCGGCACGATGGCAACGTGACCATCGGGCGGAATGACATATTCTTCGCCGTCAGCATTGATCGTCCAGTTACCCGAAGCACCGCGGTTCACCCATGTTTCCAACCCGTTCGGCCATTTGGTGTAGATACGGTTGGAAGGTTTGAAATTGCCTTTGAGCATTTCGCTGGCGGTCATAAGTTTGCCGTCAATATCGTATTTGATAACTTCAGGCGCGATACCGCTGTAGTATTCCTGCACCTGACGGATCATGAAGTAACTCTGCAGCACGGGGCCAAAGTTCTTCAGACGAACCGCCCTGCCCTGCCAGGGCATAGCGCCGTCACCCGATTTGCCCAGATGCCCGATATTACCGCAGGCGATTTCCTGCGCCACCAGGCGGTCGATGCTCTTGCCGTCTTTAGGCATATGCAGCAGCGGCCAGTCCGCGCCGGTCAAACAGGAGAGCGGATTGAGTTTGTTCAGCTTAAAGTCCACGATCAGCGGGAATCCGGCGCGGATATCGTTGCTGCAGGCATAGTCAATATCCAGCAAACCGGCCCAGAAATACGCCGCGCAGCCTTCGCTCCAGATCGGGCCGTTGTAAAGGCGGCTCTGCTGCAGCGCCACCAGACCGTAATCCCGCAGCGTAGTGGCAAATTTACCCGCCCCGGGGATATCAGCATCAAAGTCGGTATCCGCCCACGGGGGCGCATTGCTCAATTCATCCAGATACATACCGTTAAGCGCAGGGTAACGCTTCAGCAAAGCGGGAATATAGCGCTTCTGCAACGCCAGCTGAATACCTGATTTGGGTCGGAAGATCCCATCCCACCCGGGCACATAGGTATTGTCGCTCTGCTTCATAAGTCCGCCATAGGTAAAGTAAGGCGGTTCATCCAGCGGATGCACCACGCGGTTTTCGCCGTACAACCCGACCCGTTTGACCCATTTGCCCACTCCATCGGTCATCTTGCGCACCGTGGCGTCACCGCCGTTCTGATATCCGCCATCCAGCTGGAAGGTAATATTGTTGGATTCCACCGGTGTACGAAGTATGCCGCTGTGGTATCTTACAAACATATCTGTAGCGCCGTAATCGTGCATCTTCTTCCACAGGGCAATTTCTTCGTCGGCGTGTTTGGGATCGCCCTGCAGAGCATAAGCGCGGGTACTGCAGACCAGATTTTTGGTAACATCCAGCAAATGCGACGGCGGATTGTTGATGTGCGGCATTACATCGTGCAGTTCCGGCGAAACAGTTATATACATCTTTTCGTAAATCGGATTGCGCTTGCCGTTGGTCAGAGCCAGATAGCTGCTGCCACCCATGATCTTGGCAGATGTTTTGCTGTAAACTTTAGCGCCATCCACTCCGAATCGGCCCGAACCTTCCAGCAAACTGGAAGCGTCGGAGTAATACCAATCCAGAAATACCGAAACAAAGTAATCGTTGGTCACCATTATCCGCGGATAGTTCCAGCGGTTGTTGAGGTAGGTAAGCTGGATCAGGCGCGGATCGGGCGTATTTTCGGTCTTGCCGCAGTCAAACGCCACTCCGCCTTCGTTCAGCGCTCTGGTTTCAATGGCCAGCGATTTACCTTTGATCCAGAAATTCTGCTCAAACTTGAACGTTTCGCCATCCAATTCCCATTGCCAGACGGTACTGAGTTTGCCATTCTTGAAATTTTCTTTCAGCAGTTTCGCTTTCAAATTGGCGGCAGCAGGAGTGAATTTGGCTTTATTCACATTTGCCACGATCCCGCCGTTGACTGCGGGCTGGAAAGTCTTGCCGTTGACCGTTACACTTACGTCGCTCAAAGTCCCGGCTTGGGGTGCGTAGGTATAACTGACTGTATCCTGACTGTCCTTGTATTCAAAAACATACTTGCCGCCCGCTTTGCGTGCGCTGTTTTTGCCATCTTTTTTCATGCTCAAAGGCATGATGCCGTCTTCGGTGACGGGGAAAGGATTTTTGGTTTTGCTGGAATCCATTATCTCCACTTTGTTCACCTTGTACGCACCGATGCGGTCAAAGCACAAATAATCGTTGGCAACGCGGTTGGAAAGACGGCTGAAACGAATCGACTTTACCTTGATCGGCATGACCGCTTTGGCCGGGATCAAACCTGCAGCCAAGCCCCACCAGCGGCTTTTGTTCCAACGGCTTCCGCAGCCGCTGGTCGGTACCCTGAAGGTCTTGCCGGAAGCATCTTCGATCATAAAGTCGATCGCCGGGATCGTCCCCAGCGGACCGAACACCCATACTTCCAGCCCGTCAGCAGCCTTCACCGTCCACGGCTCAGCGGGAGAAATCGTTACCGAACCGCTGGGCGGCAGTTCCAGCTTTGCCACATTTTCGCCCCAGAGTTTGGTTTCGTTGGAAACTGAAAGTTTGCCTTTCCCGGTGGCTTTCCAGCTTGCCAGATCGCCCTTGCTCATATCCCAAACCAGTTCGCTTTGGGGCTGCAAACCGTTGATGATCTCCCACGGACGGACCTTGTATTCGCTTTTGTCATATGCCTGCACGCAGCACGCCGAAGCCGCCGCCAGCGCTGCAGTCAAAAACAGTCTTGCTATTTTCATTTTACTTATCCTTGCCGGTAATGCGTTTGATGGCAGAAACTTCGGCATAAGAGAACGGAGTGCCATCCTGACGGACGATATCGTGATACCACACATCGGGTTCGCCCTTGGCATTGAGTTTTTCCGGCGGGAAGAGCGCGCAGTGCAAGAAGTTGGTACGCCCGGCCACCAGACCGAAGCTGTAGCTGTGGATGTTGAATTTCTTGAATTCAGGCAGCATCAGCATAAAATTCTGTTCGGGCACCACCCGCGCCATCCACTCGGTACACATGATCGGGCGCTGATATGCCTGCAAACCTTTGATGTAATCGGGCAGATGATCCAGTGCGCCGTAGTAGTGGAAGCTGTTTACATCTGACTCCGCCAGCGCCAGCTTGGCAATAGGCGACTGCTTGAGCATTTCAAATTCATCGCCGTTGAATTCTACCGGATCAGGATTGGCAGGGTCAACCTTCTGCACCGAGTGACCGCAGCCGCGGAAAACGCAGTCCACCGTCAAAGGCTGCGAAGGATCGGCTTCTCTGGCGATGCGGAAGGTGCGTTCTGCCAGCATCAACGCCTTTTCGCGCTTGTCTTTCAGCGCTTCGTTGGGGCGGATGCAAGTAGGCTCGTTGAACAAATCCCAGCAGCAGACACGGTCATCGTTGCGGAAGGTGTAGATCGTATCATGCACATATTCATCCAATTCGGGGTAACGGGCGGGGTCGCCGAGGTATTCAGCTCCGGGACTCTGCACCCAGCGGGAGTTGTGGATGCCGAAAACCGGCTCCGGCTGCGGGCCCCACACCGGGTAGGAGTTGAAACCGCCGGTATAGAATACAGGCATGGAGTAAACGCCGTGTTTGCCGGCAATATCCAAATAGCGCTTTACCCGGTCAAAAAAGCCCTGTTTATCGTATTTTACATGGAAATAATGGAAGAAAATACGGGCGGTGTTGAATCCCAGATCTTCCGCGATCTGCAATTCGCGGTCGATAACTTCTTCGTCAAAAGTCTCTTTTGCCCAGGTATCCAACTGATTTACTGCATAAGAAGGCACAAAGTTGCAGCCCACCAGCCAACCGTACTTTTTCTCCCAGGCCGCTGCCTGTTCAATGGTAAAACGTTCTCTCATAATTCACACTCCTGTTATTGGTATTTTTATTGTAATTCAATCATGTTACGGGGTATAGAATTGTCCGCCGTTGATGTTGACAACTTCGCCGGTTATGTAACCGTTGGCGGCGGCAAAAAATACGGCTTCGGCAACTTCGCGCATGGAAGCTGTACGCTGCAGCGGGATCTTGCCGACTTCGCGGTCGCGCACTTCATCGGAAAGGCGCTTGCTCACATTTTCGGTTTCCACAAACCCCGGTGCAACGGTATTGGCGGTTATGCCGTAAGCTGCCCCCTGAGCAGCAAAACTGCGGCTCAAAGCGTGCAGCGAAAGTTTGGATATATTGTACGCCACCATATGCGGTTCAGCGGGGGTATATGCCCGCGAACTGGAAATATTGACAATGCGTCCGAACTTGCGCGCTACGGCCTGTTCCATAAAGACCATACTGGTTAAATAAGCTCCCAGCACGTTGACTTCCATCGTCTTCATAAACCACTCTTTTTCGCTCATCTCCGCTTTGCGGAAATAAGGGTCAAGCCGGGCATTGTTCACCAGCACATCCACCGGGCCCAAATCGGCAAACATCTTCCGCACGGCAGCTTCGTCGCTTACATCGCACTGATACGCCTGTGCGTTCAGACTGCGCTCCCGCAAATTGGCTGCCACCGCTTCGGCTTTGGCTATGTTATGAGCGCAGTTGACAATCACCCGTGCGCCCGCTTCGGCAAACACGGCGGCGATTTCGCGCCCCAGCCCCTGACTTGCACCGGTGACCAGCACGGTACGATCTTTGAAAGTATCCATTCTGAAAAACTCTCTGTTTTACCTTGGTTTATCACCAGTCGGCAATGCTGCCGTCGATTCTGAACAGCGAGGGCGACCCTGCCACGATCCGCGGATGCTGTGCCACCAGTTCTTCGTTGAGTTCAACACCCCAGCCCGCCCCTTGCGGCAGCGGCAGGAAGCCGTCTTCAACCTTCATGGGATTGTTAAGGATATTACCCCGCCAGTCGGGCTGGAAAAGCCGTTCCTGAATCAAAAAGTTGGGTGCAACAGCATCCAGATGCAGCGATATTGCCAGCAGCAGCGGACTCATGGGGCAATGCGGCGCCACAAAACCGTCAAAGGCTTCGGCGATATGCGCCACCTTGCAGCCTTCGCCGATACCGTGGCAATGTGCCAGATCGGGCTGGGCTACGGCGATAGCGCGTTTTTCAAACAATCTGCGGAATTCCTGCGGACGGGTGAGCCGTTCGCCAGATGCAATGGGCAGACGGCATCTGGCAGCAACTTCTGCCATGCCTTCTTCATTTTCGGGCTGAACGGGTTCTTCAAAAAACATCACATCGTAATCTTCCAGCACTTCAGCTACCTGCAGCGCCAGTTTGGCATCGTATCTGCCGTGACCATCGAAGCAAAGCGGAGCATCCGGCCCGATCGCCTCCCGCACCGTTGCCGTGGCTTTGGCGATCTTGCGCACCAGCTCCCGATCGTGCATGGGCCAGCCTGCCAGAGCAATGCTGAACTTGAATGCGCGGTAACCTGCCGCCATAGCTTCGTGCGCCTTGTCCCGGATGATCGCCGGATCAGTAGCGCCCCCCGTCCAGCCGTTGGCATAAACGCGCAGCTTATCGCGCACCGCGCCGCCGAGCAATTCATATACAGGTTTATTGGCGTGTTTGCCGATAATATCCCAGCAGGCCAGTTCGATCCCCGAAATGATCGACGCTTTAAGCACGCCGCCCTTCCAGAAACGTTTGCGCAAAAGGTGCTGTACCAGCCGATTGGGCTGCAGCGGGTCAAAGCCGATTATCAAATCTTCCAGATCTTTAAGGATCCCCAACAGCGAATCATCGTGGCTTTCCACAGTCGCTTCGCCCAGCCCGCAGATACCTTCGTCGGTATGCAGCCGGAGAATGAAATAGTTACGGTTGCTCAACAAACCGCAGCCCGGCGTGGGGGCGCCGATCAAAACAGTTTCTATAGCTGTAATTTTCATAATCTTATCTCCTGTTTACTTTGAAGATCCTGTTCACGCCTGAATACTGGCAATCAGTTTTTCGGCATCGCTGCGGATGGCATCGGCACTCTTGCCTGCCTTATAAATCGCTCCGCCGATGCCTACGCCGCAGCAGCATTTGAGAAAGGATGCCATATTTTCCGCATTGACTCCGCCCACCGCCATAAAGGGCAGTTTGACCACCGCTTTAAGATCTTTGATGTAAGATGCGCCAATACTGCCTGCGGGGAAAAGTTTAAGGTAATCCGCCCCCGCAGCCTGCGCCGTAAAACACTCCGTGGCAGTAAAGCAGCCCGGAATCGAGAGCATATCCAGCTCCTTGGTGCGGCGGATGACGCTTTCGTTGGTGTTAGGTGAAATAATAAATCTGCCGCCGGCGGCTTTTACCTGATCCACCGCCTCAGCGCTCAGCACCGTCCCTGCCCCCACCAGCTGCCCCGGCGCTGCACATTCGCAAGCCTTGGCAATACACTCAAGCGCATTGGGTGTATTCAGCGGAATTTCCAGCAGATTGATCTTGTTTTCAGCCAGAATCGCGCAGACCGTTGCCACTTCTTCAACGGTGATCCCCCGCAGGATCGCCACAATGGGGCACGCCGCCAGACTGCTTTCAAAAGTTGCTTTAAGTTCATTCATATTCATTTTAACGCACCACCCTTCCGGAGGCATTGCCCTTCATAAGATTGACTGCTTCGCTTTCTGAAATCAAATTATAATCGCCTTCAATGGAGTGTTTGAGGCAGCTTGCCGCCACCGCAAATTTGATCGCATCGGCAGGATGAGCATACTTTTCGCTGTTGAGCGCATAGATCAAACTGCCCGAAAAACTGTCGCCGCCGCCGAATCTGTCCACAATATCCCGAATCGCATAAGGCTCGTATTTGCCATTGCTGTCAAGGGGAGCCAGATAGGATTCACCGTTGGAGCAATCGTAAATCATACCGCCCCAGTAGTTGAAATCTGCCGAAACGCTGCCGCGAAGCGTGGTGGCAATAAGTTTCGCCTGCGGGAACATTTCCGCCAGCCGCTGCGCCACACTCAAATATGCGGCTGCATCCAGATCGCCTTTTTCCACATCGCCGCAGTCGGGCTTGATGCCGAACACATCGGCTGCATCCGCTTCGTTGCCGATGATTATATCGGCGAATGCCACGATCTCCTTCATACATCTGCCCGCCAGAACGTTCTTTTCGGTACCCGGTTCCCAGTTCCAGAGTTTTTTACGGTAGTTCAGGTCGCAGGATACGGTGCAGTTGAGTTTTTTGGCCCATTTTGCCATTTCCAGCGTCGCCCGATAAGCGTTGCAGCTCAATGCGGGAGTTATACCGGTTATATGCAAATGAGTAACACCTTCCAGCATCGCAGCAAAATCATAATCTTCCGCCGCCATCTCCGCAATGGCGGAGTGTTCGCGGTCATACCACACGCCGCTGCCGCGCTGGGCGGCACCATGTTCCACAAAGTATATACCCATGCGACCGTTTTTGGTGTAAACAATACGGCTGGCATCCACATTCAAAGCGCGCATTTCCGCAGCAAAAGCCTTGCTCACGGGGTTATCGGGCAGCACCGTAAGGTAGCGGGCGCTGCCGCCCAGGGCAGCAACTGCCGCACATACGTTGGCTTCGCCGCCGCCATAGGTAGCGGTCAACTCTCCGGGCAGCGCCTGAGCCAAACGTTTGCGTCCGGGGGCAGCCAGCCGCAGCATGACTTCACCGAAGCCTGCGATCAATGTCTTTTTTGCCATAATTTAACTCCTCTACTTTATTCTTACAATATGAGAATTGCTTGATTGCCATATATTTCCATTATAAATATAGCCCTGTCATAGTATAATACAAGCCATCTACAGGTTCATTCTGTTGTTTTTTCTTGAAAAAAAACGGTAAAAAGCACCAAATACACAAGATATTCTCATCTTATGAGATTGCATTATTTCAAAAGTACCTTATATTAAGTGCTGTCAGAAAAACCAATGGAGAATTTTATGAAAAACGGGGAAAAAAGTTTCAGCAAGCTCTTTGATATTATTGAACTGGTGGCGCAAAGTCCCGCGGGAATGAGCGGCAAGGCGCTGGCAGAAGCAACTGCAATACCTTTAAGTACCACCTTCCGTATGCTCAAATTTATGGTCGATAAAGATTATTTGCGCTCGGATAAAGGCGTTTACACTCTGGGGGTGGGATTTGTCCGTCTGGGCAACGTGGCGGAAAGTCAGAATCCGCTTATCAAAACCGCCCGGCCGCTGCTGGCGGAACTCTCGCTGCAAACTCAGGAAACAGTTCATCTTGCCAAACTGCAGAACGATAAAATCATTTATATAGATAAAGTCGAAGGCAGCCATCTGATCCACATGGGGTCGCTTATCGGCAAATCAGGTCCGCTTTACTGCACCGGAGTCGGCAAGGTGATTCTGGCGTTTCAAAAACCGGACAGGCAGGAGGAAATGCTGCAGACGATCGACTATCACGCCTTTACCGATCACACCATCACCGACGAAAGCGCCATGCGCGATGAGCTTGCCCGGATCCGTCAGCAGGGCTATGCCATTGACGATTGTGAACACGAAGACTGGATCTACTGCGTAGCTGCTCCTATTTTTGACAACAGCGGCAGCTGCATAGCCGGAATCAGCCTCTCAGGAGCGGAAATGTATATGCGCAAACGCCGTCAACAGCTGGCGGGGCTGCTGATCGCCGCCGCCAATCACATATCAAGCGCGCAGTAAAACCTGTCATTGGCAGCGGAAAAATTCCACATTTCCTCCGCATCCACACACAAAAAAACTGCCGGAGAATTTTCATTCAACGGCAGTCCGATGTAATAATCAGCAATTATTCGCGGGTGTACAGTTCGCGCCAGGTTACATCTTTACGGGCTTCAACGTGAC
>SUWJ01000044.1 GCA_015061545.1 Lentisphaerota bacterium | reverse complement strand
TGGGCTTTTCATAGTGCCGGCGGTTGCGCAGATCCTTGAGCGTACCTTCTTTGTCGAGCTTTTTCTTCAAGCGGCGAAGAGCGCGCTCGATCGGTTCGCCTTTCTTTACGCGAATCTCGGTGTCCATTGTTTTCACCCCCTTTCAAACACAGTTAAAGGTTTCATTACTATATAACCACTCTCCGTTAAAAAAACGAAGTCAATATCTTCTTTATTCGGTCGAATAACCGCTTTCATCTGCCAGCAGCATCCGCAGTTTTACCAACGCCTGATTCTGGATCTGGCGCACCCGTTCACGGGTCCTGCCGATCGCCTGACTCACCTCTTCCAGAGTTCTTGCGCGGTAGCCATCCAACCCGAAACGCATCTTCAGAATCAAACGTTCCCGATCTTCCAGCTCGTCCAGCAAAGTCAACAGTCTGCCTACTGACTCCACGTCGCCCAGAATCTGGTCAGGCGTCATAGCGCGGCGGTCGGGAATAATATCCTGAAATTCCCCTTCTTCGCCCTGCTGGATCGGGTCGTGCAGCGAAAATGTCCGCAAATCTGCCAGACGCAACCCGGCAACGGTGCGTTCGCTGAAATCCAGATGTTCGGCGATTTCGCTGTCGGTCGGCTCCCGACCCAGCTCCTCCGCCAGTTTCATTCTTACCGACTTGATCTTGTTGATCTTGCCGGCGCTCTGCACTGGAATACGGATCGTGCGGCTCTGATTTGCCAATGCGCGGCGCATGGACTGCTTGATCCACCACGCGGCATAGCTGCTGAATTTTGCCCCTTTGATCGGGTCAAATTTTTCCACCGCACGCATCAAACCGATATTGCCTTCGCTGATCAGGTCCAATAACGGCAACCCCAAACCTTTAAAGTCGTGGGCAATCTTTACCACCAGACGCAAGTTGGCTTTGATCAATGTGGCGCGGGCTTCGTCGTGCAGTTCGCCGTTGCCGCAATGGATCGCTTCTGCCAGTTCAGCTTCTTCGGTCTTGGTGACTAGGTCGATCTGACCGATCTCGCCCATGTAGACTTTCATGGTATCATTTTTGCTGATTCCGGAAATTCTTGACTCCAGCGCGGTGCGGCGGGCGTTATCTTTTTCCTGCTTGGTCTGCAATTTGGTTTCGGCAACCCGACTGCGGCGAACTCTTGCCGAGGCGGGCGCTGCTTCCGCATCTTCAGCACTGCCCCGTACCCGGCTGCGGCGGACGGCGGTAACTTCGCCTGCTGCGTCCTCGGGATTAACGCTGATCTTCCGACGGCGCTTGACTACTTTGATCGGCGCAATCGGTATATCTTCGACTTGAGCTGTATCGACGGCAGCTTCTGCCGCAATTTTCTCATCGATTCCGTTGTTTTCGCTTTGAGATGGTGCCGCCCGGTCAATTTCGATTTGCGGCTCTTCAGTCGTCGCTGCATCTTCAACAACTGCTTCCTGAACTTCTGATGCTTTGGGGGCTGCTTTAACTGTTTTGGCAGCTTTAACGCTTTTGTTTTCAGCAGATTTATTGGAATCAGCGTTTTTTGCTGCTTTAGCTTTGACTGTTTTTTCTTCGGCAGGTTTGTCAGCCTTGGCAGTTTTGGCTGCTTTAGCTTTGGGCTTCAACGGAGCCGCCGGGGCAACAGTCGTTTCAGCTGCCTGGGCAACTTCAACGGCTTTTACTTCTGCTGCTTCGTTTTCAACAGTAGTTTTTTTACTCTTTTTTGTGCTGCTTGCCATGTAATTTTTCGCCTGTTCAGAGTGCCAGAAGTATCTTTTCAGACCTTCTGACTGGTTTTCTTAAAAATATTTGACAAAAAAAACCAAAATCCGCTCCCGGAGAATTGCCATTTTTTTGGGTGTGCGGTATATTTATTATTATGCAGACTCCCCGGAGGGTTGGTCTGTGGCTCGCAGCACAGCTGCCTGCCGCCCCAAAAAACAGTTGTGCCATCCCGTAAAGCGACAATCTGTATCTTTAACTTATTTAATATAATGAAAAAATTGTAAATGTCAAGGGCAATATTAGAAAAAATTGAAAAAAAACTGCTGGATCGGGACTTTTTTTTCACCCCTGCTTCGGTACGGGCGGTTTCTGCGGTCGATGAAAGCGTGGCAGGGGCAGTTTTGCTCAGTTGGATTGCCCGGTTGATTGCCCGGGGTAAAAAGGCATTTATCGTTTTGCCGAGGCTGGATAATGCCGAGGAACTTTATCGGCAGCTGATTCTCTGGCGCGATATACTGCAGCAGTCGTGGCGGATCGAGTTGCTCAACGAGATCCAACGGGGCAGATTTTATATTGCCGGTTCCGAATCAGGTCGGGCGCGGGTGCTGACTTTGCTCTCCCGCGGCCAGTGCGATATATTGATCACCTCGCTGGCGGGGGCGCTGGCACCTGCACCTGCTGTGGAAGTTCTGCGCAACAGCGAAATAGTTTTGAAGCCTGCTGAAGAATACTCTTTCAGCGGCTTGATCGAAAAATTGATCGAGCTGGATTATGACGATGAGTACGAAGTATCTTCCCCCGGGGAATTTTCCCGCCGCGGCGGAATCATTGATGTATTCAGCGCCGATTCGGAGTATCCGGCCCGTATTGAATTCTTCGGCGACGAAATCGAATCCATCCGTCATTTTGACCCGGCTACTCAGCGTTCTTTGCCGGGAGCGTTGGATTGTTACCGGATCATCAACCGCTGTACGATACAAACTCTGACCGATGAAGATGGCGCAGCCTACGAAAATACGGCTGCTGCGCTGGATTATTTTGATTCCGGTACTATGGAACTATGGGAGCTTTATCCCGGGTTGTTCGATGAATATTTCCGTAAATTTGACAACACGGTAAATTATGACCTTTACCATAAATTTGCTGCGTCGATCGCTCCTGCCAACCGTTTGCGGCTCTACAGTTCAAGCGAGGCTCCGGCGGAAGCAGCTCCGCCGTGCGGAATTTACCCTGCAACAGCTCATCTGATCGACGATCTTCCCGAGGGTGCCGCTGACCGTGGGCGTGAACTGCTTGCCAGCCAATGGGTGACCCAATTTCAGCAATGGATCGGGTTCAATTATCATATCATTGCCTGCGGCAGTACGGAGGAGAGTCCGGCGCGGTTGCAGGAATATTTTGCCGCCAACGGTCTGAACGGAGAAAATATCAGGTTTGTTCAGCTGAATATTCCCGGCGGTATATTCGATGCCGTCGGAGAATTGATCCTTGTAACCGAAAATGAACTCTTTGCCGGCAGTAATTGCGCCCGCGGGCAGATAAAAAAATCCGTCAATACAAGTTCAACATTGTCCGATCAGGATCTGCGATTGGAAAATGCGGTGATATCCGATCTGGAAGTCGGGCATCATGCAGTTCACGCCGCTCACGGTATAGCGATTTATCGGGGTTTGAAACTGGAAGAATCTTCTGACGGCAGCTGTCGGGAAGTGATGGTTCTTGAATATGCCAACAATGCCATATTGCAGGTGCCTGTTCATCAGGCTGCCAGCGTAAGCAGTTATATTGCAGGGGGCAGAGCTTCTTCGGTAAAACTGCATCGGCTGGGCGGAGTAAAGTGGGCAAAAGATAAGCAAGCTACTACCGAGGCGGTTCATCAGTACGCTGCCGAAATGCTCCGTTTGCAGGCGGTGCGGGCTTCGGCTGCAGGGCTTACGCTGCCGGTCAATGAGCTGGCAATGCAGGAATTTATTGCCCGATTCAAGTTTGCCGATACGCCCGACCAGCAGCGCAGTTTTGAGGAGATCGCCTCCGACCTTGATTCAGGAAAACCCATGGACCGCCTGCTGTGCGGCGATGTGGGCTACGGTAAAACCGAAATCGCTATGCGGGCGGCTTTCAAGATGGTGGAAGCTGGTTTTCAGGTGGCAATGATCGCGCCTACTACGGTACTTGCCCAACAGCATTATATGAGTTTTCTGGAACGCTTTACCGGATATCCTTATACCGTTGAGGTGCTGTCGCGTTTCCGCAGCAATGCCGAACAGCAATCGGTGGTCAGCCGTTTGGCTTCGGGGGGAGTGGATATAGTTATCGGTACTCACAGACTGGCTTCCGACGATATAAATTTCAAAAATCTTGGTTTGGTCATAATCGACGAAGAACAGCGTTTCGGGGTGAAGATAAAAGATAAACTTTTACGGATGCGCGCTTCGGTGAATGTGCTTGCCATGTCTGCTACACCGATTCCGCGGACTCTTTATCTCTCCATGGCAGGAGCGCGCCAGCTCAGTACCATTATGACGGCGCCGATAGAGCGTCTGCCGGTTAAAACGATCGTTATGCGCGAGGATGACTCCGCTATAGCCAAAGCGATTACCGAAGAGGTTTCCCGCGGCGGACAGGTGTATATATTGCACAATCGGGTACGCACGATCAAAGATCGGTTCAAGAAACTCTCGGCCATGCTGCCTGAAGTTTCTTTCGGCATTGCCCACGGGCAGATGGCGGAAGAAGAGCTGGAAGATGTCATGCGCAAATTTATCGACCGTCAGCTGGATGTGCTTTTGTGTACAACGATCATTGAATCAGGTTTGGATATGCCCAACGCCAATACGATCATTATTGAGCGTGCCGACCGTTTCGGGCTGGCGGAACTTTATCAGCTGCGGGGCAGGGTGGGGCGCTGGAAGCGTCAGGCATACGCGTATCTGGTGATCCCTGAGCAATGTTATATCTCTGCTGACGGACGCAAACGTATTGCTGCCATCCGCCGCTGCAGTACGTTGGGGTCGGGAATGCGGCTGGCATTGCGCGATCTGGAAATCCGCGGCGCGGGTAATTTGCTGGGTTCTGAACAGTCAGGACATATCAGTACCGTGGGGTTTGAGCTTTACTGTCAGCTGCTTAAACAGGAAATCGCGCTGCTTAAAAATAACAAACTCCGCGAGTGGCTGCCCGATGTGGATTTGAACATAGAATTTATCCGCTATGCCTGTCGCGGCGGCAACGGTGTACTGGCGGCGGGGATCCCGCCGGAATATATCAATTCCGAACATCACCGGCTGGCTGTCTATCGCCAGTTGAGCCACCTGACCGGCGAAGAAGATATTGCCGATTGCCGCCTGGAGTTGAGCGACCGTTTCGGCAAACTACCCGTTGAAGTGGAAAATCTGCTGGTTTTGAGCCAAATCAAGATATTGGCCGGAAAGGCGCGCTACACCAGTTTAAGTGTGGTGAACAATAAAGTTCTGCTGCGCCGCGGACAGAGCTGTACCTATCGCAGCAACGGCAAACTGCCTACCGTTAACGGCAATGCTTCTGCGGCAGTCCGCTTGCAGGAATTGCTGCGCATAGTGCGGTTGGCGGTACTTGAAGAGCTGCAGGGCGGAAAGTGATTCTGCTTCCCGCACCGCAAAAGCCTGAACGCCGTTATTTGCGTAATTGCTGTTAAACGCTATCCTTACTTCAATAAAAGGTAATTGGCAAGGAAAATCAAGGTCAGAATTATCATCAACGGCGAAATGCGTTCTTTTTTCCGGAGAATGAGATTGAGCATGGTCCAGGAGATGATCCCGACGCTGATACCATCGGTAATACTGTAAGCAAAAGGCATTACAATGATCGTCAGATAGGCCGGTATGGCAATACCCATGTCGGAAAAATCCATCTCTCTGATCGGAGCAATCATGTAGAACCCCACAATAATAAGCGCAGGCGCCGTGGCAAATGTGCCGGTACCGAAAGCAGCAGCGGCGCAAAGATGATCGACAGCAGGAAAAGCAGTGCGGTGGTGATTGCCGTCAACCCGGTTCTGCCGCCCGCTACGACCCCGGTAGCTGATTCAACGTAAGTGGTGGTGGTGGATGTCCCCAGTACGGCTCCGCCGCTGGTTGCCAGACTGTCCGCCATAAAAGCGCCGCGTATCTTCGGCAGTTTGCCGTCAGCAGTCAGCAATCCGGCTTGCCCTGCCACTCCGGTCAGCGTGCCGATGGCGCTGAAAAGGTCAACGAACAAAAAGGCGAACACAATGGTAACAAAGCTCATCGAATAGATAAGTTTGAATCCGCTGTTGGTGCCGTGAACCCAATTTTTAACATCAAAGGCGCTGCCGAAGAGATCACCGAATCCACCCAGCGCAGTCTGAAATGATTCCAGCGTCAAATCAGGAATAATGCTTGCTCCGCGATAAATTCCCGCAAGCTGGCAAACGATCCCCGCACACCATGTAAGCAATATACCCAGCAGGATAGCACCTTTTACATTTTTACTGAGCAGACAGGCGGTAATGATCGTACCCGCCAGCGCCAGAAGCGCCGAAATACCGTCGGTATAGATTTTATCTCCGCTGAAGGATTGAAACACTACCAGCGTTGCATCGTGATTTTCAATGAGTTTGGCATTCTGAAAGGCAATAAATGCAATAAAAAAGCCGATCCCGATACCTGAAGCCTTTTTCAGCGGCAGAGGTATGGAATTAAAAATCTGTTCGCGGATAGATGTTACCGACAGCAGCAAAAAGATAAAGCCTTCGCAGAAAACCGCAAACAACGCAAATTGCCACGAAAAACCCATCGACTGCACCACCGTATAAGCGAAGTAGGCATTCAATCCCATCGATGGCGCCAGCGCAAAGGGGTAATTGGCAAAACACGCCATAAGTGCAGTTCCGAAAAACGCCGCCAGCGCAGTTGCGATCAACACACCGCCCCGATCCATCCCCGCGCCGGAAAGAATCGCGGGATTGACTGCAAGGATATACGCCATGGAAAGAAAAGTCGTTATCCCCGCAATTATTTCGGTTCGGATGGACGTGTTGTGTTCTTTAAGGCGGAATGTCCGTTCAAAAAAGTTGTTCATAGCGATCCCGTACTGTTAAAAACAGTTGCTGCTGAATTATTTTATTACAAAAAAATTTTCAGATAATATATCACCGCTGCGGCTTTTTTTCAACTTCCCGGACAGGAAAATATCCGCCGCAGGCTGGTGATGCGTTCAGCTTATTTTTCGATGTTGCCGGTATGCTGCCGGGAAAGCATCAATACTTCCCGATAGTCGCCGATCCGATCCGGTTCTCCGTAAGAAGCCGGGCGCATAAATCTTGCCGCAGGATCGATCTCGCAGCAAATCACGCCCGGAACACCCCCCGCATGAGCAATGATTTTTCCGTCAGGCGCAACTGCCATACTGCAACCGCCTACGTTGGGATCAGGCATGGCAGGAGCGGAACGCAAAAGAGTACAGCCGCAGTCGAAAGCCCGGGTGCGGTTCAAAAATTCCAGAATATCGGGCCGTTCCTGCCGCTGATGGCTGACGATTATCATAACGTCTATGCGCTGTTTGGCATATTCGGCAAAGAGTTCAGGAAAATAAGAGTCAAAACAAATCGCCGCTCCGAAACGGATGTTTTTATAGACAAATGAGATCGGTTCTTTGCCCGGCTCAATGCCTTTGGCGAGTTCAGGCTCCACCAGATGAATTTTGGTGTAGGGCGAAAACTCTTCTCCTTCGGGAGTAAATACGGTCAGCTGATTTCGCATAACGCCATTGGAGTCGATATTTTCCAACCCGCACATAATGCTGCAATTGACCCGTTGGGCTGTATGGCGCACAGTATCCACAAACATAGCGCCTTCGTTGCCGATAAGTTTTTTCATATCCGCCAGATCGGTGTAGCCGGTACAGTTGGAATTTTCGGGAAAGATGACAAGATCGGTGGAATTTTGTTCCAGCTTGTTCAACTGAGCGATCTGCCAATCTAAAACTTTTACCGCTTCGCCTTTAGCGGGGTAGGGCGGCTGCATAATTGTAACACGCATTTTTACGTCCTTTGTGGGGCGCGGTTTTTTACACCGCCAAGCCCCGGTTATTCAAATTGCAATACAGGATCAAATTTTCAAAGGAGATAATATAACGCTTGGAAGTGGAATTTTCAAACCGTTTACCGATTTTTGCTTTACCTTGCTCCGCTTGGAGGGGGAAGAAGGTGATTGCGGATGCGGAAATTTTTTCAAAATAATATTGTTCGGCTTTTGACATATCGTTTGCATGATATATATTGTTGTCAAAACGGTGTGTATCACTATAACAGGCAAATATTTTAATGAGAGGTATCAATATGCGGAGATTTACTCTTCCCCGTGACATTTATCACGGTAAAAATGCGCTGGAAGCATTGAAGAATTTTCAGGGAAAACGGGCTGTGATCTGCGTAGGCGGCAGCTCTATGAAAAGATTCGGATTTCTGGATAAAGCAGTTGAATATCTGCAAAGCGCGGGAATGGCGGTGAAGATCATTGACGGTATCGAACCCGATCCTTCGGTGGAAACGGTGATGAAGGGTGCCGGTGTGATGATTGATTTCCAGCCGGATTGGATCGTTGCCATCGGCGGCGGTTCGCCCATTGATGCGGCTAAAGCGATGTGGATCAAATATGAATATCCCGAAACGACTTTTGAAGATATGTGCAAGGTATTCGGTTTGCCGAAATTGCGCACCAGGGCGCGTTTCTGTGCGGTATCTTCAACTTCGGGTACGGCGACCGAAGTTACGGCATTTTCGATTATCACTGACTATGCTAAAGGAATCAAATATCCTATTGCCGACTTTGAGATCACTCCCGATGTGGCGATCGTCGATCCCGAACTTGCCCATACTATGCCGCAGAAACTGGTTGCCCATACGGGGATGGATGCAATAACCCACGCGGTTGAAGCCTATGTTTCTACCGCCAACAGCGCTTATACCGATCCGCTGGCACTTGCTGCCACCAAAAGCATCAGTAACGATCTGGTACCCAGCTACAATGGCGATATGGAAAAGCGCGATGCCATGCACGATGCTCAATGCCTGGCGGGAATGGCATTTTCCAATGCGCTGCTGGGGATCGTACACTCTATGGCGCACAAAACTGGCGCTGCCTTTGCCGATCTTGGCGCACATATTATTCACGGCGCGGCGAACGCGATGTATCTGCCCAAGGTAATAGCCTTTAACGCCAAAAATGAAACGGCATTGGCAAGATACGGCGCAATTGCAGACTTCCTTGATCTCGGCGGCAGCAGCAATGAAGAAAAGGTAAAACTTCTGATCGCCATGCTTCGCAAGATGAACGACGCACTTAATATTCCTCAATGTATAAAAAATTACGGTGCGGACGGCTTGCCGGCGGAAAAAGGATTTATTCCGGAAGAAGTTTTCCGGGCCCGTTTGCATGATATTGCCGTGAATGCACTTGGCGATGCCTGTACGGGTTCCAATCCGCGTCAACCTTCGGTGGAGGAAATGGAAAAGCTGCTGCTTTGCTGCTATTTTGATACCGAAGTTGATTTCTGAAAAAGTTTTTAATTCTTTACAGAAAAACCGGGATTGCGGAGCTGTTGCAAAAACACTTCCCAACCAAAGGGAGAAATGCAGCAGTTCCGCTTCCATTTATGGCGCATTGGGTGTCCGACCGGTTCGACAAAAACGCCGTAAAAAAGATAGTTGCCGCCAATACGGACTATTGTAACCGTCCGTAACGCTCTGCTTAAAATTACCATTTACAAAACGGCTAACGACTTTTTCTTTCCAGGGTTCTCAACATAATTTCAAAGTCCTGCCGGATTTGCGGAACTTCATCCATCGCCATAGCTCGGCAACACTCTAAAATGATGAACAACAGTCCGATGAAAACTGCGGCAAGAATGATTCCCCACCAAATGATAAACGATGCGGCAACTCCCCAGAACAGCGCAAAGATGACAATAGCATACAACAGCCATTTGTATTTTCCGCTTTGAGTAATTGAAATATGCAAGATAGTTTCTTCATTCGATGCTTTCTCACAGCGGATGAAGAGATCCCCTCTGGAAGTGTTACGGTATGCTTTGATCGGATGCAGATGCAGCGGATCATCCGGATCGCAGGAAAATACAATTGTTTTGCTCAAGCCGAAAACTGCTTTAACGGCTTTCCATGAGAGAACATCCGATGTTGCCGGACATTCTTGGGCAAGAGCTTCTTTCAATTCCTCTTCCGACAAAGTTGTCCGCAAACAGTATTCAGCATAAGGCTGGAAGTATTTGTCAAAAATTTTCATTGTGCACTCTCCTTGCCGGTAATATACCATCTCCCGCAAGCATTTACAACTGCGGCAGAAAATCATTTGCGTTGTATTGCAACATAACCTGTTTTTTCAATCAGCTCTTTTCCGGCGGGGGAGAACAGGAATTTTACAATTTTTCCGACATTTTCGCTGCGCGGCTTGACCGTGATAATACAGCAATCGGCAATAAAGGGATAAGTACCGTTGCGGATATTTTCCACGGTGGGGGCAATGCCGTCGATCGCAAGCAGTTTGATTTCGCCGTTTTTGAACATTTCTGTTGAAAAATAGCGGAATGTAAAGCCGAGCGCTTCCTGATAGTTGCGGTAATTTGCTACATCGTTGATGATCCCGCCCATACCGGCAAGGCGGTCTTCTTTCAAGGGCGGCATAATTGGTGTTTTGCCCATGATCTTTTCCAGCATGGTCTGGCTGCCGCTGCCCTGATTGCGCTGAAATGGCTTGATTTTTCCGCTCAAACGCTTATCTATCTGCGACCAGTCGGTGATTTTACCGGCATAAATATCACGGATTTGTTGTGAAGTAATATTTTTTATGGGATTTTTACTGTTGACAAAAAAGACAAACGCTTCTTTGGCAAAAGGAGTGATCTCATATTTCAAACCTTTGGCTTGGGCATCGGCGATTTGTTTTTTGGATGGCGGGGCGCTGAAAATAAGATCGACTTCATTTTTCAGCAGCTTTTCAAAGGTAATATCCGAACCGTTAGTAACCAAATATTCCCATCGGGAGTGTTTTTCAAATTCGTTGCGGTCATAAAGGGCGCGGACAACACCGGAATAAACCGGATAAAGCGCATACGCCCCATCCATTTTCGGCAAATCCTTTGAAATCTTGAATTCGGGCGCGGCATCCACCACCACAACTTTGGTTTCAGCACGCCATGGATCATAAGCGTACCAGTTGATATTGTCGCTCAACTGTTTAAATCGCTCCACCGTGTACCAGCGGTATGCAGGAATAAGGCAAAGGACAAGCAAACAGAGCAATGCAGAACTGCCAGCCCATTTCCAGATTTTTCTTGCTTTACGGAAGAGCAGAGAAAATATCAAAACAATCAAAGAAAGCAAAAGGAGCGTCCAGAAAATATTCATTGACACCGGATTAACGCTGCCAAAGCCGATGACAAGCAATCCTATCATCCACAAAAAGATCGCTCCAGCAATAACGCCGAGGAAGAGCAGGATTTTCAAAGATATTACAAGCGCAGTTTTTTTGCTGTTTTTATTTAAATCATTATCCATTGCTATCTCCGTACTGATTATTTTTGATAATCGCCCGAGTTTAATATACCGTCTCCGCAGGAGATTACAAATCATGGAAAACAATTTTTTGCGTTTTAATATACGTGAGTATCTATTAACTTTGCAAAATCGTTGCAAATAAAAGCAAATCTGATATATTACACTGAAGCTGTCAGGGGAATAGCAGTAAACTCCAATCCCTGACAGCGGGAGTTTGCCGCGCTTTTACTGGTATGCAAAGTTAATATCCGCATTTGACAAACATCAGATTCTGCGTTATATTACAGGCAGGTTATGTGGGATTTTCCGCAAAGTATATGATTTGAAAAAAATTAACTCAATAGAGGTGAATTATGAAAAAACTTCTTGTCATGCTGTGCGGCGTTATGCTGCTCGTTGTAAGTGGATGCTGTTCTCTCGGACAGTGCAAAATCACGATGGAAAAGAATGCTGTTCTGCTTGATGTCCGGACTCCGGCAGAATATCAGAAAGGATACCTGCAGGGAGCAATCAATCTGCCGCAGGCGGATGTGGATACAAAAGCGGCAGCAGTTGTCCCCTCCAAAGATACGCCGGTTTATGTTTATTGCCGGGGCGGTCGGGAAGCAACTATGGCTACGGAAAAACTTCTGAAGCAGGGGTACACCGATGTTCATAATCTCGGCGCAATGAAAGATGCCCAGAAACGGCTGGGGATACCCACTGCAAAGTAAGCGGTAAAAGGATCGCAGATGAAAGCACTTCTTTCAATATTATCCGGAATTATTTTGCTCGGAATAAGCGGATGTTGTTCAACAGAAAGTAAAATATCTATGGAAAACAATGCTGTTTTGCTGGATGTCCGGACTCCCGAGGAACACAAAAACGGGTATCTGGAAGGCGCAGTTCTTCTTCCGCTTGCCGATCTGGAAAGCAAAATTTCCAGTAAAGTTTCCGGTAAGAATACGCCCATATACATCTATTGCCGCAGCGGCAGACGGGCAGGAACTGCTGTCGAAAAGTTAAAAACAATGGGCTACACAGATCTCCATAATCTGGGAGGTCTGAAAGATGCCCGGGAAAAGCTCAATATCCCGATAAAGAAGTAAGAACCGTGTTATTATAGGCGGCAGGAGAAAAAACTGCCGCCTTTTTTGGTAATTTACTCTGTTTTGTTTACAATTGTAACAACACGCTGCGGGAAGGGAATATTCAATCCGGCATTTTCAAGCGTGGGCTTTACTGCGGCTTTTACCTGCCAGTAGGCATCCCAGTAAGTTTCTG
>SUWJ01000010.1 GCA_015061545.1 Lentisphaerota bacterium | reverse complement strand
TAAAGTCGCCAAGTAACCTCGCGCTGGATATAGCCCCCAAACGAGCAAGGGAGGTCCAGGAGGGCAATGCCAATGCCCTCTTGGGATGCGCAAACTCTACAATGCTGAATAACCCGTACAAGTCTTGCAGCGCATTTATAATGATGCCAACAGCTGCCCCTCAAAGCAAATTTATGAGAAAATGCAAAAATATAACGCAGAATAACCGGATATATTACATATTTGAGCTTAATTACTACAAAAAAAGTGTTGCAAAACTCGCAGAGTTTTGCAACACCCCCCATCACCCTTTTCCCCTTGTCCGCCGTAGCCTTGGCGAAGGTGGAAAACCTTCTCCCGGCACTTTTCTTTTTGGGTAACAAAAAGAAAAGTGCCCTTCAAGTTTAGAAGACATATATCAATATTAGCATTGATCTTGTTATCAACCGATGTTGAGAACAGAGCGAAATAAAAAGCTCAGGAACAAAACAATCCTGCTTTGCTCCTGAGCAATATTTTGATCCAATGCGCTGTTCCGGTTGCGCAATTACGCCTGCGGCAACGGGCGGGTTCGATTTTCCGCCTGATACCATTTATCCAGCCGATCGGTGATAAATTCGATTATTGCTTCATGCTGAGTTTTGCCCGAATCGGTAATTTCCAGCGGCTCGCCGAATTCAAAGTAAACCTGATGGTCGCGGTGTACGGGGCCCATATCGCGCAAAAGTTTGCCGTTGCCGAGGAAATCGGTTTTAAGCGCCAGCGGCAACACTTTCACACCGGCTGACTTGGCAAGTTTTATGCCGATAGTGTTGAAGTTTTCGGGGATAAACACCTCGTTGCGGGTCGCCTGCGGAAACAGTACAATGCTCTTGCCCCGCGCCAGACGCTCTTTACCTTCGGTCAGAACTGCCTTAAAGTCATCGCGGGGGTTGATCCGGTCAACGGCGATGGCTTCCAGACTGCGCATGATATCGCCAAAGTATTTAACATCAAAAAGCGAGCGCTTGATGACAAAGGTAAAATCAATTCTCGGGCGCATAACCGAGTGCAGCAATGCGGTTTCCAGCAAACTCATATGATTGGCAACGATCACCGCAGCTTCGCCGTTGAGCTTGTCGATATTGTTCAATCCCCGCAAATGCACTTTGCCGCCGATGGACTCAACCAGACGCATATTGCCGTTGGAGTATTCGGTCTGATTAAAGGCATCCAGCTTGCCCGCCCGACCGCATTTGCCCGTGCGGACAAAGATTCCGAAATTTTTCCAGTAAAAATACCAGCGGCTGCGCAGCAGCAGATTGTCCATAAACGCGTGCGGCAGATTTTCAGGGGTATCATAATCATTGCCCGGGAAAAGATAGTTATTGCATTCCATATTGCATAAATCCTGACATTTTGAGCTTTGTTTTTTATTAAAATAGCCTGCCGACGGTACTTTTGCAAAAAAAATCAGCTTTTAAACTTGTAAAAAGTTGAATTGTGGAGTATATTTAACGCTTACAAGATTGTTTTGTAAATAAAATTTTTCAACTATAAGAACTTTTGGAGAAAAACAATGAAACAGGATATCCATCCGAACTACGGTCCGGCCAAGGTCGTCTGCGCTTGCGGCGAAGTCTGGGAAATCAAATCCACCCGTCCTGAATACAAAGTCGGTATCTGCGCCAAGTGCCACCCGTTCTTTACGGGTAAGCAGAAATTTGTTGACACCGCAGGGCGTATCGACAAGTTCAACAAGCGTTACGGCAAAAAAGCCGACTGAGCTTGAATTTTTCGGCAAAAATATCCCGGTACTTCCTCAAGCGGAGTATGCGGGATTTTTTGTTAAACAAGTTGAAACTTATCTCTTCTGTATATGACTCCTGACGATATAACCCGGCACATTGAGCATTTGCATCAGCACGCCGCTGAGTTGGAAGCACGGCTTTCCGACCCGGCAATATATCAGAAAAGTGCTGAACTCAAAAGCGTTTCCAGCGAACACCGCAAGCTGAAATCGCTTTTCGACAACTTTGCCCGCTGGCAGAAGGTTCTGAGCGAAATCAGCGAAAACGAACTGCTTATTGCCGAAGAAAACGATCCGGATATCCGCGAAATGGCGCAAGCAGATATGGAAAATCTGCAGCAGGAAGCGGCGCATCTGGAAAATAAGATCCGTCAGGCATTGCTGCCCGCCGATGAAAATGATTCGCGTAATATCATTGTGGAGATCCGCCCGGCAGCAGGCGGCGATGAAGCCGCGCTTTTTGCCGCCGAACTCTACCGCGCCTATTGCCGATATGCCGACAGCAAAGGCTGGAAAACCGAACTGCTGGAAGAAAACTCCAGCGAACTGGGCGGAGTCAAATCGGTATCTTTTTCACTCTCAGGCGAAGATGTCTATATGCACATGAAGTTTGAAAGCGGTGTCCACCGGGTACAGCGGGTTCCCGTTACCGAAGCGGCAGGACGGGTGCATACCTCCACCGTTACGGTGGCGATCATGCCCGAAGCCGAGGCGGTGGAAATCAATATCCGGCCGGAAGATCTCCGCTTCGATGTTTTCCGCTCCAGCGGTCCCGGCGGTCAGAGCGTGAACACGACCGACAGCGCAGTGCGGGTCACCCATATACCAACGGGGGTTTCAGTTGCCAGCCAGCAGGAGAAATCCCAGCACCGCAACAAGGAGATCGCCTTGCGTATTCTTTATGCGCGGCTGCTGGAAGCCAAACAATCGGAAGAAGCTGCCAGACAATCCGCCAGCAAACTCTCGCAGATCGGGACCGGCGACCGCAGCGAACGGATCCGTACTTACAATTTTCCTCAAAACCGGGTGACCGATCACCGCTACAATTTCAGCAGTTTCGATCTGCCTTCGATCATGGAAGGAGAGTTTGAACGGGTCATCGAACCAATTTTAGCCATGGATAGCGAGCGGCGTTTTGAGGAACTGCAGCAATGAGCGTATTTTTTCTGGGGGTCAGCGGCGGATTGCTTGCAGCCTTGATGCAAAGTTGTGCTTACCTTTGCGGACGGCGCTATCTTGCCCGATACAATAATTCCACCGAATTGACTTTCTGCTCGCTGGCAATCACGGGGATCGCCGCGCTGATGATGGCGCCGTTTGTGCTGCAGACCGAAAATCTCTTTTCCTGGCGGATGCTGCTTTTTATACTTATGACCGATGCGGGTCTGGTGGCAGGGCATTGGGGATTTTTTTCGGCGCAAAAATATATTGAATCCAGCCGCATAGCTTCGCTTATGGGGTTGAAGGTACTGATCGTTGTGCTGTTGGCGATTGTGCTGCTGCACGAAAAGTTCACCTTGCTGCAATATACTGCCATGCTGGGAACTGTTGCTGCGGGAGTGTTAATAAATTACAGCCAAGGCAAACTGCAATGGCAGGGCATGGGCTATCTGGCCGTAACGCTGGTGGGTTATGCGTTTTCGGATTTGGGTATCCAGCTGGTAGTCGGCGAAATCGGCAGCGGCGGCCCGATCACCAAAGGGCTCAGCGGCTTTGTGACCAATTACGGCCCGGTGGGGCTGGCGGCATTGCTCTGCTTGAAACCGCTGAAAATCGACCGCAAAAAGTTTGCGGCCGCCCTGCCCCAGGGTATCTGCTGGATAATGTCTATGCTGGGGCTTTACGTCAGTTTCGGATTATTGGGGGCGGCATTCGGCAATGTATTGCAGGCCAGCCGCGGAATAATTTCGTTGATATTGGGAATAATAATAAGTTATTTTGCAGTCAATAATCCCGATGAAGAAAAACAGAGTGCAGTTGTCTGGCTCCGCAAAGCCGCAGCAGCATTGCTGATGTTCGGGGCAATTACACTTTACGCTATGACCAAGAGGTGATTATGATGGGTAAGATGTTGTTTCTGGAAGGTTTTTCAGGTATTTCAGGCGATATGACCGTTGCGGCGCTGCTGGCGCTGGGCGGCAGTCGGCAAAAATTGACCGCCGCATTGAACAGCTTGCAGCTGGATGATGAGTTTTCCATAGAAATAACTGACGGCAAATCCAAAGGGATCGCCGGTATAAGTTTCAATGTCCATTGTCATCACCACGAACATCACGAACACCACGAACACCACGAACACCACGAACACCACGAACATCACGAGCATTTGCATCGTAATTTGAGCGATGTTCTGGCAATTATTACCCGCTGCGATATTACTCCATCAGCACGGCAGCTGGCGGAAAAGATTTTCCGCATCGTTGCTGAAGCGGAAGCCTCCGCCCACGGCTGCGATATCAACGAAGTACACTTTCACGAAGTCGGTGCCATTGATTCCATTGCGGATATAGTATCAGCAGCAGTATTGATCGACGATCTGGAGATCACCGATTGTGTTGTCGAAGCTCTTTCCGAAGGCAGCGGCACGGTACGCTGCCAGCACGGAGAATTGCCGATACCGGTTCCGGCAGTGCTTAATATTGCCCAAAAGCATCAAATCCCGCTGAGGAGAACTGCCGCCCGCGGCGAGATGATCACCCCGACCGGCATCGCCATTGCGGCGGCATTGCGCACCGCAACTGCGCTGCCGGATCAATACACCGTAAAATCCATCGGCATCGGAGTCGGCAAGCGGAGTTTTGACCACGCCAATATTTTGCGGGCAATGATTATTGAACCTGCCGCAGCCATGCCGGGTGACAAAGTTTGCCTGCTGGAATGTAACATTGATGATGCCTCCGGCGAAATGCTGGGCAGAGCTATGGAAAAACTTCTGGCAGCAGGTGCGCTGGATGTACACTTTACCCCCTGCTTTATGAAGAAAAACCGCCCGGCTTACCTGCTCAGTATAATTGCGGAAAATCAGCACCTTGCCAGCCTTGAGCGGATAATTTTTGCGGAAACCACCACTATCGGGATCCGCCGTTCAGCTGTTCAGCGCAGTTGTATGCAGCGCGAAATGATTCAGGTCAATACCGTTTACGGCGCAATTGATGTCAAAAAATGTATATGGCAGGATGTGGTGAAATTTTACCCCGAGTACGAAAGTGTAAAATCCGCAGCCGGGCGTACCGGTGCAGATTTTCAGCAGATCTTTGCCGCTGCAATTACCGCTGCCACGAGGTTGTAAAACGCTTCCTTCCGGTTGAACAATACAAAAAAATGTCAACGCAAGAGAGAGCAGCATAACTGATCTTATTCAGCAGAGTGCCGCCAAAGTCAGCACCGCGCCCACGCTCAGCGGAATCGAAAAATTATCGTCCAGACGGAGCTGCTTCTGAAAAAGCTCCACTACGTCTGCCAGCAGTACCGCCGCAATTCCCCAGATAAAGAAGCGATGGGGTACATGGGCAATCAGCATTACGATCGCCAGCGCCAGATAACCAATCAGCGCAAAGGCGATCGAGCCTTCCAGCGACTTGCCGTTGACCAGTTTGTGCCGACCGAAGCGGCGTCCGATAAGTGCCGCCGCCGCATCCCCCGTCAGCATTACCGCCAACGCTCCGGCGGCAATAAACGGAACAAAAAGCAAATTGCACAACAACGCCGCCGCCAGTACCGGAGCGCCGCCGGATACGATCCATTGCCCCGGCCTGACTTCGTTGCGCAGCATTTTCCCGAAAAGTATTCCATAGAGCCGCCCCAGATATTTTCCGCCATTGGCAAAGGAGTGTTCCGATACCAGCGTCAGGATCAACAGCGCAGCGAACAAACCGCACACCCACCAGCGATAACCGGCCAATGCCAGCGTCACAAATACCATCCATAAACTGGAAAGATGCACCAGTTTGCGCTTTATCTCTTCAAAGTAACTTATCTGCATATATCGACTCCTTATATCAAATATTTTACGGAGGGTTAATATACAGTTCTTCCGCAGTAAAGCAATTTTTTTCGTTATATGATTTGCAAATTTTCGTCTGTTGTGTTATTTTATTCAGGAAGGAACAACACAAGGGGATCTTTTACAAACAAATGATAATGAACAGAGAAGAAGCCAATATAGCAATTATTTTTCCGGCATTGAATCCTGAAAATATTTTTTCTGAGCTGGTGCATGAACTGCGCTCAAGATGCCATTGGCCGATCATTGTGGTCAACGACGGCAGCTCGGAAGATTCGCTCCATATCTTTTCTGAACTGCGCAAGGTGGAAAACTGCATTGTGCTTAATCACCGGGTCAACGCCGGTAAAGGCAGGGCGCTGAAAACTGCGTTCAACTACGCGCTTACTCATTATCCTCAGCTGCAAGGCGCGGTCACTGCCGACTGCGATGCCCAGCATACGGTAGATGATATCATCAAATGCGCCGAAGCCTTGCTGGAAAATCCCGATAAACTGGTGCTGGGAGTCCGCAATTTTCTTCAAAAGGGTGTTCCGTGGAAAAGCCGCTTCGGCAATATCTTTACCTGCATAATCTTCCGCTTGCTGGTCAATCTTAAAATCAGCGACACCCAGACCGGTCTGCGGGCGCTGCCGACTGATTTTATGGAAACCATGCTCGATAAAAACGGCGAGCGCTTTGAGTTTGAAACCGTAATGCTTATCGAAAGCGCCAATGTGGATAATCCGCGAATTTTCCCCATTGTGGAAATTCCGATCACCACCTGCTACCGCAATAATAACTCCGGATCCCACTTCCGCCCCATCACCGATTCGTGGCAGATCTGCCAAGTGGTACTGCGCTCGGTATGGGGCAGAATGCTGCTCTTCAGCTGTTCAGGACTGCTGGCAGCATTGCTCGATCAGGGTTTGTTTGCGCTGCTTTATTATTGGCTGCTGCCGCTTGTCGAACTGCCCGGATTGCTGATTCCCCAAAGCGTTGCCAGAATTTTTTCGCTGCTGTTCAACTATTCGGTCAATCGGAATCTGGTTTTTGCAGCTCAGGGCAGACTGTTTGATCTGCGCTCTTTTGCCGGATATCTGCTGCTGTGCGCAGCAATACTTGCGGCATCTTTTACCTTGCTGAAAGCAACGGTGCTGCTTATGCCGCAGGCGAATGTACTGCTGAGCAAGATCGTTATTGATCTACTGCTCTTTCTGGTCAGCTTCCGATTGCAGGACAAGTTGATCTTCAAGCGGGGAAAATCTCGCTGAAGGTGTACTTTTCCCGCAGCAGCGCCATAACTTCGGCTTCCCGGCGGCGCATCACCTTGCGGTCGGCTTCTTCCAAATCATTGATCCCCGCAGCGTGCAGACAGCCGTGGACTATGTAGAGCATAAGTTCATCGGCAAAGCTGGAGTCCGCCCGCTCGGCACCTTCCCGCTCGGCAAAAGGCACGCAAACCAGCAGCTCCAGCCCCATATCGCCGGGGAAAAGCGCTTCGGGTTCCTCCAGATACGCCATGGTGATAACGTCGGTAGTACCCTCTACATCCATAATATCCACATGAGCTTCGGCCATGGCTTCATCGTCCAGAAACCAGACTTTGAACTCCCAGTCGCCCTCCACGGGCAGACCTGCCGCCGCAGCAGCATCGAACATGGCGCGGTGCAGAAGTTTTTTACTCGGCACCGGGCGTCGGGCGCTCCGGAACGAATATGTTGTCTTCATCGTTGTTTTCATCCTTGGGGTAAGCTATACGGCTGTGATACATTGTAGTCAGAGTGCGGACAAAACTTTCGTTGATTCTGGAAAGTTCCTCCACCGTCAGATTGGCTTCGTCCAGCTGACCGTCGCGCCAGCGTTTACGGAAAATATCGTTGACCATAGTTTCGATCTTGCTGGCGGTAGGTTTTTCCAGCGAACGGCACGCCGCTTCACAGGCATCGGCAAGACTGACAATGACCACCTCTTTAGCATGAGGCAGCGGCCCCGGGTAACGGTAATCGCTTTCCAACACCTGATCGTCGCTGCTGCTGAGCGCCAGATGATAAAAGTACTGGATAAGATCGGTGCCGTGATGCTGCTGGATGAACTGCCGTACCGAGCGGCACAATTTATGCTGCAGCGCCATATCCAGACCGTCTTTGACGTGATTGCTGATGATCAGACTGCTCATACGGGGATTGAGCTTATTGTGCGGATTGGTGGAACTCTGATTATTTTCGATAAAATATTCAGGATTTTTGACTTTGCCGATATCGTGGAACAGCGCCCCTGCCCGCGCCAGAACCGCATTGGCATTGATATCCATTGCCGCATTTTCCGCCAGCACCGCCACGTTCTGACTGTGCAGCGAAGTACCGGGAGCTTTAAGATGCAGCTCTTTAAGCAGCGGGTGATTGTAGTCGCAAAGCACCATCAGCGACATATTGGTACTGACATTGAACAGCAGCTCAAACAAAAAGATCAACACCATCGCCGCCACCGCCGTAAACAACGCATTGACCACCGCCAGCGCCAGCGAATATGCCAGCACCGTCGGAGCGCTGACGATCCGCCAGAACATATTGAAATCCAGCATCCATGTAGCGATCAGCGTGCAGAAAAATGCCCGCAGAAAGAAGCTGCGGTAGTTCCCCGACGGTCTGACCATCAAACCGCACAATGCGCTGAGTACAAACCCCTCCAGCGCCGTATTGAACGATCCGCCCAGCATCAGCGCCGAGATCATGGATACAAACAACCCCACATAAAGCGCCACCCGATACCCCGACACCACCGCCAGCAGCACCGCAGGCAATGCCAGCGGCAGCGCATCGGCAACCAGCTCAGGCGGGATCGCCAGCATACCGCTGAAAAAGTAAAACGTTTCCATTGCCAGAAAATTGATCCCCAGCGACAATGCGCAAATGGTCACAATCATGGCAATACTGCGGGAACTGTGAGCAATATCGGGGTGAATATGCAGCAGATAAAACCCGGCAAACAAGATCAACGTCAGACTCCAGAACGAGTTGTGGATCAAATTTTGCAGCCGGTCATCTTCCTGATTATATTTTTCCAGCATCCGCTGCTGAGCATTGATCGCATCAAGTACATTTTCGGTCACCAACGCCCCCCGCTTGATGATCTGCGAATTTTTCTTGACTTCCACAATTACCGGATCTACGGCTGCCATCGCCCGCTGGCGGCGCTCCATGGTCCTGACTTGATCCAGCTCTATATTGCCCGTATGATTGAGCATGGTCAGCATCAAACGTTCCAGCGCTTCGGTATCGGGGCGGTTGAGCTTTACATCCGGCGAATAACCGGCGATCAGCATTGTCAGCTGACGGGCGGCGTGGGCGCAGCTCATCAAACTGCTGACCTGACGGCGGTAGACCCGATTGTCGCTGTCGGCAATCATCAGGCTGTCTTCGGCTGTCAGTTTATTGTAACGCTTGAGGTCGATTATCCAGTTCTGCAGCAGCCGGCGCACCTCATCGCCGAATTGTTCACGCTGCAGCGAATTATGCTCCAATCGGGCGCAAACCTGAAATGCCGACGGGCCGAGGGCGGCAACCGCCTGGGCAACAGGGTGATTGTCTGATGCGGTATATTTTTTATCCGCCGCTTCGCTTGCCAGCCGTTCGTGCAGCACCGTAAACAGCGTGTTCATATTGTTTATAACGTTGCTGTCGGCGCGTTTATCCACCCTGAAACATTGCAGCTGCTTATCTGCCGCCGCCTGTTTTGCCTGCCGGGTGGCAACGGAATCTTCGTAGACAAAATCCACCTGAGCAAAGATCGTTGACGGCGCCACCTGATTAGCCACCAGCACCGGATAGTTGCGCAGCTCAGGCAAAGTCAATACCGTCAGGCACACGCCCCACAGCACCAGAGTCAGCGCCAGAGTCAATATCGGCGAACGGTCGGCAGCTTCGCCCCAAACCGATTCGGTACGCCGTTTTCTGGTTCCCAGCTGACCTTCGCGCTCCATCCGGCGCCGCTCCAGCAAACGGGTGATAAATCCAGCCATAAACAACCTCCGCACAGGATTTTATATTCAGCGCCTCAGCGCAAACCAACCGCCTTACGCACCTTTTCCATAGTATCCGCCGCCGTGGCGCGGGCTTTTTCGGCGCCCTTGTTGAGAATGTTCCAAACTTCGGCAGGATCTTTGGCAAACTCTTCCCGCCGCGCCCGCATGGGAGCAAAGTAACTGTCAACAGCTTCAAACAAAGCCTGCTTGGCGTGACCGTAGCCGTAATTCCCTGCACGGTAGTTGCAGCAGAGTTCTTCGTACTGTTCAGGCGTGGCAATGAGTTTATAAAGTTTAGCCACATTGCAGCTGTCAGGATCTTTGACATCCTCCAGACCTTTGGAATCGGTAACGATACTCATAATCAGCTTGCGGATCGCTTTGGGTGCGCCGAAAAGCGGAATGGTATTGTTGTAACTTTTGCTCATTTTCTGACCGTCCAACCCCGGAATAACTGCCACATTTTCCGCAATATGCCCTTCAGGGACGGTGAAAACTTCGCCATAACGTTCGTTAAAACGGATGGCAAGGTCGCGGGTGATTTCCAAATGCTGTTTCTGGTCTTTACCCACCGGCACCAGATCGCTCTGATAAAGCAGAATATCTGCCGCCATCAGCACCGGGTAGGTAAAGAGTCCCGCATTGGGCATAAAACCTTTGGCGATTTTATCTTTGTAGCTGTGGGCGCGTTCGAGGAACCCCACGGTGGTGATAGTATTGAGGATCCACATAAGTTCGGTAACTTCAGGCACATCGCTCTGACGGAAAAACACCGTATGCTCCACATCCAGCCCGCAGGCCAGAAAATCCAGCGCCACATCAAAAACCCGCTGACGCAGTTCTTCGGGTTTGGGCGAAGTGGTCAGCGCGTGATAATCGGCAATAAAAAGATAGCTTTCGCCCAGCTTCTGAAATTCCAGATTGGGCAGCATTGCCCCGAAATAGTTGCCCAGATGCAAAGTTCCCGAAGGCTGAAAGCCGGATAAAATACGCATAAATAAAACTCCTTTTAACTTGATAAAATCATTGCTTGCGGTATAATTTATCATCATTTTGCCATGATTGCAAATAAGTGACACTTGCATTTGCGACGAAAACGCTTATATTAATATAATAAGAATAACAGGATGCGTTCCGGAAGTTGATTCCGGACAATCGTTTTTATCGTGAAAATCTATAAACCGATAACGAATCCCTGCCGATCGGCTGCAATTCATTCCGCTATGCAGCTGCCGGCAGGGCAGAGTTGTCTTTTTTCAGGAAAGAAGTTATGAAACCATTTTTTGCATTCTCGGGCCAGGGCGCCCAGGCCGTCGGTATGGGCAAAGACCTCTATGACAAGTATCCTGCCGCCAAAGCGATCTTTGACGAAGCGGATTCTGTGCTGGGTTACTCGGTAAAAGAACTTTGCTTTGAAGGTCCTGCCGAAAAATTGACCGAAACCATCTACTGCCAGCCTGCGATCTACACCATGAGCGCCGCCTGTCTGGAAGCATTCCGCAGCATCCACGGCGACAAAGTCGTCCCCGAAGCCTGCGCCGGACTCAGTCTGGGGGAATACTGCGCACTCTATGCCGCCGGAACTTTCGGTTTTGCCGAAGGGCTGAAACTGCTCGCCCGCCGCGCCGAACTTATGGATAAAGCCTGCAACGAAACCCGCGGCGCCATGGCGTCGGTGCTCAGCACCGAACGCTCGGTCATCAAAGAAGTCTGCGGCGGCTGCGAAGTGGATATCGCCAACTTCAACAGCCCTGCCCAGGTGGTGATCTCGGGCGACAAGGCGCAGGTCATCCGCGCCATTAAACTTTTGCAGGAAAAAGGTCTGAGAAAGATCATTCCGCTGAACGTGGCGGGTGCTTTCCATTCGCGGCTGATGAAGAGTGCCGGTATCGGGCTCAAGCCGGTCTTGAATGCTGCGGGGCTGAAAATGCCGACGGTGCCGGTTTATCACAACCTGACCGCAGCTCCTGCCAACACTCTGCCCGAACTCAAAACCAATCTGGCGGGTCAGGTGGCAGGCTCGGTGCGCTGGGAAGAATCGGTGCGCGCCATGGTCGCCGCCGGCTGCGATACAATGATCGAATTCGGTCCCGGCAACGTGCTGACGGGCTTGCTGCGCCGCACGCTGCCCGATGTAAAATATTTTAATATCAACAGTGTAGAAACTCTCGAAGCGTTCGCGCTCTAAAGATGAAAGGAATTATATTATGAGTCTGGAAAAACGTCTGGAAGGTAAAGTCGCCCTCGTAACCGGCGGCGCCCGCGGTATCGGTAAAGCCATCTCTGCCCGTCTGGCGGCAGAAGGTGCCAAACTTGCCATCGTCGATATTATGCTGGATGTGGCTCAGGCCACAGCAGATGAATTTGCCGCTCAGGGCGTGGAAGCCAAAGCCTACGCCGCCAACGTGGCAAACTTTGCTGATGCAGAAGCTACGGTCGCGCAGGTGGTTGCTGACTTCGGCTCGCTGGATATTCTGGTCAACAATGCCGGTATCACCCGCGATACGCTGATGCTGCGCATGAGTGAAGATGACTTCGACAAGGTCATTGCCGTCAACCTCAAAGGTACTTTCAACTTCACCAAAGCGGCTATCCGCCCGATGATGAAGGCCCGCGCCGGCAAGATCGTCAACATTGCATCGGTGGTCGGCAGAATGGGTAATGTCGGTCAGGCCAACTACGCTGCCAGTAAGGCCGGGGTGATCGGTTTGACCAAAACCGTCGCCAAAGAATTTGCTTCGCGCAATATTCAGGCCAACGCAGTTGCTCCCGGTTACATCATTACCGATATGACCGGCAAACTTTCCGAAGAAGCACGCGAAGCCTTTATGCAGGTGATCCCCATGAAGCGCGGCGGAACTCCCGAAGATGTTGCCAACGTGGTCTACTTCCTCGCCAGCCCCGATTCAAACTATGTGACGGGTCAGGTCATCAATATTGACGGCGGTATGCTCATGTAATCAGCTTGCAGGCAGCGGAGAACAAATTTCTTCTGTAAATTTGATTTTTCGCTGTTCTGTGCTATATTATGTGGAAGGTTGTCAGTAATTGACAATCAGGATTAGGAAAACCCTCAAGTCAGATATAAAGTAAACCTCAAAGTGGAGAAGTAAAATGTCTGCTGTAGAAGAAAAAGTGAAGAGTATCGTCGTTGCTCAGCTTGGTGTGACCGAAGATCAGGTTACCGCTGATGCCAAATTCATCGAAGACCTCGGCGCCGACAGCCTCGACCTGGTCGAGCTGGTGATGGCTTTTGAAGAAGGCTTCAACTCCGACATTCCGGACGAAGATGCCGAAAAGCTGACCACCGTTGGCAAAGCTATCGAATACATCGAAAGCAAGATGGCGTAATCAGCATATTGTGCTTTGAAAAAGATCCTCCATTGCAAATGGGGGATTTTTTTTGCAGTTGAACCTTGAAACAGAAGCAAAATAACTCCATTTTTATACTCAATATCCCAACGGAGAACAGTTTTATGCGGAAAGTGATTCTGGGCAGCGATTGGTGGACCGATTGCGATGATGTAATGGCGGTACGAATCTTGTGCAATCTACACAAGCAGGGAATTTTTGAGCTGCTGGGTATATGCATAAATGCCTGTATGAGCGATTCGGTTCGTTCGCTGGGCGGATTTCTGGCCTCCAACGATATTGATATACCGCTGGGCTTGGATGCCGAAGCTGTTGACTTTGGGGGGTATCCGCCGTATCAGGTCAATCTGGCCAAACTGCCGTCGCGCTTCAAAAATAACAGCGATGCAGAAGAAGCAGTCCAATTCTACCGTCATTTGCTGGCAGGCTCGGCAGATAAAGTTTCGCTGCTGGAAATCGGCTACCCGCAGGTACTGGGCAATCTGCTTGATTCACCGCCGGATGAATTCAGTCCGCTGAATGGAATTGATCTGGTCAGAGAAAAGGTCGAACACCTCTGGATGATGGCTGGTAAATGGGATGATAACCCGGGACGGGAAAATAACTTTGCCCGCAATCAGCGAGCGGCAATCGGAGGCGCAAAAGTGTGCAGCCAATGGCCGACCGCAATCACCTTCCTTGGCTTTGAAGTTGGTTTCGACGTGATTTCCGGAGGCAATCTCCCGGCAGACGATCCGCTCTATCAGGCAATGAGCGACCACGGTTCTGCGAGCGGAAGATCTTCGTGGGATCCGATGTTGATATTGCTGGCAGCGGCTGGCTCGCCGGAAAAAGCTGCTTACCGGAGCATTTACGGAAAGGCGTCAGTCGATCCGCAGAGCGGATACAACAGTTTTACAGAGCAACCGACTGGTCCGCACCGCTTTGTGATAAAAGAACGCGACAACGCTTTTTATCAGCAGGCAGTGAACAATGCGTTAATTCCGGTTTGATCCCACGTTATTTTTCCAGCATATCCAAAGCAGCCCGCACCGACCGCATGGTGTCGGGGAAAACCCAATCGGCAGCGATTTGCGACAGCGGCTCCAGCACAAAGCGCCGTTCCTGAGCCCGCGGATGCGGCAAAGTCAAGCGGGGCGTATTTATTACCGTATCGCCAAAGATGATTATATCCAGATCAAGTGTTCTGGAGTCATGGAAAGCGTGATCGGCGGGACGGCCCAATTCAACTTCGATGCTCTGGGTTATCTCCAGCAGCTCTTCCGGCGTTCCCGCAAAGCAGCCGATCAATGCCGAATTGGTAAAATCGGGAGTGCCCGCCGGACAATCCACGGGAGCAGTAATAATTGACTTTGCCCGTTGATCGATCGAAAAACCTTTGTCTTCCAGAAGTTTGCACGCCTGTAAAAAAATTTCTTCGCTATTGCCCACATTGCTGCCCAGCGCCAAAGCCGCCGCAACGGGGGATTTTTTATATAATATATTCATTTATAATATTTTCATGTTGAAAAAAGCAGTTTTCAGTATATATTAATAAGATAGCGTAAAATTGATTTTGAGCCAAATTTTTTTCAGAATAAAATTCAGGATTTTTACCATTTATGTTGAAAATATATATGCTGGGTTCAGGCCCGATCGCAGTTCCCGTGCTGGAAAAGCTGCTGGAACAATCCCGGGCAGGCTTGTTTGAGCTGTCGGGTGTAGGTACTCAGCCCGACCGTCCCGCGGGGCGCAAACGGATCATGATGCCTACTCCGGTGGGGGCTTTTGCCGCTGAAAAAAATCTGGCGGTGGATAAGTTTGAAAATCTTAACGACGGCACTGCTCAGGCGCGGCTGGAAAATCTGGATCCGGATTTTCTGCTGGTGGTCAGCTACGGTCAGCTTTTGAAAAAACCGCTGCTGGAGCTGCCGAAATACGGTTGCGTAAATATTCACGCCTCGCTGCTGCCCAGCTATCGCGGAGCTTCGCCCATTGCGCAAGCGATCCTTAACGGCGATGATAAAACCGGAGTCTGTTTTATGGATATGGAAATCGGGCTGGACAGCGGTAAAGTCTATCATACCATCGAACGCCCTCTGAATAAAAGCGAATACGCCGATGCGCTGGAAATCGAACTGGGAGCTATGGCTGCGGAAAAGACGCTGGAAATCCTGCATCAAATCGCCGACGGCATCTTGCCCGGAGTACCGCAGGATGAAGCGCAGGTCAGCATGACCACCAAAATCAAAAAAAGTCACGGGGCAATCGACTGGCGTCAAAGTGCCGCCGCAATCGAAGCTAAAGTGAGAGCCTATACGCCGTGGCCGGGGGCAGGCTTTGTTATCGAACAGAATAACGAAGTTAAAAGTCTTACTCTGACCAAAGCCAAAATCGTTGAAAACAGCCTTCAAGCCGCCGCCGGAACAGTTATTCAGGCCGACCGCAAAAAGTTCGTCATAGCCTGCGGCGAAGGCGCGCTGGAAATTCTTGAAGTCGTGCCGCAAGGCAAAAAAGCTATGTCGGGAACCAATTTTCTGAACGGTTGCCGTGAGCCTTTGAGCGGCAAAAATTTATTGCAGGTCAATTATCATGTTCAATCATAAAATCGGCAAACAGCTGATCGTCAACTGCGAAAAACTGGAAACCAGCGTGGCACTGCTGAGCAACGGCAAGCTGGAAGAATATCTTATGGAGCGGCACAGCTCCGACCCGATGCCGGGGAATATTTATCTGGGCAAGATCGTCAATCTTGAGCCCAAACTGCAAGCGGCATTTGTGGATATCGGGTGCGAAAAAAACGCATTTCTGCATTACAGCGATATGCTTACCGGAGCGGATGAAGCACTGGAAAAGATCATCGACTCCCACCCGCAGCCCGTGGCAGACAACTCCCGCCGCAGCCGCAAAAAACGCGGCCGCAGCAAAACCGAAACCTTGCTGGATAACGCCATAAAACTGCGCAAACGCAAGCTGACGGTCAACGATATACCCGAAGTATTCAAACCCGGCATGGAGCTGCTGGTGCAAGTCACCAAAGGTCCGATCGGCACCAAAGGCGCCCGTATAACTACCGATATATCCATTGCGGGGCGTTTTCTGGTGCTGATGCCATATGCCGACCATCTGGGACTTTCCACCAAGATCGAAGGCGATGCCGAACGCGCCAGATTGCGCAAAGTTCTGGAATCCCTGGAGCGGCCGGAAGGCATGGGGTTGATTTGCCGCACAGTTGGCGAAGGGCGCAAAAGTATCTATTTCAAGCACGACTTGGATATTCTGCTGGATTACTGGGAAAAAGTGGATGAAGCGTTGGATAAAAACATTGTTCCGGCGCTGGTCTACCGCGAACCGTCGCTGCTGGAACGCACCGTCCGGGATTTTATGACCGAAGATATTGACGAGATCGTGGTGGACAATCTGGATGCTTACGACTCGGTTTATGCTGCCATCAAGAAATTCGGCGGGCGCAAACAGGCGGCAAAAGTTATCCGCCATAAATCCGCTCAACATATTTTTGAAGCGTTCCAGATCAAAGAACAGCTGAACATGGTCTTTCAGCGCAAAGTGCCGATTGCAGGCGGCGGATATATTTGCATCGACGAAACCGAAGCATTGATCGCAATCGATGTCAACAGCGGCCGCTCCAAAGCGGGCAGCGACCAATCGGAGTTGATTTTTCAAACCAACTGCGCAGCTGCCGAAGAGATCGCCCGCCAGCTGCGGCTGCGCAACGTGGGCGGACTGGTGGTGCTGGATTTTATTGATATGAAAAGTATGCACCATCGGGACGAACTTTATAAGTTGATGAAAAAGCTGACCAAGAACGACCGCGCCAAAACCAGAGTTCTGCCGGTAAGCAAACTGGGGCTGATGGAAATGACCCGCCAGCGGGAACACGAAAGCATTCAGGATGCGGTCTATGTGCCCTGCCCTTATTGCCGCGGCAGCGGTCTGGTCAAGTCGGCAGAATCAATGAGTGTGGAAATCCAGCGTCGCTTGCAGGGTATTCTGCGCAACAAATCCTACAAAAAGATCCCGATCAGGATAACCATGCACCCCGAAGTTCTGCAGCGGTTGAAAAACGAGGATGCCATGCTGCTGGAAGCGCTGGAAACTGAATTCAAACACGAACTCAGTTTCCGTGCCGATGAAGAGCTGCACATTGAAGAATTTCATTTCTATAATGCCGAAAACGGAGTGGAACTGATATGAAAAGAAAAAAGCTGTATATCGGCAAATATATCCCGATGATCCTGCTGCTGATATCGCTGCTTGCACTCGGATCAATATGGATGTTTACCCGGGAAAAGCGCGACGAAGCCAAACTGCTTGATACCCTTGAAACTCTGGCGGAAGATTTGAGCAAAAACCCCAACGAAAGTGCCGCCGCGGCGCTGATCAAAGTAAAAAGTGCAGCTTCGGCATTTGCTTATCCTGCCGATATAGCGATGGGTAAATACGTTGCAGGCAGTTATGATGAAGAAAAAATGCTTGCCAGTATCGGTCGTTACCGCAGCTTTATAAAGACGGCAAAAATCAGCGTAAACGATCCCGAAATTGTCACCATACAGGAAAATTACGCGCAGATCATCTTTTCGGGAAAATTTTCGGGAACGACCAAAAATTCTTTAAGCGAAACTGTTATCAACGATGTAACCGTTGATTTTATCCGCCTGAACGGTCAGTGGAAAATAAAAAGTGCCAGATTCAGCCAAGTCTTGCACTAAACAGGGTGTTATAAATGATTCTTCATATTGATCCGTCTTCTGTCGGCGGGACGGTCGCAGTCCCGGGTTCCAAATCGCATACGATCCGCGCTATTGCAGGAGCTTTGCTGGCGGCGGGCAAAAGCATTGTCCGCGCTCCGCTTGCCAGCGACGACACCGCCAGTACGCTTAACTGTGCGATTCAGCTGGGGGCAAAAGTGGATAAATTTGCTGATCGCTGGGAGATCACAGGCTGCGGCGGGAAACTGCAAACTCCGACTCAAATCCTTGATATGGGCAATTCGGGAACGGGCTTGCGGATGTTGACTGCGGCGGCGGCGCTGGCGACGGGTAAAGTATCCTTCACCGGCGATGAATCGCTGTGCAAACGCAATATGCAGCCGTTGCTCTCGGCGCTGGAAATGCTGAATGTAAAGATCGAAAGCGCACCCGGCGGCAAAGCACCGTTGAGCGTGCAAGGACCTATGTATGGCAATAAAACCCGGGTCGAAGCGCTTTGCAGCCAGTTTTTAAGCGCGCTGCTGTTTGCTGCACCGCTGATGGATCACAAAGAGTTGACGATCGAAGTTACGCAGCTCTCGGAAGAGCCTTATGTGGAAATAACGCTCAACTGGCTGCGCAAGATGCAGATAAACTTTAGTGCTTCCGCCGATCTTATGCACTTTATCATTCCCGGCAGACAACAAGTGCAATGTTTTGACAGCGTGATCCCCGCCGACTTTTCCACGGCGGCGTTTCCGCTGGGCGCGGGCATTATTGCTGCCGACAACGGCGGAGTAACGATCAAAAATCTGGATTTTACCGATGCACAGGGCGACAAAGCCGTATTCGCCATGCTGGAAAAGCTGGGGGCAAAAGTACGGTATAACGATGATAACTCGGTAACGGTTTTTGCGTCTGAGCTGCACAGCGGCGAACTGGATCTGGATCAGACCCCCGATGCGCTGCCGCTGCTGGCGGCGGTGGCAGCAGTACAGAACAGCAATACTGTTATCAAACTGGGCAATGCTGCACAAGCCCGCAACAAGGAAACTGACCGGATCAGCTGCATGACGCGCGAATTGCGCAAGATGGGTGCCGATATTGAAGAATTACCCGATGCAATGATCATCCGCGGCGCCCAACTGCATGGCGCGGTAGTGGACAGCTGCAAAGATCACCGTCTGGCAATGGCGCTGGCGGTGGCGGCGCTGCGGGCGGAGGGTTCCACCCGGATTCTTGATGCCGAGTCCTGCGCAGTGACCTATCCTGATTTTATTAAAGACTTCCAAACGCTGGGAGCAAAATTCACTCCGGCTTGAGCAACGTGAATCGGGGAAAGGCAGCCGAGGTGCTGCCATCGGGCAGAAAACTTACCTCGACCCGACAGCGGTAAAGAGTTTCCGGTTGCGAATCAGCGGCAGGAAACACCACCTGGCAACTGACGCGGGCAATATTGGCTTCGACTATATCAAGTTGCTTATCGGGCAGAATGATGCACTCGCGCCTGACGGTGCTTTGGATGATATTTTCGGCAGCGCGGTAAATATTTTCCACCAAATCAGAACTGCCGCTGACTTCGGTTCCGACCGCCGCCGGCAGCGAACTTCTCAGCGGGTAGCGCTTGATGCTCTCAACGGAGTCCTGCAGCTGCCAGCGCCGTTCTCCGGATTTTTTTTCACCCGTTGGGGCAGGCTCATATATTGCCAGACGCCACATTGCTCCGACCGCCGCCAGAAAAACCAGCACCAGCAATAAGTAAAGCAATTTAACGGACCATTTCATAATTCCTCCGTTTGCCTGTACGCAGCAATGCTCCCGACTCGGGGACAATGCGCCAATTATAAAGAAAATTATTCTGACGCAGCAGTTGCACGATTACTGCCGCGCGGGCAACGGCATCGGCTTCGACCAGCAACTCAATATAATGCTCCTGACGATCGACATTTTCCAGCTGGGCAAGCAGTTCGGCTTCGGAATAAGCAATGCCCTTACCCGGCTGTTTTATCAAGCGGAAAAATTCATTTTCGCCATAGGCAAAGCGCTTTATTTCCAAAGCATTATTATTGCTTCTGCCATAGCGGATATGGGCGTTGGAGCCGATCAGAAAAAACTCATCTTCAGCGACCAGATAGCGCCACGGCGTCAGCTTGGGATCCACCACCTTTTCCGGCAGATCCCAACTGCGGTCGGTAACTTTTGCCAGCTGCTGTTCAAGAAGTTTCTCCTCGGCAGCCAAATCGTCCGGAGTGCGGGAATCGGCAGCATCCTGAAATTTTCTGCCCTGCAGCAACTCGCGGCGTTTAAGAGATAATTTACGCTGCAAATCATTCAGTTCCAGCGCCAGATCGTTTGCTGCAGCAACTGTTGCCGCGGCGCGCTGCTGTAATCCAAAATCGCGTTTCCCGACATGGGCAGCCGGAGAATCTCCCGCCAACGATTGCAGCATATCCAGCTCCATTGCCGATGCTTTAAGCTGTTCATCCAGCAGACGGCTCTGCACCCGCATCGCATTGAAGGCTTCGGAATCGACTTGATCGCCGCGCTCCGCCAGTTCCCGACTGACGGACATTCCGCCGATAAGTATTGCTGCAAACAATACCGCGCCGAACACATTGCACATGGCATCCAGCAGCAGTTCCATACTGGAGGGGGCTTTGAATCTGCTCATAACACAATTCCTCCTGCGCTCTCCGACACCAGCGGTTCGGCGATGATTTCAAGCTGCGGATATTTTTGATTGACAAGTTCGATCAGCGCCCGCGCAAAACCTCCTGCAGCGGGGCGGACAGTTACGATCAGACAACTGTCGCTGCGATTGCACTTATCCAACTTTGTCAACAGCTCCTGCAAAGCACTTTCGCAAGTTGGATCATCCGCCCTGCCCAAGTTGACAACTTCGCCGGAACGGCTGCTCCAACGCCAGCGTTGCTGCGAACAATCCAGCAGTAAAAACTGTTTTTTCCCCGACGGATCTGCGCGGAAACTATTTTCCTTATCCTGCAGCTGCCGTGTCAGATTACGGATCCGATCGAGCTGTTTGAGTTTTTCCTTTACCTCCGGATCAGTATCAGCTGCCTGCTGCATAACCGCAGTCAATTCCTCCTGCAATTTTTTCCGTTCCAGCTGCATTTGGCGGATGGCATTTTCGGCTTCGTTGGCAATATTCTTCAGCTGACGGTTGCTCTTGAGTGCCGCTTCGCCGGATCTTCGGGCATTAAGCTGCTGCAAAAGCGTGTCGATTTGTTTTTGATTCCGCGCCAAAGATGCCCGCTTCAGTTCAACGGCTTGCACCAGTAAATCATATTCGCTGCGGGCAATGCCTGAGGAGTTTTCCGTTATCTCCGAACCTTGTTTGCCATAGGAAAGCAGCAAAACGATTATCAGCAGCGCTCCCGCCAGCGCTGTGATAATATCCTGAAAAGCAAAAAATGAAACCGCCGTCAGACGGTTCCGTTCCCGATTACGGCGTCGGCTCATTGCCGCCCAACCTCTTCCGCTGGATTTTCCCAAGTCGGCATTCCGCCGGTGGCAGCTTTGATCCGCGCGGCAAATGCCAGCTCGCTTTGCAGCTGAAACGAAGAAATCAACTGCAATATCAACGCCATGACCAAAGCAATAAGGGTGGTTTCAAACGCCGTTGCCAAACCGCCTGTGATCTGCGGCAATACTGCCTCGAAACTGACTTTATCGCCGCTTGCCAGCAAGCCGAAGTTGCTGACCGCGCCTGCCAGCCCCAAAACTGTACCGATAAAGCCCAGCACGGGGATCGACCAGATAAAACTGCTGATAATAATGAAATTATTTTCCAACTCCTTTTCCAGATCATCAAATTTGTTTTCCATGATCTGCAGCCGATCGGCAAGCGCCAAATCGCTCCGATGCAATTTCAACTGTTCCGCCAGCATGACTGCCGCAACCGAAGCTTCAGGCTCGGGGTAGATGCTGCGGAACTGCGATTCAGTACACGCCTGACGCCAGAGTTCGCTACCCGCAGCAAACATTTTCTGCTGCAATTTAAGTTTACTTTTTTTAATCAGCAGCATCGACAATGTCCACATGGCAGCCAACACCGTTATTGCCGGGATCAGCGTGCGGTTTTCCGCCCCGCCGGGAAAAAACATCTGCAGCAGCGCTGCATTGCTCCAAATCAGTTTTGCCAGGCTCAGCACTCCGTAAAAAACCGCCGTCAACACGCAGCCCAGCACCAGCGAACTGAACTTGCCTGCCGCCAGCGAACCGGCGGAAACGATCCCGAAACGTTCTTCGCAATCAAGCTGCTTATTGGTAGAATCTTTCATAAATCAATCTCTGTATCCTTTGCCTTTGCATTGTTTTACTGCCGCATTTACGGCGACTGAATCAAAATACACCCTGAATTGCAAAATTCAACCTGCCGCGATAAATATTGTGTAAAAATTTGACAATGCGTTCAACACAGATTATATTTCTCCGATCGCTTTAAAACCGATAAAAACGCGGGGAATCACTTTATGAACAATATGAACGACAAAAAAGAAAAGTTTTTCTGGAACGTTAAACGCTGCCTCAACATTATGCGCGAATCGCTGCCCGCCTTTACCGCCAGCGAAGGTCAGCTGCGGGCATCTTCGCTGACCTATTACACTTTATTCGCCATCGTACCGGTCTTTGCGCTGATTTTCGGGGTGGCAAAAGGTTTCTCGCTGGATGAATGGCTCAAACAGGAGATGTCCACCCGCATGAGCGAACACGGCGAAATACTCAACTGGCTTTACAACTTTGCCGATAAAACCCTCAGCGAAACCCGCGGCGGCTTGGTGGCGGGAGTCGGGGCGTTGATTCTCTGCTGGTCGGTGGTCAAGATGATCGGCAATATCGAAGGCGCCATCAACCGGGTATGGAAAGTGCAGAAAAACCGGACGATCTTCCGCAAATTTACCGACTATCTCTCCTTTCTGGTGATCGTACCGACGCTGCTGCTGGCGGCAAGCTCTGCCAGCGTGCTGGTATCAAGATATGTGGAAAAGTTCTCTGAAGGCTCCAGCCTCGGAGTATATCTGCAAGCCGTAACCACCTTCGGCTTGAAATGTATGCCTTATTTTCTGGTCTGGGTACTGTTCAGTTTTATTTACATATTCCTGCCCAATACCAGAGTCAAGTTTTCGGCAGCGATCTTCGGCGGGGTCATTGCCGGGAGCATCTACCAGATATTGCAAAGCGGCTACTTCTTTGTTCAGATGGGCTTATCCCGCTACAATGTTATCTACGGGAGTTTTTCGGCGCTGCCGCTCTTTTTGATCTGGGTGTATTTGAACTGGCTGATCCTGCTTTTCGGTGTAACCTTGAGTTACCTCTATCAAAAGTATGACTATGTAAGCAAACAGGCCCGCGACCACGAACGCACTCAGGGCGAAAAACGGTTGATGGCGCTGATGCTGGCTGCCGAGATCGCTCACGACTTTGCCTGCGGCAACCCGCCGCCCACCGAAGCGGCGCTGGCGGAAAAACTGGGTCTTTCGCCCACCATGACCGCAGAATTGATAAATAATCTGCGCCGCAGCAACGTGATTGCCGCTATTGGTTCCGAAGAGTACGACGCCCCCGGCTATCACCCGGCGATCCCGCTGCAGCAAATGACCATCGCTGCGGTTATGGAGCGTTACGACGACCTCAAGATCGACCGCAACTTTGCCGCCGCCGAAACCCGCACAGGCAAAAAAATCTTTGATATACTGGAAAATATGCGTAAAACCGCCATTGCCTCCCAGGGCGAAGTATTGCTCTGCGATCTGATCAACAAATGATATTGAAGTAACATTGATCCCATAAAATCAATCGGGGCTGCAGCAAACCATACTATCTGCTGCAGCCCCTTGAAATATCCGCATGGCGGAGAAAACGTTGTTATTTACCTCTGCCCATGGCAAATGCAGTCAAATTGACCGCATGATGTTTTTCAGGCAGAAATTTCTTCAACGCATCCAGCCAGCATTGTTCAGGAATTTCCGGCAAACTGGCGCTGAGTACCCCCAGCATGGCAATATTGACCGTCTTGGGATTCTCCAGCTTGGAAGCATCCACATCGGCAAGGGTGATAAGTTTGCCGTCTGCTTTGAGTTTGTTCCGGTTGACCTCGATTTGAGTATCTTCCAGCACCAGCAGAAAATCCGTTTCTCCCGCGGGGATCATGGGACTTGCCACATCTTCGCCGTAACGAACTTCGCTGGAAACAGATCCGCCGCGCTGACTCATACCGTGAACCTCGCTCTTTTTGACGTCGAACCCTGCGGCAAAGACCGCTTCGGCAACGATATCGGAGGCTTTAAGCACCCCCTGACCACCCAGACCGGCTACAATTATATTGATCGTCTTGCTCATTGTCACTTGCTCTCCACTTTGGCACTTTCTTCATAACTCTTGGCTTTGACCGCCCCCAGAATACAGGCGCGGCGGGCAATGATAACTGTTGTATCGTTACTGGCAAGCCGTTCGGCAAGCACGCTGCGCAATTTATCCTGTTCAGTCAGCGGGTCTATGATATCAACATTATCCACGCCCATGGCCTTGACGGTATCTTCGATAACCAGGCGCTTTTCCGCCGGAGTATGATCCAGCTTGCGGCCCGTTCCCGGGTGTTCCTGCAGCCCGGTCATAGCGGTAATGCTGTTATCCAGCACCATTACAACGTGACCGGTAGACGGCTTGTTGTAGACCATATCCACAATACCGTTGATCCCGGTGTGCCAGAAAGTGCTGTCGCCCAGCACGCTGACCACCCGCCGCGCCTCGGCTTCGGGCAGCACCCGCCGCAACCCCAGCCCCGTAGTAACACTGGCACCCATGCAGACACAGGTATCCACCGCTTCAAAGGGAGGCAGCACGCCCAGCGTATAGCAGCCGATATCGCCGGTAACGATGCAGTTCAGAGCCTTGAGCGCTTCGTAGGATTTACGGTGCGGGCAGCCCACACAAAGCTGCGGAGGTTTGCCCGGCAGCGGCTGCGGTTCGGCAGTAAGATCATTGGCAAGGATCCGGCGGACCCGTTCCACGTTCAATTCTCCGAAACGGTACATTTCGGCTTTGCCTTCCACCGCCAACCCCATGGCTTTACAGCTTTCAAACAGAATCGGATCGCCTTCTTCCACTACTACGCAGCGTTTGACTTTGCCGGCAAACTCGCGGAGTTTCTCCTGCGGCAGCGGATAGGTCAGCGACAGCTTGAGGATCGAAGCCTCAGGCGCCGCTTCCCGGCAATGGTGATAGCTGATGCCGGAAGTGATGATCCCTAAATCGCTGCCCTTGGATAACTCGCTGGTATAAACTTCAGATTTATCGCTCAATGCGGCAATATCGGCAAGCTTCTGACGCAGTTTCTTGTGGGCAATGCGCGCATAAGCAGGAATCATAACGTTGGATTTTACATCTTTGGTGTAACGCGCAACCGGTGCGTCAACGCCATTTTCGCGCCGCGCCACCAGACTTTTGCTGTGGCATACGCGGGTGGTCATACGGAAAAGCACCGGCTGGTGGAATTTTTCCGAAAGTTCAAACGCTTCAAAGAGCAGATCGTATGCTTCCTGCGAATCAGCCGGTTCAAACATCGGCACTCCTGCCGCCGCTGCATAACGGCGGTTGTCCTGTTCGTTCTGGCTGGATGCCATACCCGGATCGTCGGCAGAAATTATCACCAATCCACCGGGAGTTCCCGAATAAGCAATGGTAAAAAGCGGGTCGGCAGCCACATTCAAACCAACGTGTTTCATCGTTGCCAGCGTCCGAACCTGTCCGAAAGCTCCGCCGATGGCGTTTTCCAACGCGGTTTTTTCATTGGGCGACCATTGGGCTTTGCCGCCGAGCTTGGCAAATTCATCCAGAATCTCTGACGAAGGGGTTCCGGGATAACCGGCACCGAATGCCACCTGGGCATCTATGGCAGCCAAAGCAATCGCTTCGTTGCCGCTGAGCAGCTGTTTTACGGCCATAATCTATTACTCCTCTCTCTTGCAGTTATTTATTTATCAAAACACTTGTTGATATGTTCTTTATCAGGTGCAGCGGTACAAAGACTCACCACCACCAGCACCACCGCCGAAAGCGGCAGCGCATAGCAAAGCGTATCCACAAAGGGCCAGGGGAATTGACTGAAAAGCACATCTTTACCCGTGACCAGTTTGCAGATCCCCAACGCTTTGGATTCTGATATGTGCATAAAAGTCAATCCGAAAATACTCACCGCCGAACCGGTCACCACACTCGCCCAAACTCCGATACGGGTGGCGCGTTTCCAGTAAAGAGCGGCAAAGTAAGCGGGCAGAAAAGCCGCCGCACATACCCCGAAAAAGATCGCAGTACCCCGGGCCACAATACCGGGGGGAAAGATGTAAGCTACGGCAATACTGCCGATGATCCCCAGCACCACCCCGATACGGGTGATCTTGCGGCTGTCGAGTTTATCCTGACTCAAAGTCCGGCAGAGGTCGTGCCCCAGCGAACTGCCGTTGACGTGTACCAGCGAACTGAGCGTACTCATCGCTGCCGACAGCAGCGTAAGCATAAATATATAGACAAATGCTTTAGGCATAGCCCGATCAATAAAACGGGGAATGATCAAATCCGCATTGCCCCCCGCCGCCTGCAGCGCAATCACGCCGTCATGACGGAAAAACCAGACATTGGCAAGGGCGCCGACCACATACGCGATCCCCGCAGTACAGAGGATAAATACCGAACCGACCAGCACCGCCCGATTGAGCTGCTTGCCGCTTTTGACCGTCATAAATCTGACCGCCAGCTGCGGCTGCGCCAAAGCACCGATCCCCACACCCAGAATCAAACTGGATATAAGAGTCCACGACCATTGCGAGTTCCAGCGCGGCATACTTGTCCAGCCCTCATGCCCCAGTTTGGCAAGTGCTTCCGGCACCAGCGGTCGCATATCGCTGAGTGCCTGATGCGCCGAAACAATGCCGCCCATCTCATGATAAGTCATCACCAGCAGCGAAAGCATCCCCAGCACCATCACCACGCCCAGCATTGCATCGACATACATCACGCCTTTGATCCCGCCAAAACCGACGTAAATGGAAATCACCACCGCAAAAATCAGCAGCGCCACATTGTAATCCACATTGAGCGTCTGTTCCAGAAAGCGGGCTCCGCCGATCAGCACCACGCCCGAATAGATCGGCATAAAAGCCACGATGATCGCCGCCAGCAGCACCTTTATCCAACGCGACTGAAAGCGCAGACCGATAAATTCAGGAAAGGTGTTGGCATCCAGCCGCTGACCGATCCGGCGGGTACGTTTTCCGAAAACCAGAAACGCCAGCAACACACCTACGGCTATGTTCATGAACGGCAGCCACAAAAGCCCCAGGCCGTACACTCCCGCCATGCCGCCGAATCCGACGATCGCCGAAGTGCTGATAAACGCAGCGCCGTAACTCATTGCCATAACAAAAGGGTGCACCGAGTTGCCGCCCACCAGATAATCTTTGCTGCTGCGGGTGGAGCGGTACCCCAGATAACTCAAGTAAGCCACCGCAGCGAGAAAAAGCGGAACGATCAGGCAGAATATAAGTGTACTATTCATTTTTCCACCTCTGAATCATCGCCCGAATTGTAGAAACAGATCCCGTAAACAACACAGACCAGAGTAACAGCAATATTGGCAATATAAGCCGCTGCCACCCATGGGTCACTCATACCCAAAAACATTAGACGCTCCCGTATTACATATAAGTATATATAAACATATCAGGTTAATATAGCACTTTTTTTATGTTCGGCAAATTTTTTTAAACATTCTTGATTACCATCCGCTCCACAAATAAAAAATGATGATTTTTTGCATTTAAAGCTTGAAAAAAACAGGAAAATGGTGTATAGATAAAGAATGGTGTATTTCCGTGTCTGAGAAATACCGATGAGATGACAATTTTTTAATTTTTTTATATAATAAATCACAAGGGAGGGCAACCGATTCTCCACCCCCGGAAGAATCGTTGCTGAAAAAAAAAGTTTTTATGAAAGAAAAAACTCTTCAGGATGTGCACGCAGGGATCCGTGAATTCTACAATCGCGCGGTCGAATTTGAACGCAGCGAGAACTGGGAATTTGCGATCCGCTGTATGCTTGAGGTCGTACTGCGGGTTCCCGCCTTCACCGAAGCGCGTCAGAAACTGCGCAGCTACGAAAAGCAGTACACCAAAACCCGCAAGGGCATGGCTCAAACCATTGCCGGGATCAAAGGCGCGCTGGCAATGGGCAAAATCAAAAGTCTGACCAAGAGCAGTCCCTTGGATGCCATTGGCGAGTGCGAAAAAGTTTTGAGCTCCTACCTGAACAATCCCACCGTGCTGCAGGCGCTGGCGGATGCGGCAGTTAAAGCCGATGCAGCTAACATTGCCATTGATGCGTTGCAGGTGCTGCACGATTATCAGCCTGACAATGTACAGGTACTCCGCAAGCTGGCGGGCTGCTACCGCTCCGACGGTCAGGCCCAGGAAGCCTTGAAGGTATTCCAGTATCTTGCCAGCAAGAATCCCAAAGATAAGAAAATCCAGAACGAATTGCGCGAAGCAGCGGCATTTGCCACTCAGCAGAAAGCGGCATGGGAAAAGGAAAGCCTTGCCAGCCGCGGCAAGAGCGTGAAAGATGACGCGCTGACCATTCAGCTGGCGGAAGGAACCTTGCGCGATGCCGACCACGCCCGCACTTTGATCAAACTCTACACCAAAGAACTGGCGGAAAAGAATTCTGACGAAATGCGCAAAAAGCTGGCGGAAGCCTACATCGTAGTCGGCGATTACGACAAAGCGATCGAAAACTTCGAGATCGTGGCTAAAAATCTGCCCGCGCTGGACCCGACGCTGGATAAGCAGATCGAACGCACCTACCTTGCCAAATACAATTTGATCGTGGATCAGGTGCGCAAAAAAGCAGCGGTGGATCCGGCGATGGAAGGCAATCTCAAGGAAGCGGAAGACTTTTTGCTGGAATTCCGTATCGAACGTGCCGAACGGCGGGTCCAGGCGTACCCTGCGGAAGCGCTGCTGCACTTTGACCTGGGTTCGATCTATGCCGATGCCGGCCGCTACGAAGATGCGGTGCGGGAGCTGAACGAAGCAGCCAAGAGTCCCCAGCGCCGCACTCCCAGCATAGCTCTGCTGGGTCGCTGCGCCTTTGAACAGAATCAGTACGAAGAAGCCATCCGCTTCTGCGACGAAGCGCTGGCGGAAATGGTGCGTATGGATCGGAATAAATTTGCGGTCATGTACACCCGCGCTTCGGCGCTGGAAGAACTCGGCCGAAAAGATGAAGCGCTGGCGGCATTTCAGGAAATCTACCGCAACAGCACCAAGTTCAGAGATGTGGCTCAACGGATCCAACAACTGGGCGGAAACGCTTAAAAAAGGATTTTTTCCGATTTTTTTCAAAAAAAAACGTAAAATAATCAGGAATATGCCTTTCAGGATTTGCCATTTTGAAAATACAGGGTTATATTCTTGACCGAATGGGTATTTACAAATAACAAAAAACGGGGACTTAAACCTCCTAAAACAGGATAGTTTTTATGACAGAACAAAACAACCTCCCGGAAGCTGAAGATACCAAGACCAGGGTAACGAGCAAGATCAACGCCAATACTCCCGGCAGAACTGCTCCTGCTATTGATCTGGAAACCTCTGCAACGGCAGCTCCTGCCTCCAGCACTATGACCCGCCGTACTATGAAACTGCAGGGTCTGGCAGGAATGGGCGCGCCCAAACCTGCGGCAGCTCCTGCTCCGGCAGCAGAGCAATCCGACGACACCCGTACCCGCCGTACCGTCAAACTCTCCAGTTTGGCCAATGGTCCTGCCGTCAAACCGCTCGACATTGCCAAACCCGTGCCCGCCCCGGCCCACAGTGCGACCCCGCGCCGCACTCAGCAGCTTGAAGCACTTGACACTCAGGATGTTATTGCAATGACCGAAGCGGATCTCGACACCACTACCCGCAAGACGGTCAAAATCTCGGCTGCGGCACCGCCGCCGGTACAGCCCGCCAAAGTTGCGGATCCGACCAAGCCCCGCCAGACAGTCAAAGTCAACAGCATTGCGCCTACGCATACGCCGGTGATCGACCTGAATGCCAAACCCGGTGATACCAACACCCGCAAGACGGTCAAGCTGACTGTTCCGGAAGCGTCAGCTCCTGAAATTGACCTTAACGCTCCCGCCGGTGACGACACCCGTACCCGCAAGAGCGTAAAAATAGATGCCCAGGACGAAAAGTTCAAGGCCGGCAATGTGGATGATACGGTTAAACTGCAGCGTCCTGCCCCCAAACCCGCCATGCCCGGTTCGGTGGCTCCTGCCTCTCAGGCGGGCGGCGCGTCGGCAGTTGGCGGCATTAAACTGAACAAGCCCGCAGCGGCAGCCAAACCTGCCATGCCCAAACCTGCCCCCGCAGCAGAAGCTCCTCAGGAAGAACCCACAGGCAATAACGGCAAAAATCAGGCTCCGCCCAAAGAAAAAGCCGGGCTTAAAGTCAATACCGATGCCATCAAAGATCTGGGCAGCGCGCCCATGGTGCAGGATGGTGCAGGTGCGCTGGATCCCAATGCGGTCAACAAGCTCAAGGACAGCCGACCTGAATCCACGGCTATCAATGTGACCTTTGCCATCTTTGCCACGCTGGCGGCATTGATCATGATTTTTGTGGCAACGGTTGCGACAACCGATTATTTGAATATGTGGCAGCTGGAACCTGCGGACAAGGTTGAACTGCCGATCCTGTCGGATCATGTATTCAGAATCAACAAGTAAGATTTTTCAGTACATTCTGCTGCAATAAAATGCAACAGAAGTATTGTACGGCGCGGCCTTTCCAGCCGCGCTTTTGTGTGTAATAGTAAAGTTCTGTCCCCAATAGCGGCTGCTGAACGGTAAAAGTGCCGGATCAGATTTTTTCAAAACTTGAAGTGCATTTATCTAATCGGGAACAGAGCCAATTATAAAAAAACAAATCAAAGCAGAAAGACAGGATATTATGGCGCTTTGGGGTGGACGTTTCAGCGAAACAGGTCGGGCTGAATTGACCGAATTTTCGGAATCTATTTCTTTTGACAAACGACTTTACAAACACGATATAATCGGCAGCAAGGCTCACGTCGCCATGCTGGCGGCAAGCAAGATCATTCCGCAGGCGACTGCCGAAGCGATCGCCGCCAAACTTGACGGGATCAAAGCCATGATCGATCGCGGCGAAATGGAATTCAAGTTTGAGCTGGAAGATATCCATATGCATATTGAATCCACTCTGATTGCCGCGTTGGGCGATGAAGGTGCGCGTTTGCACAGCGCCCGCAGCCGCAACGATCAGGTGGCGCTGGATATAAGATTGTATCTGCGCGACGAGCTGGACTTTCTGATCGACCGCATCCGCGAATTCCAGAAAGCGCTGGTCAGCGTGGCGCTGGAAAACGATTGCGTCATCATGCCCGGTTTTACCCATTTACAGCACGCGCAGGTGGTGCTTTTTGCCCATCATCTGCTGGCTTATGTGGAAATGCTCGACCGCGACGCCGAGCGTTTGACCGATGCCCGTAAACGGGTCAATATCATGCCGCTGGGATCAGGGGCGCTGGCAGGCTCCACGCTGCCGATCAATCGCCAGATGGTGTGTGACCAACTGAATTTTGAGCGGGTAACGCGCAACAGTATGGACGCGGTTGCGGATCGTGATTTTGCCATTGAAACAGCTTCGGCGCTGGCGATTTTCGGTATGCACGTATCGCGTTTAAGCGAAGATATTATTCTGTGGAGTTCGCAGGAATTCGGCTTTATTGAACTTTCCGACGCCTTCTGTACCGGTTCCAGTTTGATGCCGCAGAAGAAAAATCCCGATGTGGCGGAACTCAGCCGCGGCAAAACAGCCCGTCTTTACGGCAATTTGACTGCATTACTGACCTTGTGCAAGGGTCTGCCGCTGACTTACAACCGGGATTTGCAGGAAGATAAGATACCGCTGTTTGACTCGCTGGATACAGCCAAGGCGATTTTGAACGTCTATCCGCCGATGATCGCTACGATGAAGGTCAATGCTGCAAGGATGCGCGAAATGGCAGCCGACCCTGCTCTGATGGCGACCGACGTGGCGGAAAAGCTGGTGGAACTGGGTGTACCGTTCCGCACTGCGCACCACCGGGTGGGCAGTCTGGTGAAATACTGCCGCGAAAACAACAAAGCGCTGGATGAAGTATCGCTGGAAGAAATGCAGATCACCATTCCCGAAGCCACGGCAGAGTTTCTGACGCTTTTCGACCCCGAAAACAGCGTTGCCAAACGCGAAATCATCGGCGGAACAGGTTATAAACAGGTAAAAAGTCAACTTGATTTCTGGCGCAAAAAGTTTGAAAACTGATCGTACCCGCTCAGGCGGCACGGAACTTCATGGAGGAGAATTATGGATGTAAAATATGTACTCAGTTCGATTCTGCGCGAAGCCGCGTCACTGGGCGGCAGCGGAACACTTAAAGCCGGAGTCCGCCTCTCAGGCGCGGTCAATGGCGAACGGGGCGAAGGCTATTTGCTGCTTTACGAAGAAGGCATTGTCCTGCTCTACCGCCGCTTGGGATTGCGCGATTACGAAGGCTGTTATGGCGAAACTGCCAGTTGGACTTTCGACAATTACCGCGAAGAGAAATATAATCTGGCGATTGATATGGATTGCAGCGGCACCAGTTACAGCTGCAGTTTCACCCCGTCGGAAAAAGAAGATTGCGAAATTATTCTCAATGCCATAACCGCCGCTCATGCTGAACCGCGGTCGATGTTTTCGGAACCGGCATTGCTGATGGCTGCATTGCTCAGCCGACTCTCCGACGCTGCTTGCGCCGATTACACTTGCGACTTACTGGGCAAACAGCTTTATCAGGCGGGCAAAAAGTATGGAGCCAATTACGAACTGCCCGATTTGATCGCCAATTGCCACAATGCGTTTACGGAAGAACAAAAGCAATCTGTACTGTTGAATCTGATCGAAATGCGTATGAGCGACGATGTCTGGAGCAGCTCCGAAGCATCCGCTTTGCGGGAATTGGCAGAAGTCTGGGAACTGGACAGCGGATTTTTTGATACTGCCGCCGCTATGCTGCTGCAGCGCCGCAAACTGGGGATCCTTTTTTCGGAATAAACTGGTTTTATCAGTCGGGTAATCCCCTGCCCGATACCGCTGTAACCAGCCAGAAAACAGAAAAATTGTCAAATAAATACAGTTGGAATATTTGCGAAAATAACTTTTCAGGTGTATAGTGTTATTTTGTTATCAAGTGTTTATTTCATTAAAAAATTAAAATAAATCAAGGAGAAAAAAAATGATTATGGATTCGCTTCTGATCGCCGCAGGTGAAGCTGCGGCGGCCCCCGCCGCCAACAACAGTATGTGGACCTTTATGGTGCCGCTGCTGGTCGTGGTTGTGGTCATGACCTTCATATCCAGCCGCAGCCAGAAAAAGCAGCGGGAAAAACAGCAGAAGATGTTTGACTCCATCGTTAAAGGCACCAAAGTCCGTACCATCGGCGGTTTTACCGGCAAGGTGGCAGAAGTAGGGCAGGATACGCTGATGATCGAATTGGCAGACAAAATGCCTGCGGTGGAAATTCTCAAGAGCGCCGTTGCACAGGTTCTCGACAACGCCGCCGAAGAACCGAAAAAGTAAAATTTATCAATAAGGCCGAAGCTCTTTTGCGTGAGCTCGGCTTTTATCGTATTTAATAAGGAAGAAAATTTACTATGGCAATCAATGACAAGCGCCCGGTGATCCTGCGGACTGTGATCGCAATTATTGTGATCGGAGTTTTCGCCTGGTCGACCTACCCGCTTCAGGAACGGGATTTTTACAAAACTTTTCTTTCGGTATTGAAAAATCCGGATGATGTACAGGGCAAAAAACTGGTGGATGAAGCCCAGCAGTTGCAGAAGGCTTCGCCGGATCTTTTTGATACCAACGCGCTGCTGCAGGCGGCGAATAAAAACGGCGTGCTGCTGTCGGATATAACCAAGATCCCGCCCGCCGACCACAATGCAGACGCCATAAGTTCGCTGCGCAAACTCACCAGCGCCTCGATCCGCCGCGGTATCGACCTGGCAGGCGGGGTGGAATTCATGCTCAAGCTGGTGGAAGACAAGAGCCTCCGCGCCGAAGACTCCGGGGAACTCAGCACCGAAGAGTTCAACCGCTACCGCGATCTGGCGATTGAAGTGCTGCGTAAACGTCTGGAAAAAGAACATATCTACGAAACCGAAATCGCACCTGCGGGTTCCGATTTCATTTCGCTGAAAGCGCCGATCACCAGTAAAAGCGAAAAGGCAAAATTGCAGAACCTCCTGAGCATGAGCGCCAAGCTGCATTTCCGTCTGGTTCACGAAAACAACAGCAATCTGGTGTCGCAGATGCTGGCTTCAGGGAACATCAAGAACTTCAAAGCTCCCGCCGGTTACGAGCTTATGACCATCGAAGAGTTCCGCAAAGGCAAACAAGCCAACGTGCAGTACTACTTTGTGAAAAAAATCCCCGAAATGGATGGCCGCAGCATTGTCGATGCCCGTCCCGTGCGGGATGAATACAACAACCGCAAGATCACCTTCCGCTTCAACACCGAAGGCGCCCGCAAGTTCGGCGAAATCACCACCCGTTACAAATACCGCAATCTGGCGGTGGTGCTGGACGGCAAACTCTACACCGCGCCGACGATCCAGAGCGAAATCCTGTCCGGTTCGGGTGAAATCACCGGGCAGTTCTCCGACGAAGAAGTCACCAACATTGCCAATGCGCTGGTCAGCGGCAGTTTCCCCTTCATCATCGAGGTCCAGTCGGTTTACGACGTTGACCCGACGCTGGGGGCTGACAACATCAAAAGCGGTATCCGCGCGGGTATCTACGGCATGATCGCAGTAGTTATCTTTATGGTGGGCTACTATCTGATCGCAGGTTTGACTGCGGTGGTTGCGCTGGCGGTAAACATGGTGCTGGTGCTGGGTGCGCTGGCGGCGTTTGATGCCACGCTGACGCTGCCCGGGATCGCCGGTATCGTGCTTACGATCGGTATGGCAGTTGACGCCAACGTGCTGATTTTTGAACGTATCCGCGAAGAACTTAACGAAGGCAAGACGCTGGCAACAGCAGTCGATGCCGGTTACAGCAAAGCCTTGAGCGCGGTGCTGGACGCCAACTTGACCACGCTGTTTGTGGGGATGATCCTTTACTGGATCGGTACAGGGGCGATCAAAGGTTTTGCCGTCACGCTGAGCATCGGTATTCTTACGAGCTTGTTCACTGCACTGTTCCTCAACCGTTTGATCTTCGATTATATGCTGCGCTGCGGCTTGAAAAAGCTGCCGATGCTGCTGCTGTTCAAGAAGCCGCAATTTAACTTCCTCGGCAAGTACAAGATCGCATTTGTCCTCTCCGCAGTGCTTATTATCGGCAGTTTAGGGTTGATGATATTCCAGAACAAAGCCATGCTGGGGGTGGATCTCTCCGGCGGTACGGTAGCGGTCTATGATTACAGCGATGCAGTCCCTGCCCAGCAGTTGACCAATACGCTGAACCAAAACGGTTTTGCCAATGCCCGTATCACCTACAAGAGCAGCGCAGCCAACGGCAACAAACTGGAAATCATGGTCAAGGAAACCACCATCACCGATGAAGGTACTCCGGCTGACCGTATGCAGAAGGTGCTGAACAAGAACTATCCGCAGCTGAAGTTGTCGCTGGATCAGGACAATCTGGTCGGCGGTCTGATCGGGGCGGAGTTCAGCAAGTCGGCGATCATTGCGCTGGTGATAAGCATTATGGGTATGATCGTGTACATTTCGCTGCGCTACGAATTTGCTTACGCCATGGCGGGGATCATCGCCCTGCTGCACGACATTATCGTGGCGCTGGGGATCTACCTGCTGCTGGGCAACCAGATCACGCTTTCGGTGATCGCTGCGGTATTGACGATCCTCGGTTACTCCATTAATGATACTATTGTTATCTTTGACCGTATCCGCGAAGACCTGCGTGCCAAAAACGGCATGAGTTATGCGCAGATCATCAACTACAGCATCAACCGCACCCTCAACCGCACGCTGCTGACCAGTATCACCACGCTGCTGGCGGTATTGATGCTGCTGATCTTCGGTGGATCGGCGATCAAAGACTTTGTGCTGCTGATGTTTATCGGGGTGATCGTAGGGACCTATTCTTCGGTCTTCATCGCCAGCCCGATCGTGTCGCTGTGGCACCGTAAGGTGGTGGGTATCCGCGAAACGGACGTCAACTTTGACGAATCCAAAGTGGTCGGAGAATAATTTCTCCTGCAAGTTTTGATACTTGTGTTGGAACTGTTTTTATGCAACGTAAAAACAGTTCCAACTTGTTTTTAAACGGCAGAAATTTCTTTCAACGGAAATTTTCGCGGTATTGTAGCGGTGATACGATCCGGTATTTTTTGAAGATGCGCGAAAAATAAAATTCATCTTCAAAACCGCACTCATGCGCAATTTCCCGGATGCTCAAATTGGTACCGCTCAACAGCGCCGCCGCTTTTTCGATGCGGGCGGAAAGCAGATATTTGCCGGGCGGAACCTGAAAGAATTTTTCAAACAACCGCCGGAAATGCGGATAACTGACTGAAAGTTTACGCGCTTCTTTTTCAAAATCCCACGCCAATTCCGGAGAAGCGACAATTTTCTCCGTCAGGGCCGAAAACTCTTCAAATCGCCAGTCCGAACGCGGCGAATCAGCCCGATGTGAATACTTCATAATCACCAGCAAATGTTCCAGTTCCAACACCGCACGGGCATGATTTTCCGGCGAAAAAGGCAGCATCAACAGCGCGCGGATAGTGCGCATCTTCCGCATAAAGCTCTCCGGTTCGCCCAGCTGGATTAAAGCTCCGCTCCGGCGTTCCTGCAACAGTTCTCCTTGCAGATAGCGTTCGACCCGCGCGCCTTTGAAGCAAATATAGAGCTTATCTTCGATGCCGTTTGATAAATCAGCTGCTCCGTAGCGGAATGATGCCCCGGGAAAAGTTAAAAAAACTGCGGCATTGCCGGTGGTTTCGGCATGGTTGCGGTCTATTTGCAGAAAGAGACTGCCGCGGCGCGAAAACTGCAATCCCCAGTAATCAAAATCATTACGTTCTACAACACCATTAAAGTAACTCATTTGCCCGTGGCAGACAAATTCCAGATCAGAAAAATAATCAATGCTCATAAAATCCATGTTTTAGAGTAAAAAATCTATTGTATAAAATCAGTTTTGACGTATATTAAGATAAAGGCATGTGAAATATTGTCAAATAATTTCGCTGCAAAAAATCCATTTTTATTCGGAGTAGCTTATTTACTCCGGGAAAGGTTGAGAAATGAACAGAAAAGTCAAGGTGGGTCTCTGGGGTGTAGGGCGCGCCGCCATCGGCAACCACATGGAAGAGATAAAAGTCAACAGCGACCGCGTGGAAGTTGCCGCATTGTGCGATATTGATGCCGTGCAGGCCGAAGAATACGGCAAAAAGCTCAATGTGCCGTACTATACAGATCCCAACAAATTCCTTGCCGATAAAAATATGGATGTAGTGGCAGTTGCCACCTATTCGGCGGATCATATCAAGCACGCCCGTCAAGCGCTGGAAGCAGGTTTTTACACAATTATCGAAAAACCCATTGCCAACAGCCGCGCCGATGCCGAAGAACTGGTGGAACTGGATAAAAAGTATCCGGGAAAACTCTTTCCCCGCCACAACCGCCGCTTTGAAGCTGCCTTCAATCACGTCAAAGAGATCATTGCCACCGGAATCCTCGGCAAACTGCACACCATCAAGCTCTGCCGTAACCAGTTTTCCCGCCGCGACGACTGGCAGACGCTGCTCGCCAATCAGGGCGGTCAGCTCAACAACTGGGGGCCGCATATCCTTGACCACGCGCTGCAATTTCTGAATTACGAGGTGGAATCGGTTTGGAGCGAACTCAAACTGATTGCAGCTCAGGGCGATGCCGAAGATTGCGTAAAGGTGATCCTCAAGGGCAAACACGGTCTGACGGTGGATGTGGAGATCTTCGGCGGCGATGCCATGCCCAGCAATACTTACGAAGTTTACGGCGACCGCGGCGCACTGTTCTGCACGCCCGATGAACAGGATATAAAACTGCGTTACATCGACCCCGATTATGAACTCAAACCCTATCCTGTCAACACGGGGCGGCCCAACGGATTTATTTTTGCCGACACCCGTTCGCTGCCATGGATACGCAAAACGATCATGACCCGCCCCGCCAACGGCATGGATATACCTAAATTTTACTCCGCCATTGCCGACAGCGTACTGGATAACGTACCCTTCCCGGTAAAATTGTCCGAAGCGCTGGCGGTGGTGGAAATCAGCGACATAGTAAAATCACAATCTCCATTTTATAATAAGGAACTTGCCAAATGAAAAAGAGTCAAATTGCCGCCCAATGCTATACTCTGCGCGAATATCTGCACACTTCAGGAAGCTGCGACCGCACTTTTGCCAAATTGCGGGAAATCGGCTACGAAGCAATCCAGATCTCAGGAACGGCGCTGGACCCCAAAGAGATCAAAAAGTATGCCGATAAAAACGGTTTGACCATCTGCGCCACTCACGACAACGGCGATGTTTTACTCAACACCCCCGAAGTCATTATCGAAAAACTGGCGCTCTATAACTGCAAACATACCGCTTACCCCTGCCCTGCGGAATACACGGTCATCGACTACGCAAGTGTGATCGACTTTGCTCAGGCGCTGGAAAAGTCGGCGCAGAAATTTGCCGAAGCGGGTATGACTTTGAGCTACCACAATCACAATATCGAGTTCCGCAAGATCAACGGCGAAACGATTCTGGATACGATCATGAACAACGCTCCGACGCTGCTGGCGGAAATCGACACCTACTGGGTGCAGATGGGGGGCTGCGATCCGGTGGAATACACGGCAAAATACACCAACCGTATGCAGATATTCCATCTCAAAGATTTCGGAGTAGTCTATCCGCGCACTTCCATTATGGTCCCGGTCGGCAGCGGCAATCTGAACTGGAACGGCATTATTCCTGCTGCCGAAGCGGGAACGACCGAGTGGTTCATCGTCGAACAGGATCAATGCCAGAAAGATGTGTTCAGCTCGCTGAAAGACAGCTTCGATTACCTGGTGAAAAACTTTGTAAAATAAGTTTTTACCGTCCATCGGTGCCGTGCAGTCTGCCGCTGTACGGCATTTTTTTGCCGCTGAATTTGCCTTTTCATGCAAACGGTGCTATATTAAAGGGCATTTTACATATTGACAATAAAAAAATAAATTTGAAAGAGAATTCATGGGAAAGATATTGCTTACCGGTGTAACCGGCCTTGTAGGAAGCGCATTTGTAGTTGCGCTGCTGCGTGACAAACCCTCTGAGCGCTTCGTCTGCATTGCCCGCTCCAACGGCGGTGGCTCGGCAGCAGATCGCGTTGCCAAAGTACTGCGCGAACAGTGCGAATTCGACAGCTGCCCCGAAATGGCGGATAAAGTCATCGCGGCGGTGGAAGTTATTGACGGCGACGTGGTGGATATTGTTCCGGAAGAACTTGCCAAACTTGATATATTGCAGGATGTGGATCGGGTTTTCCATTGCGCGGCTGACGTGAATCTGGGCAAGGACCCCACCGGCAAAACCTACAAGATCAACTTCGGCGGTACCACCAATATGGTCAAACTGGCTCAGCTGCTCAAGGTCAAAGAATTCCATCAGGTCAGCACCGCTTACGTCGCGGGCCGCATTTCGGGTCGGGCAATGGAAGAACAGGCGCTGAACAGCGGGTTCAACAACCCCTATGAACAGAGCAAGTTTGAAAGTGAAATGCTGGTGCGCAACTCAGGGATCCCCTTCTCGGTCTACCGCCCCGCGATCATCACCGGCCGTTTGAGCGATGGCAGAGTGCGCCGCCCGCTGGCATTCTACCGCATTGTTGAATTTCTTGCCAAACTCAAGCAGAACCGCTGCATGAAGGCGGGCTTGAATCCTGCGGAATGGGTGGATATGGATCTGCATTTCCGCACGGCGGCATCGGAACGGGTCTATTTTGTTCCGATCGACTATGTGCAGCAGGCGATCACTGCGCTGTTCCAGAAACCCGTCTGCAACCGCACCTATCACGTTACCGGCAACAGCCCGGTGCAGGTGCATCAGATCCAGCGCGCCATCTGCAATATTCTGAAGATCGGTGCCGTGGAAATCAGCGTAAGCAAGGAAAGCGAAGTCGAAAATGCCGCGCCTGAAAGCAATCTGATGAGCAAATTTCTGGGCGATCTGCTGCCCTACTTTGCCAGCAATATCACCTTCGACCAGCGCAATATCACCGACGCTCTGGGCAGTGATTTTGTCAATTGGGATTTCGGCGAAGTCGGTCTGGAAAAGATCGTGCGCAGCTTTATCAATGATTTTATGCCCGACAGCGTTTGGGCCGAAAAAAAGTAAAATAATACTTTTTTAATCCTTTTCCCAGGGGGGGGGACCGCGAGAGCGGGGAATAGCATCCATCAGCAGATGGATGCTTTTTTACACCCATGACAGAAAAGTACCATATTGCCGCAGCAAAGGCATAAAATCAGAAAACTTGCAGCCGTTTTTACAATTAAAACTTGCAATATACTGCTTTTGATGCTATTGTATATATCTTGGAAGTTGCGTTCAGGCCCCATAAGACAGTTAATGGGCTTGACACCTGAGCGCGGCGGAAGCTGAATATTGCTGAAATGCGGGAGATTTTCCGGATGCAGTTTATCCGGACGCAGTTCAGAGCTTCCAACTTCTTAAAACATAAAGAAAGGGATAGATTCATGTCTACCGCAAGTCAAGCCAAGCACAAGTTCTGCCGCCGCGTCGGTCAGTGCCTGTGGGGTGATCCCAAGTGTCCCAGCGTCAAGCGTCCTTATCCTGCCGGTCCTCACGGCAAAGGCCGCCGCGCCAAGCTCTCCACCTACGGTGCATTGCTGATGGAAAAACAGAAGCTCCGCAACCACTACGCGATCAGCGAAAAACAGCTGCAGATCGCTTACGCCAAAGCCAAGGCCGGTTTGGGTCAGACTCACGAACGTTTGTTCCGTTCGCTGGAACAGCGTTTGGATGCGCTGGTCTATCGTGCAGGTTTCGCCCCCACGATTTTTGCCGCCAAGCAGATTATCAACCATGGTCACATTCTGGTCAACGGCAAGCGTCTTGACCGTGCCAGCGCCATCGTCAAGCCCGGTTGGGTAATCAGCATCAATGCTGAAAAATCCCCCGCGATTGCCGAAATGGCCAAAAAAGGCAACTCCACTATCCCGCCCTATATGGAAGTGGATCTGGAAGCGCTGAAGGTGACTCTGGTGCGCGAACCGAATTTGGACGAAATCCCTGTGAACGTCCAGATCATGAGCGTCATCGAATACTACGCCCGGTAATTGATCGGAAACGGGTTCAGAAAAGCGGCGGTTGTACGACTGCCGCTTTTTTATTGCATCAGAAAAAAGATTGGTGATGATATGCTGAAAAACTTTATACGCAAAGAATTCTCCAACTGGCAAGGTTGGGAATGGCTGTGGATGATCTTCTGCACAGTATCAACAGTTATTATCTCGCAGTTGCTGGGCGATAACTGGTTTGGAACAGCTGCTGCCGTCACGGGGGTTCTTTACAGTTTATGGGCGGGCAAAGGCAAACTCTCCTGCTACTTTTTCGGCATATTCAACAGCATTGCCTACGGGTGGATATCTTTTCAGGCAACACTTTACGGAGAAACGGTGCTGAATTGGCTGTGGTATCTGCCAATGATGTTTGCCGGGTTGTTTTTCTGGCGCAAACATCTGAAAAAAGATACACAGGAAATCATCAAGCGCGCATTGAGCTGGCGCGGACGGCTGCTGACTTTATTGATCGTAGCAATCGGTACGCTGTCGGGAGCGGCAATTCTGAACCAGGCAGGCGATCAGTCGCCGATACTGGACAGCTTTACTACGGTATTATCCATTATCGCCATGGTGCTGACCGTCAAGCGCTGCATGGAACAATGGCTGCTGTGGACACTGGTCAATCTGGCAAGTATCTATATGTGGTATCTGGTCTACGCAACCGGCAACGGATCGGCAGCGGTGCTGATGATGTGGCTTTTAAGTTTGTGCAACGGACTTATTTTCTTCTACTTATGGCATAAAGAGGTCAAAAAGTGTCCACAAAAGAATTAACAGTTATTCTGGCCGACGGCACCTTTCCTGCCGGGCGCGAAGCATTGGAATGCCTGCAGAAAGCAGCACGGGTGATTTGCTGCGACGGCGCGGCACGTTCGCTTATTTCCTACGGGCGTGAACCGGATAAGATCGTAGGCGATCTGGACAGCTTGAGCGCTGAGTTCAAAAAACGTTTTGCCGACCGGATCGAACATATCAGCGAACAGGAGAGCAACGATCTATCCAAGGCATTCCGTTATTGCTGCAAAAATAATTTTGATAATATTGTGATTTTGGGCGCTACCGGCAAGCGGGAAGATCACACGCTGGGCAATCTTTCGCTGCTCAGCGAATACACTTTGCAAGTTCCCGATATAAGCATCGTAACCGATTACGGGTACTTTGTGGCGGTAAATAAAAGCGGAACTTTTGAGTCGTTTGCGGGGATGCAAGTGTCGATCATATCGCTGGCAGGCGAAGTGGAGATCACTTCAAGCGGCTTGAAATACCCGATGAAAAATTTCCGACTCCGCCGCTGGTACCAGGCAACACTCAACGAGGCGCTGCAAGATAAATTTTCGCTGGAATTCGCTGACGGGACCCCGCTTTTGATCTATCGGACATTTCAAGGTAAATAACCCCAAAACAAGAATGATTTCAGTAAAAAAAATGCGGAATATTTGTTTTTTACGCATTTTGGAGTTATATTAATATACTTGTATTTTATGTACAAGATAAGATGTATTCAAGAAAAAACTTTTTAGTCAGTTAAAAATATCCTTAAAACAAAAAATGGGAGTGAAACTGTGAGCTACACTGTACTCGTGTTTGTCAAACAGGTTCCGGATACCCAGAACATCACCGGCGATGCAATGAAGGCTGACGGTACCGTCAACCGCGCTGCGCTGCCCGCGATTTTCAATCCGGAAGACCTCAACGCGCTGGAAATGGCGCTGGAACTCAAAGACCGTTACGGCGCTAAGGTCGTAGTCGCCACCATGGGTCTGCCCGCAGCAGCTGAAGTGCTGCGTCAGGCGATGTACCGCGGTGCTGACGAAGGCATTCTGCTGACCGACCGCGCGTTTGCCGGTGCCGACACCCTTGCCACCAGCTTTGCCTTGAGCTGCGCTGCCCGCAAGGTCAAGTACGACCTGATCCTCTGCGGCCGTCAGGCTATCGACGGCGATACTGCGCAGGTTGGGCCCCAGGTGGCGGAAAAGCTGCACCTGCCTCAGATCGCTTATGCCGAAGAAGTTATTTCGCTGGGTGACGGCAAGGTAGTTGCCCGCCGCGCCATCGAAGGCGGTTACGAAGTGCTGGAAAGCCCGCTGCCGACGGTTATGACGGTTATCGATGCAAATATTCCCCGCCCGATGGCTGCCAAGCGCATTATGCAGTACAAACGCGCCCGCATCAAGAGCGAAATCACCAAAGATTGCGCCGATGCCGCAGCAGTCGAAGCCAAGATGGCGGAACTGGCTGCCAAGGGTCTGCTGATCACCGAATGGACGGCGGCGGATGTGGATGCCGATGTCAACAACATCGGCAAAGCCGGTTCTCCGACCAAAGTCAAAGCGATTGCCAGCGTAGTGCTGACCGCCAGTGAAGCCAAAAAGGTGGAAGCCACCGAAGCTGGCATTACTGAACTTATTCACGAACTTATTTCCGATCACACTCTGGGATAAAAAATCATGGCTGAAAAAATGGGTAACGTTTGGGTTTTCATCGAACACGAATCCGGCAAGATCGCCGACGTGAGTCTGGAACTGGTTTCCAAGGCGCGCGAACTGGCCGATCAGCTTGGTCTTAAAGTCGAAGCTCTGCTGCTGGGCGATGAAAATGTGGAAAATTTTGTGCCGACGCTCTACAGCTACGGCTGCGATACAGTATTTATGGCTTGCGACAAGCGCCTGGAACCTTTCACGGTGCTGCCTTTTGCCAAGATCATCATGCAGCTCATTCTTGAGCATAAGCCCAATATTCTGATGTTCGGCGCCACCATGAAGGGCCGCGAACTGGCTCCCCGCGTGGCGAGCGAAAAGCGCTGCGGTCTGACCGCCGACTGTACCGAGCTGAAGATCGACGATTTTGAAGATGCTGTCAGCAAGGTCAGCTACAAGAACAAACTTATGCAGATCCGTCCTGCGTTCGGCGGCAACATTATTGCCACCATCGTCAATACCTGGGAAGATCCCCAGATGGTTACGGTGCGCGAAGGCGTTATGAAAATGGGCGCTGCCGATCCCAACCGCAAGGGCGAACTGGTCAAAGTGCCGGTGGAACTTACCGATGTGGATACGGTGGTGAAAGTTCTCGAACGCGTCCGTCAGGACAAGGAAGTTGACCTCAAGGGTGCGCAGATCATCGTGTCCGGCGGCTATGGTGTCGGCAGCAAGGAAAACTTCAAGTTGATCCGCGATCTGGCGGAAGCGCTGGGCGGCGAAGTGGGTGCTTCGCGTGCGGCGGTGGATGCCGGCTGGATCGATCACGATCATCAGGTGGGGCAGACCGGTGTAACGGTGCGTCCCCGTCTTTACATTGCCTGCGGTATCTCCGGTTCGGTTCAGCATACTGCCGGTATGAAAGAATCCAAAAAGATCATTGCAATCAACACCGATCCGAATGCGCCGATCTTCTCGGTGGCGCACTATTCGATCGTGGGTGACTTGAATGTGGTCATTCCGCAAATGATCAAGGCTTTCAAGGCCAAGGCGTAATAGAAGGATATTTTTTCATGGCGAACTTTTTTTCTGATAACCGTGACCTTGAGTTCACGCTGAACAATCTTGATTTGATCGAAGCGGTAACTCTGCGCGAAAATAATTACAAATTTGCGGAAGAATTTGAAACCGCCCCCGTTGACTATGCTGATGCGCTGGATAACTTCAACCGCGTGCTGAGCGTGGTCGGCGAAATCTGCGGCGACAATATCGAACCCCGCAGCCGTACCGTGGACCGCGAAGGTCCGCATTTTGCCGACGGCGTGGTGACTTATCACCCGCTGACTCAGGCGAATCTGGAAGATCTGCGCAAAGCGGATGTGTCGGGCGTGATGCTGGAACACCGCTTCGGCGGCTTGAACTTCCCCGTATCGGTTTACACGATGATGACCGAAATGGTCAGCCGTGCCGATGCCAGCTTGCAGAACCTGTTCGGCTTGCAGGATATTGCCGAAACCATTGCCGAATTCGGCAGCGAAGAACAAAAGCAGCAGTATCTGCCGCTCTTCGCCAAGGGTCTGGTCGATGGCTCCATGGACTTGACTGAACCTGACTACGGCTCCGACCTGCAGGCGGTCAAACTCCGCGCATGGCAGGATGAAAACGGTCAGTGGTACCTCAACGGCATGAAGCGCTTTATCACCAATGGCTGCGCCCAGGTGCACCTGGTGCTGGCGCGTTCCGAAGAAGGCACGGGCGACGGCCGCGGTCTTTCCATGTTTATCTGCGAAGCCTGCCCTCAGCTGGTGGTGCGCCGTATCGAAGATAAAATGGGTATCCACGGCGTAGCGACTTGCGAATTGCAGTACAACGATGTGCCCGCCCAGCTCTGCGGCAAGCGCCGTCTGGGTTTGATCCGTTACGTTATGAGCCTGATGAACGGTGCCCGCGTGGCGATCAGCGCCCAGGCAGTCGGTATTGCGGAAGCCGCTTACCGCGCCGCCCGTCAGTACGCTGCCGAACGTGAACAGTTCAAGAAGAGCATCGACAAATTCCCCGCGATCTACGATATGCTTGCGGGCATGAAGGCCAAGCTGACTGCTGCGCGTACGCTGCTGTACGAAACCACCCGCGCGGTGGATTTGCGCACCGTTTACACCCATTTGGCGGAAGGTTCCGAAGCCACTCCTGAAATCCGCGAAATGGCCAAATATTACAACAAACTGGCAGCTATTCTTACGCCGATGTGTAAGGCAATGGCAACGGAAAGCGCCAACCAGATCGCTTACGACACCATTCAGATCCACGGCGGTACCGGTTTTATGCGCGACTTCAACGCGGAACGTTTCTACCGCGATGCGCGTATCACCAACATTTACGAAGGTACCACCCAGCTGCAGGTGGTCGCTGCCATCGGCGGCGTGATGCAGCGCGATGCGGATAAGCGTTTGAACGAAATGTTTGCTCTGGAATACACCGGCGAATCTGCCCGTCTGGCGGAATTGGTCAAAGCGATGTACGCCAAACAGCTGGAAGCAGTCAAATTCGTTGCCGACCGCAAAGATGTGGCTTACCACGATCTGCACGCCCGCGATCTGGTGGAAATGGAAACCTACGTATTCGTTGGTATGTTGATGCTGCGCGACGCTCAGAAGTGCGAAGACCGCTTTGTGCTGGCTGAACGCTACATCCTTGACGCTCAGGCAGAATTTGCCAAGCGTTATGCCAAAGTTATGTCCGGCGACCAGACTGTGATCGATCATCATCGTGATGTGATCGATTACTGATAAAACCTTTTTACAGGTAAACAGGTCTAAGAATACCCCGCCCGGGAAGCGATATTGCCTCGGGCGGAGTTTTGATTTGAAGGAATCCGGTCCGAACCGGTGACAGGAAAGAGAGCAAAAAAATGAACAACGCATATCTGGATATGGCGAAGAAGGTGATTCCTGATCCGCAGATTTTGTCAGTAGTATCAGCCAAACGTGCCCGCCAGCTGGCATTGGGCGCCCGTCCTATGGTCAAGTGCGATTCAGAAAATCATCTGGATGTGGCATTGCTTGAGATCGGTCAGGGATTGATCGGTTACGAGTTCGGCACCCCCGAAGCGGAAGCCGCCGAAGAAGCCGTTGTTGACGCAGCTGCGGATACTGCTGCGGACGTTGCTGAATAATCACTTGCCGGACAGGAATATTTTCTGAGGTGAAAACTATGGAAAAACCGCTGGTTGGTATTGTGATGGGCAGCAAGAGCGACCTTCCGCTGCTGGAAGGAGCGTTCAAAGTGCTGAAAGAGTTCAACGTGCCGTTTACTGCACGGGTCATGAGCGCGCACCGCACTCCTGCCAAGGCAATGGAGTTTGCCGCAACAGCGCAGGAAAACGGCATTAAAGTAATTATCTGCGCTGCGGGCATGGCTGCTCATCTGGCAGGAGTTATGGCGGCGCATACGGTATTGCCCGTGTTGGGGATCCCGGTCGCCAGCGAGCCGTTCAACGGTTTGGATGCGCTGCTGGCAACGGTTCAGATGCCGCCGGGGATTCCGGTCGGCACGGTTACTGCGGGCAAGGCGGGAGCTAAAAATGCAGCATTGATGGCAGTAGCGATTCTGGCGCTGTCGGATGAAAAGCTGCAAGCCAAGCTGATGCAATTCCGTCAGGCGCAGACTGCGCAGGTGGAAGCAGCCGATGCCGAATTGCAGGCATCGTTGGCTGAATAAGTACTCAAGCTGTAGATCAAAAACTGTTGTTGACAAAATATATTGTCAGCAGCAGTTTTTTTATGGAAAAAATCCTGACGGATGCTTTTTTATTTGACAAATCGTTTTTTCATGTTATCTTTATATATGTATTACATATCTTCTGTTATAAAAACGTACAGTATGAGGTCATATTATGAGCAAGCATTGGGTAACCGAGGGTTTTGAAGCATTCCGCAAGGGCAGATTCGGCAATGGCGGGCAGAATATTTACGTTTCCCGCCGCGGAGTTCTTCAGCGTATATACCAATATGACTTAACGGGGAACGGCTACATGGATCTGGTCTTTGCCAACTGTCAGAATCACCACGAATCAGCGGAGTCTTTTGTTTACCGCAATATTTTTTCCGCGGAGGTGGAATGTACCGAACTGCCGGCGCAGGGAGCAGCTTCAGGAGCAGTAGTTGATTTGAACAACTCGGGTTTTGACGATCTGGTGATTGCCAACCGTTACGATATGGCAGCGCCCTTTGCTTCCAGCGAAATTTTTTACGGCAGCAGCGATGCAACTTACAGCGAAAAACGCCATATGCGAATCCCTACGCCGTGGGCAGAATCCTGCTGTGCGGGGCGTTTCAATAATTCAGACCGTCCAACGCTGGCATTTTCGTTGACGCCATATAAAGTGATCCGCTTTTTTTACCCGTCGGAACTCGGCGTGGAGTGGGATCGCTTTACCGATCTGGAACTGCCCAACGGTCAGCTGACTGCCGCCGATCTGGATGGCGACGGTTACGATGAACTTATTATCCACGAAAACAACACCGCCAAAGTCTTTATTTACTGGGGAAGCGCCGGCGGGATCAATCCTGATGATTTTCTGCTGCTGGAACCGTCTGAAGCCGATGTGGCACAGGCGCAGAAAAAGCACGATGAAACCACCGCCAGCCAGCTGGAACGCAAACTGCAGTCGCCGCCGCTGCCCCGCGTGATCACGCTGGGAGGCAAACAACTGCTGGCGATCTGCAATCCTACTCAGGTGATTTTTTATGAGTTTGAGCAGCGGGTTGTCAGGCGCAACAGCTCAATTCAGATAAGCAACGCTTTGACCGTGGCGGTAAGCCAACCGCGTGCCGACCGCTCCGCATGGTTTTTTATTGCCGCGCGGGATAATCACAATGGAGCAAGCGATAAGGAATTCTGCTATCTGTATCGGGCGGATGCAGCCGGCAATATCGACCTTGACAACGTAAAAGTATTGGAAACGGTGCAGGTTTCGGATGCAGTATTCGGCGATTTTTCAGGTCGCGGCACGGCTGATCTTGCCATTTGCCAGAGCCATACCCAATCAACTTACACCAACGAAGTGCTGGTCTTTGCCGAAGCTGATCTCGAAGAGTTGAAAAATCCTGTACGGCTGCATTGCGAGGATGCGCAACGGATCTTTGCCGTGCGCACACCGGGCGATGCCGATGCGCTGGCGGTGATAAATCACTATTCGCGCAGTTCGGTCGGATTCGATAAGAGTTACATTTATACCGGCGATGCCGATGGCTACCGTCCTGACCGCAGGATCGAAGTCCCCGGCTGGTGCGCAGTCGATTCGCTTATGCTGGACCTTAACGACGACGGCAAACCTGAACTGGTAATATGCAATAATTCCGAAAACTCCATGCAGCTCGATCCGGGAACGCATATCCACTTTTTCAATGAACAGGGCGAGTTCGATCCGCAGCAGAGCTATCTGATTCAAACCGATCTGGGCTGGGGCGGCGTAGCAGGCGATTTCCGCCGTTCGGGCTACATAGATCTGGTTTTTGTCTGCAACCGCTACAAGGATATTCGTATTTTCCACGGCTCCGACCAGCCGTACAGCAAAGAAAACTCCACTTTTATTGAATTGGTGGACGAAAACGGCAATCACTTCGGCAGTCCCCGCTGGATCTACGCAATGGATTTGAACAACAACGGTTATCTGGATCTGGTCATTCCTTCGATTTCCGGCAACCGCACGCTGATCCTGCACGGTTCGGCAGAAGGCTTCAGCATGAAGAACCGCACCGAACTGGCAGTACGGCACGGAGCCTGCGCCAGAGCAGCGGACTTTACCGGCAACGGCTATGCCGATCTGGTGATCGGGTCGCATACCGATACACCGGTCAACGGAGAACTTACGCCCCATTATCCCCATCACAGTTATGTGCATATTTACTGGAACGGCCCCGAAGGTTTAAGCGAAAACAACAAAACGATCCTCCGCGCCGATGCCTGCGATGCCATGTGCGTAGGCGATTTCAACCGCGACGGGAATCTGGATCTCTTCTGCTGCAGCTATCACGGCGGAGTTGACCGCGACATCCACAGTTTTCTTTACTGGAACCGCGATGGACTCTTCCGCGCCGCCGACCGCCAGCTGATTTACACTCATTCCGCCTCGGGCTGTATTGCTGCGGACTTCAACGAAGATGGTTTTGTCGATCTTGCCGTTGCCAATCATAAGGTCAACGGCGACCATCTGGGATTTTCCTCGGTGTGGTACAATGGTCCGGAAGGATTCGACAAGCGCAAGCGCATTGATCTGCCTACGGCGGGTCCCCACGGCATGACCTCGGTGGAACCCGGCAATATACTCACCCGCGGACCGGAAGAGTATTACTATTCCGCCCCGGAAGAAGCGCCCGCTGCCAACGAGGTAAAATCAATTGCCATTACAGCAGAAATCCCGCCGAAGTGCAGCGTAAAAATCGCGCTGCGCCGCGGCAATACGCCCTGCGAGTTGGAAAATGCAGCATGGAGCAGCGAATTCTGCGCCGATGATGCTGTCCCCGAAGTTCCGGGCAGCGGTAATTTCTGGCAATACCGCCTCAATCTGGAAGCGGTCAACAGTTTGCGCTCCCCCCGCGTGACCAAAGTCGATATTCTCTTCGACTGAACGCATAAAAGTTGAACCGGAAAAAATTATTGATTTTTTTTGAAATTTTACAATTTTACCTATTGATATTTTTCTGTATCAATGCTATATTCACCGCCCCGCAAAATCGGGGCGTTTTTATTTATTATTCAACAATCAAAAATTAAAAGGGGGCATCATGGACAACAAGTATTCCGTCAACAAAATCACCATTCTCGCCATTTGCATTATTGCAGTAACTTTCGGCTTGATTGCCTCCTCGTTTATGCTCAGCAGATTCATGCTCAAGATCCAGCGCACCACCGAAAAAAGCATTACCGTCAAAGGAGTTGCCGAAAAAGAGATCACCAGCGATCTGGCTGCCTTCACCGTGCGGGTAACGGTCAAATCGGACAAACGCCCACAGGGATACACCTCGCTGGACAATACTGTAAAAGTGCTGCAGGCCAAGCTGGATTCGCTGGGGTTCACGGAAAATATGCGGGAAACTGCCAACATCAACTGCGCCGAGATATACCGCACCGAAAAAAATGTTATCAACGGGCGGGAAGTCAGCCATAATGTGTTTGATCATTACCAGCTTACTTATTCGGTGCGAATCCGTACTGCGGATGTAAAATTGGTGGAAAAGAACGTACTCAAACTCTACGAACTCGCCGCCCGCAAGATCGATGTGGAATTGACTTCGCCTCAATACTATATCAGCAATCCTGAGCAGTACAAGCTGGAACTGGTCGATCAAGCCAGCGCTTCGGCAACCGAACGCGCTCAAATCGCCGCCAAGCAATGCGGCAGCCGACTGGGGGCGCTGATGACCGCCCGTCAGGGAGTGATCCAGATCAACGCCGTCGCCAGCAACGATACCAGCGACTACGGAGTCTACGACACCAGCTGTATCCAAAAAGTGATCCGTCTGGTTATGACTATGGAATTTGAACTCAAGTAAGCGTTACAGAATCATACAGGGGTGGCAAAATAAATAATTGTCACCCCTGATTTTCACCCTGTCAGCAGATGCGCGGCAGCAGTTCACCCGTCGGCTGCGGCAGAATCGTTTTACCGCCGAAGCTGTGTTCCACAACCACTTTGCCCACATTATCGGTTACTTCGCCGATAACAGCGGCGCCCTGCGAATAGGGCATACTGTGCAGCACTTGCAAAATCGGCTGCACTTCGCTTTGCGGGGCAAAGATCACCAGACGGCCTTCGCACGCCAGATACAACGGTTCCATACCCAGCATACCGCACACTCCGCGCACGGCATCGGCAACAGGGATCGCCTCCCCATTGAGCTTGATCCCCACCTGACTTTGTTCGCAAATTTCGTAAAGCACGGTGCCGACTCCGCCGCGGGTGGCATCCCGGATAACGTGGATATTGCCGGTTTCGGCGAAAAGTGCCTCCACTGTTTTATTCAGCGGGGCACAATCGCTGGTCACATCTGCCTCAATACCGAACTCATTGCGTTCCAACAGGATCGTGCAGCCGTGGCGCCCCACATCACCGGTAACGATCACCGCATCGCCCACCTGAGCAAAAGCGCCGGAGGTATTGGCGTTATCCAAAACTCTGCCCACACCGGTAGTAGTAATAAAAATACCGTCCACCTGACCTTTACCCGCTACTTTGGTATCGCCGGCAACAATATTCACCCCTGCTTCAGCAGCGGTTTTTGCCATAGCTTCGACAATGCAAAGCAGATCGGCAATCGGAAAACCTTCCTCGATAACCATTGCACAAGTCAGATATTGGGGACGCGCCCCCATGCAAGCCAGATCGTTGACCGTACCGCAAATACTCAATTTACCGATGTTGCCGCCGGGAAACTTCCATGGCGACACAATAAAGCCATCGGTGGAAAATGCGATTTTGCGGCTATCCAGATTCAGCACCGCCGCATCGTCGGGCGTAAAATCCTTATTGGCAAAGTATTTTTTGAAAATATTGCCAATCAAATCCGCAGTCTGTCTGCCGCCTGCGCCGTGAGATAATGTAATAAATTCTTCCATAATAACCTTTTATACTCTTATTATCTTGCATATTGATAAAATGCTGAACAGGCTCCTTCGCCCGAAACCATACACGCACCCACCGGGTTTAACGGATCGCACACCTTGCCGAACAGCGGGCAATCGCAGGGCTTGCATATTCCCCGCAGCACTTCGCCGCAGCGGCAGGCCGGATTGACCTTGCCGTCATTGGGCTGCAAGGAGAATTTTTTTACCGCATCAAACTGAGCAAATTCAGCCTTGAGCTGCATTCCGCTGCCTTTGATTTCGCCCAGTCCGCGCCATACGCAATCGCAGGGTTCCATCATATCCGCTACCAGTTTCTGCGCGGCAATATTGCCTTCGCGTTTAACGATCGAAGTGTAGGCGTTGGCAAAAAACGGTTTACCATCAGCGCTGAGTTCCACGATCATACTGATAGCTTTGACCAGCGCTTCTGCCGTAAAGCCAGCCACCACACCCGATACTCCGCAACCGGTCAGTTCCTCGCAAAGCTGCGTACCGATTATAGCGTGGACATGACCCGGATAAAGAAAGGCATCGGCGCTGCATTGCAATGCTTTATACGCTTGCGGCATAGTTTTATTGGCGGTCAGGATCGAAAAATTCTTCAGATTTTCTTCCTTTGCTTTTTTTACCGCAATACAGGCTGAAGGCGTAGTAGTTTCAAAACCCACCGCCAGAAACACCACCTCTTTATCGGGATTGTTGCGGGCGATATCCAGCGCATCCAGCGGCGAATAGACCGCGTTGATAAGTGCATTATGCTTACGCACCGATGCCAGACTTTGGGTTGACCCCGGCACCCTTATCAGGTCGCCGAAGGTGGCAATAATTGCATTATGCTCCGTTGCCAGAGTAACGGCGCTGTCGATAAATCCGGGGGGAGTAACACACACGGGGCAGCCGGGACCGGATACCAGCTCAATATTTTCGCTTAAAAGCGAACGGATCCCCAGACGGAATATCTCATGGGTATGGGTTCCGCAAACTTCCATGATCCGCAGTTTGCGCCCGGCATAATTGCGTAAGATCTCAACGGCGCGGTTCATGCTTCTTCTCCGGCTTCATCGGCGGTGATTTTGGCGATTGCCACGCCTGCGTGTACCATAACGTAATCGCCGGGTTCCAAGTCGTCCAGCAGCTCCGCCGATACTTCCCGGCGGGCGCCCGAAGCATCCACCAGCGCCATATCTTTATTTATTGCTACAACCTTAGCTGACAAACCTACACACATAGTTCATACTCCCTGTTTATCTTGAATTATTGAGGTAATCAAAAAAGTTTTTCCCGATCCGACCGGGTAAAACCTGAGCCATTTCCGGTTTTCAAGAACTCTTGCAATTACCTCTGTTCAACCAATTTACTCCGTAAAGCGCCTGTCCCAGCGATATACCGCCATCGTTGGCGGGAACCGTTTTATGAGTCAGCACCGTAAAACCGTGCCGGCGGAGCAGCTTCACACAAAGCTGCAGCAGCAAACGGTTTTGAAAACTGCCGCCGGAAAGCGCACAGATATTTATATTTTCTTTTTCCCGCAAAGCCAGACACTTCCGGCAGATCAATTCCGCCAGCTGACGGTGGAAAATATATGCGCAATACCCGGCGTCAGCTCCGTTTACAAACGCATCCGCCAGATACATAAAGAGTTTATCCGTCGGCAGAACATCTTCGCAATCAGCAGCAAATGTCAATTTATCCACAGTTTCATCCACCTCCGCAGTATTATTCTGCAGCAGCCACGCTTCGGCGGCAAACTGCAGACGCATCGCCGCATCGCCTTCAAAAGTGGAACTGCCCGCGATCTTCAGCAACGCGCTGACCCCGTCGAACAACCGCCCGGTGCTGGTGGTTTCAAAGGTATTTATCCTGTTTTTGACCATACTTGAAATGATCTTGAACTCAGTTGAGCTGCAAATCGCCAGCTTTTCGGCATATTCCGCAGCCGATTCCGGGCTGTAGCGCAGCAGCATACCGAGTGCTGCGCGCCAGCCTTCGCGGGCAGCGGTATCACCACCCGCCAGCGGAAAAGCGGCAATATGCCCGGCACGGGAAAATCCGTTCAGATCCGCCAGCAAAATTTCGCCGCCCCAGATGGTGTTGTCGGTTCCGTAGCCTGTACCATCCATTGCCACACCGATAACCATCTCACCGCACTTATTTTCTGCCATGCAGCTGAGAATGTGAGCGTAATGGTGTTGGATCTTCACCAGTACCAGATTCATTTTTTCTGCCATGGCCGTTGTATGATAAGCGCTGTGCAGATCGCACACCACCAGTTCAGGCGAACTTTCGAGCATACTGCTGAAAAGTTTTATCGATTCCGCCAACGCTTCCTGACTGCGCAAATCCTCCATATCGCCGATATGGGGAGCTAAATATGCCATATTGCCGCGGCTCAGGCAGAAAGCATTTTTAAGTTCGCCGCCCATCGCCAGCACGCTGCGTTCCAGGCTGCTTTCCAACGCCAGCTCCAGCGGCAGCGGAGCAAAACCGCGGGAACGGCGTATCATACTTATATTATCTTCAAAAAGCATCATCACCGAGTCGTCGGCACGCAGCCGTATATCCCGATCGTGGGAAAGTATGCAGTCGCAAAAACCGCCGATCTCGCCTGCGGCATCCGCTTCGCTGCGGCAGATCGGTGCGCCTGACACATTGCCGCTGGTCATCACCAGCACATCAGTCATATCCACTCCGTCAGGATAGTCAAACAGCAGCATTTGCAGCGGTGCGTAAGGCAGCATTACTCCCAGCGTGGGATTGTACGGTGCCAGCACCTCAGGCAAAGTTGAGTCAGGCAGTTTATCCAGCAGCAGAATCGGTTTTTCGCAGCCGTCGAGCCACGCTTCGGCAGTATGGGAAAGTCTGCACTCCTTCCGGACGGCTGCCAGATCGCGCATCATTACCGCAAAAGGCTTGACCGGGCGGTGTTTAAGTTCGCGCAAACGGCTTATTGCCTCAGGATTTCTGCCGTCACACGCCAGATGAAAACCGCCGATACCTTTGATTGCCACAATTCTGCCCTGCATTATCAGCTCCCGCACCCGGGTTATGGCGCTGCCGTTGCGGTAGGAACTGTTGAGTATATATACCTGCGGACCGCAATCGTTGCAGCAAACGGGCTGGGCATCGTAACGGCGGCTGGTAATATTATTGTATTCGCTGCTGCATTCGCTGCACATGGGAAATTTCTTCATACTGGTCCGTTCGCGGTCGTAAGGCAATGACTCCAGAATCGTCAAACGCGGTCCGCAAGCGGTGCAGTTGATAAAACTGTGCAGATAACGGCGGTCGGCAGGATCATAAAGCTCGCTGCGGCACTCGCGGCAGGTGGCAATATCAGGCGGAATGTAGATCACGCCCCGATCGTGCTGACTCTCTTCGATGGAAAAGTTCTGAAAATCCTCTCCCTCATACGGCAGCTCTTCGATCCGTTCGATTGCCGACCGTTCGGGGGCATCGACCTGCAGCGCGCGGCGGAATCCTGCCAGCTGCTGAGGAGTGCCCTGAGCAATTACCTCCACATAAGAACCTTTATTTATCACCTTGCCGCAGATATTATACTTGCTGGCAATACGGTGGACAAAGGGGCGGAATCCCACTCCTTGCACCACACCGTAAATATTGTAAATCCTGCCGGTCATACTGCTTGATACAACTCCTCCTGCAAACGGCCGGAAACGGCAAAATGCATAAAATCGACCCATTTGCCCCGATATATTTTCTGCACTACCCGCTGCAAAGCTGAATCGGCGATCACCAGATCAAAGTTGCCCTGCTCGATGCAATCGTAAAAATCGCTTTCGCTTTCAAATTTAAAATCGCTTATATTGCTGCATTTATTGAAAAAGCTCCCGCAGAATATATCCATTTTATCGTCGGAAGCCAGCAGTTGTTTTTTCAACCCGGCTGCGGCAAACGCCTGATGCACGATCAAACACTTTCTGCCGCCTGCCGCCAGCGCAGCCTGTACGGTGGTTTCGGGCAGCGAAAGATCGGCGATCTCCCAGGGGGTACCGAACTTGCGCTCCAGATATTTGGCACACTTCATCCCCGACGGAGCGATCACAATATTTTTTGCCACTTCCGAAGCGCGTCTGATTGCCTGAAAATCGCTGCTCATACCGTAAATTTGCACATCACCTTCAAGTTTATCGGCAATAAGTTTGCCGACGTTGATACTGCTGCAGTCAAGTACAGTAGCTCCCAGCACGCCGATGGTATCGGCTTTGACCGGCAGTTTTTCTTTTGCCGCCTGACGGAAAAGTTCGCAATATGCAGCGGATGCCCCGCTTTCGTAATAGAGTGTACCGCTGCACTCCACCGCCAGAATATCCATATCCAGCCTTTGACTGCACATACGTTTCAGCGCCGCAAAATCCGTACCGATAACGGCGGGGACCGGCGAACCGATCATTGCCATAAAGTTGAATTTACCGTTGTTGGCTGCCGCAATCAATTTATCTGCCAGCTGACGGTCGCGGCCCATGATTGCATCCATATCGCGCAAACCGGCGCTGAACAGGGCGCTTTTGCGGGTAAACCAGCGCGGTTCATCAAACCCGCAAATATTCCCCGTGCAGCCGCCTGCATCGCAGATGGCGATCAGACCTTCCAGCTCGAATAAAACCGAAACCGCCCCTGCCATATCCGGAGCAAAAGGCGAAAGATATTTCAACAGACTTTTCATTTCAACACCTCCGTAAGCTGCGTCAAAAGATCGTTGACCGCCTGATAACCGAACTGCCGCCGTTCGCCGTTCCACTTTATTCCCGCTTTAGCGGGATGATAATACATGGCATCCTGTCCGATAACCGCCTGAACGTTGCTCTTTTCCGCCGAATAATTGAGCATGGAAGGCGACAGGTTGGAGTAAATGCGCGTATCCGGCGAAAGGGCAGCTATTTTTTTAAGATAGACAAAATTTCTTTCGCCGATGGTGCCGTATATTTCGACTACCTTCAAACCCATTTCCAACAGCGCCAGCGCCAGTTCAAAACTGTCCGCATTCAGCCACTCGCCCACGGCAAAGTTCACCTGTTTGAACCGTTCGGTAAAACTTCTTATCTGTTCAGCGGCGGCATTATAAAACTTTTCATCATCAAAATTGCAGCCGATCGCCCGTCCCAGCGCAGCATATTGATTGCGGATCTTATCAATATTGTGCAGATTAGCCAATTCAATATAAGGTATTCCCAGACGATCGCTCAAATCCTGCGCTGCGTAACGCGCTTCGCTGTCCAGCACCAGATTGAAGTTGGCTTCCGCCATAAGTTTATACTCGGCAAAAGATTCCATACGCGATATTTCACGGATATGTTTCACGCCTGTTTGCTGCAGCAGAGAATACAATTCGCAATCATCGCACAAGGGCGAAAAATATCCCATAATATTTACAGCGTTGCTCTTGCGCGGCATTTTTTCCAGCAAACTGTACACCGAACGGCGCACCGATGCCATCGGCGGCAGCCGTCCTTCGCGGGTAAGTGCATACATATAACAGGGCACCACCGGCACTTGGGCTGCTTCCGAACAGCGGCGGCAGACCCGTTCCATATCGGTTCCCAGCAGCGCATCCACGCAAGTTATACAAAGCATCACGGCGCTGGGGCGTTGTTCGCGGGAATCGCAAATCTCTTTGACTGCTTCAGGAATACGGTTCAAATGCCGTCCCGTAATTATATCGTTATCGTCCTGCAAAAGATAGTAAAAACGATCGGCATATTTGCGATCCCGCCCCAAGGCGGCGGTATTTCTGCCGCAGCACCCCGGCGACACCAGCAGCATCACCGATTCAGGCACCGCCAGCCCTGCCCGCTTGACCCCGAAGCCCTGCGCCCCCGGTGAATTGAATGCCAGCGTAGCTGGACTGCTGTAAATCAGATTTTTCGATGACTGCAATTCAGCTGGTATATTTTCCCTGCCCAGCTGATAAAGCTCCGATGCACTTATACTGTAAGCGTTGTTCATAGTGCTTCACGCTCCGTTATCTTCGCTTAAAAGCAGTTTTGCCAGCGCGGTAAAACGTTGCGAAGCCTCGCAGTTTATATCGCCTTCAATAACCGTTTTACCCTGATCTTCCCAGCGGATAATATCATCGCTGCGGGGAATATCTGCCACGATTTCCAGCTGATTGCTTTCAGCAAAGCTGCGTACTTTTTCTTCTTCGCGCTCCACATTGCGCCGATTCATCACCACGCCCCGCACCTTGGCATAATTGCGGTCGGCAAAGTTGTTGACTGCGCTGTTGATGTTGTTGGCGGCATAAAGCGCCATCTTTTCGCCCGAAGTGACAATCAATATCTTATCGGCATAGCCTTCGCGGATCGGTGCGGCAAAACCGCCGCAGACCACATCGCCCAAAACGTCGTACAACACTACATCGGGCTGAAAATTCTCAAACAGCTCCATTTCATCCAGCAGCGCAAAGGTGGTGATGATCCCCCGTCCCGCACAACCCAGTCCGGGAGTGGGGCCGCCGGTTTCGATACACAATATATTGCCGAAACCAACTCGGGATATATCTTCGATGCGCTCCGGCTCCCGATCGTGTTCGCGGATAAAATTCATCACGGGTGTCAGCGTTTGCCCTTTCAGCAGATTCACCGTGGAATCCGCCTTGGGGTCGCAGCCGATCTGGATGACCCGCTTGCCCAGCTGCGCCATTGCCGCCGCCAGGTTGCTGGTGACGGTGGATTTACCGATGCCGCCCTTGCCGTATATTGCTATTTTCTGCATAATAAATTCTCCCAATCAATTTTTCTGTCTATCAAATTCAACTGCTGCTTGCGGTAACAGCGCCCTGAAAAAGCCGTATGAGGTATCTTCAGCATCAAAGCACCTTCCGGCACGATAACTTCGTACATATTATCGGCAGCCACCACATCACTATCAGCAATTGCCGTTTCGATTTCAGATTCGGTACTGCATTGCAGATCATCCGCGCCCAGCAGAACCTGATCCGATGCCAGCGGGTCGATGACCCGGCAATTCCAGCGGCACTCCTGTTGCAATGTATAAGCTAAAGATCCGGCAAAAACGCTTTCGCCGATAATAAACGCTGCCGTTTTTTCCTTTTCTGCCGCCGCGCAACGCCGTGCGCAACTGTAAATATTGCACTTTTCTGCAATCGCTCTTTCCAAGTCAACGCGGAGTGCTTCAGCTGCCGCCCTGCCCAGCGGTACGCCGCAGACAAAAGGTATATGGTACTTTTCAAACATATATTCAGCCAAAGCCAACGCGCCTGAAGATATAACCCAATTTACCTCCGCAGCAGCTGAATTGCTCAACTCCTCCAGCGTTGAATCCATCGCCCAGCAGCTTTGCAGCACAAAGTTATTCCGTTTAAGAAACTCTTTTATTGCCTCTAAACTCCCGTTCAGCGGCAGATCCAGCGGGGTGGCGCCTAAAATATTCACTCCCCGCGGTATTTTACTTACCTTGTCCGGTGCTTTCAGAAAACGTTCCGCCAGACGGCAGAATGCTTTGTTCATGCCTTGCGTATAATTTTTCAATCCGCCCAGCGATACAGCAAATGAAGTTATACCGCTGCGATTTTCCACCTCGCGGGCAATAGCGTCCAGATCGCAGCCAGTCATCAGCGGTATCACCGAACAGGTCAGCATAATAAATGCAGGCTTTAATTCTTCTGCGGCGCGGACAATATCAGCGATCAGCTTTTCATCATTGCCGCAAACCATATCATTTTCGGTCAATGCCGATATATAAGTCATGCTCTCCGAGTTGTACCAGCGCGGCTCGTCAAAGGTTGCGTAGGTGGAGTTGCAGCCCGAAGCATCGTGAACAACGGTCATGCCGCCCAGCTCAAACAGCGCTGAACATACGCCCGCAGTATCCGAAGCGTAACAGGATATACCTTGGCTGTAAACGATCTTTTTCATATGCAGCTTTCGCACTCCCAACCCTTGATTTGAATAACTTCTTCCGTGTCAACAATTTCTACCATAGCCCGACGCATAGCACAGCAAAGCTGCCGGATACCGTCAAAACCGTACCACCTGCCGCCGGAAACCATATTGACCAGATGGCGCGACCCGGTATAACACGCCGCCTTCTGCCCGATGCAGAGAAATTCATCGCCTGAACCGGGCTTTCTGACCGAAAACCGCATTGCCGGGTGCAGCGTGGGATAGATCATCAAATCCGGGTAATGCACTTTAAGGTAATCCCGATCGGCAATCTCTTCGGCGGTGATAACATCTGTATAGACCCGCTGCACATTGAATCCTGCATCCAGCAGCAGCCTTGCCAGCGACAGATTGCGCAAGGTTGCAGTATAATCTATGGCAATGGGCATATTGTCCAGCCATTCGGCGGTCTGCCGCAAAACTTGCTCCGTTTCAGTCCGGTCAACTGTCAGATCGATTGTTTCAAGGTGCATGACTTCCGCCATCATACGGTAATTGGCAAGTATTTCGTCAAAGTTGTAACTCTGCTTTAAATAAAGCATCTTGCGCCCCAGTCGGCGACTGAGTGCTTCACAACCGGCCTTGGCGTTGAGTTGAGTTGAAATAAAATATTCGCAGGATGCCAGATCCAGGTATTCATCGTAATTACGGCACAACGTTATATCGCTCCAACTGAAACCGTTTGCCGCCAGTATCCTGAACAACTCGCTGCTCTCTGCCAGCGCAAAATCATTGCCGATGATCGCCGCCGAACGCGGCCGAACCTTGCACTCCCGCAGCGGTGCATAGAGTTGCTTGCGCATAAAAGCATCCGGAGTCAGCCCTGCCTTTCGCATGGTCGGGTGCATAAGGCACTCTATAAAATCGATCTTGGGGAAACGGCATCGCAACTCCGATAATACCGCAGCAAGATCGCACCCGGCAAACAGCTGTACGCAGCTGAAAAATACCGCCACGGCACGGGGTTTAGCATCCATTTTATCCAGAATCGCCGTTACGCCTTCAATGGCATTTTCTTCCAGCGAGCCGTCAAAGAGATCGTTTTCCTGAATGGCAACAAAACTCATACGGTTCATAGCCTTCATTTCCGCCGCCGTCAGGATCACCCCCCGCAAACAGCCCTGAGCGCAAACAAAGATCTGATGCAGCTGTGGTATGAGCATACAAGTATGCACAATGTTCCACAGCCCCCGCGCAGGCGCGTTGAACTCCAGTTCAGGAGTAAATATTTGCGTCTGCTCAATCTGGCTGATCTTCAGCGCGTGAGCATCGGCTTTATCAAAGTTGTTAATCTTCTTTAACATAGTTAAACTCAGGTATTCAATATACTCTCCGCCAGCGTGCGGTAGCATTGCGCCATTGCGCTGTCGGGATATACGCTTAAAACCGCCCGTTTTGCTTCTTCGGCATCCAGCACCGTCTGACTGCGCGGCAGCACTCCGATTACGGATGAATCAAAATCATCTGCCAGCGCCTGCACTTTCTGCAATTCATCTTTAACATCTCTGGAGTTGAGAATAAATCCGCCTAATGCGGCGTAATTGCGGCTCTGAAAATTCTTCAGCGCCAGTGCAATATTCGCAGCTGCGTAAATGGACATATTTTCGCCCGATGTAACTATAAAAACTTTATCTGCATAGCCGTTGCGCATGGGCATGGCAAAACCGCCGCAGACCACGTCGCCCAAAACATCGTACAGTACCACATCAATATTCAGTTGGTTGTAGACATCTTTGCTCTGCAGCTTTTCCAGTACATTGATGATCCCCCGCCCGGCGCAGCCCATTCCGGGAACCGGTCCGCCGGCTTCCACACAAACGATGCCGTTTTCGCCGATAGCTATCATATCCTGCCACGGAAAATCATCGTTGTAACGGCGGATCAGCTCCAGCACGCTTGGGATTTTTCTTCCACCCAGAAGCGCCGAAGTGGAATCCGCCTTGGGGTCGCAGCCGATCTGCATTACTTTAAGATTCTTTTCCGCCAGCGCCAGCGCCACATTGCTTACCGTAGTGGATTTGCCGATGCCGCCTTTACCATAAAATGCCAGTTTCAACATGATTTATTCTCCGAAATCCCCACGCCCGACAGCTATCGAATAACCGATCGAAGCCAATGAACTTTGCAATTGCGCAATAGCAACGCTTACAGCCGAGTCCGTATGGAGTTTGTTGTTGTACAAGTTATAATTTTCCTGCACCGACTGCGGAGTCAGATTGGGCATGATAACATTCGCCCCCGCCAACACCCCCAGCAAACGGCCGTCCTGCTGCAATGTGCCCAGCGCCGTAGTGGCAGGCAGCAGCACTTCCGGATGCATGATCCGGCACAGACTTATCATAAAGAGTGTATCCTCAAGCGTTCCTGCCGGATGATCCTTGAAAGGCGTATCTTTATGCGGAATAAACGGTCCTACTCCAATCATTTCGGGCTTGAAATTCTGCATAAAAACCATATCCTCTGCCAATGTATCGGCATTCTGAAATGGACTGCCCAGCATAACGCCGCAACCGGTCTGAAAACCGATCCGGTGCAGATTTTCCAGACATTCCAGACGGTTTTTCAACTTCATATATGCCGGATGCAGCTTGCTGTAATGCTTTTCGTCGGCACTTTCGTGACGCAAAAGGTAGCGATCCGCCCCGGCCTGCCGCAACGCGGAATATTCAGATGAACTCAATTCACCAATCGAAAGAGTCACCGCGCACCCCGGAAACGTTTTTTTGAGCTTCTGCACCAGCTGACATATGTGTTCGACAGCCTTTGAACCGACTTCGCCGCTCTGAAGAACAAAGGTGCGTATATTATTCTCCCAGCCGGAACGGCAGCATTCAACGATGACTTCGTCACTTAAATTGTAACGCGCCACCAACCGGTTGGATTTGCGGATCCCGCAGTAAAAACAATCATTTTTACAGCAGTTGGAAAATTCCACGATTCCGCGGATATAGATCTTTTTACCGAATATATTGCAGCTGATCCGATGCGCCCGTTCTGCGGCGTAAATCCGGTCGGCAGCAGCATAACTGCTCCACAAAAAGCTCCACTCTGCGCGGGTCAAACTCCGCTGAGCTTCCAGTTTTCCGATCAAACTTCTGCAATCCATTTTACTTTACCATTATTTCTGAGGCACAAAAAAAACCGTAACGATCCTGACAGCAGAACCAGTACGGTTTACGAATACAAAAATCTTCTTTCCGGCTCGTATGCTTCGGCCTCAAAGCGCTTGCGCGGTTTTCGGCGTCAGGATATAAACTCTGTTATTTTCAGCAATCACCCGAGAGTGGAACAGACCGCTTTGGCAGTTACCCCCGGCAATCTGCCCAGTTGCCCGGCTACAGCATTGATCTTATCCATCGGCGCATCCAGCACAATATTGATAATACTTATGCTGCGCTCCCGATAAGGCAGCCCCATGCGCCCTACGATATACAAGCTGTATTCGTGCAATATGGCATTGACAGCGGAAGCGGATTCCATATTTTCCACAATAATAGCGATGACCGCCACGCGATTTTCTGCCATAAAACAACTCTCTACTTTACTCTCGGACAATTCTGTGACGGAATATAACACAACTCCGTTGAATTTGCAAATTTTTGTGCTACATTATCCCAATTAAATCCAACACAATAACAGGCAGGAGTTACAAAGTCATGCTGATAACCTTTGAAGAACTCACCACCGAAGCCAGCCTGCAGGCGATCCGCGATGTTGCCGCCGAAGTCTGGCCCCGCACTTTCAAGGAAATTCTTTCCCCCGAACAAATCGAATATATGATGGAAATGATGTACGCGCCGCAAGTCATGAACAAAGAACTGGCGGAAGGTGTGCATTTTGAGCTGGTAAGAGCCGACCATGCCCCCGCCGGTTATATCGTCTATTCCGCTTACGGCAGCGACCGGAGAGTTGCCAAACTGCACAAGGTTTACCTGCTGCACAAATTCCACTCGCAGGGCATCGGTCAGCAGATGCTCGATCACGCGCAGGAGCAATGCCGCCAACTGGGGTTCACTTCTGTAGTGCTGGCAGTGAACAAGCAGAACAGCCGCGCCATAAAAGCCTATCAGCGCAATGGATTTACAATTTACGATTCCGTCTGCAATCCGATCGGCAGCGGATTTTTTATGGATGATTACCTGATGAAGAAGGCGCTGTAAGCTAAAAACATGAGATTTTTTTGATCGGGTCTTGAAAATCAGCAATATTGTGGTATTTTAAAAGAATAAATTGTTTTATAACCACAGGATGAAGAAAAATCATGAAAAAAGTATTGATTCCTACCAAGTTGGACAAAGTGGCAGCTGAGCTGCTGCGCAGCAAGAATTATAACGTCGTTCAGGATGCGGATACGCCGCTGGCTGATTTGATCGCCGCCAACAGCGATGCCGAAGTGTTGATCGTCCGCAGCGAAAAGATCACCCCCGTTGAAATTGATGCCCTGCCCCAGCTCAAGCTGGTGGTGCGCGCCGGTGCCGGCTTCAACACTATCGACACCAAATACGCCCGCAAAAAGCACGTCGATGTTATGAACACCCCCGGTGCCAACAGCAACGGCGTTGCCGAAGAAGTGGTGGCCATGATGCTGGCAGCCAGCCGTCACGTGGTGGCTGCAGATATCTCCACCCGCGCGGGTTTGTGGGAAAAGAAAAAGTTTATGGGTCGGGAAGTCACCGGCAAGACCGTCGGTATTCTGGGTCTGGGACACATCGGTCAGCTGCTGGTCAAGCGTCTGAGCGGTTTTGAAGTCAAAGTGCTGGGCTTCGACCCCATGCTGACGGCGGAACGCGCCAAAGAGCTGGGCGTGGAACTGACCACCATAGACCGCATCTTTGCCGAGTCGGATTACATTTCGCTGCATATACCTGAAAATGATGAAACCCGCGGCATGATCAACGGCCGTTTGTTCGACCTTATGCGCGACGGCGCCATGCTTATCAACTGCGCCCGCGCCGGTATCATCAACGAAGCTGATCTGCGCGCTGCCAAAGCTGCCAAGAAGATCATCTACTGCAACGATGTTTACCCCAAAGATGAAGCCGGGGAAAAATCCATTGCCGATGTTGCCGATCTTATGCTGCCCCACATTGGCGCCAACACTCACGAAGCCAACTTTGTGGCTGCCCGACGGGCTGCCGAACAGACCATTGCCTACTTTGAACAGGGCATCACCACCTGGGTCGTCAACAAAGAGCTGCCCGACGGGCTGGATCCCCAATACCAGAAGCTGGCGTATGCGCTGACTCTGGTGGCGCACAAGTATCTTTCCGGCGAACAGCCTGCCCGTATTGAAACGAGCTTCTACGGCAAGCTCAAAGATTACGCCAAATATATGACTGCCCCCATCGCGGCGGCGATTTGCAGCAGCTCCTGCGAAGATCTGCCCGCACCTGCGGCGGCGGAAAAATTGTTGGAAGGCCGCGGCGTTCAGCTGGTCAACCGCCCGGTGGATGACAACAAACATTACGGCGAATCCATGACCATCGATCTGGTGGCAGGCGGCAGCGAACTCAAGAGCGTCAGCGTGCGCGGTACGATCACCGAAAGCAATATGATGATCTCCCGCATCAACAACTTCGACAAACTCTATCTGGAACCTGCGGGTGCAGTGCTGTTTGTGGAATACGCCGACGAACCCGGTGTGATCGGCAAAATCGCCAGTATGCTGGGCGAAAAGAATATCAACATTATTGATCTGCGCGCGCCCCAATGCCTCAAGAGCGGCAACTCTCTGGCGGTATTTACCACCAACGTGGCAGCGCCCGATCTGCTGATCGAACGGATTCAGGAAGTGGTCAAAGCCAAACAGGCATTCCAGATCGAATTCTGATCTGCCGATAATTTACTTATAATACAAAGGCACTTATCTTTTTTACCTGTATGGGAAAGATGAGTGCCTTTTTCCTTTTCAGAACTCCACCCGCCCCTGCCCAATACCGTTATATTGCCGCCGGACTGGCAATTTACCCCTGAATATATGAAAAAATCATATTTTTTTCATAATTATTGTTATTTTTATACAAAATTGACTTGACAATGGCAATTTTTTTATGTATACTTAATACAACAATAAGTTGAGTAGCGCAGCAGGCAACAGGCTGCCCGGCATTAAACCGGACTTAACAATTTGGCTGAAAAAGAGATAAATCGAATATAACAAATGTTTGTCAAGTTGTTGCCTTGGCAGGAAACGGGGATATATACCTATTATGAAAAAACGTTTTACCTTGATCGAGCTGTTGGTTGTGATTGCCATTATTGCCATTCTTGCGGCAATGCTGCTGCCCGCTCTTTCCGCCGCCCGCGAACGGGCGAGAGTCAGCAACTGCATAAGCAAACTCAAGCAGATCGGTATTGCAGGGTTGATGTATTGCGACGATAACAAAGGCTGGCGTGCAGTTCCTGACAATCAGAAATCCAATATTACAACCATGGGTAATATTGTTTCCACGCAAGCGGTCAGTACTCTGGACTCCGAAGACTTCGGTCCTTACCTCTCCATCGGCAGAGTCAACAGCACCGAAAGCAATGCCAAATATATTGAAATGTACTGGCAATGCCCCTCCGATACGGTAAACGCCAACCACACCCAAGGCACATACAAACCGGGTTTATCGAGCTATTTCGGGGTCTGGATCGCCCCTGACCAAGTTACCAAATACGGCTATACTGCCAACGACACCCAAACCCGCGCCCGCAACCAGAATAACTGCGACCCCGGCAATGCGATTTTCTTTGACTTTGGTCTGCCGTGGCATCTTGACGTCAACAGCGGTGCGCCGAATCACCCCAACTCGCTGAACATCCTTGCCTTCGGCGGCGATGTGGTCAGCATTCCCAAACCCACAGCGACCACCGCGGGCAACAGCTGGCGAACCGCTATCCCGTTCCTTGATGCCCAGTAAACAGATAAGTTTCCGTGGGGGGCGGGGAAGTCTGTTGGAAATGATCCTGCGGTGTAAGCAACGCCTGTGCAGCTAAGTTATACCGCAGACAACTTCCGACAGCACAAAAGATCAGCTTGTAAAACTGAAAAACAACTTTCTGTGCGATATCGGACAGAAGTTGTTTTTTATTGAACCAATAAAATTAAGGATAAGAAAATGAAAATTTTCAGTAAAAGTTCGTTGCTGCTGCTGACTGCGGCGGCAGCTGTTGCTGCTCAGGCAGCTGATTTGCCCTATGTGGCGCCCGAAAAAGTGGAAAAGCTGCCGATAAACGCCAAGCTGACCGCAGGCGGCGCGGTGGAAGTTAAACTTAAAAATCTCACCTATACGGTCAATGCGGATTTCTCGCTGCAGCCGGGGTGGGCAAAGTTCACCGCCGACAAAGCGGAAGGATTCAGCTTTGTTACCGTAAAAGGCAACACTCTGGAAGCCAAAGGAGCGAATTTCACCCTCAAACGCAGCATTGAAGTCAAAGACGAAGCTGTGGTGGTGACCGACAAAATCACCAATGTCGGCAAAGAAGATCTGCCATTTATGTATCGGCAGTATATGGTCTACAAAGAAAAACCCGTTGAGTACCGCCTTTGCGGCTACCGCATCTTTTCCCGCCGCGGCAACGGCAACAGCGGAATCAACAGTACCGCGATCGTCATGCCCAAATCGGGCGGTTCGGTCGGGCTGCTGGCGCTTAACGACGTTTTCCGCGTTCACTTCCGCGCTTTTTCCGCCAAAAATCTTTACGGCATCGGCGATGACAATTTGATCATCCGCCCCGGAGTCACTCAGGAAATGAGCTTTGCCATCTTCCCCTCCGCCAAAACCGACTACTACAGTCAGGTCAATGCCATGCGCCGTTTTCTGGGTGTGAACTACGAAATTCCCCGCGGTTTTGCATTTCTCTCGGCCTACCCCAAAGGCGTGGTCACCTTTACCCCCGGCATTGACCGCATGGGCAAAGATGACAGCGTGGAAGATCTCCGTAAATGGATCAACAATAAATCCGCCGGCTTCCTCTGTGACGGCTCCGTCAAACAGCTGGGCGAACTCACTCACGGTTCGGCATGGATGAAAACTGCCAAACCGGAAATCCACAAGGCATTCTACAAAAAACTCCGCGAGGCCAAGCCCGACAGCAAGCTCCTGCATTACTTCCATTGCTATATTGATATCAAAGGTCATATCAACGGCAATTTTGACGACGCCCGCAACATCAAGCCCAACGGCGAACAATCCGACTACCGCAACCCGGCGCTGCCGCTCTTCATTCCCATCGAAGGCAACGAATGGAGCAAACTTCACGAAGCAAGAATCGAACGCCTGATCAATGAATTCGGCTTGGACGGCATCTTCTGGGATGAATTTCCCCACAGCGCCAGCAACTACCACTTTGCCGAACCCTGGGACGGTGTTTCAGGCGACATTCACCCCAAAACCCACAAGATCACCCAGAAAAAGACTTCGGTGGCACTTATTTCTCTGCCGTGGCGCAAGCGCATGGTCGAAAAGATGGCCGATAAAAATATATTCCTGATCGCCAACGGCGGCGGCGGTTACACCAAAACCATGACCGATTTGTTTATCAAAAACAAATTTCTGGCTTTTATGGAAACCGGCAGCGCCAGCAATCTCAATCACAGCCACCTCTCCACCCCCATCGGGCTGGGCGACCACCTGACCGAACGCAACGAAATTGACTGCTATCGCAATATGGTGCGTTATCTGGATTACGGCAGCTTGTATTTCTACTATCATCAGCAGGTTGAACCGTTCACTCATCCCACCCTCGCCCAGCATATGTACCCGATCACGCCGGTGGAACTGCACGAAGGTTACATTATCGGCAAAGAACGGATCCTGACCAACCGTTCCGGCTACTACAGCTTCGGCGGCAATGAAGAAGCCGAACTGCATTTCTACGATGCCAACGGCTATGAAGTCAAGCGCCCCGCCGAAAAAGTTATCAAAGACAACAAGACCTATTACAAGGTCGAATTATCGGAACACGAATCCTGCGCAATCGTAAAAAAATAATCTTTAACATAACGAGGTAAAAATATGTTGAAAACTTTTGCTGCATCCGGCGCTTTGCTGCTGGCTGCTTCTGCCATGGCCGCGACCGATATTTCCGTAAACAGTACCCCCGCCATGCCGACCGCCAATCTGATCAAAAACGCAGATTTTGAAGATGGCAAACTCGCTCCGTGGCGGGCCTTCGGCGGAACCTCAGAACTGGATAAAACCGATGGTACAAGTATAAAATTCTCCGGCGATCCCGCCCAGCGCCCCGGGGTATCACAGAGCATCCGCCCGATTGACGTGCCGCTGAAAGCCAACGATCTTTACTATATCAAGGTCAAAGCTAAAAATTCAGGCTGCGACATTGAAAAACGCCCCGGCAGCATTGCCTGGCAGGCAACATTTTCCGACGGTGCTAAAGCCCTGTATTTGCGCGCTCCTGAACTGCCGAGAGAAGATTACGACTGGAACGAGTTTGAAATCGTCAACACCGTTCCCCACGATATAAAGTCGGCAACCTTCTATCTTTGCTACTACAATCAGGAAGGCGAACAATGGTTCGACGAAGTCCTCATGCAGGGCGGTTCGGCGGAATTGGCAATAAATGTCAAGGGTGACGATGTCAAACAAGTTATCGTTCTGCACAGCCAGACGGGTAAGATCCTGGACGAAAAAGTCACCGCCAATGCGTTCAGCAAAACGATCAAGGTTCCCGCTTTCGGCAGTTACGAAGTTGTTGCCATTGACTCCAAAGGTGTCAGAAGCAGCAAACTTTATCCCGAAAATGTGGATGTCAACAGCGCAGTCAAGAACAATAATATTCCGCTGACTCTGGTCAAACGTATGATCATCCCCTTCGGCAAGACCGAAACGATCAATGTTGAACTGCCTGCAGATGTGGCTGGCAAAAAAGTTTATCTGGACTTTAGCGGGCGCATTGACCAGTTCAGCACCATATCGGGATTCACCGCCGGGGTGCGGGTGGAAGTAAACAAGCAGTTCTGCCGTGCCGCCGAACTGGTCAAACCGGTCAATAAAGCGACCATCTCGTCAGGCAGCGATCTGATCTTTGCCCGCAACACGGGTTATGTACTCTACTACAGCAATGCCTGTTTCAGCATCAGCGAAGACAATCACTACAGCCCCGTATCGCTGAGCGACCGCAATCCGTTCAACTTCCGTTTGGATATCACCAAATTGGTCAAGGCGGGCAGCAACAGCATTGCTTTCAAAAACCTCTTCAGCACCAAGCTGCCCCGTTCCATCGTCATAGATAACGCCCAGGTGGTGATCGAATGAAAAAATTCAGCCAATTTCTTTATGCTGTATCGGCAGCAACGCTGCTGCTGACGCTCGGAACGGCGGCAACGCCGGCTAAAAAACCTTCGCGCCCGGTGATCGCCTGTCCCCAAAAACCCGATCCGCCGCCGGTGATCGACGGCGATTGCAGCGAGTGGGACAACCTGCCCGGAGCTATCGAACTGAACAAATCTCATGTAACCTGGGGTTTGGCGCAGTATCAGGGCGAAGAAGACCTCTCTGGCACGGTAAGGATCTGCTACGATGCCAACTATTTCTATTTTATGGTGGAAGTAGTGGACGAAGCGATCAAAGTGGCAAGCGACAAAGATATCTTTGTATCTGACCACATTGAACTGGACTTTGCCCCCAATTTCAAAGACGGCGTTGCCGGTCGGCAGGGTGCAGACTGGCGCATTATCGGCTTCACCCCCGGTTCGGTGGAAGAATCAGGCGATCCCCTTGCCGATATGGAAGCCGATGCATTGATGGCGTTTCCGCCCAATTTCCAATGGGAAGGTATTGATGTGGAGTCCGCCATAACCGAAGACGGCTACGTTATCGAAGCGCGGATCCCGTGGAAAGTGCTGGGAGTGAAAGGCGCAGTCAAAGCCGGTATGGAATTCGGCATGGATATACACATTTCGGATTCCGACAAAGATTTTGTACAGGAATGTATGACCAGCTTGAACAACACCACCCCGTGGAAGGGCCGCAAGCAGGAGAACATCCCCAAGATGGTTCTGACCGGCACCGATGGCAAAATCAAAAAATAATCACCATTAAAATGTCGTAAAAACTTTTACCGGGGCTGCTGCAAAACTTTTGCAACAGCCCTTGGTCATTATTTATGCACAAATAAAACCGTAAAACCAACGTTTATTCAGCGCACCTGACTTTTGTATTCATGCAACATCATATTCGATGCGCCCCCCCGGAGGAGATTGCATTCCCCTCCGGGACCACCCTGCTCATTGGGCAGCTACGTCCAGCGCGAGTTACTTAACGACTTTACATTAGAGCGGTCGCTGCCGCTCCCTTACACGATTTTTGCGTAAAACGCAAAAATCGCCCTCAGACGCCGGGTGGCTTCGCTCATCTCCGTTCAACTTCGCGGCAGAGCCGCTCGATCAGCAGGAATTCATCCTGCTGATTCCTTTCACATGCGTTCGCGGCGCTAGCCGCGCTTTGCGGCGTACCGCCGCATGAGCTTTGGTAAAATAATACAACGCAGCCGCTGCAAACTTTTTCAGTTATCAAGCGAGTCATCGTTCAGGATTTTTTCCGGGTTGATCGAGCGCAGCTTGCTGCGGAGTTTGCGCCCCGCCGATGCTTTGGCGGTCTTCCGGTCGCCCGTCCGGGGATTGAGGATCATAGTGGCGTGGTTGAGGTGCGCCATGTAGCGGCACAACTCTTCAGATTCAATAAAGGGCAGCTCGTAACCTTTTTCGCGCAAAATGTTGAACAGACTGATCCCGGCACTCCTGCCATCGTAAAACCCGCGGCTCTCCCGCACGGCGGCACTTTTGTACAACGCACAATGACTGCGGAAATAGTGTTCACGATCCAGCACCTTGCGCCCCAGCATCCGCCGTATGGCAGTTTCCCAACGCTTGAAAAATGCTTTCACCGCGGGAACGTGTTCCAGTTTCCAGCTGCCGACGGCGGCAATGTTGTCGCTCCGGCGGATTTTTTCCAGCATAAAATCCAGCCAGGAGCTATTTAAAACGATCGTATCGGTATGCATAATCATAACATACTCGGTATCAACATACTCCATAGCCATATCCAGCGCTTTGGCGTGCATTTGCGGCCCGCTTTCGCCATCGGTATCGCGCTCCAGAAGCGTTATCCACTCAAGTTGACGCAAATATTCCAGCGATTCATCGTTGGAGTTGTTATCCACCACCAGCACTTTGATCCGGCTGCAATCGGTATATTTGCGCAGCGAACGCAAACAAAGTTTGGTCAGCTCCAAAGTTTTATAGTTGGGTATAATGATCGTTACTGCTGCTGAAGTTGACATTGCAATACTGCTCCCTGTCGGTTGATGATAATTTTTCCGTCCGGCTCATACCTTATAAAAATATTCTGAATGTATTATATGGTCTGCAAACGGTCTGCATAAATTAATATACCACACAAGCGCCGTTTTTCAACAGTTTTAACTCCTGAAATAACAAATAGTAAGCTGTTCAGAGCAAAAAACTGAAATAAAAACTTGTTTTTTTGATTTGCCAATATTATATTATCAAATAATTATATTGTATAGAGCGAGGAGGAAGTTATGGCCAACAGGATCATCGTTACCGGCGGCGCCGGATTTATCGGTTCGGCAGTAGTGCGCAACATTATTGCCAACACCGCCGATCAGGTATGTGTAATTGATAAGCTCACCTATGCAGGGAATTTGGAATCACTTGCGGAAGTGGCAGATTCCGACCGTTTCCGCTTTGAACAAGTCGATATCTGCGACAAAGCTGCGCTGGATAAGGTATTTGCCGATTTTGCCCCCACCCACGTCATGCACCTGGCGGCGGAAAGTCACGTTGACCGCTCTATCGACGGCCCGGGCGAATTTATCCAAACCAATATTGTCGGAACTTATACGCTGCTGGAAGCGGCAAGAAAATACTTCAATTCGCTTTCTGAAGCAGATAAAGCAAAATTCCGCTTTCACCATATTTCCACCGACGAAGTTTACGGCGATCTGGAAGGTCCTGAAGATTTCTTCCGCGAAACTACGCCCTATGCGCCCAGCAGCCCCTACTCGGCAAGCAAAGCCGCCAGCGATCACCTGGTCAGGGCGTGGAAACGCACTTTCAAGCTGCCGACGCTGGTGACCAACTGTTCCAATAATTACGGACCGTATCATTTCCCGGAAAAACTTATTCCGCTGGTAATTCTGCACGCGCTGGACGGCAAGGAGCTGCCAGTCTACGGTCAGGGCTTGCAAATACGCGACTGGCTCTATGTGGAAGATCACGCCCGGGCGCTTTATCTGGTGGCAACGCAAGGTGTCCCCGGCGAAACTTACAATATCGGCGGGCACAACGAAAAACGTAATATTGATGTAGTCAACAAGATTTGCGAACTGCTCGACGAACTGCGTCCGCGGCAGGATGGTAAACCGTATGCCGAACAGATCGTTTATGTACAAGACCGTCCGGGGCACGATATGCGCTATGCCATTGATGCCGACAAAATCGCCCGCGAGTTGAACTGGAAACCGCAGGAAAGTTTTGAAAGCGGCATCCGCAAAACCGTTGAGTGGTATCTGCAGCACAAAGACGACTGGTGCGCCAGAGTTTTGAGCGGTGAATATAAAATGGAACGTTTGGGAACAGGGGAGTAAAATATATGAAAGGTATTGTTCTGGCAGGCGGGGCGGGAACCAGACTGCATCCGATCACATTGGGCGTATCCAAACAGCTGCTGGCGGTTTATGATAAGCCGATGATCTATTACCCGATTTCGGTGTTGATGCTGGCTGGGATCAGAGAGATATTGATTATCACCACCCCCGAAGATCAAGCATCGTTTCAGCGGCTGCTGGGCGACGGTTCCAGCTTCGGCGTGAAATTTTCTTACGCGGTGCAGCCCAAGCCGGAAGGTTTGGCGCAGGCGTTTATCATCGGCAAAGATTTTATCGGCAGCGACTCGGTCGCGCTGGTGCTGGGCGACAATATTTTCTACGGGGCGCATCTCTCCAAGCTGGTGCGTTCTGCCGCCGCCCGTCCCCGCGGAGCGACGGTGTTCGGCTATTATGTGTGCGATCCTGAACGCTTCGGCGTGGTCGAATTTGACTCCAACGGCAACGCTATAAGCATTGAAGAAAAACCCGCCTGCCCCAAGTCCAACTACGCGGTAACAGGTCTTTATTTTTATGATAACGATGTGGTAAAAATTGCCGAAAGCATCAAACCTTCCGCCCGGGGCGAACTGGAAATAACTTCGGTCAACAACGCCTATCTCCGGCGGGGGGATCTTTTTGTGGAAACGCTCGGCCGCGGCTATGCGTGGCTGGATACCGGCACCCACGAAAGTATGCTGGAAGCCGGCAACTTTATTCATACGATCGAATCCCGTCAGGGGCTGCAAGTGGCGTGTTTGCAGGAAATCGCTTACGAAAACCAATGGATGACCGCCGCCGAAGTGCGCGATTCGGTCAAAAATATGCTTAAAACCGATTACGGTCAATATCTTATGCGGCTTACGGAAGGCAAATAATTCATGCAGATAATCAATACAGCGATCCAGGAAGTAAAAATAATCGAACCGAAGATCTTCGGCGATGCCCGCGGTTATTTTTTTGAGTCATGGAATTTAAACAAATACCGCGAAATCGGTATCGACTGCAACTGGGTGCAGGATAATGAATCCAAATCCAGATTCGGCGTGCTGCGCGGACTGCATTTTCAGGCGGCGCCCTACACGCAAGCCAAATTGGTGCGGGTGATCGAAGGTGCGGTGCTGGATGTGGCGCTGGATATCAGAAAAAACTCCCCGACCTTCGGGCAGCACGTTGCGGTGGAACTGTCAGGCGAAAATAAGCGTCAGTTATTTGTACCGCGGGGATTTGCCCACGGCTTTGTGGTGCTGTCGGAAAGCGTGACTTTTGCTTATAAGTGCGACAATCTCTATATGCCTTCCCACGAAAGGGGGATCGCGTTCAACGATCCCGCGCTGGGAATCGACTGGAAGGTCAACCTGAGCGAATATATTCTTTCTGAAAAAGATACCCGCAATCCGCTTCTGGCGGAGGCGGAAGTATTTGACCTGAACAATCCGGAGTATTTGCAATGATCGTAATGCTTACCGGCGGCAAAGGTATGCTGGGCAGAACGCTCTGCGCCGAATTGACCGACTTTGAAATCATCCCCACCGATCTGCCCGAAACGGATATTACCGATGCAGCCAACTTTGATGCGCTGCTGAAAAAAGTGCGCCCCGATGTGGTGATCCATTGTGCCGCCATGACCGCGGTGGATAAGTGCGAATCGGAAATTGATCTGGCGTATAAACTCAATGCGTTCGGTACCGCCAATGTGGCAAGTGCCTGTCAGCGCAACGGCGTGCGGCTGATCGCCATCTCAACAGATTATGTCTTTGAAGGTGATTCCGACCAGCCTTACAACGAGTTTGACCGTCCTACGGGCGGGCGTACCATTTACGGAAAAAGCAAATTTGCCGGCGAAGAAGCGATCCGCGCACTTTGCCCCGATCATGTTATATGCCGCATTTCGTGGCTTTACGGCGCGGGGGGGCCAAGTTTTGTTCACGCTATGATGAATCTTGCCGACGGCACGCGCCCCGTGTTGAAAGTGGTGGCCGACCAGATCGGCAATCCCACCAGCACGCTGGCAGTAGCCCGGGCGCTGCGCAATATATTAAACCAGCGGGAACTGGTCGGAACTTTTCATCTGACTTGCGAGGGCGAAGCCACCTGGGCAGATTTTGCGGCAGAAATTTTCCGTCTGGCAGGCAGAACGCAAACCATTGAGCCGTGTACGACCGATGAATTTCCGCGCCCTGCTCCACGTCCGAAAAACTCCAGATTGGACAAGATGATGCTGCGCTTGGCGGCGCTGCCGCCCATGCCCCATTGGCAGGAGGCGCTGAAGGAATTCATGCAAAAAGAATTCAACTGCTGAAGCAATTTCAAATCACAGGGGCTGTTGCCAAACCATTCAGAGTTTTGCAACACAATGAAGCTCGCCAACAGCTCATGCGGCGGAACGCCGCAAAGCGCGGTTAGCGCCGCGAACGCATGAGAGGGCAGTTTGCCGGATATATTCCGGCAAACCGAGCGGAAAAGTTCC
>SUWJ01000043.1 GCA_015061545.1 Lentisphaerota bacterium | reverse complement strand
AGCTGCCCCTCAAAGCAAATTTATGAGAAAATGCAAAAATATAACGCAGAATAACCGGATATGTTACATATTTGAGCTTAATTACTACAAAAAAAGTGTTGCAAAACTATTCAGAGTTTTGCAACACTCCCGGCGTACAATCAGTTATCGCCCGTATCATATCGGGATCACGCGCTTCATCCGGCTCAAATATTCAACCACAGCAGCCGCAAAGCGCACAACGCGGTCAGGATTTGAACTATCGTTGTAAAGCTCTTCTGGGAGATATTGCGCAGGAAAAGGATTCCCGCCGCCGAACCGATGACCAGAAAGATCAACACTCCCGGAACGATTTTCAGCACCTCCCAGGTCAATCTGCCATCCAACGCAAACAGCGGCAGTTTAAGCCAGTTCAGAATAAGAAAGTACCACGCTGCCGAACCGATATATTCCTCTTTGGAAAACTTCATCAGCACCAGATAGATCGCCATTACCGGCCCTGCGGCGTTTGCCACCTGAGTTGTGAAGCCTGCCAGAATACCGAATACTGCCGCCATGGCGGTACTGCCCCGCCACAAGTCGATTTTCTTCTGCATTACGCCGCGGCTCAAGCTGAGCAGCTGTACGCCGAGAATGATTCCGGCAATAACTATGCCCAGCACGTTGGTGTTGTCTATACAGCGCACCACCAGCATACCCAGCATCAACCCTACCAGCGCCCACGGCAGCAGTTTGAACACAAAGTTCCAGTTGGCTTGACGGCGGTACCAGGTCACCGCCAGCAGATCCCCGCAGCAGAGCAGCGGCAGCACCGCCGCCGATGCAATGTGAGGCGGGAAAAACTGGGTGAACATCACCACCACCAGTGCGCCCAGCGCGGGGATCGCAGTTTTATTGATCCCGATTATCAGCGCGCCGATTGCCAATACCGCAATTTGCAGCGCGCTGAAATCGCCGAAAAACCATTCCAGCATGACCGTTTTTATCCAGCTTATTTGACCACCAGATTGACCAATCTGCCCTTGACGCAGATGATCTTGACCACATTTTTACCTGCAATCGCCGCCTGAACATCGGCGTTTTTCATCGCCAGTTCAGTCATGGTGTCGTTGTCCGCTTCGGCAGGCATCATAACGTGAGCTTTGGGTTTGCCCAGCACCTGCACCAGAACATCGACTTCGGCAAGTTTGGTCTTGGCTTCGTCGTATTCCGGGAAGGGTACATAGGTGATGGTTTCGCTGTGACCGAGGAATTCCCAGAGTTCTTCGCCGACGTGGGGCGCGAAGGGCGCCAGCATCTGCACCAGCGCTTCCGCCGCGCAGCGGGGCAGCTCTTTGAGTTCGCTCAGGGCATTGGTCAGCACCATAAGCTGGCTGATGGCGGTATTGAAGTTGAACGTTTCAATATCGCTGCCGACTTTTTTGATGGAGCAATGCAGAACAAATTCCAGTTCCTTGCTGCAGGGGATGTCGGCAATGGGCGTTTCGGTTATCACGCGGAAAACCCGTTTGAGGAAGCGGTGAACGCCTTCCACCCCGGCGGTGTTCCAGGGTTTGACCGCTTCCAGCGCGCCCATGAACATTTCGTACAAACGCATACTGTCGGCGCCGTATTTGGCAATGATATCGTCGGGATTGACCACGTTGCGCAGACTCTTGGACATCTTGGCGGGGAACTCGACGAGTTTTTCGCCATCCGACTTGCGCACGGGACCTTCGGGCGTAAATTCAACTTCGTTGGTCGGCACCAGTACGCCGCGGGTATCTTTGTAGGAGATCCCCAGGATCATACCCTGATTGATCAGCTTCTGGAAGGGCTCTTTGGTGGAAACAAAGCCCAGATCGTACAGCACCTTGTGCCAGAATCGCGCGTAAAGCAAGTGCAGAACTGCGTGTTCAGCGCCGCCAACGTAAAGATCTACGGGCATCCAATACTTTTCTTTGGCAGGATCCCAGGCTTTATCGTTGTTGCAGGCGTCGATATAGCGCAGATAATACCAGCAGGAACCCGCCCACTGGGGCATGGTGTTGGTTTCGCGGCGGCCTTTTCTGCCATCGCGCGGATTGGTGTATTCGACCCATTCCTTAGCCTTGGCCAGCGGCGGTTCGCCGGTGCCGGAGGGTTTGAAGTCATCCATTTCGGGCAGAGCCACGGGCAGTTCGGATTCATCGACCAGTTCGATGGAGCCATCTTCGTAGTGAATGATCGGGAAAGGTTCGCCCCAGTAACGCTGGCGGCTGAAGAGCCAGTCGCGCAGTTTGTATTTGGTAGATTCTTTGCCTTCGCCGCGGGCAGCCAGCCAGTCGGTGGCAGCTTTTTTGCTCTTTTCCACCGGCAGACCGTTCAGGTCAAGACCTTCAGCATTGGCGGAATTCATCATCACACCTGCGCCCGTCCAGCAGGCTTTACCGGCGAGAATGGCATCCACATCGGCATTTTCCGCCGCCGCTTCGGCAGCATCGGGCTGAATGATGCACTTGATGGGCAGACCGAATACCGTGGCAAACTCAAAGTCGCGGGTATCGTGGGCAGGTACTGCCATGATCGCTCCAGTGCCGTAGCTTGCCAGCACATAGTCGGCGATCCAGATGGGGATTTGAGTTCCGTTCACCGGGTTGACCGCATAAGCACCGGTAAAGGCACCCGTCTTTTCGGTGGCAAGTTCGGTACGGTCAAGATCGCTCTTGAGCGAAGCAGCTTTGCGGTATGCTTCCACCGATTCGCGGCATTCGGCGCTGGTAATGGCGTCAACCAGCGCGTGTTCGGGAGCCAGCACCATATAGGTCGCACCGAAGAGCGTGTCGGGGCGGGTGGTGTAAACGGTTACGGTTTTGTCGGTACCGGCGATTTTGAAAGTCACTTCCGCACCCGTGGATTTGCCGATCCAGTTGCGCTGCATTTCTTTGATGCCTTCGGGCCAATCCAGATCGTCCAGATCTTCCAGCAGCCGTTCGGCATATTCGGTGATCTTGAACATCCACTGCTTCATGGGGCGGCGTTCAACGGGGTGATTGCCGCGTTCGCTGCGGCCGTTGATGACTTCTTCGTTGGCAAGCACCGTACCCAGCGCGGGGCACCAGTTGACTGCCACTTCGTCCAGATAAGCCAGACCTTTTTTATGCAGCTGCATAAAGATCCACTGGGTCCACTTGTAATAATTTTTATCGGTGGTGTTGATTTCGCGGTCCCAGTCGTAGCTGAAGCCCAGCGCTTTGATCTGTTCGCGGAAGTGGTCAACGTTCTTTTTGGTAGTGATTTCGGGGTGGGTACCGGTTTCCACCGCGTACTGTTCGGCAGGCAGCCCGAAGGCATCCCAGCCCATCGGATGCAGCACGTTGAAGTTCTTCATGCGCTTGTAGCGGCAGATGATATCAGTGGCGGTGTAGCCTTCGGGATGGCCGACGTGCAGCCCCGCGCCCGACGGATAGGGGAACATATCCAGCGCGTAATATTTGGGTTTTTCCGAAAAATCCAGCGCCTTGAAAGGTTTTTCCTTTTCCCAACGTGCCTGCCACTTGGCTTCGATACTCTTGAAATCGTACTCGCTCATAAGATCCTGATCCTTTATATTAAAAAAGTTCAAATACAATAAATACTCTATAATATAGCTCCGCAATTTGTTCTTTGCCAAATAAAAACTTTGCAACTTGGCTTTTTTGTACTATATTAAAACACAGTTTTCCGTAAAATGAAAGTTTTTTATGAATACAGTCGATACCATCGCCGCTCTTGCCACCGCCCCCGGCGGAGCGATCAATATTGTACGCATATCCGGCAGCGACGCGCTGGCAGTTGCCAATAAAGTGTGGCGCGGCAAACAGCAGCTCGGGCGGGAAAATGCCCGCAAGATGCTCTACGGTCTGCTGGGCGACCCCGGCGAACCCGTGCTGGCGGTTTATATGCCCTGCCCCCACAGCTACACCGGCGAAGATGTGGTGGAGCTGCAATGTCACGGCGGCGCCGCCGCGGGCAGACGGACTCTCGATCAGGTGCTTATGCAGGAAAATGTGCGTTCTGCCGAACCGGGGGAATTTACCATGCGCGCCTTTGTCAACGGCAAGCTGGATCTGGCGCAGGCCGAAGCGGTGGGCGATCTGGTAAGTGCTTCCAGCGAGGCATCCTTCAATCTGGCGCTGCGGCAGCTGGAAGGGAATCTGTCGCGGTCGGTAAACGATATAAGAGAAATTCTGCTGCTGCTGGCGGCGGATTGCGAATCGCGGCTGGATTTTCCGGATGAGGAACTGGAGTTTGATCCGCCTGAAATGCTGCTGGAAAAACTTGCCCGCGCCAGAGAGATGCTGAATAAACTTATTGCTTCCGCTCATGCGGGTAATCTGCTGCGCGAAGGCGTGCGCATAACGCTGGCAGGACGGCCCAATGCAGGAAAATCCAGCTTGCTCAATGCGCTGCTGGGCGTTGACCGCGCCATTGTCAGCAACATACCCGGCACCACCCGCGATACTCTGGCTGAACGGGCGGTACTGCGCAATATACCTGTGGAAATAACCGATACGGCGGGTTTGCGCGAATCTGACGACGAAATCGAAACGCTGGGGATCCAGCGGGCGAGAAACGCCATCAAACAGTCGCAGCTCATCTTCTATCTGTTGGATGCTTCCGCCGATGATCCTGCCGATGAGGTGGAATATTTCCTGAACAACTGCGATAACACCAACTGTGCGGTAATCGCCATCTGGAACAAGTGCGATCTGGTTCCGGGCAGGATCTTGCCCGACATACCCCATACTGAACAGCTCACTATCTCCGCCCGCACGGGGGAAAATCTTGATTTGCTGCTGGATTGGTTTGAAAAAATTGTCTGGGCAGGTGAATCGGGTGCAGAGGATACTTTGCAGGCGGTCAACGCCCGTCATCTTGAGCTGCTGCAGCGGGCGGCAAACCTGCTGGAAAATGTGCCTGCTGCACTCAGCGTCAGCAATTGGGAACTGGCGGCGCTGGATCTGCATATGGCGCTGCGCGAAGCAGGAAAAATCGTCGGCGAAACGGTGGAACCGGATATACTCGACGAGATATTTTCCCGGTTTTGCATCGGTAAATAAGATCAAAATCTGAAATTACTGAAAAAAAACCTGAAAAAAAACGTTTTTTACTGGAATATTTTTTAATAGTGTAGTAACTTATACCGATTACCGCTGCTGCGCCTGAACAGCCGGCAAAGGGAATATTGGGAAAGACAGGATTTTAAATTCAGATTATTTGCAGGATAGATCGTAAAGTGACAGATAACGAATTGCTGAAAGAACTCATGAACCCGCCGATACTGGTGGAAAAAGAGAATTTTCTGGTAAAGTTTGCCGAAAATCAATCGGAAATCGAAGCCGCCATGCGCTTGCGCTACGATGTCTTTATGGCAGAACAGGGGCATCTGGCGGGTAAGGATGCGATTGGCTCTATTGACAGCGACGAGTTCGACCCCTACTGCCTGCATCTGATAATCGTGGAACGTGCCTCGGGCGAAGTTATCGGCACCTACCGGGTACATCCGGGCAAGGTGGCGGTGAAAAATCTGGGATTTTATTCCGAAAAAGAATTCAAACTTGACGGCTTGGCGGCAATCGCCGAACAGACGGTGGAAGTGGGGCGCTCCTGCGTCAAACCTGAATACCGCAACGGCGCTGCTGTAGCGCTGCTGTGGGCAGGGATGGCGGCGGTCCACGAACGGACTCAATGTCAGTATCTGCTCGGATGTGTAAGTCTTACTACCGACGACCCGGTCATAGCTTTGGCGGTGCGGGAGTTTCTTGCCGGCCGCGGCGATGTGTTTACCCGCGAGTTGCAGGTTGTCCCGCAGGCAGATTACGCACTGCCCCAAGTGGATGCAGCCGCAGTAAAAGCCTACACCGAAGGCGAACGCAAAGGCGAGTTGCGCCAATGGATCCCGCCGCTGCTGAAGGGTTATATGCGTCTGGGCGCCAAATTCGGTTACGAACCGGTGCTGGATAAAGAGTTCGGCGCCATCGACTTTCTGGTGCTTTTCAACTTTGACGAAATGGATCATAAGTACGCCCGCCACTTTCTGTAAAATTCTGCTGAAGGAAAAGAATATTGACTCTGCTGCGTAAAATATGGCGCCTTGCGTTGTTCCTGATCTGGATGTGGCCCTTTGCCATCTACTCTTTTTTCCGCAGTCTGGGCGGCAGAAGCGGGATCAAACGGGTGGCATACTGCACACGCGCCTGGGGAAAATGTCTGATTTGGATCTTCGGGGTCAAGGTGGAATTTATCAGCGATCACGCGGTGGAAGAGGGCGCGTTGATCGTATCCAATCATCAGAGCTATCTGGATGTGCTGCTGCACGCATCACTCTTTCCCATCCGTTTCACTCCCAAAGCAGATATACGCTCGTGGCCCATACTGGGGATCTATCTGGGGATCAGCCGTCCCGTATGGGTGGATCGCAAAAACCGTCAGAAATCGGGGGAAACGCTGAAAGAATTTCATCGGACGCTGGATGACGGCATCTCGCTGCTGGTCTACCCCGAAGGCACCACTACCGATGGCGAACACGGTATGCTGCCCTTCAAACCGACGGCATTTGCCACGGTCATTGATACCGATTTCAAGATCCAACCGATCATCACCCGCTATTTGCGCGACAGCGACAACTGGAATCCGGCGTGGTACGGCGACCAGACGCTGCTGCCTCATGTCTGGAAATTTATCGGACGCAAGCAGACCCGCGTACAGGTAATTGCGCTGGATACAGTTCAGGCTCAGCCGGGCGAAGACCGTAAAGCGCTGGCAGCGCGGGTCGAAAAGATCATGCTCGAAGCGATGAACGATCTGCCCGCAGCAGAATAAAAGTGCTCCACGCAGCCCGATAGAGTGTGAGTGTTGCCGCGCAAAAGAGAAAAAATTGGATTTTTTAAATGAAAATCCTGTTGCAAAGTTGGTAAAAATCGGGTCTTGTGTTATATTGTCGCATAAGTGTATAAAAATTATATTATAAATTACAATACAGGAGATAGAAGTTATGAAATTTGCGGCCCGTCTGTCCAGTGCGGTAATTCTTTTTGGTGCAATGATCCTGTTCAGCGGTTGTGCTGACGATGAACCCGGCAAAGGCGGTACGATTCCGCCGGCATGGGATGAGCCCGGCACTCCCCGCGGCTTCAACAGCAACGGCAATAAGTGGGGCGTAACCGACGGCAACATGGAAACTCCGACCGGCTGGGGTCAGGGCGGCGGCGACGGCGCCATTGACGAACGTACCGGGGTGCGCCGTATGGATGTGGCAGGTTTCCCCAAAGTGCTTTACTTCGGCTACGATACTGATCGGGTCAACGCGTCCGAACTTGCCAAGATCTCCGAAGCCGCCTCCTTTATGCTTGCCAATCCCAATCTGGTGCTGGTGGTCGAAGGTCACTGCGACGAACGCGGTACCGATGAATACAACCGCGCGCTGGGCGAACGCCGTGCGATCGCTGTGGAAAACAAGCTGCGCGACAGCAATGTGGATCTTGCCAATATCCGCACCGTGAGCTACGGCGAAGATCAGCCCGCAGTTGCAGGCAGCGGTGAATCGGCCTGGAGCCAGAACCGCCGCGCGGTGCTCTGGGTGGGCAAAGTACCTGCCGGCAACTGAGTTACCGGTTGCACAGATTGCAAAACGCAAGCGTGATCCTTGACAGAATAACGGGGGAATGCTTGCGTTTTTTCTTGTCCGGCAAGGAAAAACGCGGACTTTTTTTGCCATCGGCGGTCTGATAAGATCATGCAAGGATGATTTGAGCTTGAAATGTTGAAAAACCTGTTCATTTTCATTGGTCGTAAAAGCTGCGAAAGCGTTGCTTCGTGGCGCGACACGCTGACGTTTTGGGGCGAGGTGGTCTGCTCGCTGGGGCTGCTGCTGCGCAATCCCCGCAAGCTGCGCTGGAAAAACTTTTTCTACTATATGGATGTCTGCGGGGCAATGGCGCTGCCGATCGTGCTGCTGATCTGTTTTCTGATGGGTATAACCGTGGCATTTCAGGCGGCGGTGCAGATGCAGAAATTCGGTACCGAAATATTTGTTTCCGATCTGGTGGGCTTTTCCATGCTTAAAGAGTTCGGCCCGCTGATGGTGGCATTGATCGCCACAGGGCGGGCGGGCAGCAGTTTTGCCGCCGAGATCGGAGCGATGAAAGCCGAAGAAGAACTCAGTGCGCTGACCACTATGGGGATTTCGCCGGTGCGTTTTCTGGTGGTACCCAAATTGCTGGCAATGGTTATTTCCATGCCGATACTGACGATTTTCGGCGATATTGCAGGCTTGGCGGGGGGGCTGGCGGTATTTAAATTTTTTCTGGGGCTGCCGGCGGAAACTTATCTGTCGCGGATCGCAGATGTTATCGACCCGATGGTTTTTGTGCTGGGGGTGGCAAAAAGTATCTTTTTCGGGGCGATGATCGCTTTGGTCGGCTGCCGCGAGGGTTTCCGCAGTCAGGCCGATTCTCAGGGTGTGGGCAGAGCTGCCACCGGCGCGGTGGTGCGGGCAATACTCTTTCTGATCGTGCTGGATACGCTGCTGACGGTCATCTATTCGTTCTGGGGGTATTGAAATGGAAATCCGGAAAAATTGCAGCGCGCTGGAAGTCCGCGATCTTGCCATCGGTTACGATGGCAGAATGGTGTTGGAAAATTTGAATTTTACTGTTCAGCCGGGGGAAATATTTGCTGTTATGGGGGCATCGGGCTGCGGCAAATCGACTCTGCTGAAAAATATTATCGGCATATATCAGCCGCTGCATGGCTCAATAAAGATCTTCGGGCAGGAAAGCAGTTCTGTTGATCCGATCCAACCGGGGGATATTGCGCGGCTGTTCGGGGTCACCTATCAGGGCGGAGCGCTGCTGGGATCGCTGACTCTGGCGGAAAATGTGGCGCTGGTGCTGGAAGAACATACTCAACTATCCAAAGCAGAAATCAATGAGCGCGTTCAGCAGAAGCTCGCGCTGGTCGGCTTGGCGGAGTTCAGCAGCTTTCTGCCCAACGAGATCTCGGGCGGTATGAAAAAACGGGCCGGACTCGCCCGGGCGCTGGCAATGGATCCGCCGCTGCTGTTTTTTGACGAACCTTCCGCAGGACTGGACCCCGTATCTTCGGCAGAGCTGGATAAACTGATATTGGAAATGCGCGACAAACTCAACTGTACCGTAGTGATCGTAAGTCACGAGCTGGACAGCATATATTCCATTGCCGACCGCGCAGTGCTGCTGGATAAAACCACCCGCACGATCGCCGCCGTGGGCGATCCCAGAGAGCTGCGGGATACTTGTACAACGCCGTGGATAAAAGATTTTCTTACCCGCAAGGGTATGACAGGAATAAAAACTGCACAAATATAACTTTATTGAGGAAAAAATATGCCGAATTTGCCCAGATATTTCCGGATCGGACTGCTTGTCAGCGGAGCTTTTCTGCTGTTGGTCGGAACGTTGTTTTACCTTGGTCTTGCCGAACGTTTTGCCGAACGGATCCACTTTGTGACCACCTTTTCCGAGTCGGTTCAGGGGTTGACCAAGGGTTCCGAAGTCAAATATAAGGGCGTACCCATCGGCAATGTTGAACATATTTCGATCATGCCCAATGCCAAGACGATCCGGGTGGATATGAGCATCGACCCCAAGGTGTTTCTGGGCTTTCAGGAAGATGATGTCAGCGATCTGCAAATGGAAGAGATCCGCCAATTCTGGATCAAGGAGCGTAACGCCGGATTGTGCTGCTACCTTGAGCTGGCGGGGATCACCGGTATGCGGTATATCGAAATGAATTATCCCGCCGAAGAAAAGCGGCGCAAGACGGCGCTGCCGGTGATCGACGAACCCGATACGGTCTACATACCCAGCGCGCCGAGTACCTTCAACAATATTATTGACTCGGTGGCGCTTTCGCTGGATAAGATCGCCAGCGTGGATATTCAGAGCATTGCCCGGAATCTGGACAGCAATCTGGAGTCGCTCAGCACGATCCTCGGCAATCCTGCGATCCGCCAGACTATAGATCAGGTGGAGCGGGCATCGGCAAATATCGAAAAAGTTTCCCGCGATATATCCCAGAATCTGACCGGCGAAGAGCTGCGCAGTCTTATCAACAGCGTCAGTCACAATCTGGACAGCTTGAATCTGCTGACCCGCGAAGTTCAGGAAAAACTGGACGTTATCGACACCGCCAAACTCAACAATCAGCTGGTCAGTTCGCTGCAGGAAAGCCGCAAGCTGCTGGAAGATCTGCGCAACAGCAATCACGATGCGCTGCGCACCATGCAGCAAATATCGGGATTTCTGGATAACCTCAGCGAATTGATCGATTCGCTGAAACAGGATCCGAGTTCGCTTATACGCGGTAAAAATGCCCCCGAAATCCGGTTCGATGCTCAATAAAAATTGACCTGAAGTGTTTGGCGTGGTATATTATTTCAGCAATGATGCTTTACTTTACAGGGAGTTTGATATATGAAAAAGGTTTTAATAGCAGGCGGTGCCGGGTATATCGGCAGTATTTGCGCTGAATATCTGCTGGACCGCGATTATCAGGTAACGGTGCTGGATGCGCTGATAACCGGCCACCGCAAGGCAGTAGATCCGCGGGTGGATGATTTTGTGGAAATGGATCTGGCAGACCGTGACGGACTGATTGCGCTGTGCGAAAAAGGTCAATTCGACGCCATTATGCACTTTGCGGCATTTTCTCTGGTGGGCGAATCCATGCAGGATCCCGGCAAATATTTCCGCAACAACCTTGCCAACGCCATCAACCTTGCCGATGCCGCAGTTGCGGGCAAGGTCAAACGCATTGTCTTTTCCAGCACCGCCGCCACTTTCGGTATGCCCGAAACCATGCCCATTGCCGAAGATGCCCCCCAGAAACCGATCAACCCTTACGGCGAAAGCAAACTTTGTTTTGAAAAAGTTCTGGCATGGTACAAAGCTATCCACAATATCGACTACACCGCGCTGCGCTATTTCAACGCGGCAGGCGCCAGCATCAATTTCGGCGAAGATCACTCGCCTGAATCCCACCTGATACCGATCATTATGCAGGTGGCTCAGGGCAAACGCAGCAAGATAATGGTCTACGGCAACGATTACGATACCCCCGACGGCAGCTGCATACGCGACTATATCCACGTTATCGACCTTGCTCAGGCGCATATGAAGGCGCTTTACGCTCCGGGCAGCGGCCATTACAATCTGGGTACGGGCAACGGCTTGAGCGTGTTCGAGATCATCGAAGCCGCCCGCCGGGTTACCGGCCGGGAGATCCCGGTGGAAATCGCGCCGCGACGGGCAGGCGATCCGCCCCGTCTGATCGCCGACAGCCGCCGCGCCAGAAAGGAACTGAATTGGCAGCCTGAATTTGAAAATGCCGAAGCGATCATCTCTTCGGTATGGCAATGGCTGAAGAAATATCCTGACGGATATCAGGATAAATAACTGCTGGAGCAAATATGAAAACAACTATTTTGAGCGACGGCGGCTGGGGCAGCGCTCTTTCCGGAGTGCTGGCAGCCAATGGTCACCAGGTGGTGATGTGGGGGCCGTTTCCTGAATATCTTGACGAAATGCGCACTACGCGCACCAACCGCAAGTTCTTGAAAGGCATAACGTTCCACGATAGTGTAACTTTTGAAAGCAATATGGCGGAGGCGGTTGCCGATGCCGATTTGATCGTGCTTGCCACTCCGACCCAATATTTGCGGGGAGTTTTGGAGGAATTGCAGAAAAATTATCACCGTTCCGCCAACGCGCTGCTGGTCAATGTGGCAAAGGGTATCGAAGAAAATACATGGCTGCGGATCAGCCAGATGGTAAGCGAATTTCTGCCGCAGGCACCTTACGCCGTTCTTTCCGGCCCCAGCCATGCCGAAGAAGTCGCCCGCAGCGTTCCCACGGCAGTAGTGGCGGCGGCAGCAACGGAAGAAAATGCCAAGATAGTGCAGAAAGCATTTATGAACAATAATTTCCGCGTTTACACCAGCTGCGATGTAGTAAGTGTGGAACTGGGTGGCGCATTGAAGAATGTGATCGCCATTGCAGCGGGGATCATCGACGGTATGCATTTGGGCGACAACCCCAAAGCAGCATTGATGACCCGCGGTATTGCGGAAGTCGGGCGGCTGGGCGAAGCGCTGGGCGGTTCGGCAATGACATTTTCGGGGCTGAGCGGGATCGGCGATTTGATCGTGACCTGCTGCAGCGGTCACAGCCGCAACCGCCATGTGGGCGAAGAACTCGGACGCGGCAAAACGCTGGAAGTAATTCTTAAAGAGATGGATATGGTTGTAGCCGAAGGCGTGCGCACCAGCATCGGCGCTTACACGCTTGCCCGCCGCGCGGGAGTGGAAACACCCATTATTGACGAAATATACAACGTTGTACATAACAACAGCAGCGCTACGGAAGCGCTCAAGCGATTGATGTCCCGTTCGGGCAAGATGGAATTTTAATCGGGAAGGCTCTGTTCACACTAAGGGCAGATGGATGGAAAATCAGACAACCGGAGAAAAAGGAAAGGTTTTTTATTATGAGCAAGTTGCGTGTAATGTCGATCATGGCGCATCAGGACGACTTTGAATTTGAGGCTGCGGGTTTGTTTCTCAAGCTCCGTCAGCATTACGGCAGCGATGTTGAGCTGAAGATCCTGACCACCAGCACGGGTGTCAGCGGTCATCACATTATGGGCTGCGACGAAACGATCCGCTGCCGCGAAGCCGAAGCTATTGCCAGCGCCAATGTGGTGGGAGCTGAATATGAAAACCTGCGGCAGCTGGACGGTACCCACGTTCCGGCGCAGGTCTTCTGCGACCGCAATATGCTGGGCGGCTTGTGGAACGCCATCCGCGCCTTCGCTCCCGATTACATTGTTGCTCCGCCCGTAGTTACCAATCCGCTGGCAGGTATCCACATTGACCACCAGCATACTGCCGAAGCGGTGCGGCTGGTAGCGTATCAGCTGGGCGTACCCAACGCTTATCCTACTATGTATGCGCCGCGGATTCAGCGCTTCCCCGTGCCCACGATCCTGAACTGCCCAGATGCCTACTGCAAAGAAGCACTCTGGCACTTCGGCGTGGATTGCAGTCAGGTACACGACGATAAAATCAGTATGCTGCTCAAGCACAAATCTCAGGTCTGCGAATGGCTGCCCTTTGTCAACAGCATAAATAACACCGACGAAACTCTCGCCGGCGACGACAGCGCGTGGAACGAAGGTGAATGGCGCAGCAATCTGAAAAAACGGCTCAACGCAGTCAATTTGCGCCACGGTTTTGACGACGATACCGACCGCGAATACTTTGCCGTGACCCGCTGGGGCTTCGTGCCTTCAGGTGAAAAGATCCAACAGGATTTCCCCTTCCTGTTCTGGAACAAAAATAATCCGCTGGATTGAGCCGCAAAGCAGGCAGCAAAACGGTAAAAATCTGCACTTATAACCGTGCCGTGTAAACTTTTGCTGTATTTATGCGCATAAAAATATACCGTTGCAAAACTTTGAAGGGTTTTGCAACACAATGAAGCTCGCCAACAGCTCATGCGGCGGAACGCCGCAAAGCGCGGTTAGCGCCGCGAACGCATGAGAGGGCAGTTTGCCGGATATATTCCGGCAAACCGAGCGGAAAAGTTCC
>SUWJ01000009.1 GCA_015061545.1 Lentisphaerota bacterium | reverse complement strand
GAAACGCAGCAAAGGTGTTTTTGTCACCCAAAGTCTGGAAGTCATAACTTATGATAATTCACCTTTTATAATGGAAATCACGGATTATAAAAGTCTTCCGGAGAACTTTCTCATAAGTCAGGAGATTACAGAGTGTATTAGAGCAGCCATAGATGATCTATCGGGGACCATGAAAGAAACTGCTCTCTTGTATCTGATTGAAAAACTGCCGCTTGATACCATCGCCAAGCACTTGAATTGTCCGACTGGCACAGTCAGATCAAGAACATCCAGAATAAGAAAACACATCAGCAAATTTCTGGCAGATTTAGAGCAAAGATAGAAAAAGTCCTAATGACAGGGGGGCTGGTAAAACAGCCCTCATGGCAACAAAAAGATCTGCAAAACTCTTGAAAAATCTGTTTTTACAGCTACTTTATAGAAAAGTTATGGGATATCTGTGTTAATATTTGGCTTTTTTCTGAATGGCTTCGGGGTAGAAACAACCGGTATTTACCATAAAAAAGCAAACAAACCGTGATTAAAAATCAGATAAAAATTTTATCATGATTTTATTATCAAAAATCATGGTTTTTTTGCTCAAAAATCGCTTTTTTTCTACTTTGGGGGCTTGACAAATTTAAAAAAATATATTATACTTTAACCGAGTGCATGATTAATCGTTTAATCACGAATGCAGATTCAGTCCAATTCGGGGATGTATATATATGATGAAAACAAAAACAAGTTTGGCAGATATTGCAAGAGAAGCGAATGTTTCGATTGCTACTGTTTCCAAAGTGATAACCGGCAATTTCAACAGTATCCGGGTCAGCGCGGCTACGGCTCAGCGCGTTAAGGAAATTGCTGAGCGTTTGAACTATAGCCCCAATATCAATGCCAGAGTGCTGGCGGGCAAATCGCTTAAAATGATCGGTATTCTGGTGGACTCGCAGCCATCTCCGATCACTTTCAGTCTGATTGCGCATATAGAAAAATGTGCCGCCGATGCCGGATACCGGATCATGATCGGGCAGGCGCACAACTCGCCGGAAAAACTATTTGAGTGTTTTTGCCGATTCCAGCAATACAGCGTGGATGGCATGATCGTGTTGGCGCATGAGTATCCCGGGCACGAGGAACAGATCAAATCGTATTTCAGCCACTGCAAACGCACTGTAATGGTGGGCGAAAATTATATTCCGGAATTGCCGGCTGTAATCATTAACCGGCAGAATGCAGTTATTCAGGCGGTTGCCGCCCTGCAATCTTCCGGTCGTAAACGCATAGGAATATGCCATCACGCCGATAGTGAACTCTATTTCGGGTCCAGAGGGGTGGCAAATACTTTGCGTACACTTATTGGTCCGGAGCATTTTTATACCTGTTTGCAGGTCGAGGATAATAATACCATGCAGAAGTCGATGACTGATGTTATAGAAAATTTCATTCTGCCTGAAAAACTTGATGCGATTTTTGTCCCCAACGATCTGCATGGGGCTGCATTGCTTCAGCAGTTGCCCCGGTATGATATTCGTGTTCCGGAAGATGTGGCAGTGATCGGCTGGGATAATGAACCATTCAGTTCATTCCTTCAGCCCGGTTTAAGTACGGTTGATGAATGTGTTCAGAAACAGGCGCAGGCGGCATTTGCTCTGCTTAAAGAAGAAATGGACAATGCGCAGATTCAAGAGCCTGCCCGGCGGAGAACTATTGAGGCTGAATTTATTCAGCGCGGTTCGGTTTGAGATGTGAACAACTCGTTGTTATAGCAAGATATTGAATGTTAATCTAAAACGATCTGTCATGAAAGGAGGATTGCAGGTTAGGTCGGGTTCGGAGTTTGATATGATAAAATTTTAATAATAAATATTTTACAACAAACATTTACCAATCTGTATTTAAGATGAATACAGAGAACAAAAAAGGAGTAAAAAATGAAAAAACAGTTTACTTTGATTGAATTGTTGGTGGTTATCGCCATTATCGCTATTCTGGCTGCCATGCTGCTGCCTGCACTTTCCGCTGCCCGCGAACGTGCCCGCGCTGCCAGCTGTCTTTCCAACATCAAGCAGTTGGGTTTGGCTGCTTTTATGTATGTTGGCGATAACAATGGCCAGCTGCCGGCTGGTGCTTCGTATGAAGGTGTTGGCTGCTGGTACGATGTGCTGCCTGACTATATTGGCGGTAACCAGAAGGCCGGTGGTGCCAAAGAAAATAAAATCAACTGGTGTCCCAGTGCCGCTAAAGACGGTGTCGAAACTTGGCTTTCCTCTGGATCGAATGGTGATTATTTCTGGGGAACCTACGCCGTCAATCCTTTCACCGTTCCGTGGTATTGCACCAATATCAATGCCAGCTATAAGCCGCTCCGTACGCTGGAAGCCTCGGGTAATCCCTCTACAACTTTCCTGTTCACTGAATTTTATCTCAACTTGGTCTGGCCGGGTCACGGCAGTATCGGTACTCAGGGCTTGAAAGTCGTTCAGAGACATCAGAAAAAACTTCCTGTCTGCTACATGGATGGTTCTGCCCGCGCGGTGCTGCTGCCTGACAACAACTATCCGGGAATCGGATCGTTGGATGATATTGTTTACAGCCCTGCGAAATGATGAATCATGAAACTGCTTAATGTATTTATTTTTACATTTTTTGCCGCAGTTACAGTCTTTGCAAAAGGCACGGCGTTGACCGTTGACGGTGCTCCGGTCACATTCTTATTGCCGGATAATATCGGTGAAAATATCACCCATATTGCGGTAATTGAAACCGATCGGAACGGCCGTGCCTTGCGTCAGAAGTGCGATCTGCTGGAAATAGCAGTGGCGGATCCGGAAATCCGCATCCGCCGCGCGCTTCGTTTTACCCCCAGGGGGAAAGGCGTAAGAAAGTTCCGATTTGATATCAAAACCGGAAATACCCCGGTAAAGTATGAGAGAGAAAATCTTCTGCCGACCGGTGACTTTGAAAAAAAAGGCTGGTGGCTGGGGAATTTGAATCCCGGTACTGTAAGTTTGGGTATGGGGCGTAACGGCGGAAAAGCCTTGCAGGTGGACTGTCGCGTCAAAACCAACGGTGGACCCGCCAATGCGGGAACTTCCCCCGCAGAGTTGATGAAATTGCGCGACCCGGAAAATATCCCCGCGGTATTGCGGGTATATACCAAAACAGTAGAAGCTCCTGAAGGCATTGTCGGCGGCATGACTCTGCGTATGCGCAGATTTACTCTGGATGAAAAATACATTGATAACTACAATGTATTCAGTGTTCAGGGCGGCAAACCGGGTAAATGGGTGAAACAGGAGTTTATAATCACCAAGCCGTTGCCGGCAGATACTGGCAGACTGGATATTTATCTGGTCAATATGGCTCCGCGCAAAGGGGTCTGTTACCGGATCGACGATATAGCGATCATTCCGGTAAAAAAAGCAGAACCGGTAGTAAATATAGTGTTCCCGGATGCGGAACTTTATGCCGGTAATGAATTGAATGTGTCGGTAGATGCAAACGATTCCAAAGAAAAAGTATTGAAATTGAACGATGTAACAGTTCCGGTCTCGATCAACGGCAAAAAAACTGCTATCAGTATGCAGAAGATCGAAGATAAATCATCGCAAATAAATGGTGGAACTCTTACTTTAGTTGTATACAAAGATGAGAAAGTTGTGCATACTTTCTCAGATAAAATAGTTGATAACAAAAGTACGGTGTCTTTTAAGCCGGCGGCCGGCGATTATCGTTTGGCGGCAACTGTAAAGACTCTTGATGGTAAAAGTTTTTCGAAAGAAATTAATTATCAGGTACTTGAAGATCCATTTGCAATGGAGTAAAAAATGTTGAAGAATAGATTGTCATTGTTGGTATTCACATGTGCAGCACTGAGTATCTCTGCCGGCGCATTTGATCAGTTCGGTGTCAAATCCCCGTTGCCGGAGGAAGCGGTCAATGCTGATCCGCAGGCTCAGGTGGTGGCATTTCAGCCCAACTGGCTGCAGCCGGTATTGCCGGAAACTCAGATGCAGCCCGGCGAAGATAAATTCAAATTGCAGAATTTTGCCACGCCCGGCGAGTACGAACCGTATGTTTTTGCGCTGCGCTCGGATCGCACCACCAAATTGAATTGCGAAGTAACGCCTTTTACCAATGTTGCCGGAAATGTTATCGGTGCTGAAAATTATCAGTTGCGCGTACAGCGCACCTTGTACACGCACAATGATACTGCCGGTAAAAAGATCATTTCACCGCTGGGGCTGGATATTGCCAAGCAGGTGGTTTTGAAGGCTAACGAAACGGTCGCGTTTATGCTGGATGTAAAAGTTCCGCAAGATGCCAAGCCCGGCATGTACAAAGCCACGATCAAATTCACCGGCGCAAGCAAAAATATTGATTTGCCGGTGGTATTGCGTGTAATGCCGTTCAAACTTATCCGCAATACCCGCAGTTACGGCAGTTACTTTTTGGGTCGTTACCTGACTGACCCCGGCCGTTCCGGTTATGCGTATTCCTCGGAAGCCATGCTGGAAAAAATCTGCAAGGCGCACCATGCTTTCGGTTTTAACTCGGCACAGTTCTGTGAAGTCACTCCCCGCTTGAAGTATGTTGATGGTAAAGTTGTTGCTGAGTTTGATGAAATTGAAAAAATCGTCAAAGCCTGGCGTGCTGCCGGCAACAACGGTCTGGTGTCGCTGGATATCCGCTTACCCGGCTGGTGGTGCGATGAATTGTCGGTAATTCTGGAAAAACGCTACACGGTCGAACCCACCCGTTACACCGTTGAACAGCTGGAAAATACTTATCCTTATTTGAATCCGATCGAACACAACTTGAAGGCCCGCTGGAGCAAAGATTACCGTCTTTCGGAAAACGCCAAGAAATTTTATCGTCAGTTCCTCCGTCAGTTGTTTGATCTGATCAAGAAAAACAATTGGGAAAATATCTATGTGATCGTCGAAGAAGAATCCGGCAACGGCGGACTTAAACTCTGGGGTCTTGAACAGTTCGGCCCCATTGTGGCAGAGTTCCCGGAAGCCAAGATCATGTTCTACGACAACTCTCCGCATCTGGGTGTGGACTTGGGGCACAAATACAGAGAATGGATCCAGATCCGCCAGTACAATTTTATCAGCCCTGAATTGGTGGCAACCGCCAAAGCCGACGGCAGAGAATTGTGGTATTACAACCGTGGCTGGAACCGCGCTGCATTCGGGTTCCCGGTTTGGAAACTGGGTGCCAATGGTGTGCACATGTGGGCAGATCAGTGGTTTGATGTTGCGCCCTACGGATCCGGTCAGCCCCGTTATCCGGTGTGGTCGGTATTTTATCCCTCGCCCAACGGCCCGCTGCCGACGCTGGAAGGTATCCGTGCCCGCGAAGGTATCGATGACCTCGGCTATTTGGATACTTTGCTTGATCGTATCAGCAAGCTCGAAGCCGCCGGCAAGAAAGATGCCACCGCCAGAGCCCGCAAACAGTTGGAACAGCTGAAAAACAAACTGCCGCTGACCAATCCGGAGTTCAATGCCTATCGTCAGCAGATGACGGTTGAAAATGCTTTTGCCGAACGTTGGAAACTTGCCGCTGAAATCATCCGGTTGGATAAGGAGCTGAATAATGCGAAGTAAGTTTTGTGCACTGGCAGCATTGATGCCGTTTGCATTGGCAGCAGATGTGGTTTGCTCTTTCCCGCAGGAAGAACCGTTTGTGCCGAGTACGCAAATCAAAACCGCGCAGGTGCAATATCTGAATGAGGATTCGGTTCCGGTCATTGATGGGAAGCTCGATGACGCCGCATGGAATAAAGCTACCAAGCTTGATCCGTTTGTCTGGCTGCGCAGATTGGGAATGGTTAAACTGCAAGCTTTTGCCAATCAGGAGATTGCAGAACAAAAGCGCATTCCGGTAAGTCAGAATACCGAAGTGAAAATCGGTTATGACCAGCAAAATTTGTATGTGGCTTTTAATTGCAAAGAAGCCCGTATGAATGAATTGCGCACCAAGGAAGCGGATGGCTCGGTCTATGTCTGGATGGATGACTGCGTGGAATTGATGCTGCAGCCGCCGGATGCACCTAAAGATACTTATTGGCTTATTGTGGTTACTGCAGGAAATGCCCGTCTGACTTCGTGGAGTTACCTTAAAGGGGTAACCGCCAAGTCGATTGCGTTTACCAGTGCTGTGCAGCGCAATAAAGATAACTGGACGGTGGAAGTCAAGATTCCGTTTGCTTCGCTGGGGACTGGCGTGCCGCAGGATGGAAGTACCTGGCGTGCCAATTTCGGGCGTGAAGAACAGCCGTTCGGCGAATTCAGTTCGTGGTGTGAAACGCTGGAAACTTTCAACGAACCTCAACATTTCGGACGTATTTACTTTGGTAAAAATCAGACGCCGGAAATCAGCAGTGTCAACTGGGATAATCCGGCTGCCGGCAGCAACAAACTGACCGCTGATCTGTTCAATCCTGCCAATAAAGAGCAAAAAATCAATCTAGTTTTGAAGCTTGACGGCAAGGTCATTGCCCAGCAGGAAACTGTTCTGCAGGGCGGAACTTATACCAAAGTGGAAATGGGTTATAAGCTGCCGGAAACCAAGGGCGCGCTGGAACTTTCCTGTGGCGGCGAAGTGCAGAAGTTTGCCGTCAAGCCGCGGAAAATAACAGGCATATTCGATTCGAATGAATTGCTCAATCCTGCTGAGTTTATTACCGGATCGCTGGAATTGCCGATTGGCAACAGTGAATTCAGCAATGTAAAACTGATTTGGCAGTTGAATGGCAAAGAAATCGGTACGACTACCGCGCTCAAGGGCCGCAAACTTAAATTTGAAGCGGCTCTGCCTGAGTTGTCGCCCGGCAAATATACGCTTAAAGTCATCGTACTTCAGGGTGATAAGCAAGTTGATGCATTGGATATGCCGTTCAGCATATTGCCCGGCATGTTTGATGAGGTTTAATGCATAGGACGATTGTGCCTGTCTGCGTTTTTAAGTGGGGAGGCACAATCGTTTTTCGATAAACGCTTGAATAAAAAAGTTCTTAAAAAATCGTTTTTACAGATTTATTTTACCTAATGATATATGTATTTTCTGCATATTTAACGATAGAAAGCAGTATAAAATGACATCAGAAAATGAAATAATTTTTATGAATGCCCAATGGGTCACTGCTGCAGATTTCTGCGGCGGCAAAAATTATTATTTTCAAGTTCGTAAGTCATTTTCTTTGGATAATGTTCCGGATGATTTGATTATCAATATTTCTGCCGACAGCAATTTCCGCCTCTACATAAATGATAAATTTGTCGGCTGCGGTCCGGTGCGCGGCTCAACTGCTGTTCAGTATGTGGAAACATATCCGGTTGCAGAATATTTGCATACCGGTGAAAATATTATTTTAATTGAAGTATATTCTTTGCTGGAAGAAAATTTTGTTCTCAACTCCATATATCCGGGCGTAATTGCTGAAATTCCGGGCGTGTTGAGTACCGATGGCAGTTGGCTCGGCTGCCGCATTGAGCGGTTCCGGCGCGATGTTCCGCACTACACAATGCAGTCAGGATTCATGGAATATATTGATTTTAGCTACGGAAAAGATGAAGTTTTTCAACCGGTCAGAGTAGTTGAAAAATCCTTGCTGCCCAACAAAAAAATGTTAAAAAATACGTTGCCGCTTCCGCGCGAAAGATCGTTTTTTCCGACTGCGTGTGAACGAGCTTATGCGTTGAATGAACCGCTCTCTGATGTGCCGTGTGAAATACCTGCACAACTTTTTACCGAAACACAAACCGCTTTGCCGGAAGATCATATCGCTGATATTGGTTCATTGTTCGGCAATTCAGGAGAATGTGAGATATTGCCCACCTCGCAGGGTGTAGGTATGATCCTTGATTTCAATAGAGAAATATCCGGCCGCGTCGAAATTGAACTCGATGCACCGGCAGGAACTGCTGTACAAATTGCCTATGGCGAGGCTTTGACCAATAACCGGATCGCTACACAATTTAATAATGACTATCATTTTACCGACTGCTTTATAACATGCGAAGGTAAAAATATTATAACTACAGCTTTTGCGGAACGCGGCTTCCGGATGATTCAAATATCGTTCAGAAAATTTCAGCGTCCGATCAAAATCAAGCGTGTCAGCGGCATTGACCGCCGGTATCCGTTTGTCAGCCGCGGAAGATTCTTTTCCAGCGACTACCTGTTGAACAGAATTTATTCGGTGTGCGAAGAAACGTTAAGCGCATGTTCAAGCGATGTATTCATGGATTGCCCGTGGCGCGAAAGAGCGTTCTGGGTCAATGATCTTCTGGTAAACAATTCAGGTACATTGCATTGTTTTGGCGCTTCTGAACTGCATCGGCATTGTTTTGAAATGGCATTTTCCCAGCAGCATGAATCCGGTTTGATCCCGGCAGTTGTACCGCGGCCATGCTTGGAAGAAGAAGGCGAAAATCCCTTTGTTTTTGCGCCGACCAATCTTTTTATGATTCTGGCATTGCAGGACTACTGGATGTTTTCCAAAGACGATGCGACAGTTTTGAAAATGCTTGAGCATATTGAGCGGATACTGGATTCTATTTGGGATCTGGCGGATAAAGATGGTATTCTCCGTTCTTCCGGAGTTTGCGCCATGTGGAACTTCTATGACTGGAGTTTTGAGCAGAATCGTTACAGTTGCGATGGTACGCGCGAATCAATGCTCAGTTCGCTTTTTGTCATTGCCGCTAAAACATTCAGCACAATAGCCGATCAGCTGGGTTACAGTTTTGATCGTGCATTATTAGAATCCAGATGGCGGAAAACCGCCGCCAATGTCGAAAAAAGATTTATTTCGTCCGAAAATGGTTTGCTGGAAGATGAAGTGCTTTATTGCGGCGATACAAAGAAAATTTCAACACAGCTTGCCCATGCTTTGTGGCTGTTGACCGGAGAAGTTTCTGCCGAACGCAAAGAAGCGTTTGAGAAGATGCTGGCAGATGATAATTATTTGATGCCGGATTATTATTTGCATTACTTCTGGTTCAAAGCAGCGGCACTTGCCGGACATAATCGTGTTGGATTGGAACGTATCCGCAAATATTGGGGGCGTTGTATTGCCACAGGATCGCCAACACTTTACGAAGCCGGTATTCATGGTTTCGGTCAGCAGGCAATGGATGGCTCCGGCAGTTTGTGTCATGGTTTTGGAACAATTCCGGTAGTATTTGTGCATGAGGCAATATTGGGCGTGCGGCCGCTTAAAAGTGGTTTTGAAGAATTTTCATTCAGCCCGGATCTGATGGACTTAGAGTTTGCATCCGGCAGAATCCCATTGCCCGATGGCAGAGATATTACCGTTCAACTCGATCGGGAAAAAATCTGTTTGGCAGTTCCGGCTGGAACTTGTGCAGTTTTGCCTGATATGCAACGTTTGTCCAGCGGTACATACTGTTGGAAATTTAAGCTTTTTCCGAAAATGTAAGTAAAAATTATTCAGCAATAAGAGTTACAAAAAATGCAAACAAAACCATTGAAAAAGATAGATTTCGCCAAGTCATTTGATATTCCTTTGACTGAATCGGCGGTATCCGCCGTACCGGATTTTGTACTGCCGGAAGGAGTATCTCCGATTTGGATCGAAGGTGCTGAATTCAACGGCAAGCCGACCCGTTTTTTTGCCTGGTTATATATTCCGGAAAAAGTCGAAAAGCCCGTTCCCGGAATGGTGCTGGTACATGGCGGGGATGGAACCGCGTTTTTGTATTGGCTCAATCACTACCGCCAGCAGGGATATGCGGTAATAGCCATGGATACTGTTGCCAATTTGCCGTTGATGGATTTTGAAGGTCCCGGTTGCCGGAAACCGCACGATTACATGGCAGGACCCACTGATAAAAATATTTTTAATAACAATATACCGTATCAGGACAGTTGGCCGTTCCATGCGGTTTCTGCGGTAATAAGAGCCAATTCGCTTCTGAGATCTTTTCCGGAAGTTGATCCGGATAAAATTGGTATAACCGGAATTTCCTGGGGCGGATTTCTCACTTGTATTGCCAATGCAATAGATTCGCGTTTTGCTGCAGCAGTTCCGGTTTATGGTTGCGGGTATTTGAAAAATCTTTCCCGCTGGAGCAATCCGCAGGCTGCAGTCGACCCGGGTGATGTTGACCCGTGGCTTGCGGTTTGGGACCCCATGTATTATTTGCCGGAAATAAAAAATCCGATTCTGTTTGTCAGTGATCCGGCTGATCCGGCATATTGGCAGCCGGCCTGGATGCGCAGTACTCTGCTGCCGGCAGGGGAAGTAAGCCGTGCCTCGCTCGTAAATATCCGGCACAGCCATACTGATGGAATGCAACTGGTTGTGGAACGGTTTCTGCACTGTTATCTGCAACGCGATCAGCAGGATTGGCCGCAAATATCCGAAAAAGTTTCAGCAGATGGTTCATTGCAGCTTATCTGGTCAAAACGTATGGCAAAACAGGCGACCTTGGTTTATACGCTGGATACTGGCGTTGCGCCTGAGCGGGAATGGCAATGCATTAATCTGGCAATAGCTCCGGGAGTTAGTTTAATAAATGTTGAATTGCCGGAAGGAACGCAAAGTGCATTCGTGAATTTGGATTTCGGCGAAGATATAATTCTTTCGTCAGTTGATTTAGTAACTTTGAGTCAGAAATAAAAAATAATATATAAATATTTATCAGAGAGTGTTATAAACAAATGGGAACAGCAACAACGGAAAATCAGAACACCAAAAAAGCACGCGTTTATTCCCGCGGTACCTTAACTTATACCCCCATGCAACTGGTAAAACTTTTTATCTGTCTTTTAGTGGGCGGCTTTTCGATAACTTTTATCAATTACGTTCAAGGCGGCGGACTTTTTACATTGTCTCTGAACGCATTTAATACCAGCCCGGTTATTATGGGGATCGTTTTGGGATCGATTCCTGCCGGGTTGAACATGATCTTGTGTCCGATCATCAGTTACCGCAGCGACCGCAGCTGCAGTAAACTCGGCCGCCGCAAACCGTATATACTCATGTCGGTACCGATTATGGCAGTTGCGATTGCGGCAATCGGCTGGGCTCCGTATATTGTTAATCCGGTAGCCGATATGTTTAATCTGGCACCTGATACTGTGGGGAAAATCCTGATCGGTACGCTGGTGGTTATTTACAGCTTCTTTAATATGTTTGTCGGATCGGTGTTTTACTACCTCTATGCGGATGTGGTGCCGCTGGAATTCATTGGCCGCTTTAACGCATTTTTTACTCTGGTCGGTTCGGCCACCGGGATCGTTTTCAGCTTTGCAGTCAGTCACTTCATCAATGACTATATGCCATGGATCTATACCGCAGCAGCTCTGATCTTCTTTTTAGGGATGATGGGCGTATGCTTGTGGGTAAAAGAGGAAGTGCAGCAAAAGCCGGAAGAATCGCTCACTCCCTTGCAGGCTACTAAAAATTATCTGAAAGAGTGTTTTGCTTCCGACAAAATCTACTGGTGGTTCTTTACTGCCACTGCCGCTAATGAAGTATCGGTGCTTTGCCGCGGACTTTTCAATGTGCTGTTTGCTACGGAAGAACTGCAAATTTCCAAAGATGTTTATTTCAAGATCGGCGGATATATTGGTCCATTCATCTTGCTGTTGTACTTTATCATGGGCTTTCTGGTGGATTATTTCCGGGCGATACGGGTATATTTTGCCGGGATGATTCTGGTGATTGCCGCTAATATTTACGGATATTTTTTCTGCAATGGTTTGACAAGTTATATCGTTGTTGCGGTGGCGTTGTCGATTGTCTATTGCATTCAGAACTCCAGTACCATGCCATTGTTTGTTGATATTCTGCCCAAAGACCGCTATGGTCAATTCTGTTCAGCGCAGGCATTGTTCCGCTCGGTACTGATGTTTATCTGCAATGCCATTGCCGGAACAACGGTGGCACTTTTCGGCTATCGGTTCATTTTTGTCTGGGATGCGTTGTTTACGATTTTTGCACTTTTTGCCACCTTTATGATGGCGCGCAGATGGTCTCAGCTGGGCGGAATCAAAAGCTACATTGCACCTTGAGTTGAATAACAATAAAAATTTTTAATATATAAAATATAGCGAGGAAAAATATGATTGTATTATCTTGGAATCCGGCCAATACTCCTGCGGAACTGCAGAAAGTTTTGACCGTGTTAGCGGAAGAATATCCTGTTGTTGCCAATGGCGACGGCAAAATGCTGAAGTTTGTTGCCGAAGCTGAACGCCGTTCTGCCTGTGAAATAACCGAAAACGAAGTCATTATCAGTTATGGTTCGCTGGCCGATGCGGTGCGTGCAGTAGGTGCTGCATTGAGTAATTTGAACATTGACGAAAAAACTTCGTTCAGAACTTTCGGAATCATGCTGGATTGTTCCCGCAATGGCGTAATGAAAGTATCGCATGTAAAAAAATGGCTGCGCCGCTTGGCTCTGATGGGCTACAATATGGCAATGTTTTATACTGAAGATACTTATAAACTGCCGGGAGAAGATTATTTCGGCTATATGCGTGGAGCTTATACCGCTGAGGAAATCCGCGAGATAGATGATTACGCTGCCGAACTGGGGATCGAAGTGGTTGCCTGTATTCAAACTTTGGGGCACATGCGGCAGATCCTTAAATGGAACGGACCTTATGCTGAAATAAAAGATACCGACGAAGTACTTTTGGTCGATGAAGAAAAAACCTATATGTTGATTGAAAAAATGCTGGCATTCTGGTCGGAAAATCTGCGTTCCCGCCGTATCCATATCGGCATGGATGAAGCGCACGATCTGGGACGCGGCAGATTTATGGACCGCTCCGGTTATGAACGCGGATTTGATATTTTCAACCGCCAGCTGGCGCGGGTGGATTCCATGTGCCGCAAATATGGTTTGAAACCGATGATCTGGTCGGATATGTATTTCAGAATGGCAAGTCCCGATCATGATTATTACGATCTTGAACACGATATTCCCCGCGATGTGGCAGAAAAAATTCCGTCCAACACAGATATTGTCTATTGGGACTATTATCACGAAGATAAAGATTTCTACGATATTTTCATCCGCAAACATCAGGATTTGAATTTGCCGATCATGATGGCTTCCGGCGCATGGACCTGGGGATGTCTGGTGCATAATTTTGATAAAACAGAAGCGACGGTACTGCCCTGTATAAAATCGTGCCTCGAAGCCGGAATTGATGAGTTTATCATTACTCTCTGGGGGGATGATGGCTCTTATTGCGATTTTGATTCTGCGCTGGCTGGTCTGAGTTGGTCGGCTGATGCTGTTTATGGCTCCGAAGGCAACCAAACTGCCACCGTGCAGCGGTTTGAAAGTATCTGTCAGGCTTCGTATCTGCCGCAGCGGATCGCCTGCGGTATGGATATGGCGTTCTGGACGGATTATATGGAATATGAGATCAAAGATCGTTACTGGCTGTACCTCGGATACCGCATCTTGTGGGATGACCCGATCTTGGGTATCGGCTGGAACAACTTTATTGCACAGGACGCTGAATTTGACTCCAAAGCGTTGGTAAAATTGCAAGCTCTCAAACAGCAGCTGCTGCCGTATTGCAATGAAACTGCCGCCGGACGGGTATCGCATGCGCTGGCATTGATCGATGCATTGATTGCGCATCTGGTTTGCCGCCGTGCGGTTGTCAATAGTTATAAAGCAGGCAATAAAACTCAGCTGCAGGAAACACTTGCTGCGGTTCAGGAGGCTGTAACGGCTTATAAAAAGTTGTATGAATCGTTCCGGAATATGTGGCTTGATGTATTCAAACCGTTTGGTTTGGAAACTATTCAGATGCGCAACGGTGCAATCATGCTGCGTTACGAAGAACTCGCCCGCCGGATCGAAGAATATTGCAATAACGCAATAGAAAATATTCCGGAACTGGAAGAAGTTATTCCGCAGGATCCCAGCGGCTTTGCGTATAAGATCAACTCGGTTATGAGCGGTTCAAGCATTTGAGACTGCAAGCACTTGAGTTAAGGGAAATATCAGTAATTTGAATATCGCCGTAAATATACAGTTCAAAGACAAATTGTATATGGCATGGGAGAAAGTATGAATTTTTTAGGGACTCCACAATATATTACAGTTGCTTGTGGCAATCAATACAAGCAGTTTGAATATTCGGAAACAGTGCAGTTCAACGATGTTACTCTGACTGCAGTTAATTCCGGAAAGGGTTTGGAAGTAAAAGTTTGCGCTGCGGTTACTCCGGTTGACTACATCCGTTTAAGATGGAATAGAGTGCTGCCGGAAGATGCTCAATTTGCCGGAGATGCATGGGAACGCTCTTATGGCGATTTCGGATTCGGCTCCATGAATGCCAACCGTATGATGCCGTGGTATTTTGTCATGCATTCCAATAATTACACGCTGGGCTGTGGCGTAATGGTGCGCGGCGGGGCGTTGGCGCAATGGAGTGCCGACCCGCAGGGAATTACGCTTTGGCTGGATGTCCGGGCCGGAACTCAAGGCGTTCATTTGAACGGCAGAATATTGCAGGCGGCAGTTGTTGTCAGTGAACGACTGGAAAATGTATCGGTATTTGCTGCGTCGCAGAGTTTGTGCAAGTTGATGTGCCACGATCCGCTGCTGCCAGCAGAACCGGTTTATGGCGGCAATAACTGGTATTATGCCTATGGTAATATTTCCCACGAATCAGTACTGGAAGACAGTCGGGAAATTGCATCTTTGAGTGAAGGCTTGCCGGTTCGTCCCTTTATGGTCATTGATGACGGCTGGGAAGTCATGCACGGTAAGCCGGAAAATTCCGGTCCCTGGGATCGCTGCAATGAGCGTTTTTCGGATATGAAACGCCTGGCTGATGAAATGAAAAATATCGGGGTCAGACCGGGGATCTGGTTCCGGCCTTTGTGGAATGAAGATCCGTCGATTCCTGAAGAGTGGCTGCTGGCAAATAAAGGAAATAATCCGGCTCGTTATCTTGATCCTTCGCATCCGGAAGTTATTGCGTTGGTGCAGAAAGATGTCCGGCGTCTGGTTGATTGGGGCTATGAATTGATCAAACACGATTTCACCACTTTTGATATTTTCGGCAACTGGGGCAAATCGTTTATTCCGTGGCCCGCCCAGGAAGAGTGGGCATTCTATGATAATAGCAGAAGTTCTGCGGAAATCATAGTCGATTTGTATCGGGCGATACTTGAGGCTGCCGGAGATACTTTGATTCTCGGGTGCAACACGATCGGGCACCTGGGAGCAGGCTTGATGCATTTGTCCAGAATCGGCGATGATACCAGCGGTCTGCGTTGGGATCGTACCCGCAAGATGGGCGTAAATACATTGGCATTCAGACTTTGTCAGCACAAAACTTTTTTTGATGTGGATGCTGATTGTGTCGGTATCAGCCGTCATGTTCCTGCCGATTTGAATATGCAGTGGGCGGAACTGCTGGCCAAAAGTTCAACTGCGTTTTTTGCTGCTATCACACCGGGCTTGATGACTGCAGAAGAACGAGCCACGATGCGGACGTTTTTTGAAATGGCATCCTGTCAGAACATTAAAGCTGAGCCGCTGGATATGCTTTATAACACGACTCCGGAAAAATGGTCTTTTGATGGCAAAGAGCGTAAATTCAACTGGTATGAACCTGCCGGCGCAACAATGGATTTTCTGCCGGTCTGATAAGGTTTATTGCTAAATATATTTGAAAAGAGAGAAAAATTATGTTCAAAGAAGAAATAAATATATATCAGACCCGTTGCGAAAAGTTTTTGAGCAGAATCAGCTCGGATCGTTTTTCGGTTGAAATTCCTCTGGAAGTTGAAGTTGGCTGGAGTAAAAATCCTGTTGCATTCAAAGACCGCGAAAAACTCTCCTACCGCCCGATCAAAGAAGGCGAAAAGTGGGGCGAAGCATGGGAAAATGCCTATTTCAAATTATCCGGAATTGTGCCTGATGATTGGCAGCTGGAAGAATGTATACTTAATTTGAATTTTTCCGGCGAAGCATTGGTTTTTACTCCCGAAGGTGTACCGTTTTATTCACTTACCGGCGGCAGCGTTTTTGATCCGTGGTACTACAAATCCTCTTTCCCTTTACCGGCAGAATGGGTAACTGATCGCAAATTTACCGTTTGGGTGGAGGCGGCTTCCATCCACATCGGCGGAGTTGTCTTTAACTGGGATCCGCCGCGTAATGCCAAAGGCTTGTCCGGGGCGTATACATCTGACCTCAAAGCTGCCAGATTATCCCGTCAAAATGATGATGTATGGCATTTGCAGATGGAGTTTTATACTCTTTTTGAACTTTACAACAGTTTTCCGGAAAGCCATTACCGGCGCAAGCAGCTGCTTGCTGTACTCAATGCTGCAATCGATGCTTATCATGATAATCCGGGGAATGCGGCAGCCGCCAGAGCGGTGCTGGCAAAGGAACTTACCCGACCGGCGGTCTCCTCGGCAGCTCAGGTTACTGCAATCGGGCATGCGCATATTGATATTGGCTGGTTGTGGCCGGTACGCGAATCAATCCGTAAAGTTGCCCGTACTTTCTCCAGCCAGTTGTACTTGATGGAGCGTTATCCTGATTATGTTTTTGGAGCATCGCAGCCGCAGTTGTACCAGTTCGCCAAGGATAATTTCCCTGAAATGTACGAAAAAATCCGTAAGCGGGTAGCCGAAGGCCGTTGGGAGTGCCAGGGCGGTATGTGGGCAGAAGCTGATTGCAATGTGATCAGCGGCGAATCGATGGTTCGTCAATTTCTGCACGGAAAAAACTTTTTCATGGATGAATTCGGTGTTGATGTAAAAAACCTCTGGCTGCCGGATGTCTTTGGCTATTCAGTAGCATTGCCGCAAATCATCCGGAAAGCTGGATGCGATTACTTCCTTACTCAAAAAATCTCCTGGAATCAGGTAAATCATTTTCCGCATCACTCCTTCCGTTGGGTCGGGTTGGACGGTACGGAAGTATTGACTCATTTTCTGCCGGAAAATGACTACAACGCCTATTGTTCGGCCAAGCAGAGCAAAGATGCTCAGGATCTTTATCACGAAATTGTGGAAGCTCCGGTATTTATGAGCTTGTTTGGTATGGGCGATGGCGGTGGCGGTCCCTCGGAGGATTATGTGGAAAAAGCCAAATTGATCGAAAATCTGGAAGGCTGTCCCAAGCGGCATTTCGGTACGGCAAAAGATTTCTTTGCTGAATTGAATCACTACAAAGATAATTTACCGACTTGGACGGGCGAACTTTATCTGGAAATGCACCGCGGTACACTCACATCGCAGGCCCGTACCAAAAAAGGCAATCGCCAGTTGGAGCAGTTGCTGGTCACAACAGAATTTCTTGCTTCGTGCGGAAAACTGGAAAATTATCCGCAGCAGGAACTTGATAAAATTTGGAAGGTTCTGCTGCTCAATCAATTCCATGATATTCTCCCGGGTTCCTCTATCCGCGGCGTGTATGAAGTTACCGAGCGTGAACATGCCGAAGGCATTGCCGCCTGCCGCAAGATGATCGAACAGGCTATGCAGAATATAACCAGCATTGACGGTGATGCAGTCGCAGTAGCCAACACCCTGCCTTATGAATGGCATGACCGGGTAGCATTGCCGCTGGAATGGGCTGAATTTGAAATTCTGGATCAGAATGGCAATGCCATGCCGCGTCAGATTGCTGAAGATAAATTTGAAGTGTTCGGTAATTTGAAGGCCGGAGAACTTGCCACCTGGCGCAAAGGCAAAGCCATTGGCCGTCCGGGCAGCACTGCGGGAGCGGATGCTGTATTGGAAAATGAATTGGTGCGTTATTCCTTTAACAGCAATGGCGAATTGATTTCTGTTTTTGATAAGGAAAACGGTCGGGAATTTCTTGCCGCCGGACAAGTTGGCAATCGTTTCAGTATATATATTGACCGCCCCAATGTTTATGATGCATGGGATATTGATCCTTACTACCCCAATGAATGTTGCGGCAATGCTCAATTAAAGTACCGTTCTGCAGTTGAAGTCGGCGAAGTGGAAAGTTTTTTCACCCAGGAGCTGGCAGTAGGGGAAGGTTCTGTATTGAATCAGCGTATTTCATTGCGCCGCGGATCCTGCCGTTTGGATTTTGCAACCCATGCAAATTGGCAGGAAACCCACCGGATGCTGCGTGTCGAATTTCAAATCCCTGCATTTACTGATAATGCTGCATTTGAAATTCAATATGGCTACATAAAGCGTCCTACTTATGTAAATACAAGTTGGGATGCCGCCAAATTTGAAGTCGTCGGACATCGTTGGGCTGACCGCTCGAACGATGACGGTGGAGCCGCATTGCTCAATGACTGCAAATATGGTTACTGTCACTTGCGCAATGGTTTGGATCTGGCCTTGCTGCGTTCTCCGGTATGCCCGGACTTTACGGCGGATCGCGGTGAACATGACTTTACCTACAGTTTTCTGCCGCATCAGGAAGCATTGAGTGCTTCTCCGGTTATGATGGAAGCCGCCGGTTTGAATCGTGCGGTCACGGTTGTTCCGGGCCGGGCATTCAATGTTGCCGCCGCACCGGTTACGGCAGAAGGCGATCTCCGGATCGAGGTGCTTAAGAAAGCGGAAAAAGAAAACGCTCTGGTATTGCGTCTGGTTGAGGCCAAAGGAAAAAACTCTTCGGGCAAACTTATATTCAGTCAAAAGCCCTCCAGAGTGGTGGAAACCAATCTGATGGAATGGACTGAAGAAAATATCGTTGAAGTAAGTGATCTTAAGGCTGCAATAACGATGAAGCCCTTTGAAATCCGTACGCTCAAGATATACTTTTGAAGATGGAGAATAAACAATGAAAATCCAATTAGGTGAAACTGTACAAGGTCAGGCTTGTACGATTGAATATTTTCTGCATCCGGATGGCGGTGAACGCGGTATGGTCATCGTTTTTCCCGGAGGCGGATATGAGATTTTAGGTTCGTATGAAGCCGAACCGGTAGCAGAACGTTTTGTGCAGTTGGGTTTTCATGCCGCTGTGTGCAGATACCGGGTTGCTCCGGTAACATATCCAGTTCCGCTGGATGATGCGCGCAATGCGGTCAAATATACCCGCGAACACGCCGGAGAACTGAATGTAAAGCCCGACAAGATCGCTGTAATGGGTTTTTCTGCAGGTGGTCATCTGGCGGGTATGGTATCCAATATGCCGGGGAGTCCGGAGGCCCGTCCGGATGCATCTCTGCTCTGTTATCCGGTGCTTTCGGCTTTGACTGCCAATGCCCACATGGGCAGTTATCACAATCTTTTCGGTAATAAGTTGGAGCCGGAAGCCTACCGCGATTTCAGTTGGCCGGAAGTTGCCCACAAAGATACTCCGCCGGCTTTTATCTGGCACACCGCTCCTGATCAGGCGGTTCCGGTGGAAAACAGCATCGAATACTTTTTGGCTTTGAAGAAACTCAATATTCATACTGAGTTGCATATTTATCCGCAAGGCTGCCACGGTCTGGGGTTTGGTAATTGTCCGGACTTTGATGAGAAGTTTAACAGTATCAAATCGTGGCCGGAACTTGCCGGGCGCTTTTTAAGCGATTTGGGGTGGTAATAAGGTTATACTTTGTGAGAAGTATTATTGATGTTGATAAGTATTTAATATTTTAGAGTTCAAGATTTTATGAAACTTTATGTAACTATTGATTTCTATGATGAAATGACGGCGGCAGTCTGGACTCCGGCGCGATTGAAAAAATATTTTACGCTCTTGCACAGCAATGGAATCGAGCGAATATACTGGATCGATCAGCTGGAAATAATGAAGTACAGCATCCGCCGCAAAACTTCAGAAAATATAAAGGCTACGCTCAAAAATTTTGATAATAAAATTGCGGAAAAGGCTATCGAATTTGCGCATGAACTGGGCATGGAAATATTTGTCCTGATCAAGCCTTACGAAATGGGTATTCAAGTACCAGAAGTATCCCAGGATGTTCCGGAAGATCTGCCTTATGTACCGGTTGTCGGCTGTCAGCTTGGTTCCGTTACCAAGTTTGGAATTGAGCACCCGGAAGTTATGCTCCAGCGAATTCCCGCGCCTCCGCATGGCGATGCCGAAAGTTTGACGCTTAATTTTTCGGCCCCGTTGTCGACCGATGTTACTGTCAAATTTTTCTGCAGTAAACAAAACAGCAATTATCAGCTTGCCGAAAGCAAGATTGTCCCGCAGGGCGCAAGCAATGTATCGTTTAAACTGCCAGCAGGAGAAACATTTTTTATTCTGCAAATAGAAGATGCTGTTTGCGGCAATATATATAAAAATATTGTTACTCTTTATGATAAAAACGGTTGCCAGGTTCCGGGATCATTGGCAATCCAGCCGTTGCGCTATTATAAGCCCACGGCATATCATCTGGATCATCAGGGCAATGTGGAAAATATTCTGGAAAGCGGCATGTTATTTGATTATTTTCCCGGGATTCCATCCGGATTGTACAACAGCGATATGCCGCCATGTTGTTTCTTTGACTTTAATACTGCTTCTCATCATGCTTTAGGTGTTTCGCTGGAACTCAATGACCGGATTCATGGATTCCCCAACCCTGAAAATGAAGTGTTCCAGCAATTTATCCAAGACTGGGTAACAGAAGATATGCAAATGGGGTTTGACGGACTTGATTTGCGGATTTCTTCGCACAGTTCTCCGCTCTTCTGGAGCGATTACGGAACCGGCGAAGCAGTTCGTACCGCCCGTGGTAATGCGCATACGGAGTTGCTCCGCAAGGTTTCTGGAATCGTTCGCAATGCGGGCAGGATAATGAGCGTACATATTGAAGATTTTATGCTTGACAGCGATGCCAAATATCCGTGCCCGATGGAAATATTCTGGGACTACAAGCGTTGGATTCAGGAAAAACTTGCCGATGAAGTAACAGCCAAATACATTGTAACAGATGGCTTTACCAATGCAAATTTTGCTATGTTGCGTTCCTGCAAAGCGGCAGGAATTCCGGTCAACGTATGTCCGTTTATCCATGTAATGGATACGCCGCAAAGTTTCTCCGCCTGGTCGCGCGAAGCCGGGGTTGAGGCCTTCAATATCTACGAAGCGGCTACCGTCTGGCAGCCGGAAGCTGATGGCGATGGCTTTTACGAAATCAACCCGTCTCATGTCGATAAGATCCGCCGGGTAAAACTTTTGTAACAAAACAATATGCTTTATGCATACAATATATTAAAACAACCATTCAGAGGTGATTATGCAATATCCCAGAACCAGTCGCGTGCTTGATAAAATGCGCCGCGGAGAAAAAGTAATTTCTTATAAATTCAATCTTTCATGCCCGAGAGCAGTTGAAATCGCCGCATTGGCCGGTTTTGATGCGGCATGGATATGCCAGGAACATGTTCCAACTGATTTTGCTGTAATGGAAGCTCAGATTATGGCGGCCAAGTCTCATGATATGGATTGTATCGTCCGGGTCCCCAAAGGCAGTTACAGCGACTATATCCGGCCGCTGGAAGCTGATGCTGCCGGTATTATGATTCCTCATTTGATGAGTTTGGAGGAAGCCAGAGAAATTGCTCATACCGTTCGCTTCCACCCCATAGGGCGTCGTCCTGTGGATGGCGGAAATGCCGATGGGCTTTATTGCCGTTTTGATTTTAAGGAGTATATCAAATTCGCTAATCAGAACCGTTTGATCATTGTACAGATCGAAGATCCGGAGCCGCTTTCGCAGCTGGACGAAATCTGTCAGGTGGAAGGTATTGATATGATTTTCTTCGGCCCCGGCGACTTCAGCCATGCAATCGGTCATCCGGCGGAATTTGATCATCCGGAAATCCACCGGGTGCGTAAACTGGTGGTAGAAACTGCGCACAAATATGGTAAATTTGCCGGAACAGTACCGCTGCCGAGCTTGAAACAATGCTACGACGAAGGCTTTGATTTTGTAAACTGCGGCGCGGATGTTACTGCAATCAATGCTGATTGCGACAGAGTTATGAATATGTACCGTGATTGTCAAAAATAATCGATTATTTTTGATATTGTACTGTTCAGGTGTATATTCATTGAAATGATCTGATTAGAAAGATGTCTGATAATGTTGAAACTTTGGGACAAATTAAATAATTTTGTACAGCAGGAAAGCTGCATGTTTACTGCGCGGGATACAGTTGAACTGATGTTTCCTGCAGCAGCAATTTTGCGGGTGTACAATCTGGTTTCAGGCAAAGAATATTTTCCTGAAGTTGACTTTATTCACCATAGCGGCAGCCGGATTATCCAACGGACAAAACAAAGTTCTATGCCTTATATACCATCAGAAATGATGCGTCCGGGCGAAGATGCTGCCTGTTTCCCGGTGCCCGGTGCAATGGCGGTGGAAGGCGCGCTTGATGGCGGTAAACTGTTCTTTAATAACGAAAGTTTTTTTGCCGAAAATCAGATCGTTGTCGATTACCGGGCGGAGAAAATTGATTTTTCGCCAGAACTGAAAAGTCAGAATGAGCGTCTGGTGCGTTTCAGAAAAATGCTTGCTCAGCAGCAGGAAATAAACATCACTCTGCTGGGCGACAGCATCAGCGAGGGATTCAATGCGTCCGGCTACATCGGACATGAACCGTTTACACCCCCATACATAGTACAAACCGCGCGCTATCTGGAAGATCGCTTCCGCACCAGCATCAATCTCAGCAACCATGCGGTCAACGGAACCGGATGCGAGTATGCTGTACAGCATGCAGCTGAATGGCAGAACAAAAAGACTGATTTGTTGATTATTGCTTACGGAATGAATGATTTTCAGAGCATTTCTTCCGAAAAATTTATTGCCGTCAATCAGCAGTTGATCGAAATCTGCCGCCGGAACAATCCTGAATGCGAGGTGGTGTTGATCAACTCCATGACCGGCCATGAGTTCTGGGAGTGTACCCGCCCCGGTCATGATTTGGAGTTTGCAGAAAAAGTACGGCAATTTGTAGAATCTTCCGACAGCAGCATTGCATTGGCGGATGTGCAGAAAGTATGGAGAAAAATTCTGGAAAAGAAAGATTTCTACGATATATCAGGTAATGGAGTGAATCACCCCAACGATTACGGGCACCGGGTTTATGCATCGGTATTGCTGCAACTGCTCTCCGGAGTTGATATGTTCTGATTTTTGGGGTAAATATTCTGTTGAAGAATTTATTCAAAGAGGTCGATTTATGGAAAAAATAAAATCATTACTGAGTGAAACATCCCCCATTCGTTGGCTCTTTTATGGCGACAGCATTACTCACGGAGCCAAGCATACCTGCGGAAAGCGGGACTTTTCCGAACTCTTCCGCGAACGGATTCTCTGGGAAATGCAGCGGCGCAATGACCTGGTGCTCAACAGTGCTTATTCCGGTTTTAAAACGGTTGATCTGCTGCGGGATTTTGATTTCCGGGCAGCAGCCTTCAAGCCGCATGTTGCATTTGTGATGATCGGTACTAATGACAGCGCAAGTGAGATTGATTTGGCCGAATATCAAAAGCAGTTGAATGAATTGCTGGATAAATTTGCTGCCATTGATTGTCAGGTAGTCTTGCAAACTCCTCCGCCTGTTTTGCGTAATTTGGATGAACAGCGCGTCAGAGTTCCTGAGTTTGCCGAAGCTGCCCGTCAGGTCGCTCAAAAGCGCAATGTGCCGCTGATCGATCACTTTAAGTTGTGGCAGGAGTGTCCGGCCGAATTTTATCTGCATGCTGATGTACTGCATCCCAACGCGTTGGGGCATATCAAACTGGCGCATGATATATTCAAAGCAATGGATATTTTTGACATCCAGTCCAGTTGGGTGTGCCGTTTCTATGCTCCGGAATCATTGTAAAAAGAAGATAGGATAAATGACTGGTAAAAAGATCTGTATGTTATTTCTGCTGGCAGCGAGTGCCGGTATGCTGTGTTCCTGTACTGAAAAATTTCATTCACCGGTGAATGAGTCAGAAGTGGCTGTGTTTCAGACAAATTGGCGCGAAAAGATTCCGGCCCGGCAGAAGACATCCAACAAAGACGGTATGCATACTGAAGAGATTGCAACCGTGTATCCGGTAAAATTTGCATGGCAGGGAACCTACGGACCTTATAAGTTGGAAATCTCCACGAATGAAAACTTCTCTTCGCTCCGGGTTGTGGCAAGTGCGGTTCCGGAAGTGGAAGTTTACAATCTTTTTACCAATCAGAAATATTACTGCCGGGTGTTGGATATTCACGGCAATGTTGTGGCTGCCGGAACTTTCAGCACCGCTGACACTCCGCGTTGGATAAAGCTGCCGGAAAATGTTGAAAAATCACCGATCAACTTCCGCGATCTTGGTTCATGGCGTACAGTTGATGGCCGCCGGGTTCGTCAGGGAATGGTTTACCGTGGAGCTGATTTGGATGCCTGGTACCCCATGAGTAAAGCCAACAAACGCTATATGGTCGAAGAATTGGGCATAAAAAGCGAAATCGATATGCGTTATGCCGAAATGGTTCCGGACAAGGTCAACAGCCGGATGGGAAAAAACGTGAAGTTGTTTTTCCGTCCGATCAATGCTTACAACTCCTTTACTCCGGAGCAGTGTGCGTTATTCCGGGATACGATCAAGGTTTTTGCCGATGCCGATAACTACCCCATCTACTTTCATTGCAGCGGCGGCGTAGACCGTACCGGCGAAATCGCCTTTCTGATCAACGGTCTGTTGGGAGTGCCGGAAGAAAAGCTGTTTGAGGATTACGAATTGAGTTCATTGAGCCGTTTTCCGCGTCATCACGATATTAACTACTTCAAAAAGTGGCGGACCAAGATCGCCGCTTATGCGCCGGCTGGAGCTACTGTGCAGGAGCAGGTGGAAAAGTATTTGCTGGCGATTGGCGTGACTGCGGAAGAAATCAACTCAATACGCACAATTATGCTTGAAAAATAACTGAAAATTTAGTATGGCATAATAATAAAATGCCACTCAACGGATGTTACCAATCAAAGAGTTATGACGAACAGATAAAACTTTTTTATAAATGATGTTTGGTCTGAAATCAAAATTATGCTTCAATTTTACACGGCTTGAACGTTGATGTATGGGGAACTTCTCCGGCATTATGTTTGGTAAGGCAAGCTGGCAGATCTTCTGTAGCTCCGGTATAACGATGTGATTCCGTTGCTACATAGACCGCTGTTTGGCGGTGGAAGGCGCTGGAAATGGAAGATGTGTACCAGTGGTGTAGCGAAAAATAGTTTTTATATTAAGTATAACTTTACTTTGAGTTTGATCTTGGATATAGCCATATCGTTTCCCATAATTGATTCCTGGATATAGCTGAAAATTATCTGTTTTTAAGCGATTGAACAACCGAAATGGTACCGTTTGGCACCTTTACCCCAAATTTAAGCACAAAAATGGCGGAGAGGGGGGGATTCGAACCCCCGGTACGGTTACCCGTACGACGGTTTAGCAAACCGTTGCTTTCGGCCACTCAGCCACCTCTCCGCATACTGGATCCAAGGAGTTCTCCCTTGAACAGCGCTTTATATATTATACTACCAATTCGAGAATTTGCAAGTCGGAAAATGATTTTTTAGATAAAAAAGTTGGTGTATGCCTTAAAAAACTCAATGCACGCTCTTTTTCGAGTATCACGCGTTTACCATAACAAACAGGCATAAGCAAAAAAATCTGTAAAATATTTGAATGATTTGTTTTTTTGCAGCTGCTTTATAGGAAAGTTATGGGATAGCTGAGAGTTTTTCAATTTTGTCTTGCCAAATTATTCAATTTTTCTGCTTACTTTTGTCATAAACCGCCGAAGAAGCAAAAAATGTGTTCAGATGTTGAAGCGGTTGGCGTAGATGTTGACGATTGCCTGGGCGGTGGATTGCGCTTTTTGGGCATCTTGATCTTTCAACGCTTGGTAGAGCTGTTCGTGCAGCGCGGTTTCGGCGGTATAGGCGGCGCCTTCCAAGGGCTTTTCGGGTAGATTCTGGAGCATGAAGCGGCAGATTTCGTTATAAAAATCTGCCAGCAGCGGGTTGTGTGCCGCGTAAGCTATATTCATGTGAAACTGGGCATCCAATTGGGAATTATCGCTTTTATTGCGTTCGTCAAGGGAGATGCGTATTTTTTGCAGATCTTCAACGGTGCGGTTGGCTGCCGCCAGAGCCACGATGCCTTGCTCCAGAGTCGAACGGGCTTCCAGCACTTTTTTTATGTCCTGCAAAGAGAGTTCGCTGTGCAATGCACTTTCCATACGGCTGCGGCGCTGAACGTAAGTGCCGTCGCCCGGGCGCGCTGCTAATATTCCTGCGTGGATAAGCGACTGCAGCGCTTCCCGCACAGTATTGCGGCTGACTCCGAACGCCGATGCCAATTCCGGTTCCGCCGGTATGCGTTCGCCGAGCTGCCAGACATTTTCCCGTATCTGACGTTCGATCTCCTGCACCACCTGACTGGAAAGCGAGGCGCGTTTGGGTTTGTGGATTTTAAGTTCTGAACTCATATTTCAATAAAAAAAGGCAATGCGCAATATTGCTCGCACATTGCCTTGAAGTAACCGCTATTACTTGTTGAGGGTAACTTCAAACATACTGCGGATGTTTTTGCCGACGACTTCGACCGGGTGAGTGGCCAGAGCTTCGCGGGCAGCAATGAGGTTGGGAGCGCCGTTGCCGGCTTCTTCCAGCCACTTCTTGGCAAATTCGCCCTGTTCGATGCGGCGCAAGGATTCCTTCATACGGGCCTTCAGTTCGTCGTGAGGCAGGATGAACGGACCATTGCTGTATTCGCCCCATTCGGCGGTGTTGGAAATAACGGTATTCATCTTCTGGATACCGCCTTCGTAGATCAGGTCAACGATCAGCTTGGCTTCGTGGACGCATTCAAAGTAAGCCATTTCGGCGGGATAACCGGCTTCGATCAGAGTTTCAAAACCACATTCCATCAGGTCAACAAGACCGCCGCAGATGACGTTCTGTTCGCCGAAGAGGTCTTCGTAGGCTTCCTGCTTCATGGTGCATTCCAGCACGCCGGCACGGGTCAGACCCAGCGCCTTGGCCATGGAGAGCGCCAGATCGCGGGCTTTGCCGGAAACATTCTGATGCACGCTGATCAAACCGGGAACGCCGAAACCTTCCACAAAACGGCGGCGGACTTCGGTACCGGGGCTCTTGGGCGCGACCATGATCACGTCAACATCGGCGGGGGGATTGATCACGTCAAAGGCGTAAGCAAAGCCGTGCGAGCAGGAGAGGGCGTTACCGGGTTTCAGACCGGCTTTGATTTCGTTGGCATACACCGTGCCGTGCATTTCATCGGGCAGCAGGATGTGGATGATGTCAGCAGCTTCGGCGGCTTCCGCCACGCTCATGACCTTCATGCCGTCGCGGGTGGCGGCGTCAAAACTTTTGCCGGGGCGCACGCCGACGATGACCTGCACGCCGCAGTCGCGCATACAGAGAGCCTGGTTGCGGCCCTGAGCACCGTAACCGATGATCGCAATAGTCTTGCCCTGCAACGCATCAAAGGTTGCAGCATTGTCGTGGATGAGATCCATCTTTCTTATTCCTTTTAATTATTGCGGATATTTGAAGAAAACTCGCTTTCGTCCAAACATCCTACATTTAGCTTGCATAAATCTAAATATAGCTCAAACTGAAAAAATTGCAAATAGTTCTGCGGGTATTTTCACGAAAATACTTGAATTTGTTTAAATGTAATGCTATATTAATGAAAACATAAGATGCGAGTGTAGCAAAACGGTTATGCCCTGGCTTCCCAAGCCAGTCACGCCGGTTCGACTCCGGTCACTCGCTCCATTTTGAGATCCAACGGTTGCGGCAGAAGCTGCGAACCGTTTTTTTTTAACTTTTGCTTGGTTCCAAACACGGGTAGTTAAATAAAAGGTTTGGGAAAAAGTATTGAGAACAGTGCCTTAACTTTATTATGGGGTGTATCATGGATGAGCTGCTGAAAATCGTGTCGCGGATCAACGGTTGTCTTTCGGATTATGTTTTGATTGTACTGTTGGTGGGCTCGGGCATATTTTTCAGTATCAGGACCCGCTTTGTGCAGATCCGCTGCTTCGGCGAGGGTATGCGCCGTGCGTTCGGTAATTTTTCATTGCACCGCAGAGTGGGAAAGCAAGGTTTGAGTCCGTTTCAGGCGCTGGCTACTGCGGTGGCGGCGCAGGTGGGTACGGGGAACATTGTCGGAGCTTCGGGGGCGATTTTAATCGGTGGCCCCGGTGCGATTTTCTGGATGTGGCTGGTGGCGTTTTTCGGTATGGCAACGATCTATGCCGAAGCGGTGCTGGCGCAGAATACTCATGTGGCGGATGAGTCGGGGCAGTATCACGGCGGCCCCGTCTACTATATAAAGCGGGCATTCCCCAACTGGTTCGGCAGTTTGCTGGCGGTCTGGTTTGCGGTGGCGATCATTGTATCGCTGGGTTTTATGGGCTGCATGGTGCAAGCCAACAGTATCGGCGAAACCTGTGCCAATGCCTTCGGTATCCCGACTTGGATCGTGGGGCTGATTATTGCGGCGGTGGCGGCGGTGATCTTTCTGGGCGGGATCTCCCGCATTGCCGGCGTGGCGGAAAAACTGGTTCCGACTATGGCTTTGATCTATCTGGCGGGCGGTGCGCTGGTGCTGATTGCCCGAATCGAATACCTGCCGCAGACTTTCGGTTTGATCTTCAAATACGCTTTTCAGCCCGAAGCGCTTTTGGGCGGCAGTTGGGGATATGCGATAAAAGTTGCGGTCAGTCAGGGCGTTAAACGGGGACTCTTTTCCAACGAAGCCGGTATGGGGTCAACACCTCACGCCCACGCGGCGGCAAAAGTTGCCAAGCCGCACGATCAGGGGGTGGTGGCAATGATCGGGGTATTTATTGATACGGCAGTTGTGCTGACCATGACCGCTTTGATCGTAATTTCCACGATCTACACGGGCGATGGGCCGCTGGCAGGTGCCAATGGCGGCAACTACGCTGAGCTGCTGGCGGCGGGGAATCTTAGTAAGACCAATCTGGTGCAGCAGGCGGTGGCATCGGTCAGTACGGTATCGGTGGGGAATATTTTTGTAGCGGTTTGCCTGTTGTTTTTTGCATTTTCCACGATTTTGAGCTGGAATTACTTCGGCAAGATCAATTTTCATTATCTTTTCGGCAAACGCGCCTCGGTGCTTTATTCGATTACGGCATCGTTGTTTGTGCTGGCCGGAACGCTGATCAAAAACGATTTGGCTTGGGAACTTCAGGATATGTTCAATCAGCTGATGGTGCTGCCTAACGTTATGGCTCTGATCGCGCTTTCCGGAATTGTGGCGGCGAGCGCAAAAAGGAACAAACTGCAATAATTGCTTTTTGCCGGCAACTTGTTCCTGAACGGTGGATAAAGAATAAGTTGAAAGCAAATTGCCCGAAAAGTCGGAAAAAAGTCAACTGAATTCGCTTGAAAGTGTTGAATTTTCCGGATGAGGTGTGTATATTTTCCCTGTAAACGAAGAAATTATTTTTCGTTGTTCAGCAGGAGTAATATCTTATGGGGTCAAAAGTATTGGTCGGGGCGGTGATTGCTGCCGGAACTGTGTACAGTGCGCTGGCAGGTGAGCTGCCGGATGTTTCAGAAATAGCCAGACTTGCCAGAGAAGATGCCGCGGTGCCGGTGGCTCCCGGCAGACACAATATTTCGCCATTCTGGAACCGGTATTCGGTGCGGTTTATTTCGGTTCCCGCTTTCGATTTCAAAGAGATCAAAGGTGCGGCATGCTACCGCTTTACGGTGCTGGATGCGGCAAGCAAAGTGCATGTTTACACCGAAGCTCGGCCGGATGAACCTTTGAGCAAAGTGTGGGATACTCTCCCGGTGGGCTTTACGACGGTATCGGTCGAGGCTCTGGATAAAGACAATAATGTTCTGCAGGATTGCGGTGTGCGCAAGTTTTACCGTGCAGCCGTTTTCAATGGTCAATACCCCGGGCCGGTGCGCGATTACCGCGAAAGTGCCAAATTGGCATTGGAATATATTTTCAACAAACCGCAGGTTCAGTCGTGGCGTACCACCGGCAAGCCCGATCACAGCTACGATCTTTACTGTTATCCGAGCAAGATCATTGCCAGTATTATCAGCGGCATGATCCGCTATGCTCAGCTGGTTCCGGAAAAGCGCGCCGAAGCGTTGGAAATTGCCTGCAAAAGTGCTGATTATCTGATTTCGGTAAGTCAGGCCGCCGGAACTCCGCTGGAATTCATGCCGCCGACTTACGAGGGCAAGGCGCGTACTGCGGGGACTTACGCCGGGCAGAATATGATGATCTATCCGGCATTGGCGGGAGTGAGCTATCTGGAACTTTATCAGGAGTGCGGAGACAGAAAGTATCTGGAAGCGGCTTTGCGGATTGCCGATACTTATTGCAAGCTGCAGTTGGAGTGCGGTAGCTGGTATTTGAAACTGCACGAAAAAGATGGTTCGGTGGTAAAGCCGGCCTTTAACGAAGTGCCTATCGGGATTGCTCAGGGAGATATATCCGCGCTGAGCGATAAGCCGAATATGTGTGTGCCTAACGAAATAATTCCGTTTTTGCAGATGGCGTACAAGGTCAGTTCGCGTCAGAATTATCGGGCTGCAGCAGATCGTGCCGTGGAATATATCAGAAACAACGTGCAGAAATCGTTTGACTGGAGTGGGCAGTTTGAAGACATGTTCCCCACGAGGCCCTACGCTAATTTAACCATGCATTCAGCGGCGGATTTTGCGTTGTATCTGCTTGGGTGCGAAAATATTGATGCGGCGGATAAGGATTTGCTCCGGACTTTGCTGCGCTTTTCCGAAGATCAGTTTGTTGTCTGGGCAGACCCGATGCCGGCGGTGAATCTGCGGAGCAGAGATTGGAAACTCCCTGGCGCGTTGGAACAGTATGCTTATTATATACCAATCGGGGCCAGTGCTTCCAAGATGCTGGGGTTTTATGCTGCAATGCACAAACGCTTTGGTATGCCGCTGGATTTGGCCAAGGCTTACGCTCTGGCAAATGCCGTCACCCGTGGCCAGCACCCCGAAACCGGCCGCTACTATACTTACTGGGAAAATAACTGGCGCAGTTTTGATGATGAGGGCTGGATAAATTGCGCGGTATTTGACGCAACTATGATGCTGCAATTCGCAGATTATATCGAAAAATTAAAGCGTTAAGCTCAAAAACTTGTTCTTTTGTTGTTGTAAAAGGGATAAGATTTTTTAAAAAGCGAAAAAAATGCAAAAAAAATGCCCCAATGCTCCGATTTACCCCTTGACAAGTGCGGAATAATATAATAAAATATTTATGCAGAGAGAGAGATTATGGATGCGCAAGAGTACCGTTCGGTTTGCGCAACATAATGAAAGTAATGATTTTTTAACCGATGGTAACTCTTTAAGCTTTAACCAAAGAAGGGGAAAATTATGAAAAAGAGTATGAGTCATGAAGCCGCTGCCCATGGGCAGGTGAAGCATTCTTGCTTCACCTTAATTGAACTCCTTGTGGTGATCGCTATTATTGCGATCCTTGCCGCCATGCTGCTGCCGGCGCTGAGTGCCGCCCGTGAGCGCGCCCGCACCGCCAGCTGTTTGAGCAATCTCAAGAATCTGGGCTTGGCTTGCATTATGTATACCGGTGACTTCAAAGATCATACCCCGCTGGATGCTGATTGTTATGTGACTCAAACTACCAAAGTTGCAGTCGGTGCCACCGATGGCAACTGGATCGGTCTTACCAGTCCTTACGTCAGCGGCGAAGCGCTGGGGCAGGATAAGCAGATCTACTTCTGTCCCTCGGCCACACCCAATCTGGATAACCGCGATAAGGACGGCAACCACCATAGCTCGAGCTATGCGACCAACTATCATACCGCAGGGTACAGTCTTGCCAAGTTCGTAAGTCCTTCGGAAACTTTCATGCTGATGGATGGTTTCCGTATTGCTGAAAGCAGCAGCGTAAAGAGCAATATCGCCAGTGGTTACATTTACAATATCGTGCAGGGTTCCTGGCCGTGGGCTAAAGATGACCTTTGCCGTCATGGCAAGAATGTCAATGTCGTTTATCACGATGGTCATGCCGAAGCCGCCCCATACAGCGGCATTGAAAAGATGAACTACCGCTACTCCGATCCCCCGCACAAGTTCTGGAGAGCGGAAGGCACCAAAAGTTTTGCTGAGTAATAAGTTCGGTAATCTAACATATGGTAACTCTTTAAGCCTTAACCAAAGAAGGGGAAAATTATGAAAAAGAGTATGAGTCATGAAGCCGCTGCCCATGGGCAGGTGAAGCATTCCTGCTTCACCTTAATTGAACTCCTCGTGGTGATCGCGATTATCGCGATTCTGGCAGCCATGCTGCTGCCGGCGTTGAGTGCCGCCCGTGAGCGTGCCCGCACTTCCAACTGTGTAAGCAATCTCAAGAATCTGGGCTTGGCTTGCATGATGTATGCCAATGACTTCAAGGATTGTGTTCCGATTACCGGCGACTGCTATGTTACGCAGACCTATGGATATAAGCTCGATCCTCTTGATGGCAACTGGATCGGTCTTACCAGTCCGTATGTGGCCAGCAATAATCTCGGTCAGGATAAGCAGATTTATTTCTGCCCCTCGGCTTCCCCAAATCTGGATGGCCGCGACCTTGATAACAATCACCACTGCTCCAGCTATTCGACCAACTATCATAATGCCGGTATGAGTCTGGGCGTTTTCAAGAGCCCCACCGAAACCATGCTGCTGATGGATGGTATGCGTATTGCTGAAAACAAAACCGTGAATGGTTATATGGCCTGCAATACGATTTATTGGGTTCTGACCGGCGATTGGAAGTGGGGTAAAGATGACTTGACCCGTCACGGCGACCGCAATGTGAACGTGCTGTGGGTCGATGGTCATACCGAAGCTGTGCCTTACACCGGCGGTCTGGATAAGATGGCTTTCCGCTACAGCAGCCAGTGGGTTCACAAGTTCTGGATGCATAACGGTACCAAAGGCTTTGCCGAACCGTAATATTGTTTAGTATATAGTGGCATATTCTCCCTGAATTGTTCAGCGCAGTTCAGGGAGATACTTGAAAAATCAGACAAAAAACCGATTGTATAGTAAAGAAAAAGTTGGTAAAAGTTTGCAGAACGGTTAAATTACAGTAATCTTTATAAAAAAAGAGACATTTGTTATAGAAAATCGGTTCTGCCGATGCTAAAATAAATAGAGAACAGTTTATCAAACTTTTCAGTAAGGAGAAAAATTATGAGCTTTAATTGGGATGGACTCTACAATCCGTTTTTTGCCTGGCGATGCAGCACGCGGGACCCCGCGGCGATCTATCACGAAGGTAAGTATTATATCTATGTAACGATCCAGTTCAATCAGGAACGCTGGGGCGCGCCGGAAGGCTATCAGATCCATATGATCGAAACCGAAGACTTCCGCAACTTTTCCAACCCGGTGCCGGTCACTCCCAGAGGTTATGTATCTCCCGGGAACGTTATCCGCGCCAACGGCAAGTTCTATATGAGTATTACCCGCTATCCGTGGCCGACGGCGGTGTCGCTGATCGAATCCGACGATCTGGTGCATTGGAGCGAACCGCGGATCGTTGTTCCCACTTTCCACGGCGATTACTGGGGCAACGATGCCCACGGGCCGATCGACGGATATCTGGTGGAATGGCGCAACCGCTACTGGATGTTTTACACCGACTATCAGAAAGGCACCCGCAGTCAGCATCTGGGGCTGGCGGTATCCGACGATCTGGTGACTTTTGAAAATCTCACCCCCGATAAGCCTTTGCTGGACAGCGATTTTTATAACGAAAACCGCGGCATAGAAAATGTGTCGATGGTTGTCGATGGCGACGATTTGTATCTCTTCTGCTCGGTAGGTATGCCCGAACAGAGTATTGCCGTGCTGAAAAGCAACGATATCATGTCATGGCCCAAGCTGGATAAATCAGCGGAAATCGGCGGACTTAAGCAGGAGTGGAGCAAATTTGTTGCCTGTGCGCAGTTCGTTGCCGACTGGAGAGAACAGAACGGTTATTGGACGATGCTTTTTATGGGGACCCGTCATTTCGACGCTCACGACCGCATGATGCTGGGTATGGCAAGATCCAAAGACCTCCTGAACTGGGAAGTGCTGCCAGAAGGTGTGCCCGAAGAAGAATATCTCAAGTGGTGCGAAAATTTCCATCAGCGCTATCTGAACGGCGAACTTTGTGAAATGCCTGAAAAAAAGTGAGTGATAAATTATGAGTGAGCAGAAAAAATATACAGTCGGGACTCTGGAGTACTCTCTGAGGCAGTTGATCAACGTCTTTTTCTGGATGTTGTGGGGCGCAATCGGTATGAGCTTGATCGCCATGACCTTCGGTTCCGGCACTAAATTCATTTTCCGCGCCAACGGCTTGAGCGATACGGTCATTGCCGTAGTGCTGGGGATGATCATTTCGTGGATGAACACGGTAATGAATCCCATTATCAGTACCGCGTCGGATAACTGCCGCGCCAGACTGGGCAGACGCATACCTTATATGCTCTATACCGCGGTGCCGACGGCATTCTTTATTGCGGCGCTGCCCTTTTACGGTCATCTGCTGCCCTATCTGCCCGAAACGATCGGACCTTTGAGCGCCAAAGAGCTGGTCTTCGGCGCCGGGGTGGTGCTTTATTACTTCTTCTTCCTCTTTGTGGGGATCGTCTATTACTATCTGATCCCGGATGTGATCCCCGCCGGGATGATGGGGCGCTATTACGGATTTTTCCGCGTGGTTGGCGCGGTGCTGGGGGTAGGATTCAGCAAATTTGTCTATCCTTACATTGCCTCGCACCCCAAGATCATCTATCCGGCGGTGGGGGCGGCTTATCTGGTGATCACGCTGCTGGTCTGCTACTTTGTCCGTGAAGGCAAATATCCGCCGCTGGAAAAGAAGAGCGATGGAGAACCGTGGTTCAAACGGGTGTCGGTCACGATCAAAGATTATGTTAAAGATTGCTACGGCAGCAGCTATTACTGGTGGTTCTACGTTGCGGGGCTGGCGTTCGGGTTGAGTCCCTGCGTCAATATCTTTATGGACTTCTTCTATCTGGACAGCTGCGGTATGACTATGTCGCAGATGGGCGAGCTGGGGGCGCTCATCAGTATCGTAACGGTGTTTGCCTGTCTGGGGGCAGGTTTTGTGGTGGACTATCTGGGGGCATTTGTGGCGGCGATCATTGCTCTGACGCTGATGGCGGTGTTCAATATTTGCGGCGGTATTTTTATCCACGACTACATATCGAGCATAATCTGGCGTATTCCGCTGGCGGTTTTCAGCAGTATCTATGCGGTGGCGGGCGGCAGAATGCTGGTGGAAGTGTTCCCCCGCAGCAAATTCGGTATGATCGCATCGGGGCAGAATATCCTTGTGTCGCTCTTCGCCGGGTTGGTGAACTATCCGCTGGGGCTGTTCAGCGATTTCCTGCGTAACGCAACACCCGAAACGACGCTGATTTTTATGGGGCACGATTTTATGCCCATGCTGCGCGGATACCGTTTTGTCAACTACTGGGCAGGTTTGTGCATTGCAATTGCAATGGTAATATTGCTGTATTTCTACGTTTTTTACCAGAAAAAGCGTACTACCAAAGCGTGTGACGAATAATTTGCTCCGTTTTTGAGCGTGATCTTTCAAGCGGTTTTAAGCTGAAAAATTTTTCAGCGAGTGAATAATACTCTGACCGGCAGTATGATTTCTGTCGGCAAAATACAGGATTTTTATCGGTAATATAAAAATAAAAACCTTATAACCTGAAACAAGGAGAAAGATCATGCTTAAAAAAACAGCGCTGCTGGCTCTGGCAGTCGGAATGACTGCCGGTGCAGTCTATGCGGACAACAACATCGTAAAGACTCTGCAAGTCAGATCTGCCAAAGGCAAAACCGAGTTTTTTATGAAAAACACCGGTTTTGTGCAGATAAGTAACGTCAAGACCCCTGAACTGACCTTTACCGATGCCAAGGGTAAAAGTCAGACCGTCAAAGTGCGCAATAATAAAGCGCTGCTGAAACTTGTTCCGGGTAAATACTCGGTCAACGCAGTTGGTGTGAAAGCCAAAAAGATCGGCGAAAACAATTTCTACAGCGTAGTCGGCAAATTCGGTACCGACGAAATGGCAACCATTCCCACCGACGGCCGCACTTCGGGGCATCCGGGGATGTTCCTTTACAACTGGAACTATCTGCGCAAGAATATTCTGGAACCCTTCTGCACGATCACCCTCGGTTCGGCTCACGCGCCGGAAATTGATGAGTGGCGTGCCGAAGGCCGTCTGGTCTTCCGCAACTGCAGCGTTACCATTCCTTTTGATGAACCCAAACGTGGGGTACCTTTCTGGCACCAGTTGGGTGAAAATCCGCTGATTGACGGTATCGGGCCGGATGAATTTATTGTGCCCGCCGGACGCAAAGACCCCAAAGATGCGGCGCTGGGCTACAACAATCCGGGGCGCGGATTTTCGCCTGAACACTTTGCGGCAATCAAAGAGTGGAACAAAAAGTATCCCGAAAAGAGCTTCTACGCGTGGGTCGGTATTCCGTGGAACGGCGATTGTACGGCAATAGCTTCGCTGCACGAAGCGGTGATTTCCAATCCCCGCGGGGCTATTCTGTGGGAATCTTATCTCAACGGCAAGGATGCCGACAAGGGTATCCAGTCGCGCTATCTTGACCGCGGTGCAATATTCAAAGCTGCATCGGGCGGTTCGCTGAAAAATTACATCATGGCGCCGGCGACCTATGAATATATGGACAATAACGGTGCGGTGGACTTCAAAGTATTTCTCGATCAGCAGTTTCATACTGTAGCAACCAATCCGGTTTTTGCCGACGTGCGGGGTTTCAGTATGTGGGTGGCATATTACACCGAACCGGAAATTCTGCGCTGGTTCTCCAAGCTGGTTCAGCATTACGGCGTGGATGGGGAAAAGACGCTGCTTTCCAGTAAATACGGCTACAAACTTTATCCGGGGATCCTTAAAGCTCACAACTGGGAAAATGCCAAAGATTGGAAACTCTCAGGCGGGGCTTCGCTGATGGCTAAAAAGGATGCCAACATCAAGCAGGGTTACATACCTTACACCAGCGTCAACTTTCTGCGTATGGAACTTGGTGCAGGCAAAAAGCCCGCCGCAACTCAGGTGCTTACCGGACTTAAACCGGGTAAACTCTACTCGATCAAAACTCAGTTCTGCACGCCTGATAATCCTGCCAAGAGCGATATCAATGTGGATATCAAGCTGGAAAATGCCGAGATCATCGACGTTGAAAAGCGTTTCCTGGAAGATTTCACCCGCCGTGCTCCCCATATCTGGAATGTGCGCAAGGTGATTTTCCGCGCAGGCAAAAAGCCCGTCAAGCTGGTGATTACTGAAGGCGAAGGCGCAGCTGCTTCCACAGTTATTGTTGACAGCGTGCAGGCTGCACCTTACTTTACCGAATAAATTTGTGAACTATGAAGACCCCGAAAACTTACTCTGCCAAGTTTGAACTTATAAAGCGGGAGCTTGAGGCTCGGATCCGCAATGGCTTGTACCGCCACGGCGATCCGCTGCCCAGCGAACAGCAATTGTCCGAACTTTTTGAAGTGGGCAGAAATACTGTCCGCAAGGCGATTGCCTGTCTGGAAGCTGAGCATCTGCTGGTCAAAAGGCAGGGCAGAGTAAGTCGGGTCAACTATCGATCTGCCGGTCGGGCGGCCCGCGGTAAAGCCAACCGTTTGGCATATTTTTACAACTATTTATCCTGCCAGATCAATGTCAACGTAATTTATCAATCTCTGTTTGAAGAGATTGTAAAGAGCGCTGCGGAGTATGGTCTGGCAGTTGATTTTTTCAGTACCGATTCGCCCAACTGCTGGAATGTATTCAACGCCCACCGCTGGTGTTATCTGGGGGCGTTTTCGGTAGGATTGAACGATACAAATATGTCGCGCGGCGCCTACGAGCGACTGGAGGCGGTGGAAAATTTGATTGCGCTGGACGAGGTTGCCAATGTCCCCGCCCGCCATTTGATCAGCGTGGATAATTATCAAGGCGGGCAATTGGCGGCGCAGCATTTGCTGCAATGCGGCTGCCGCAAACTGGCGATGTTTTCATTTCCGGAAGGAAATTTGCCGTTTGATATGCGCCGCAACGGATTTATTTCGGTTTTACCCGAAGAATATAAAAGAAAATTCAAACTGATTCCTATTTCATCTTATATTGATAAGCCGATGGATCCTGCCTGGCTGGACGAAGTTTGGAACAACGTCAGGAGTTCAGACGGGATCTTCTGTTATTGCGATTTTGCTGCAATATATGTACTGAATGCGTTGCATTTTCATAACTGCCGGATCCCTTACGAAAAAAGTGTTATCGGTTTCGACGGTATCTTGATCGGTCAGCATACACTGCCGCGGTTGACCAGTATAGCGCACCCCACACAGCAGATTGCCGAAGCAGCGGTGCGGCTGGCTTTGCAGCTGGCAGAAAATCCGAAGCTGGATAATCAGGATATCCGGATCAAGAGCAAATTGATTTTGGGCGAAACGACTAATATATTAACCCATGCAAAGAAAAGGTAATAAATTAATGAGCAAAGATTTCCCATGGTTCGGCGCCTGCCGGTTGTGGCTGAATGACGAAAAAAGCTGCCTGCACCAGTTTATGGCAGTCCGCAAAAAGATCGTGCTGGAAAAAGCGGTCGAACAGGCGGTTTTCAGGATAATGGCAGATTCAAATTTTATCGCGTATTTCGACGGAGAGGAAATCGGGCGCGGACAGTTTTCCGACGATCCTGATGCACCGACCTATACAAATATAGCGTTGAACAATCTTGCTGCGGGCGAACATATTATTGCTTTGAGTATCTATCACCAGGGATACAGCTGTTCGGTTTACGCCGAAGGCTTGCCTGGAACTGTATTTGTGCTGGAAAGCAGCGGTAACGCGCTGGCAATATCCGATGGCAGCTGCAAAGTCGCTCCCACGCCGGGATTCCGCAACGGAGTAATGCCGCTGATAACTCCGCAGCTGGGCTATACTATGCAATTCGATGCCCGCCTTGATTCCGGCGATTGGCGCAGTATGCAGTTCGATGATTCCGCGTGGCAGGCGCCTTTCGCCGAAGTAGAAACGCGGGAAATCGTTTTGCGCCCGGCGGCAGCCCGACCCGTGCTGGAAAGTTTTATTGCCGGTAAACGGATCAAAAGCGGTCTGCTGCACCGCTATGTGGAAAGAGATTCCTTTGCGCAGACTATGGCAGCGGATCATGTTTTCTGGGATTATCAGCCACTGGAAGGAACTCTTACCCGCCTGGCAAAAGTTTCCGACGGCTGGAGCCTGATCTATGATCTGGGCGAAGAAAAGGTGGGCTTTGTGGAATTTGCTTTGAATGCGCCCGCGGGGACGATCGTTGACTTTGCCCACGGGGAACATCTGGACGACGGTCATGTGCGTATGGAGTGTTTCGGCAGAAACTTTGCCGACCGTTATATCTGCCGCGGCAGCAATGACCGTTTTCAGCTGCCGTTCCGCCGCATCGGCGGGCGTTATCTGGAGTTTCATATTCTTCCCCCCGAAGATTGTCTTGCCCTTGACTTTGAGTTTGCAGGAATTGCTCCGTGGACGCTGCCGGTTCCGACACCGGCGGCATTTGACTGCGCTGATGCTGAATTGCACTCATTGCGCAAACTTGCCATCCGCACGCTGGAACATTGTATGCACGAGCATTACGAAGATTGTCCGTGGCGCGAACAGGCGCTTTATACTTATGACTCGCGCAATCAGATGCTTTACGGATATTATGTCTGGGGCAATTACGACTTTGCCGCCGCTTCGCTGAACTTGATCGGCAGCGGTTTGCGCGAAGACGGGTATTTGCGCTTGTGTCATCCGACCCGGCTGCCGCGCACGATTCCGATTTTCAGTATGATCTGGCCGCTGCAGATGTACGAACATATGCTTTACAGCGGTGATCGTTCGGTCTGGAGGAAAAACCGCAGCACGGTCTATGCCATGTACGAAAAACTTTCGGCGGCAAAGGATGTCAATACCACGCTTTATCAGGCGCTGGATCCCGACTTCTGGAATTTCTATGAATGGACACCCGGCTTGAGTCATACAGTAATGACTGCGGATGATGTTCACAGCCTTTACAACCTTTATTTTTCCAATATGCTGGATGCGATGAGTAAGATGGAAGCCGTTGACGGCGATCCTGCGCAAGCGGAAAAACTGCAGGCGGAAGCGCTCCGTATCCGCCGCAAAGTGGAAGAACTTTTCTACGTTGAAGGCGAAAATTGTTACGCTACGAGCCTCCATTGCGGCAAACCAACTAGCGACCGCCACGAACACGTTCAGCTGATGATGCTCTTTTGCGGTGCAGTTCCTGCGGAGCGTCAGGCTGGCGTTGTACAGCGCCTGATCGCCGAAGACGGTTCGCTGGTTCCGGTAACGCTCAGTCCCATGCCGTATCTGATTCAGGCAATGTTGAGTTTTGATTACGGTACGGCAGGGCGCAAATTCATCAGGCACAAATTGGAAAATAACTATTACCCCATGCTGGACGGCAACAGTACGACTTTGTGGGAAACTGCCAAAGGCGGCGATGATTTTGTTTATGCAGGCAGTCTGTGCCACGGCTGGAGCAGTTTGCCGATCTATTATTGCGGGGCAGGGCTGCTGGGCGTAGTGCCGCTGGAAGTCGGATTCAAACGCTTCCGGGTGCGCATCTGGAGCGATAAGTACACCGCTGCTTCCGGCGAGATCCCCACTCCCGGCGGTAAAATCAAAGTTGCGTGGCAGAAAAACGGTCAGGGCAAGTTTGATTTGACCGTTGAACACCCCGCAGGATTGACGCCCGTGATCGAAGAACTGGCCGATACTCCGCTGGGTAAGGTCAGGATCTCCAGTTTGTGAGCGGGAAAAAAGTTAATTGAGAAAAAACATTTGATTTATTGATTTGGCTGTTGACAAAACAGTTCAATAACGCTAAATTAACCACGGTGCCGGATAATCAGGTATTATCCGGCAATATTTTATCTAAATCAATCAACAGAAAGCTGTCGGAAATGAAAATGTTCAAAAAAGCTGTAATTGCAGCAATGATCCTTGGGTGTATCGGTCTGAATGCTGCCGAAAAAGTTTATGCGTGGAATTTTGTGCAGGGGAATGACGGAAGTAATACAATTGATATGTTTTTACGCAAAAATTCGGTTATCAGCGCCGATGGTCTGACCTGTTTTGAACATAAGAAAAATCTGGCAGGCGGAGCTTTCACCAAAACGGTGGTGCCGGAATTGACCCCTGCAGGCGCGTTTACGCTGGAAGTGACTTTTATGCTGAACAATCTTGAGCAGAATCGTATGTTTTTGTGGGATAACAAATATCTGGTTTCGCCGCGCAACAAAAGTAAACAGGATAACTCAGGTTTTGCGCTGGTGATCAACAAAACCAGCAAGGGCAGTCTGCATCCGAGCTTGTACGCGGGGTTCGGCGATCACTCCAAACAGGTTACAGGTACGGCGCTGCAGCTGCAAAAGGGTAAAGTTCATACTCTGACCGTGGAGTGTTCTGAAACCGGTGCAGTCAAGTTCTTTCTGGATAAAAAACCGTGCGGAGCTGGCAAGATCGATCCGATGCCGCTGGCACCTGCGGTTTTCCCCACCGTTATCGGCGATCGGGTCGGCTCCGATTACTGGACGTTGCCGGGAACGATCATGCAGGTAAAACTTACGGTTAAAACAAGTGATAAATAAACCGCAAGGATAGAGTGAGATGCTTAAAAATGCTGAAATAAAACCTATCACCGGCTCCTTTGTCAATATGCTTATATCCGATACGGGGATCGTCAATGCCGGACTTAAAGAGTGGGAACAGGATTTCCGGATGATGAAGGCTATCGGTATGGATCACTTGTTCATTATCCGTACCGAAGTCGAGCAGAACGGGATCCGCCTTTCTGCAGAAGATCCGCGTTCCACCACCTGGCCGGAGGATGAAAATCTGCTGGATATGGTCTTCAGATTGGGCGATAAGTACGATATGACCGTCTTTCTCGGCGGCCCCCAGAATATAACCAATCTGCATATGGGCGACTGGCTCAAAGAGGTTGATGACAATAAACGCTATTATGACAGGACGGTGGCGAAATATGCTCATCACAAATGCTTTAAAGGCTTGTATGTAACGCTGGAAGCATTGCCGTGGCATTTCAATTTTCTGGATATATGTGCTGAAGTTCTCAAGTATATGCGCAGCAATTATCCGCAGATGAAGACCTTTATGAGTCCGTCGTTCCGCGGCCCGCTGGGTGATATGGCACGGCAATATACCCCCGATCAATGGGTCGATATTTACGGACGGTACTTTTTTGAGCGGGTAGCCGGTTTGCTGGATTACTGCGCGCCGCAGGATAAGATTGCCGCGCCCGGTTGTTTTTACGGCGAAATTCAGGATAACGGCTTGCAGGAGTGGTATCGCAAGGTCGGCAAACTTTTTGACCAATGCAATATCGAGCTTTGGAGCAATATCGAAACCTTCCAGCGGCCTTTCCCCGGACACGGCGAACCCAAGGGCGTGTTCCGTCAGAGCGATTACCGCACACTTTATATGAAACTTGCGGAGGCGTCGCCGCTGGTCAAAAGAATCATCACTTACGAGTTTTTCAGCTGCCTCAGCCCCAATACCGAATGGGGTTCGTCGCGCCGTCTGCTGGCACGTTATCTGGAAATAATCGGCCGCGATCCGGCAATTATCGACGAAATCTATAACTGAAAAAAACTTCTGTACTGATAAAATTAACTGGATTGTTGCCAAACCTCTGCCGGGTTTGGCAACGCTTTTTTACGTTAAAGCAATATAACAAAAGAGGCTGTTGCAAAACATTTTTGCAACAGCCTCCAAATCAAAGCTTTTCAGCTTACTGCCTACTCAGAACTCAGTTTTTGCGGGCAGTCTGGAAGAACTTGCCGGAAACCTTTTCCTTGGGGTCGGTAGCCAGCAGATCTTTGTAGTTTTCGGCAACCTTGCGCACCGCGGCGATCTGTTCGTCGATCAGAGCGCGGTCGAAGTGCTTGAACCACGGAATCGAGAACGCGTAGTTGCAGATATTTTCCGCCACCGGCAAGCTGCCGTCAACGTTGATGTTGGTGTCGGCACCGGCGGGCAAATTGGCGGTGTTGGTGGGTTTGCCTTCGCCATAGACATCCATGGAGTGGACCAAACCGTGGGTGTGCAGCGCGGCGTTGCAGCCGGCGCCGAAGCCCTGACCGCCTTCAGCGATTACAGCATCGATGAAGTATTTGAGCGACAGACCTTCAAAGGCATCGGGGTTGTAGATACCCTTACAGGCATACCAGCCAGCCTTGGTGCTGCCGGCATCGGCAGGCATATGGGGATCCAGCGGCAGATCTTTCAGACCATCCCAGAAATACTTCATGGCAGCGTCGATAACTGCACATTCGCTGTCGTACTTCTTGAGCTGTTCCAGACCGACCACGCTGGAGAGCTGGTGCATACGGTATTTGTAACCGCCGCAGGGCAGACCTTTGTATTCGGCCAGACCGGGCAGGTTGATTTCGCCGGCGCGTTCGTAGTGACCCCAGAGCATGGCGCGTTCGTAGATTTCACGATCGTTGGTAACGAGGATACCGCCTTCGCCGATAGCAAAGGATTTACCGCTCATCAAGCTCATGGCAGCAACGTCACCGATGGTACCGAGCATCTGACCCTTGTAGAAACCGCCCTGCGCGTGCGACACGTCTTCGATGACTTTGATGTTGTGCTTGCGGGCGATCGCCATGATTTCGTCCATGGGGGCAGGATAGCTGCAGTAGTGAACCACCACCACCGCCTTGGTGCGGGGAGTGATGCGCTTTTCAAAGTCTTTGGGATCCAGACAGAGAGTCTTGGGATCGATATCAGCGTAAACAATGGTGGCGCCCAGGCTCATGGCGGGCAGCGCGGAAGCCCAGTAGGTGGTGCTGGGGCAGATCAGTTCATCGCCGTGACCCAGACCGACACCGAACATGGCAGCCTGCAAGCAGGAAGTACCGCTGCTCTGAGCCAATGCGTACTCAGTCTTGTTCCACTTGGCAAATTCGATTTCAAACTGTTTGGTGATGTCGGTACCCGACATATTGCCATCGCGCAGAACCGAGATAACCGATTCTTCCATAGCCCGGTTGATGATCGGCCATTTGACATTGGCTGCGATTGACGAAGTGGCGACCTTTTCGCCGCCGAGAATTGCCAGCTTGCTCATAGCTTTCTTTCCCTTATTGTTTGGTTATTTTTTGCAACAGGTGTGTTGCTGTTATTTTTTTATACTGACACGGTTTAGCAGTAATTTAAATTAACCCCTTTTTACCGCTTATGCAAGTATTTTTATGCAAAAAAGCTGTTTTTTGTCAAAAAAAGCGTCAAAATGCAGCTTGTATAAATTCAATTGCTGAAATCCCGATAGGCAAAGCGGGTGTTCCGATAGCTGCCCGGCGGCTCGCCGAAACGTTTTACAAAGCAGCGGTGAAAGACTTCCACATGGTCAAAACCGCATTTGCCGGCGATATCTTTGAGCGGCAGATCGCTGCTTTCCAGCAAACTGCGGGAGTATTGAAGCTGCTGTTCCCGCAGCCATTGAAAAGGCGTGGTGTGCAATTTATCGCGGAAGAGGGCAAAGAGCTTATTGCGCGGTATTTTTACCGCCCGATACATGGCTTGAACATTCCGCATGGCGGGCAGAGCTTTTTTGATCTGTTCTATTGCCAGCGTCAAGAGTTTTTCTTCATCGCTGCCGTCCAGTCCGGGCGGGGCGTAAGGACTGCGGTTTTTCAGCTGCAATGCGTGCATCATCAGTTCCGAAATGCAATAACTTGCCAGCAGCGCACTCTTCTGGGAGGTCGGGCTCTTACCGGAAAAGTTGCTGTGTACCGTATTCAGGAACTCTTCCAGCGAATTTTCGCTGTCCTGCCAGCAGCTCAAACGGGGGGCGATCCGCTCAGGCGAGTCGGTTCGGAATTGAAACACCATGCAGCGGTAAGGAGCATCAACGGTAGTCCGCCAGATGGTTTGATCGCCTGCAATATGCCAGAAAACCGTTCCGCGGCGGCAGGTGTACTGTATATTGTCCTGTTCAAAATATACTACGCCGTCGGTGATAAGTTCCACCAGCTGAATACCGCTCGGAATGGTGTAAGGCAGCGGCAGCGGATCAATTGGCGCTGCGTAAAAAACTACTTTTTCAAGGGTGGTTATGGTTGGGGCAAATTGCATGATTTTACGGTTTTTATCTATAAAAGTACGAATTGTCAATAAAAAAGTACATATCGTCAAAAAATATTCTGTTAATATTTTTGCAATAACAGATATTTGCGGTAAACTTATATCAGTTACTAATATAGCATTAAAGTACATAAAATCAATTTTTTAAATGCAGAAAAGGAGTTTGTCATGCTAAAACCGTTATCAGTTCAGCTTTACAGTCTGCGGGAGTTTGCCGCAGCGGATTTTTGGAAAGAACTCAAGTTTGTTGCCGATGTGGGATACAAGGGCGTGGAACCGGCCGGATTCTGGAACATCCGCCCGTCGGAATTCCGCAAGGTGCTGGATGATCTTGGTTTGAAGATGTACAGCTCGCACTCGCCCTGGGCGCGGCCGAACAATCTGGGCGAAGTTATGGATACAGCTTATGCCGCAGGGCTTGACCGGGTCGTCTGCGGTTATACTGCCAAAGATTTTGAAGATCTGGATGCCATTAAACGCACAGCGGAAACCACGCTCAGGATGAAAGAAGTTCTTGAACGCAACGGTTTTACTATGTTTCAGCACAATCACGACTTTGAATTTGCCCGTCTGGATGGCAGAATAAAATATGATATCTACCGCGAACTCTGTCCGGGAATGAAATACGAACTGGATTGTTTCTGGTCAACCAATCTGGGGAAGGAAGACGCAGTGGAAATGCTGGAAATGTTTGCCGATGATACTGTGCTTGTTCATATGAAAGACGGTTTTGCCTCGCAGAAAGTATCAGGCAACGACATGGTCAACGGTATTCTGGAGCGTCATGTGGAATTGACTCCGCTGGGGCAGGGTGATCTGCCGATCGGCAAATTGATCGCAAATCTGCCCGAACAGGTGGAAACAGTTATTGTTGAACTTGATTTCTGCTGTAAAGAAATGCACCGCGCATTGCAGGAAAGTTACGATTTTATGGTATCCAACAATTTCGCCGCAGGCAATAAATAAGGAGTGTTTTTTATGAAAAAGTGCAAGGTCGGGATCATCGGCTGCGGCATGATAAGCGATGCTTATTTCAACGCTGCCAAACGTTTCCGCAATATTGAAGTTGTGGCGTGTGCCGATTTGCTCGGCTCCCGCGCCGAAGAAAAAGCTCAGCAGTACAATGTCCGCTGCTGTACCTGCGAAGAATTGTTGCGCGATCCTGAAATAGAACTGGTTATCAACCTTACTCCACCGCAGGCGCACGCGCAGATCGCCAAAGCCGCGCTCAACGCCAATAAGCATACCTATTCGGAAAAACCCTTCGGTGTGGATCTTGAAGAAGCCAGATCGGTTATGCTTCTGGCGCAGGAAAAAGGTTTGCAGGTGGGATGTGCGCCTGATACATTCCTGGGCTGCGGTCAGCAGACTGCCCGCAAATTGATCGACGATAACTGGATCGGCAAAGTGTTGTCCGGTACCGCCATCGTGCAGGGGCGCGGTCCTGAAAAGTGGGGGCATGCACCGTTTTTTTACGATAAAGGTGCCGGTCCTATGCTGGATTTAGGCCCTTACTATGTGACCAGTCTGGTCAATCTGCTGGGGCCTGCGGTCAGCGTTACGGCAGTAACAGCCTGCTCCGAAAAGTTCCGCACTTTCGGTGATACCGTAGCCGAAAATTATCAGGATAAATACAAACCCTACGATGCTTATCCGGTAAACGTCAATACTCACCAGACGGGGGTGATCGAGTTTGCCTGCGGGGCAAATATAACTTTTATTGCCAGTTTTGAAGTCTACCGGCACGGTCACGCACCGATCGAACTTTACGGCAGCGAGGGGTCTTTGCAAATACCGGACCCCAATACCTTCGGCGGCCCGGTAAAACTTTTCCGGCGGGAGTGGCCGCACCGCGACCCCGCTGAATTTGAATTTAAGGAAGTGCCCATGCCTTTTGCCTACTCAAGCAACAGCCGCAGCATCGGGGCGGCAGATATGGCAATGGCAATCGCCAACCAAAGACCCCATCGTGCCAGCGGAGAACTGGCTCTGCACGTGTTGGAGATCATGTTGGCTTTTGATAAATCCGGCGCGGAAGGCCGCAAGGTGCAGCTGACTACCAGCTGCAAACGTCCTGCCGCCTTGCCGCTGGGACTGCTTGACGGGGAAATCGACGCTTGAAGATAAGTCAAGCATTTTTTCGGCCTGACGCCGTTGCAATGCTGTTATAAAACCGCTTTGCGGGGGGGGAGAAACTGTTGAAAAAACGTTTCTTCCCCGTATTTTTTTATTCTTTTTCAGGGCAAAAAAAGGGTGTTGCAGCCTTTTTGAAGGTATTGCAACACCCTTGACTTTTATCGGAATCGGATTTTATTCCATATCTTTGAGTACTGCTTCGGGCAGGGCATCAATAGCTTTGATCGAGGCGGCACGGCCGTCAGGCAGCGTTACATTATCGCCGATCTGATGATGACGCAGCACTTCGCCCAGCTTGGTCTTGTAGGAAAGGTAATTCTTTTCCGGATCACCGTCCCACGCTCCCAGGAAGTAATAAACTTCGTCGCTGCCGCCTGAAACCGCCAGCGTAACCGTTACCCCCAGATCCACATACTGCGAGGGCTGGATGGTGGAGAAATCCAACGCATTGATCCGCGCCAGATCCCGTTCCAGTTCGCTGCGGCGGCGGGTGAGGAAGTTTCTCCGTTCCTTGGCTGCATCGAATTCAGCATTTTCGCGGAAGTCCCCGTGAGCGCGGGCGGTTTTGAGCGCTTCGCGGTTTTCGGGCTGATGGATATTGATAATATCGTGCAATTCCTGCGTCAGGCGGCGATGGCTCGCCAGCGAAGTGTAAATGGCTTCTTCCACGGCGGGAGCATCTTCCTTATTGCCCAGAATTTTACTGCCTGCGCCACCTTCAAGGTGTTCGCGGATCGCGGTGCTGTAGCGGGAGAGTTTGACCAGCAGACTCTGACGTTCACCCGTGGTGAAGGTCGAAGCTCCTGCCAGCGCTCCCACCAGTGCCGGAATATCGTCACCGGCAGTCTGGACGATGTATTTCTGGAAATCTTCTTTATCCAGCAGCAGCGAATGCAGTTCCCGCTGGGCTGCGCCCCACTCTTTGGGCAGACGGCTGTAATTGAGTGATACAACCACATTTTCCAGCTTGATCAGCGATTCCAGCGCCGGATGCTTTTTGCGGTTTTTCCATGCCCACAGCAGCAGGTCAGCGGTCATCAGCGGCGGATTGGCAAAGACAATATCCACCAGTTCCGCATCCAGCTGTTCAGCGCAGACATTGATGCTTTTAAGGGGCAGACGCACCGCCAGACAGGCCAGATATTCTTCGTCGAACACCAGATTGGTGATCATTGCCAGTTTGGAGGAAAACTTGACTGCCAGCGAACCCCAAACTTCCAGATCTTCCAGTTTGGCGGCGGTTGGATCCAGCGGCCAGAACGATGCCTTGCCCTTTAAGGGCGCCATAATATTTTCCCAGCAAGCTGCGGGAGTACGTTCCGAAAGTTTGGCGATGATCGCGCAGAGCATCTTGGCTTCGCGCACCGCTACATCGGTTTTAAGATTGGTAAAGAATGCGGCAAAATCGGCCTGCATAGCCTCGTCGGCATCTTTCAACCCTGCTTTGAGTTCTTCATCCAGCAGAATATCCATTTCTTTAAGACTGCGGGCTTTGGCTGCACAGCGCTTGGCAGGGGCCGCCGCCGCTTTAGGCGCGCTGGTGCTGGCGAACCAGCCTTCAAAGGCATCGTTGTTCAAAGTCTGCGGAACCAGCAGCCGTTCTGCCAGCGCCCGCACCATGCCGTCGCTGAGGTGGGTCACGCTCTGTTCTGCCACGATAGTGCGGAAATCGCTGCCCGAGATCTGCATGAGTTTAGCCGTGGACATGAGTTTGGCTGTAGCAATGGAGTTTTTGAAGAAGTATCCTCTGACCAGCATCTTGTCCAGACCGATCCCCAGCGCACCGCCTTCGTTAAGATTGACCGCCACCGTAGCGTTCAGCGCGTCAACGTTGGTGACCATCCCCCAGCGGCCGCTTTCAAAAATATAGGTGACAACGCCTGATTTGATCGCCATAAGCCGATCGATGCGGCGCATGACTTCGCCCGGGTGAACCGAATTGTCGCGCAAGCCGAGGGCGCGGAGTACACCCAGTTTGCAGAGGTAGGGCGGCAGAACTGTTTTGACTGCTGCTGCCAGCACCTGACGGAACACGGGGCTGTCAGGAATACGCAGTTTTGCCATTTCCAGACAAAATGCCGCCTGATCGGCTTCCGGCTCTTCGGGGAATGCTTCCCACAGGAGCTGGAACGGTTCGGCCAGTTCGTTGAGATCACGGGCATTGCCGCTGCGCAAATTTTCGAGCAGCGCGTTAAGGTTGGCAATACTGCAGTTTTCTGCAGCGCGAAGCAATAATTCTTCGGTAGTCATAAAAACACCATCCACACTTGAAATTTTTATTGTATTTTACTTAATATATCGCCAAAATGTTCTCTTGGCAATAGTCCCAACCTATTTTTTTTGCCAAAAAAAGGGGTTGATAACTGGAAATCGGACGCTATCAGGATTATAGTATAAAATCTGACGTGTTAATTTTGCGTTTTGCCGAACTTAGTAAATGTTGCAGGAAAGATTTTTCTGACTTATGGCTGACAAAGTGATTTTACCTGATAACCAGAAGCGGGTATGGGTGTTTATGCCGACGCTGGACGGATATATTTTCCGGGAGTTTATGATAAAATTTTCGATACTTCTTTTAGTGTCGGTCATACTCTTTCTGCTCAGCGATGTGCTGGCGGATTTATCTGATTTTGTGGAAAACGGCGCTTCGTGGGAGCTTTATGTGCCGTACTTTCTGCTGAAGATCCCCGGCAATATCCGTTTTATTCTGCCGATTGCCACGCTGCTGGGCTGTATGTGGACAATGGCGACCTTCGGCAAGAATATGGAAGTTACCGCCATGCGGGCATCAGGCGTATCGCTTTTCCGCTGCGGCAGATCTATTCTGCTGGTGGGTATGCTGACAACTTTTGTCAATATATGGTTCAACGAAGGTTTGGTGCCTTATACCGATCGGCGGGCGGGCAATCTGCTGGCAATAGGTTCGGGCGACGTAAAGAAAATGCGCGTGGAAGATCAGAAACTTGCCTACCGCAGTCCCGATAAAAAACGCACCTGGCTTTTTCAGCTGCCCGAAGAATCCGACGGCGCGCTGGGGGTGGCAGCCAAAGATGGTAAACAATACGATGTGTCGGTCAAATTTTACCGCGTCGATGGCTCGCTGGAGAAAGATCTGACCGCTAAAAATGCGATCTATCTGGATGATAAAGGCTGGTATTTTGAAGATCTTTCCATTACCGAATACAGCTCGGACGGCTTGTTTGCCAAACCGCCGAAGCAGCTGAAAAGCTGGCTGCTTTCCAGTCGGGTGGCAATTGAAACGCCGGTGGATATGCAGTACTCGGTAAAGCCGGTTGAAGAGCTGCCCAGCTGGGTGATCTTTGACCTGTTGCGCCGTACCAAAGATATGTCGCAGCGGAGCCGTAATGTTTACTGGACAGTTTTTTATTACCGTCTGGCGTTTCCGTGGTCGTGCTTTCTGGCGGTGTTCCTGGGGATTCCGCTGGCGACCAAGAGCGAACGCAGCGGTATTCTTACTTCGATCATCACTGCGGTGGTCATCATTGTCGGCTATATTGTAGTGGCACAGATGTTTCTGGTCATCGGCAAACAGGGGTATATCAACTCGGTGATTGCAGGGCTGGCGCCGACGGTGGCGTTTATTGGCTACGGTATCGACCGTGTAGTGCGCAATCAGGCATAGACCGGGGAGCAGTTGCAATATGTACCTGCGGCTGGAAAACTTCCGTATCAATGCTTTGCGGATGCCTTTTGCTTATGATTATGTGGACAGCAATCTGCACGATGTTATTGCTGAATTTCTGCAAATACCTTCAAGTGCCCTTGCCACTGATTACCGCATCTGGGCTAAAAGCATAGATGCCCGCCGCGGCGCTCCCGAAATCGTTTATAATCTGGGGGTGGAAATCGCCGATGCTGCGGCGGATCGTGCGGTGAACAAGGCAGCTGTTATAAGCAGCGAAGAGTTCAACGCTTCGCCGCTTAAATCCGATATCCCTTATTACGATGCAGCCTTAAAATTGCAGAATCCGCTGGTGATAGGCACGGGCCCCGCCGGATTGATGGCGGCGCTTTATCTGGCGGAGTGCAACTGCCGCCCGATCGTGCTGGATCGTGGTTTTGATATTGACCGGCGGGTGGAGGATTGCGAAAAATTCTTTGCGGATCGGGTTCTGGATACGGAGAGCAATCTGCTGTTCGGTGCCGGTGGCGCAGGAACTTTTTCCGACGGCAAACTCTACACTCGCGTACACGATATCCGCGCCGACTGGGTGCTGCAAAATTTGATCAATGCGGGGGCGCCGATGGATACGGCATACCTCAAACGCCCGCATCTGGGCAGCGATCTGCTGCGGGGGATCGTGAAAAATCTTCAACGGCTTATCCAGGAAAAGGGCGGAACGTTCTGCTACGGCTCTGGCGTAAACGGATTGCTGATGGAAAATAATGTCTGCAAAGGTGTTACACTAACTGACGGCGAAAAGATCCATGCCCCTGCAGTTATATTTGCCCATGGTTTGGGCGGGCGGGATCTATCGCTGATGCTGTGCAAATATCTGGATTGGGAACTTAAAGGTTTTCAGCTGGGGTGTCGGGTGGAACATCTGCAGGAGTTTGTGGATTACCGGCAATACCGCGTTTCGCCCCGTCCGGCGGCGCTGGCGGCGGCGGAATACAATATGATCTGCAAGTCGCAGGACAAAGTAGCGGGCAAAGGAGTTACCACTTTCTGTATGTGTCCCGGCGGCGAGATCGTACCGGCAACGGGCTGGGCAAATCAGCTTTGCAGCAACGGTATGAGTCTGCGGGCGCGGGATGGCAGGTTTGCCAATTCTGCTGTTATTACCACGCTGGATGGCAGGATGTTTGCCTCGCCGCAGCAGGCCTATGAGTTTTTAACTGCGCTGGAAAAACGCTGCTTTGCTTACGGCGGGAGCGATTACACTTTCCCCGCCCAGTCGATCAAGTCGTTTATGCGCGGCGGCAAGCCGGAACTTAAGTCGGCTGAGTCTTCCGCCAGACTGGGGTTGAAATGCGCGGCGCTGAACGAAATACTCGGACAGGAGGTAAGCGGGCGTTTTGCTTTGGCATTCAAGCACTTCGATAAACTTATGCACGGATTTGCCGAAGGTAACTGCGTCGGGATCGAAAGCTGTGTATCCAGCCCGGTGCGCTTTGTCCGCAACGAACTTACCTGGGAAAGCTCCTGTAAAAATCTCTATGTTGCAGGCGAGGGCGCAGGCTATGCCGGGGGCATTGTTTCAGCCGCCATCGACGGCTTGAAAGTGGCGGAAAAGCTGATCGCGTTGCAGTTGGGACGCGGGAAATGACTTCAGTTTTTATGTTCAATGGCGCCTTTTAATTCCGCTTGCAATTCTTCCAGTAATTTTTCCGGAGTTTGACTCAACTGCTGCAAATCGGTTTGGCGGATGATTTTTGCGGAGTCTTCCGGCGTTGCCGAATCTGACTTTTCCACCGTCAGCTGCAAGGTGAGGCTCCGGCAGTTAAAGCAATCGCTGCTGTAGAAAGCTGCCAGCAGACGCAGCAGCTGATCCAACTGTTTTTTCAAGAGCTTTTCATCGGTTTTAATCGGCAGTACCGAGCGCAAATGGAGCAATCCACTTTTGAATATCTGCCAGAAACGGTCACGCTGTTTGCTGATTCCGCGCAAAGAAACGTTGGTGGCGTAACTTTCCAGCATATCTACCGTATTGAAGATCTTTTCCTGATCCGGCAGCGGCAGCACTTTTACCGCCTGCAGTGCAGCAGCGCGCAGCGCTTCGATGGAAATTTGCTGCGGCGGAGTCGGCATGGCGGCAACATCCAGCAACAGAGTTCCTGCCGGGATATTGGCGTTCAGCCGCCGTCTGAAGTAATTGGCGCTTTCTTCATATTCAGGCGGAAATATCTCCGGCGGGGGCGGGGTGGACTGCGATTTTGCCGACGGCTGGTCGCCCAGAATTTCCCGCAACAGGTCGCCCAGCATATTGCGCTGATTGCGCAGGGCGCGCCGGATCAGATCGTGCATTTCTCCGGCGCGGGCAGCGGGGCGGCTGGAGGCAGAGGCGCTGCGGATGTAAAAGACTCCGCTGCGCAGCTCGTCGTCTATACTGTGAACTGCCACATGAGGTATATCGCTGAAAGGTCTGATAATCAATATGGCATAGCGTTTGCCGTCGATTTCGGGCCGTTCCACAGTCAGATCAATGGCCGGATCAACGTGGGAATTGATGTAAGAACCTACGGTGGATGGGTCAAAGGAACGGCATTGGGCGTTGTCCAATCCTTCATAAAGCGAGGGGTGACCGTTCACATCTTCGCGCACCCCGATAACGATCGCTCCGCCGCGGGTATTGGCAAATGCCAGCGCGTGACGCACAAACTTGGCTTTTTGCAGCTTGGTAAGCTGAGTCCAGTCCACAGGGGCTTTGTAGTCGAGTACATCTGATTCGACTCCGCGGTAGACAAGTTCTCTGAAATCACTCATACTTTCACCCTTCCGACGATAGGCATACGGCTTATTTCTTTTTGATTTCTTTTACTCCAATGGCGGTGGTACGGATGGTTTTGCGCCAGAGTATCCACAGCGAGAAATACCCCCATGAACTTTCAGTATGTTCGATGCGGGTCAATTTTTCCGCTTTATACTTTCTTTGCATATCGCGCAGGAGCATGGAGGCATTTCTGCCGGGCTGGATGTCGTGGTGGAACGATCGGTAATCCTTGCGGTTGGGCCGATTGGGATTACCTGTATAGATCGGCCAGGTGTTGAAGAGATAGTAGCCGCTGTTGAGGGCGCTGCCTACGGCTACAGGTTTCCATTCCCCCTGCGCGGTCATGGTTTCCGGTGCGGCGTCAATAAATGTTTGGGTATGGCAGCAGCCGGACAGCAGTAGCGCTGCGGTCAGCGCCAGAGCGGTACAACTCAGCAAGCGGAGATCGGACTTTTTCATATTCACCTTCTATTTGATCAAATTTTTTGCAATGTCGGAGCTTTTATGCAGTTGTCAGTTTTATAAACTGCATTGTCTGAAAATAAAATAACACAAAATGTAATATTTTGCAACCATAAAATGGATTTATAATTTGTAAAAAATATTTGCTATGCTATTTTTTACTCGGAGGATTCATGAGTAAACTTACCAAAAGGAAAGAAAAATGGCAGTAAAAAAGTTTATGCCTCAAAATGCAGTCGGGATCATCGCAGGCTCCGCAGTCGGGCTGGCGGTGGTGATATTACTGTTTATCTGGTGCTTTTGCCGGATCGAGCCGGGTAACGGGGAAATAGCCGTATTGATCAAAAAAACGGGTAAGACTTTGCCCGAAAATCAGATCGTTGCCACTTCGCCTGAATATAAAGGTATCCAGCTGGATGTGCTGGGGGAAGGCCGCTATTTCCGCAATCCTTACGTCTGGGAGTGGCAGATCAAAAAAGTTACCGATATACCCGCAGGCAAATTCGGCGTGCTGGTGCGCAAATTCGGTAAAAATCTGCCCGAGGGCGAAATTCTGGCGGTGGATGAAAACAGCAAAGGCATCGTGCGGGAGGTGTTGGGTACCGGTCGTCACCGCATCAACCCTTATGCTTATGAAGTGAAACTTTGCGACGATATCGTTATTATGCCCGGTAACGTGGGCGTGGTGGCAAATCTGTGCGGCAAGGATATTTTTTCGGGTACGCCCAACGATTTGAAAAATCATCAGGGGTTTATTGTTTCGGCTGACCGCAAGGGGGTGCAGCAGAAGGTGCTTAAAGAGGGTACTCACCGCATCAATCCTTATATTCAGAGCGTGGCGATCGTCAATATCCAGAGTCAGCGCTACGAGTTCAGCGGCAAAGACGCCATCGGGTTTATTACGCTGGATGGATTCCACATTACGCTGGAAGGAACGGTGGAGTTCAATATTTCCGCTGAATCCGCTCCGCTGCTGACTCAGGAAGTCGGCAATATGGAAGATATTATGAAGAAGCTGATCCTGCCGTCGGTATCGGGGTTTGCCCGTATCGAAGGCAGCAAAAAGAGCGCTACAGAGTTTATTGTCGGCGAAAGCCGTCAGCTTTTTCAGAATCAGCTGGAAGAATTTTTGCGCCGCAACTGTCTGAACTGGGGTGTTTCCATCAATTCGGTGCTGATCCGCGATATCAATCCGCCGCAGGAGATTGCCGAAATCATCCGCAATCGGGAAATCGCGGCTCAGGAAGCCAAGAAATTCTCGCAGCAGATCCAGCAGGCCAAGAGCGCTACAGAACTGGAACGGCAGAAGATGCTGGCGCTTCAGAGCCGCAGCAAGGTGGAGGCCACCACCCGCAAGATCACCAGCGAAATCGCTGCCAAACAGTCGCAGCTGGAAAAAGTCATCGCTGCCAAGACCGAACTGGCGGCTGCCAATCTGCAATTCAAAACTGCTCAGGCGGAAGCTCAGGCTGATCTGGCTATGGCGGAAGCCGAACGGGCGGTCATCGCAGCAGGCAACAAGTCCGAAGTGGAGATTCTTAAACGCAACATTGCTGCCTATGGCGGCGGCGAAGCGTATTTGCGCAGCAAACTTTACGAGAAGATCGCACCCAATATCGAAAGTATTATGACCAATGCGGTTGGCGGCAATGCTTTCGGGCTGCCGCTGCTGAAAAATCATTCCGTAAATAACAATGTAAAAACCACCCCCGCCGCTGCGGTGCAGAAATAAGGAGTTGTTGAATATGAAAAAGAATCTTATTTCCATTGCCGTAAGTGTGGTTGCTGCCGCGGTGCTGGGCGTCGGGATCTACTACTGGTGTTTCTGCCGCTTTTACGTTCCGCCCGAACATATGGCGATCGTTACTGCCAAGTCAGGCAAGAACCCGGCAGCAGGTACTTTGCTGGTGGAACGGGGCGAGAAAGGTATCTGGCGGGAAGTGCTGCCCGAAGGCCGTTATTTCCTTGACCCGGTTATGCACGATATCAAGATCGTGCCTGCGATCAATATCCCGATCGGCAAGGTCGGCGTGGTGACATCCAAAGTGGGCAAGGCGTTGGCGCCCGGCGAGATCATTGCCCCCGATAAGAGTTATCAGGGGGTGTGGCGCGATGTGCTTTCTCCCGGTGTACACCGCCTCAATCCGGAAGGGTACAAAGTGGACATTGTCGATGCGATCAACATCCCGTTCGGCTATGTGGGGGTAATTACCGCGCAGACCGGTAAACCCGCCCAGCCCGGTGAATTTGCCCGGGCGGGCGAAAAAGGGGTGCTGCGCGATATCCTGCAGCCGGGATTGTACTACATAAATCCGCGGGCATATCAGGTGAATGTTATCGAAATCGGGATGAATCAGGTCACTATGACCGGTGGTTCAGACAGCGTTATTGCTGTGAAAAACCGTATCGAAGCCGCCAGCGATACGCTGAACGAAATTTCCGCCAATACGCTCAACACCCAGCTGCAGGCGCGTTCTACCGCTGCCCGCAGTGCAGTTGACGGCAAGGCGGTGAACAATCGGGTCATGCTCAAGAAAAAAGCGCCCGCAGCTTCGGCACGGCGGGTGATGGGGGCAACGGCTTCGGCAGCGGCAACCACGGTTCCGCAGACCCCTGACATGGTTTACAGCGTGGGCGGCTTTGTGGAATTTCCTTCCCGCGACGGGTTCAAGATCCTGATGGATATGACGGTGGAATTTGAACTTATGCCGGCTCATATAGCGCAGATTTATATGCTGTACGGGGATCTGCCGCAGGTGGTTGCCAAGATCATTCTGCCGCAGATATTGTCGGTTACGCGGATGAAGGGCTCCAGCTATAAGGCGCAGGATTTTATTGTGGGGGCAGGGCGCGAAACCTTCCAGAACAATCTGCGCAGCGATCTGGGTAAAGTCTTGCGCGAAAAATCCATTGTGGTACACAACGCGATCATCCGCAATGTGACGATTCCTGAAAATATTCTCAAACCGATTCAGGAAGCCAGTCTGGCGGTGGAGCAGAATCTGACCAACTATTCGCTGCAGGAAACTGCCAAGATCGAAGCCGAACTTAATTCGCAAACTGCCATGATCGACCAGAAGCGCAAAGAAATCGAGCAGGAAACCCGCAAGATCGTAGCGGAAATTGAAGCCGAACAGCGTCAGGCGGTGCGGATGATCGCCGCTGAAACCGATTTGGAAGTAGCCAAACTGCAGCTGCAGCGTTCGCAGATGGATGCCGCCAGAAACAAGCTCAAGGGTGAAACTGCCGTGCAGGTCAAATTTATCCGCGAAAATGAAATTGCACTGGGTACGGGCATGAAAGCGCAGGCTTTGGGGGCCAGCGGCGTACTGGCGGATTTGAGTCTGGTGGAAAAACTCAATCCCAAACTCAAATTGCAGGTGATTTACGCGGGTGACGGCACGTTGTGGACCGATCTTAAATCAGGTTCGCTGCAAGTTAAAAAGTAAGATCAGTTATCGGCTCCGGGCAGGTAAAACCCGGTGCCGATAATACCGTGAAAGCGGGTTCCCCGGTCGGTTCAGCCGGGCAGGAAACACCGCAATTTGAAAAGAGGGGATGGACCGAACAGTCAGGAAAATAAGGAGGAGGTATGAATAAAATCACGATCTGTTCTTTGCTGCTTGCTTTGAGTATGCTCTATGCGGGGAATTTGTCCGCCAATGAAGTCGGGGCCGCTGAAGTGAAATCAGCCCAAACTGCTGCTGCGGCGGAAAAAACTGAAGCAGCAGAAAAGGCAACGGAAAAAGCTGAAGCAGCAGAAAAGGCGGCGGAAAAAAAGATTGAGAAGAAGGCTGAGAAAAAAGCTGAAGACGGCAGATTTAAAGTTTGTGTGCTGGATTTTATCTCCATAGATACCGAAGGGCAGAAGCGTTTTCTGGATCATAAAAACCGCCCGATCCAAATTCCGGCAATGTCTTCGCTGACTTTGAATGACAGCGAATCAATGTGCCGTATCATGCAGGGATGGGTGCGCCTGGCAGATGCCGAAGATATGGCGCGTACCAACGAAGCCAACCGGCAGGCGCAAATCGAAGATAATCAGTTTGACCGCGAAAAAGCGCTGGCGCTGTATCACAAAGTGGTCAATGGTCCCGCCCGGCCCATGGTGATCGGCGCCGATTATCTGGAAGCATATCTGGGGCGCTACAGCGACGTTTTCAGCTGTGTGGACTCCGATATTGTCCTCAAGGCAATGGATAAACTCCGGCGCGACAAGAATTTTCCCAAAAATTACCTGCGCAAACTTGCCGTTCAGAGCGGGGCAACTCATCTGATCTACGGTACCGTATCGGATATCCGTTCGGCGGAAAAGAAGTTCAAAGGGTATGGCATTGAAACTCAGACGCTGGTCTTTGAGCTGGATGTGATAATCAAAATGGTGGATCTGGTGGCGCAGGGAACGGTTTACAGCAATGTCTATACAGGTTCTTACCGTGTGCAGCGCCCCGTAAGCGAAGTGCCGCTGAGCAACGATATATTCCAGAAACTTATGCAGTCGGCGCTGGCGGAAGCGGCAGATGATTTTTATTCGGTCTGCAAACCCGGTCGCAAGAACAAGATCAAGGTAACTGCCATGCCGGAAAGCAGCAAATAAGAAAGGTGGAGTGCAATGAAAAAATTATTCTGTTGGTTGATGATTCTGGGCGGTTTGACAGCGGTAAATTGTACTGCAACAGATAAACTGGCGGTGGCAGAGCCGATCAGCAGCAGCAAGATGCGTGCAAGCGATCTGGCAGCATTGTGGGGAATATTGGAGTCGTCGATCAATTCCAAAGAGTATCAGCTTATTTCCCGTGCGGCACTCAAGCAGATGCTCACTGAAATCGGGTTGGTTCACAGTTCGGATCTGGTCAATCTCAACGAAAAACAAAAGGCGCAGCTGGGCAAACTTTCGGGAGTGAAATATATACTCGTTTCCGAACTCAATCAGCTGGGCAGCAAAATTAATTGCACTTTGCGGATCATTGATGCCTCCACGGGGGAAATCGATCAGCAGCGTACCGCCAATTTGCGGGTGGATAGCATTGACGAATTGGCGGATCGGATCGAAGATACAGTCAGTAAATTGCTTGCCGATAACAAAAATATGGCGCGTTCGGCGCTTTTGCAGCCGTACAGCAAATCGGGTGCGTTGCCTGAATTTATGAGTACGGAATTTTCCAGCCGTCTGGAAGCAGCTTTGATCAATGGCGGAATGCCGCTGCAGAATCTGCAATCGGTGAAAAATATTCTGGAAAAAAATAAATTGGGCGCATTGGAAAAAATGGAACCCAAGACCTATCGCAAGGTGGGGGAACTTTTGGAAGTCAAAAATCTGATCATGCCCAATATCAGCCGTTACGAAGTAGTGGCAACCAAATACAACGTCAGCGAAAGCGGCGCCAGCGGCACCTATTATACAGGCTATCTGGAAGGCAGCGTGCGGGTGATCGAAACTGCCAGCGGCAATGTTGTCGGCAGTATTCCTTTTGAAACCAAAGTCGAGTTCCGCAAGATCGGTCGCAGCATCACCAAAGATTGGACCGAAAAAGATTACACCAAGTATATGGTTTCTGAATCGCTCAAACAGTTGACTCCTGCTTTGCTCAAATTGCCCGCATTCAAAAATAAATAATCAGTTTGCAGCGGGGTGTCCCACGGGGTAACAGGGAATGAAGATTATAAATGGTAAACTGCTTTTTCACACTCTTGTTCTGACTGCGGTCACCGGGTTGACCGGTTGTTCGGTGTGGACCGATGCCCATACGCAGAAACAGGAGATGATGGCCTGCTATATGCGCGGGGAAAACGATGCTGTACAGCAGAAGATCACCGAAGAACTCGAATATACTTCTGACAGCGGCGATGAGCTTATGTGGCAGCTGGAGGCAGGCAGTTTTTATTTCCACATCGGCAATTATCAACGGAGCATCGGGCATTTTACCCGGGCGGAAAAACTTATCGAAGATTACGATTTCCGCGCAGTAGTAAGCGCCCGTGATGCGGCAGCGGAAAGCGGCGCGCTGTTGACTAATCTGAATGCATTGCCTTACCGCGGACTTTGCCGCGACCGCGTGGCGATAGCCTTTTATAAAGCGTTGGCTTATCTGGGCGATGGACGGGAAGATGCCTTCCGCGCCCAGCTCAAACGGCTGCGTAATGAACAGAAAAAGGTGCAGGACGATTATCAGAAGTTTTTTGAAAACGAAAATGCCGATATTGCCCAATTACGCAAGAGCAATCCTCAAGTCGAACAGAAATATAAAGAGTTCGATTCCGACGACCTTGCCGCCAATGGGGGCAATGCTGCTTTCAAAACCAACTTTGAGCAGGCACGTAAAGTTGCTCATCGGGGGTACGGCAATTTTTTGAACCCCGTTTGCACCTATCTCTCGGCGCTGGGGTCGCTGCTGGACGGCAATTACGACAATGCCAGGATCGACTTGCAGCGCCTCTATACAGCAATGCCCGAAAATCCTTTGACCAGACGCTATTATGTTACTGCGCTCAAATTGAGCAACCGGGAGATACCTGAAGCATTGCAGCAAGTCAAACCGTTTGATTTCCCGCTGGATAAAAACAGCCTTTACGTTATCGGTTCGCTGGGGCGCAGCGCGACATTCAAAGAAATATCGGTATCTTTCCCGGTTATGGCGGCGTGGCCGGGGTGTGAGTTTTATGAAGCGGATTTTACCGGCTGTACAGTAAAAACTGCTCAGAAGGATTATCTGTTATGGCCGTTGGCGGATATGGACGGGATCATTGCGCAGGAGTTTGAACAGCGCCTGCCCGGTATTATTGCCCGCACGGTACTGATAACTGCAATAAAGGAAGCGATCCGCTACGGAGCCACCGCTGCTTTGGCGCAGCAGGATCAGGCGTTGGCGGCAGGGGTTTTTCTGGCAACAAGTATTTATAACGCCGCGGTCAATACTGCCGACACCCGTTCGTGGGAGATCCTGCCCAGGGAATTTATCTTTACCCAGCTGCCGATGCCGCAGGATCGGAAACTGGAAATAGTGCTGAACGGCAAAAGCGAACAGCAAATCACTTTGGAACTGCCGCCCGAAGCGGAGTGCAATTCGGCAATAGTTTTGATCAGCGCTCCCTCCCGCAGCAATATACATTGTCATATTTTACCGATAAACTCAAGATAAGCAAGGAGGAGTTGAAATTATGAAGCAACACTTTTTAACTGCATTCTGCGCGGCAGCAATAATGGCGGCAATCGGTTGTCAGAATACGGTCAACACCGTGGAAAATGCCGATAAACACATGACGCCGAATGTTATCCGCGACGCCCGTTTTGTTACCGATGGTTTTCTGCGGGATCGTCTGGCGCTTACGCGTATTGTAACTTCGCAAACCGCAGACGGTCTGATGCAGGCGCAGGTGGAAGCAATAAACGTCCGTACCGGGGTGTGGGATCAGTTCTGGAGCAGCGCCACCAACGAAAATCCTTATAAGATCCGCTACAAATTCACCTGGTTTTCCGGCGATGGCATGGCGGTGGAAACGATCCTGTCGGATTGGCAGGATATTACCGTTATTCCCGGCGAAACCGTCTATTTGCGCTCGGTGGCTCCCAATAAAGATTGCAAAGATTTCAAAGTAAGTCTTCGGGAAGCTCAGTAAGCATAAAATTGAACTTTAATAATATAAGGAGATGAAAATATGAAAAAAAGCTGTTTGATGATTTCTGCCGTTGTCGTCAGCGCACTTCTGGCGGGCTGTGCTTCGGGCCCCACCACTATTATTTACGATCCAGCTGCGACCAAACACAATATCCGTCAGGAAAGCAATGTATCCAGCGAAGAGTTCCGGGAAGTGGCTATTGCGGCGGTGCGTTCGGCGACCACCAGCCCCAAGTTCAGCTCATTTTTGCGCAAATACCGTTTGGAAAAGAAAGATCCTGATGCGATCCCGGTTTTGAAACTCGACCGGGTGATCAACGATACCGACGACCCGGATTTGAACGTGACCGAAATGACCGATATGATCAACGAAGCGCTGCTCAACTCCGGTCATGTGGAGGTTACTTTGGCGGAAGGCGTGGGGCGCACTCAGGCGATCGCTGCTTCCCGCGAGTTGGAAAACGATGAAAACTTTGATCAAAGTACCGTTGCTCAGCGCGGAACTTTGCAGGCGGCACGGCTGGTGCTGCGTCCCAAAGTAATCAGCAATACAGTCAGCGATGACGGCCGCCGTGCCGTGGTCCGTACTTTTGTTATGGAAATGGCCGATGTCAAAACCGGGCTGGTTATGTGGAAGTACACCAAACAGCTGGGGTTTATGAAGCAGCGCGGAAGTTTCGGCTGGTAAAACAGAAGCCCGGAAAGGGGGAGTGATGTTTATGAAAAAGTATCTGTTGACAACTTGGGGCGCGTTGCTGACGGCGGCGTTTTTTTGCGGCTGTACCAGCGTTGCCAAATTTGAATATTCTTCAGCTCCCGGAAGTATGATCCGTTTGCAGGAATCGGGCAGCGGCAGCAAAAGTATTGCAGTTATGCCGTTTATGGATCAGCGCGGAGCCGGGATCCCCGGCGTGGATGATGAAATTTCCATGCCCGGTGACAGCGGATCGTTTTACTGGGGATTTCTGCCGTTGTTCCCCTTTGCAGGGGTAAAGAAAGAGATTCCGGAAGCGAGCAAAGATTTCGTTACGCTGGGGCGGTTTCATTTCGATGTTTCCAACGATCTGGCAGATGCGGCCATGCAGAGTCTGAACGCTTCGGGCTTGTTCAAAAAGGTGATCAAAGCCAATGATCTCAAGCAGGCAAATACAGATTATATCTGGCGCGGCAAAGTTCACAGTACCCGTTATTCAGGGCATTACTATCAATACTGCATAACCTATCTGGCGGCGCCGGTATTGTGGATATTAGGCGCGCCGATGGGGGATTCGGTCAACGAACTGGCAGTTACCTTTGAGCTGATCGAGCGTTCCGGCGGCAAGGTACTCTGGCAATACAGCTATTACAACAGCGACTATGTGAATCATTGGATCTACCGGCAATCTGAAGATGTAACGATTTATCCCCGACTGATGAAACAGGCAATGAATATGGCGCTGCGGGATCTTGCCGGCAAACTGCAATGACCTTGCGGGCAAATTTTGCCGCTTGCCGAACTGCGGCATACTGCAGTAATTATTAAAAAAATTCCGACACTTCTTCGTGCAAATTCAGACGGGAAGTGTCGGATTTTTTTGCAGGAGTTGAAGAGTTCCCTGCGGTGCAGGCGGTAATTACAGCGCCGCCAATTCAGATATTTTATTTTCGTTGACGCGGACGATTCTGCCTTCACGCTCGTAACTTTCAACCGAATCCGAGGCGTGAGAGGCGTTGACCATAATGTTGGTACCAAAGTCGTAGCGAACAGTTCCGCCTGTTGCCTGCGCCGGATTGGTCGGTCCGAGAATGGTACGGATTTTGGCAACCGCATCCACCCCGTCAAAAATCAACACCATACATTTGGCTCCACCGGGGAGATCCAACTCGTTTTCAGGCACTTCCGACGGTCGCTTGCCGGCCATGAATTCCACGATCTGCTCAAATTGGTCATCGGCAAAGCCGTTGCCGGCACATTCGATAAATTTATCGGCCTCTGCGGGCAGAAATTTGAAATCAAAATCTTTTTCCACCGCCGCCAGCGCCTTGGTGCCGATTTTAGGACCGAGTTTGCTGCGCAGCGCCTGACGTACCGGCCCGTAGAATTCCAGCGCATCGGCAATGGTCATGCCGTGGACTTTGCAGCCGACCCACTTGAGATCAAGGCTCATAAGCATATCAATAATTGCTCCGGGGCGGACGCTGGGAGCGCGGAAATTTTCCGGTTTGATTATCAGCAATGTGCGTTCTTCGCCGGCGGCGGGGGCGGCGCAGAGCAGATTGTCGCGCCTGGTCATATTGCTGACCAGCTGCAGCGCCGCTTTAAGCTGAGCTGCTGCGGGCGATGCAATCAAACCACCGCCCAGCGAGAACTCCAGATCGGCGTTCAAAGTTTGCACTTTATCGGCTGCATTTTCCCCTGCCAGCAGCGCGAGCATTGCAGTATTGCCTGATGCCATATCCCAGTCGGCGATCGTCGGGATCGCAGTGCTGAGTCCGTTCCGGTCGGCGGCGGATAAATTTACCAGCATCGCGGCTTCCAGTTCCAGCTGACCGCGGGACATAAGACGGGAAAGCATAACACCTGCCAGCTTGCGCTGCATGGCCAATGGCGAGATAACAATAAGAGTGGTTTCTTTCATAAAAATTGCTCCTGTATAACAAACTGTTGGTCCTTAATATAGCTTGGCTGTGACTCTTTGCAAGCAAAAAATCGTATAATCTTGTATTTAATCTGCAAAAAAACTCTTGCAGTTTGGACTTTGTGGTGTTATGTTATATGCAATAATAGAGAGATGAATGTTTTGAAAAAAAGCCGCGCGACAATTACATTGCTGACCCAATATTTGCCGTTTGCGGCGGTGTGAAGATTTTTTGAGCTTGATATGAATAACGTCAACATTACGCTCGGTATTCTGAGTCTTATATTTTTAATAACCATTCTGGTTCTGGTTATGGCGTGGCGCCGCCGCGGGTTACATCTGGCTCAGGTGACCCGCCAGCAGACCGAAATAGATCATTTTCTTGATCTGTTTTCCCGCAGTTTGCGCTCCAACGACAAACTTTCCGACTCCATGGATCAGGCGGCGGAGCATATTGCCGAATTGATCGTGGCGCAAGCGGTCTGTATTTACCGTGTCGATAATGATCGACTGCTGGTAGCAGGTGTCAGCGGAGCGTATCGGCTGTCGCAGCAGACGATCATGATGGATCTTGACTGCCCGGTTGAGCAGTACAAGTCGGCGCTGGCCAATGAAGATATTGCCATCGGCGAAGGGTTTATCGGCAGAACTGCCGCCCGCCGCCGTTCCATATTTCTGCCCGATGCCCGACACGATGAGCATTTGAGTGAATTTCCTATGGAAATGCTGCCCGAACAGGTTATGGCAGTACCCGTTTTCCGCAATGAAGAACTTTCGGGGGTTATTTGTGCTACCTGTAATTCCAACTGGGGCAGATTTGACAACGATAAACTTGCCCAGCTGCAGTTTGCCGCAACTCAGGTGCGGCTGATTCAGGATCTTGAAGATTCCTACAAAGTCCGCAGCGCTCAGGAACGGCTCAATCAGGAACTCGGTTTTGCCCGCAAACTGCAGGGTTCGCTGCTGCCTGAATCGGTGCCTGACTGGGAGAAATTCGCCGTTTATGCCAAAACCAACTCCGCCAAAGAAGTCAACGGCGATTTCTACGACTTTGTGCGGGTGGATGACGATCGGCTGCTGATCGTTATGGGCGATGCCTGCGGCAAAGGAGTACCCGCCTGTCTGCTGGCTTCCATGACCCGCAGCTTTATCCGTGCCGCCGCCGACCACTTCACTACTTTGGAAGCATTGCTGCGCGAAGTCAACCGCAACCTCTACCGCGATACCGATGCGGAACGTTTTGTCACCCTCGGCTGCTGTCTGCTGGATAAAAAACACGGCCTTATGGAATACGCCCGCGCCGGGCATACCGAGCTGATTTACTTTATCCGCAATCATATCCGCAGACTCTTCCCCGATGGTACTGCTTTGGGGATCCTGCCCGACGAATTTGCCACTTTCGATACCATATGTCTGCAAATGTCTCCGGGTATGTCGGTATTGCTGTACAGCGACGGGCTTACCGAAGCGTTGAATTTGCAGGGCGATGAGTTCGGTGTCAACCGCCTTGCCGACCAGTTTGAAGATAAATGCAGCAGCGATCTCGGTCCGGAAGAAGTTCTGGATGGTTTGATGGAAGCGGTAAGCAGCTTTGAACCCGAACAGCATGACGACCGTACCGCCATACTTATCCGCCGCCGCTGACTCAGCTGTTTCCATGTCGTCAAAACAGCAGCTCAAGCACCAAAAACAAAGTTTTTTCACTTTTTTTCGATTTCAAACTTGCAAAAATCAAAAAAAAGAGTATCTTATACAATGCTCGCTGAGAAGCAAGCACGATTGCAAATGCAATCACGCAGATCAAGCGGGGGAGTAGCTCAATTGGTTAGAGTACCACCCTGTCACGGTGGGTGTTGCGGGTTCGAGTCCCGTCTCTCTCGCCATTCTTTCTCAGAATGGTTCTGCTTGATTTGATTCCGCTTTATTAGCGGGGGAGTAGCTCAATTGGTTAGAGTACCACCCTGTCACGGTGGGTGTTGCGGGTTCGAGTCCCGTCTCTCTCGCCATTTTTTTTTGCTTCATATCGCGGTGCCTCCCGCACCTTGCTGCGTCGCTGATTCCGGTCACATACGGGGGGCTCATTCGCTCCTTGCAAAACACGAAAAACTCCACGCTATTTTGCAAAAACAGTTGGTTGGCTTGGCAGGAGGGCGGGGCGGTTGACCGGCGATTGGAGCTTATCTGGTATACTCCCGTTATTCAAAACTGTCTGCAACTGTCGATTGCTGATTTTCTCAAGATTTTATATTTGTACTGCCGCAAAAATAAACCTTAAAGCAGTTGTCCGTATCAGTCTGTACCAAGTTTGTTGTCGGGGCGCTAAGACAACTTTTTCGCGGTTTTTTTCACAACAATGTTCATATCGGATTGGAAAAGTGGAGGAAAAAATGCTACTGTAATCCGCAAAGTCAGGGGCTGTATAAACTTCGGGTTTTATATAACCTGAGATCGGAATGCACCTCCCATGACGTCGTTTGTATTGGAAATTTTTCACCGAATATAATATGAAAGAAATTCAGTTATGAGCAATATCCCCCGCCCGGAGTATCCCCGTCCCCAGTTTGAACGCAGCAGCTGGTTGTCACTTAATGGCCAGTGGAGTTGTGAATTTGACTTTTCCCGCAGCGGAATTGCTAAAAACTGGCCAAAAAATACCGGATTTTCCCGTAAAATAAATGTTCCGTTCTGCCCCGAAAGTTCCTTGTCAGGAATTGGATTTACCGATTTTATAGATGCAATATGGTATCATCGGCAGATAACGATTCCTGATGCGTGGAAAGATCAACTGATTTTACTCCATTTCGGCGGAGTGGATTACCGCTGCATTGTCTATATCAACGGGCAGGAAGTCGGGCGCCATACCGGCGGTGCTACCCCTTTTACCATAGATTTGACCGGCAAAGTATCAGCAGGCGGCGTTTATGATTTAGTCGTATTGGCGGAAGATAATATACGTTCAGGATTACAACCGCACGGCAAGCAATGTTCCCGTTTTCAATCGCAGGGCTGCAGCTATACCCGAGTTACCGGTATCTGGCAAACCGTATGGCTGGAAGCTGTAAATAAATACGGCATGAAAAAGTGTCGGATACTCCCTGATTTTGACAACGGCAGCTTTACTTTTCTGCCGGAATTTTACAATGGTCGAATCGGCAATACTCTGACCGTAGAGGTTTTTGAGGAGGGTAAAATCGCAGTTGCCGGAACAATCGCTGCCGGCGCAGTCAACGCTGTTTCGCTCAAGTTGCCGTCTGTCAGAGAGTGGAACCCGCAATCGCCTTTCCTGTACGATATTGTCTTTACGGTCAAGGATGCCGACGGAGTTGTTTTGGATCAGGTAAAATCCTATGCCGGACTGCGGAAGATCCATATTGAAAATGGTCGTTTCTATTTGAATAACCGCCCGATATTTTTGCGTTTCGTGCTGGATCAGGGGTATTATGAAGACGGTATCTGGACGGCGCCAAACGATGAAGCATTGCAAAACGACATCCGCCTGGCGCAGCAAGCCGGATTTCACGGCGCCAGACTTCATCAGAAAGTTTTTGATGAACGGTTCCACTATTGGGCAGACCGCATGGGCTATCTGACCTGGGCGGAATTTCCCGACTGGGGAATGGGTTTCTGGCAGCATTGGGGCGCCCACGCCAATGGTAATTACAATTTGACTTTCCGCGATTATCTGCTGGAGTGGTCGGCGGTGGTGGAGCGCGATATCAATCATCCGTCGATCATTGCCTGGACACCCCTTAACGAAACTAATGAGTATTACGATCTGGATGAGCATCGCCGTATACTTGCGGATGTTTACGATCTTACCCGCCGGCTCGACCCGACCCGACCCGTCAATGAATCTTCGGGCTATGTGCACGCCAAAACCGATATATGGTCCGTGCATATTTACGATCAGACCCCGGACGGTTTGCTCAATAAACTTGAGCAGAAACCTGTCTATATGACATCGGAAGTTGAACTGCCTGCCTGGAACGGCCAACCTTATGTGGTGGATGAGTACGGCGGTCCCAGCTTTCTGCCTGAAGGCAGGGAGAAATTCGCGGAAAATACCTGGGGGTACAACGGTCAGAACACTCTTTCGCAGGCAGAAACCGAAAAATGTATTGCCGACCTGACCCGTGTACTGGTGAGCAATCCCCGGGTCGCCGGTTACTGCTATACACAATTAACTGACATCGAGCAGGAGCAGAACGGTATTTATAATTACGACCGCAGCGGAAAGTTTGATATGGAAGCGATCCGCAAGTGTTTCAGCGAAAAACCTGAATGGAGCGGGTTTTAACTCTGCGCTCTCTGCAGGATGGCGGTAAATTGCCAGATTGCTCCGTCAAGCAACTTGAAGCAGCCCGACTTGACGGAGCAACTTTATTTCAGGCAGACAAATTCCGAAAAATCACCCAAGATTAACAAAAAATAATCCTGACATAATATTCTGCTGAAATTCGTGCTGTATAGTATTGAAGACAGGAGATAAGGCGCTTGACGGATCGAATATGGCGCAAGTATAAAAAAATGTAAAGTTTTTTATAGCGGAAGATTTTTTCAATTTGATAAAATCAATATTTCGGTTATATTACTTCAAAGCAGGAGTTTTTGCAATATGGTGTCGGAAAATATGGAACTTTCAATCGTAATACCCGTTTACAACGAAGAAGAAAATCTGCCCGAACTGCTGCAGCGTACTATTGCCGCGTCGGATAAACTTAATACCTCTTACGAAATAATTCTGGTAGATGACGGCAGTTGCGATTCATCCCAGCTTTTGATTTGCGATGCTGCCGAAAAGAATCCAGGTAAGGTTGTGGCGGTGGTGCTTTCCAGTAATTTCGGTCAGCACGCCGCGGTAACTGCCGGATTGGAAGTTTCCAGCGGCAAATATGTGGTCACGATGGATGCTGATTTGCAGAATCCGCCGGAAGAGATCCACAAATTGCTGGAAAAGCTGCGCGACGGTTTTGATGTGGTCGGTTCTATAAGAGAGAATCGGCAGGACACATTTTTCCGTAAATTCGCTTCCAAATGCGTCAACCGTATGGTGCGCAAACTCTGCAACGGCCGCACCATGCAGGATTACGGCTGTATGCTGCGCGGATACAGCCGCCCCGTGGTCAATGCTATTTTGCGCTGTCACGAACACGGCAAGTTTATTCCGATGCTGGCGATGAGTTTTGCCCGCAATGTGGTCGAAGTGGAAGTCAAACACGCCGAGCGTACCGCCGGGGTTTCCAAATACAATCTCTGGAAACTTATCGCGCTGCAGTACGACTTGCTGACCGGTACTTCGGTATTTCCTTTGCGGATGGTTACCTGCTGCGGTTTTCTGGTGGCGATTTTCGGGATCATTTTCGGTTTGGTGATATTTATTATGTCGCAGATAGATAAACATTGGGGGGCTAACGGTATTTTTGCGCTCTTTGCCATCCAGTTTGTCTTTACCGGCGGCGTGTTGGCAGCCTTGGGGCTGATCGGCGAATATATTGGCAAGATCCACCTCAACACCCGTGCCAGACCCCAATATTTTATTGAATTTGTAAAAGGAAAAACTAATAATAATTCAGGAGATAAGTAATGAAAGCTGTAGTTTTGGCGTATCACAATATCGGTTGTGTCGGTATTGAAGAATTGCTGGCTGCCAATGTTGAAATCCAGGCGGTTTTTACTCATCAGGATAATCCCAACGAAAATATCTGGTTCCGCTCGGTTGCAGAATTGGCGGCGCGGAAAAATCTGCCGGTATATTCGCCCGAAGATATCAATCACCCGCTGTGGGTCAGCCGCATCAAGGCTATGCAGCCGGATGTGATCTTCTCGTTTTACTATCGGAACATGGTCAAGCAGGAAATTCTGGATATTCCCCCCATGGGCTGCTTGAATCTGCATGGTTCGCTGCTGCCCAAGTACCGCGGCCGTGTACCGCTGAACTGGGCGATCGTCAACGGCGAAAAGAGTACGGGCGTAACGCTGCACTATATGACCAAACGCGCCGATGCCGGCGATATCGTTGCCCAGCGCGTGATCGATATAGATGATAATGATACGGCCAAAGATCTGCATCTTAAAGCTGCTGATGCCGCCCGCGCAATGCTCAAGGAAACGCTGCCTGCGATTATCGACGGTACTGCACCGCGGATCCCGCAGGATGAAGCTCAGGCAACTAAATTCGGCGGCCGCAAACCGGCGGACGGTTTGATCGACTGGACAAAGAGTGCCGATGAGATCCGCAATCTGGTGCGGGCGGTTACCATGCCTTACCCCGGTGCGTTCAGCTACTATGCGGCTAAAAAATATATTTTCTGGGAAGTCAGCAAAGCGGAAAATACCCTCAACGCCAAGCCCGGCACCATCATTTCCACCGATCCTTTGATCGTGGCAGCGGGTAAGGCTGCAATAAAAGTTGACTTTGCCCAGCAGGAAAACGGTCTTTACTGCTCCGGCAGCCAGTTGGCGCAAAATAGCCGTTTTGTGGAAAAAATGACCTTCACCAACAGCGAACGCCCGCCGCGCACCGATCGCAAAAAGGTGTTGATCCTGGGGGTGAACGGGTTTATCGGCAGCGCGATAAGCAGCCGTTTGCTGGCGGACGGCAAATACGAAATTTACGGTATGGATTTGCGCAGCAACTACATTACCGATATAATCGACCACCCCAATTTCCATTATTTTGAAGGCGATATCCAGATCAACCGCGAGTGGATCGAATACCACATCCGCAAGTGCGATATCGTGCTGCCGCTGGTGGCTATTGCCACGCCGATCGAATACACCCGCAATCCGCTGCGGGTCTTTGAGCTGGACTTTGAAGAAAATCTGCGCATTGTGCGGTTGTGCCACAAATACAACAAGCGGATCCTCTTTCCCTCCACCAGCGAAGTTTACGCCATGTGCGACGATGAAAACTTTGATGAGGACAACTCCCGTCTGATCCTGGGGCCGATCCGTATGCAGCGCTGGATCTATTCCTGCAGCAAGCAGATGCTTGACCGCGTGATCTGGGCATACGGTACCAAAGGTCTTAAATTCACGCTCTTCCGCCCCTTCAACTGGATGGGCCCGAAACTGGACAGCTTGAATTCGGCGCGGCTGGGTTCGTCCCGTGCGATCACGCAGTTGATTTTGAATCTGGTGCAGGGCAACCCCATACTGCTGATCGACGGCGGTTTGCAGAAGCGCTGCTTCACCCACGTTACCGACGGCATTGAGTGCTTGTTCCGCATTATTGAAAATAAAGATAACCTGTGTGACGGCAAGATCATCAACATCGGTAATCCCGAAAATGAAGCGAGCATCAAGGAATTGGCGGAAATTCTGGTCAAGCACTTTGAAAAACATCCGCTCCGGGATAAATTCCCGCCCTTTGCCGGGTTTAAGGAAGTGGAAAGCGGTACCTTCTACGGCGAAGGTTATCAGGATTGCCAGCACCGCAAGCCCAGCATAAAAAATGCGTGGCGCTACTGCGCATGGAAGCCGGAAGTGGAGCTGGAAGATTCGGTTAAAGAGACGCTGGATTTCTTCTTGCAGCAAGCGGTTGAAAGCGGTGAATTCACCAGCAAGTAAAGTATTTTTCAACAACTGTCAGGAGCTGACCGGTGCTGGTCAGCTCCTTTTTCCAATCCGGAGGTAAAAAAATGCGCGAGACATTTCTGCCTTTTTCCAAACCATGTATCAGCGAAGAAGAAATAGCGGCAGTCGCCGATGTGCTGCGTTCGGGGTGGATCACTACCGGACCGAAAGGCGCTCAATTTGAAAGTGATCTCAAAAATTATACCGGCGCTGAAAATGTGGTCTGCATGACCAGCGAAACCAGCGTTATGCAAACTCTGGCGCGGGCGATCGGTCTGGGGCCGGGAGATGAAGTTATAACGCCTTCCATGACGTGGGTATCCATGGTCAATATAACTGCGTTGTGCGGGGCGACACCCGTATTTGTGGATTGTGACCGCGATACACTTATGATTTCTCCCGAAGCGGTGGAAAAGGCGATCACTCCCCGTACCAAATTGATCGTGCCTGTTCACTTTGCCGGGGCGGCGCTGGATATGGATAAATTCCGCGATATTGCCGAACGGCACAAGGTTATGCTGGTGGAAGATGCCGCTCATGCGCTGGGCGGTGAATATAAAGGCGAAAAGATCGGCAAAAGAGGTCACGCCATGTTCAGCTTTCACCCGATCAAGAATATCACAACCGGTGAAGGCGGAATGTTTGCTACCGATGATGCCGAACTTGCCGACCGCATCCGCAGTTTGAAATTTCACGGACTGGGGGTGGATGCTTATGACCGTCAGACCCACGGCCGCGCACCTCAGGCACAGGTGATGGAACCGGGATTCAAATTCAATTTGCCCGATATGCAGGCGGTGCTGGGGATCGGTCAGCTGCGGCGTTTGGACGAAATGAACCGCAAACGCGGTGAAATCATTGCTTGCTACCGCGAAAAACTTGCCGATATCGAAGAGATCATGCCGCTGGCAGAGCCTGATTACGAATTTGTTCATGCCAATCACCTGATGGTGGTGAGGTTGGATATCGACAAAGCAGGAATGTCGCGGGATGAATTTATGAGCGAACTTAAAGCGCGCAATATTGGTACAGGCTTGCATTTCCGCTGCGTGCACCTGCAGAAATATTACCGCGACAGTATGAATTGTCAGTCGGGTATGCTGCCCAATACCGAATGGAACTCCGAGCGCATCCTGTCGCTGCCCATGTTCCCCGATATGACCGAAGCGGATCTGACTGACGTGATTGCTGCAATCAAGGATGTGTTGAAAAAATGAAGATAGCTTTGCGGGTCGATGTCGATACTTTGCGGGGAACCCGTTGCGGAGTGCCAACCTTGCTGGAAATAATGGCAAGGCATAACGTGAAAGCGGCATTTTTCTTTTCGGTGGGGCCGGATAATATGGGGCGGCACTTGTGGCGGCTGCTCAAACCCAAGTTTCTGCTGAAAATGCTGCGGACTCCAGCTGCAGGGCTGTACGGCTGGGATATAATCTTTATGGGAACGGCGTGGCCCGGACCCAAGATCGGCAAACGTAATAAACAAGTGTTGCGCGACTGTGCCGCTGCCGGACACGAAATCGGTCTTCACGCATGGGATCATCAAAGTTGGCAGGCGCGGATCATGAAGATGCGCCCGTCGGTGATCGAGCGCCATTTGCAGATGGCATATGATACGATTTGCGAAATCACGGGAGCACCGCCGGTTTGTTCAGCTGCTCCCGGCTGGCGCTGCAGCGAAGCAGCGCTGCAAGTCAAAGATAAATTCAACTTTCTCTACAACAGCGATTGCCGCGGCGAAGGGGTTTTTATGCCGGTTGTGGATGGCTGCCGTTTGAATACACCGCAAATTGCCCTTTCCATGCCCACTTACGATGAATTGCTGGGGCGCGATGGCGTGACCAACAGCAATTACAATGAGCGGTTGCTGGAATTTGCCCGCGAAGATAAATTGAATCTGCTGACGATCCACGCCGAAGCGGAAGGGGGGATTTGTGCGGAAATGTTCGATCAGTTCCTGACGCTTTGCGAAGAACGCAATATCGAAATCGTGCTGCCTTCGGCGCTGCTGACGGAAAATATTCCGGACGGCGCCATCGAGCAGGGGGAAATTCCCGGTCGGGAAGGCAAATTAGCCATCCGTAAAACAATGTAAAAAGATACTGCTTTGCGGTGCAGAATCTTATTCACTCCCGCAAAGCAGTTTTATATTACTTCATAAAGTGCTGTTTTTTCAGAAGGCTGTGTAATCTCGCCGCCGGAACCAGTCGGCGCGTTGGATGTCTTTTACTTTGCCGTCAGGAGTTATGCTGAAGTGGTCAAAGCTGTTGTGTTCACGGTCGCGGTGGATGATTTCCAGCTGGTCCTTGTTTACTTTCAACAGCAAATTGGTCAGTTGCAGATTGGTGGGGATCCCACCGTTGGGGCCACTCATGGTTACAACCGTAAAAGCGTAGTTTTTGCCGATGGCGGGATGTTTGAATTGCAATGGTTTGCCGCTGCGGCTCAAAGGCGAATAGCAGCTCTCCTGCAGCGGAATACTGCGGAACGGGCGGTGAATATGCCCGCCGATCCACAGGTGGATACGGTAGCGGGGATCATCTGAACCCAGCAGCGGGTCGATCATGCGGCGGACATTTTCCGGCATATAGCCCTGACCGTAGCCCAGCGGCGTGGCGTGGGCAAGGACAATACGGAATTTGGCGCTTTGAAAATCGTTGCTGGCAAGGGCTTTTTCCAGCCATTTGCTCTGTTGCGCCAAATAGACATCCAGGTCGTGCAGACAGCGGGTGGAAGGGGCAGGGCGGCGGGGTTCGTCATCGCCGAAGTCCAGCACAATAAAGCAGACCTGACCGTAGCGGAACATAAAATATCCTTCCCGGCCCGATTCGGGAGCAGGGAAGTAGGTAAAGTAACGGTTGGTATCTCTGCCGTATAATTCGTGATTGCCTCTGACCATTACCAGCGGCTTGCTGCGGCCTGCAGCATCCAGATAGTAGTTGACAAATTCTTCGATGATCGAACGGTCAAAGTTGCTGGTCCAATCCACGTCGCCCACAAAAGCAAAAAAATCGCTCTGACGGGACTCTTGGTTATTGAAGAGCTGCTGCAGCGCCTCTTTACGCTGCGGCGGGCGGAACTGTATATCGCTGGTGAACAGGACGGAAAAAGGTTTTTCTGAATTTACCGCCGGTGCGGTTTTGAAAGTTTGTACCGCCAGCGGTATCTCTTTGAATTGTCTGGTTTCGTCGATCATCACCGCCCGGTACTCGTACTCGCTGTCGGGCTGCAAGTTGTCCAGACGGATGTGGTGAACTGCCAGATCGCGGCGGATTTGTCCGCCCAGATTGTTGTAGACACGGCGCCATTGCTCCGAACCTTTCAGGCGGTAATCGACTCCCGCCGGCGCAGGTCTGGTCAACGAAAAGACAATGGAAACACAATTATCGTTACTGTCGGGAAAAACCACCCACGGCTTGTAACAAATATCCAGCGAAGGTATATCTTTAGGGGCAACAGCTACATCAAAGCGCTGACTGCCGCCGAAAACTTCAAAAACAAGCTCGTTGGCTCCGGCGCGCAGCTCCAGTTCCACATAGTGATCGTCGTTACTGGTGGGAATGGCGCCGTTGCCGAAGCGCGTGGTGTCGTAAACAAGTTTGCCGTTGCAGTAGAGTTTGAACTTCCAATCCACGCCGACTCCGATGATGTTTTTACCTGCCGCGGAAGATTGAACTTCAGCAGTAAGAATGGTGCGTTCAAGCACTTTGGGGCGGGGCGAGATTATGTCGTAAAGATTGATCATGCCGCCGGCGGGATAGTTGAATTTGACGCCATGTACCTGCTGTTTATCCGGCAGCGTAAGAATCTGATTGCGGATGGGATTTTTGCCTTGGTCAAAGAGGCCGTCGGGCAGATTGGCTGTGTAGTAAAAGTGCCACGACCATTTTTCCGCAGGCGGCAGCGGTTTTGCTGTCAGAGTCAGAGTGCTCACCAGCAGCAGCAATACAAAAAATTTGCGCATGAGAGGAACCTTTCCGGTTAATAAAATTAATCTGATCTGTTGAAGAAGATGGAAAAAAAGTTTCACAATCGCTTGTGAAAGCTGCGCGACTCCAAACTCGATCAACATATCGGGTAAAACACCAATTAATATACATTGCTATCAAAGAATTGTCAAATATTTTAAAAATGAAGTTTTTTTGACGGTAAAACTTGTAATAAAGCATAGTTGATGTATATTTAAAACAGTTATGTTTTTGTGCGCTGAATCGGTTCAGCGAAAAAATGCTTAAAAAATAATCTATAACCCTAAAAGGTGGAAAAATGGAAGTCAAAGTTCTCAAGAACAAGACCGAAATGAGCAAGGCTGCAGCCGCTTACGGTGCCGAAGTGCTGCGCAAAGTATTGGCGGAAAAAGGCGCGGTCAACATGATCGCTGCCACAGCTCCGAGCCAGTTTGAAATGATGAGCTTTCTGGTACAGGAACCGGGCATTGACTGGTCCAAGGTCACGCTGTTCCACCTGGATGAATACATTGGTCTGCCCAACGGACACAAGGCGGGTTTCCGTCTGAACCTGCGCGAAAACTTTATCGACAAGCTGCCCTGCAAGCTGGCGGATGTCTACTTTGTGGAAGGCGATACCGATGATCCTGCCGCGTTCTGCGCCAAGATGAAGAAAGTTCTCGCCGATCACCCCGTTGATATCGCTTTTATCGGCGTTGGCGAAAACGGTCACATTGCCTTCAATGACCCGCCGGCTGATTTTGATACCGACGAAGCGTTCCTGGTTGTGAAACTGGACGATGCCTGCCGCAATCAGCAGCTGGGCGAAGGCTGGTTCCCCACCTTTGATGCGGTGCCGACCCACGCGTTCAGCATGAGCGTTCCCCAGATCTGCAAGAGCAAAGTCATCGTCAACGTTGTTCCCGATGAACGCAAAGCCGAAGCGATCAAGAATATGCTCGAAGGTCCTGTTACCAACACCTGCCCCGCTTCGATCCTGCAGAACCATCCTCATTGCGTGACCTTCCTCGACGAAGCCAGCGCTTCCAAGTTGAGCAAGTAAGTTTTGCAGCCGAACCGCAAGGTTTGAGCAGATTTTACAACGGCGTTTTTCAGCAAATCGAAAGCGCCGTTGTTTTTTTATGTTCCGATTGCGGAAAACAGCCTTATGCAACTTTATATTGCCGATAAAACAAAACGGGGCAGAAACCTTATATCCAAGGTTTCTGCCCCGTAAGATTTTTGGCGGTGCCGAAGCAGGAGTTCAGCTTATTTGCTGTACTTGGCAACAAAGCGCTTGATGCGTTTCAGCGCTTCGATGATCTGATCTTCGGCGGTGGCGTAGCAGGCACGCACATAACCTTCGCCGCCGGGACCGAAAGCTGAACCGGGCACTACCGCTACGCTTTCTTCTTTAAGCAGTTTTTCGGCAAATTCGCGGGAGGTCATACCCGTTGATTTGATCGACGGGAACGCGTAGAATGCCCCCTGCGGCATCACGCAATCCAAACCGGCATCGCGCAAGCCGCGCACGATGATATTGCGCCGTTCCCAGTAGCTGTCGCGCATGGCAATCATATCTTTGCGGGCTGTTTTAAGCGCTTCCAGCGCCGCTTCCTGAGCGGTGATCGAGGCGCACATGATCGAATACTGGTGGATCTTGTACATGGCATCGGTTATCGCTTTGGGCGCGCAGACGTAGCCGATACGGAATCCGGTCATGGCGAAGGCTTTGGAAAAACCGTGCAGAAAGATCGTCCGCTCCTTCATGCCCGGCAGCGAGGCAATGGAAACGTGTTTCCAGCCGTCGTAAACCAGTTCCGAATAGATTTCGTCGCTGATAACGATCAGATTATGTTCGCAGGCGATGCTGGCGATCTCGCGCAACACATCTTCGTTGGCTACTGCTCCGGTGGGATTGCAGGGGAAGTTCAGCAGCAGAACTTTGCTGCGGGGGGTGATAAGTTTGCGCAAATCGTCGGGATTCACGCTGAAATTGTCCACATCTTTGGTCGGCAGCGGAACCGGTACGCCGCGCGCCATAAGTACTTCTGCAGGATAAGATACAAAGCTGGGTGAAGTGTAAATAACTTCATCGCCGGGATTTATCAATGCGCGCATTGCCAGATCCAGCGCTTCGCTGACCCCGATCGTTACCAGACACTCGCTCATAGGGTCGTAATCCAGCTGATAATCGCTGTGCAGATATTGACAGATGGCTTTGCGCAGAGCAGGAGTTCCGGCGTTGGAGGTGTAAGCGGTATGACCGGCTTCCAGCGAGTATATTGCACTTTCACGGATGTTCCACGGGGTGGTAAAATCAGGCTCGCCAACGCCGAGGGATATTACATCGGTGCGACCCGCCACCAGATCAAAGAATTCGCGGATACCGCTCTTAGGTAAATCCCGCACCGGTGCCACTACAAATGATTCCGCTGAAAAAGCCTCTTGCTTCGCACTCATATTTATTCTCCTGCTTTATATTGCGCGCTCAAAAGCATTGTTTTATATTTTTGCTGACACGTGATTATCATTTTGCTGACACGGGTCAGTCAATACTTTATAAATATCACATCTTTTTGCTTTATGCAAATTTTTTTGGAGTAAAAAATCAGATTTTCTGTTATATTTTGATCTAATTTGCATAAATATCGGCTTTTTATGCCACAGACGGGTTGTTTTTTACCTTTACGGACAGACGGCCAAACGGTCCGCTTTTTCGTCGCCATCCAGCGTACGCCCTGCGATTTTGTAGTGCTTGAGCTGAAAGGTGGTTGCCGTGGAGATAACTCCGTCGATGGTAGCCAGTTTTTCGGCAATAAAGGTGGCTACTTCCTGCAGCGAATTGCCCTGCACGTTGACAAACAAATCGCAGGAACCTGATACCAGCGCCAGATCGGTCACTTCGGGGAAACGGGCGATCCGCTTGGCGGGGGTATCGAATCCGCCTTCACGGCGGGGGGTGATCTTTACTTCGATAAGCGCTTTGACCTTGGTCTGGGTGTTGGAAGTTTCGGGTATGATGGCTTGATAACCGAGGATCTTGCGTTCGGCGACAAGCTGCCGCATCATACCGCGTACAGTTTCCGGATCACTGTTAAGACGGACGGCCAGCTCTTCAATGCTCAGCGAGGCATCGCGTTCCAGAATATTCAACAAGCGATTCTGCATAATAGTACCCAACTCCTGAAAAAAGTTATTTATACTTATTTTATTAAAGTTCAATCAAATGCGGGGAGTGAATTCACCGCAATCATCCATTGCTTCCACGGGGCGGTTATCCAAATCGCAACGATCCACAAAGGGGTGCGGCATAAAATGCCGGCAATCTTTGCAGAAGCGTTTTTCGTCTGCTCCGGCAGTCAGTTGTATTGCTGCAGACTGCTCCCCTCCGCCCAGCAGTTCCCCCAACGCTTTCAGCCGGTTGCCAGTCGTCGGGGCGGAAGCCTGCGGTTCGTAAGGCGCCAGAACTTTATTGCAAAGCATACAGACCAGTTCTTCGCCGACTTTTTTGAAGCCATCCATCTTGTTGCGCAACTTGGCCATACTCTGTTCTTTGCAATGGGGACAGAGCAATTTTTCGTTGGGCTGCATACTTATTTTCCTTTGCCGAATTGAACCAAAACATACTATAACTCAGTCTGTTATGAAATGCAAGATTTATTGGATATTTTTTAGTGCGTCAATTTGTCGCTTAATATGTGTCATTTTGACTCTTTAGCGGAGTGTCTGCCGGTTGTTTTTTGCTTGCAGAAAAAGTTGGCACGCATTATGCTGTATTGACAAGTTGAACAAAAAATAAAACAGGAGGTGACAATATGAATATGGAAAAATTTACCACCCGCAGCCGTGAAGCGTTGGTCAGTGCTCAGGAATTGGCGATCACTTCGCGGCATACCCAGTTGAGCGATTTGCATTTGTTCAAGGCATTGCTGGAGCAGAAAGACGGTCTTTGCCCCAGTATCATGACTAAACTTAATGTCAACATTGACGCTCTGAGCCTCAAGCTGGACGGCGCATTGAGCAAAGAGCCCCGTTTTTCCGGCAGCGGCAACGGCGAACTCTACCAAACCCGTGAATTCAGCGAAGTACTGGTGGACGCGAATAAAGTTTCTGCGGAGATGAAAGACGAGTTTATCAGCGTGGAACATTTGCTGCTGGCATTGTGCAAAAGCAAAGGGCAGGCAGGTAAACTCCTGCGGGAATTTGATGTGACCGCGGATAATGTGCTTAAAGCGCTGCAAACTCTCCGCGGCAATCAGCGGGTGACTACCCCGGATCCGGAAGGCACCTTTGATGCGCTCAATAAATACGGCCGCGATCTTACCATGCTGGCTGCCCAGGGCAAACTTGACCCGGTGATCGGACGCGATGAGGAGATCCGGCGCGTAGTGCAGATCCTGTCGCGCCGCACCAAGAACAACCCGGTGCTGATCGGCGAACCCGGGGTGGGCAAAACCGCCATTGTGGAAGGTTTGGCGCTGCGTATTTTCAAGGGCGATGTTCCCGAAAGTTTGAAGAACCGCAAATTAGTGGCGCTGGATATGGGCAGCTTGATTGCAGGTGCCAAATATCGCGGCGAGTTTGAAGAGCGGCTCAAGGCGGTGCTTAAAGAAGTGACCGCAGCCAACGGCAATGTTATACTGTTTATCGACGAACTGCATACCGTGGTCGGGGCAGGCGCTTCGGAAGGCGCTATGGATGCGGGGAATCTGCTCAAGCCCTTGCTGGCGCGGGGCGAACTGCATTGCGTGGGCGCTACAACGCTGGACGAATACCGCAAGTATATTGAAAAAGATGCTGCGTTGGAACGCCGTTTTCAGTCGGTGCTGGTGGCGCCGCCTTCGGTGGAGGATACCATTTCCATCCTGCGCGGACTTAAAGAACGCTATGAACTGCATCACGGTATTCACCTGCAGGATGGCGCGTTAGTGGCGGCAGCGGTGCTGTCGGATAAATATATCCCGGACCGTTTTCTGCCCGACAAGGCGATCGACCTGGTGGACGAAGCCGCCGCAGTTTTGCGTACGGAAATAGAGAGTTCGCCGGCTGCCATCGACGAGATCGAACGGCGGATCATGCGGCTGGAAATCGAAATTACCGGGCTTAAAAAAGATAAGGATGCGCCTTCAGTCAAGCGTCGTAAAGCGTTGGAGGCGGAACTTTCGGAACTGAAAAGTCAATCGGTTGAACTGCGCGGACGCTGGGAAAACGAAAAGAAGTCGATCAGCGACTTGCAGAATCTGCGCGAATCGCTGGAACTGGCGCGGGTGCAGCTGGAAAAGGCGGAGCGGGATTACGATCTCAACCGTGCAGCGGAACTGCGTCACGGCACGATCCCTGCCATCGAAAAACAGATCAAATCCGCTGAGGAGCAGCTTAAAAATTCCAGCTCCAGCCGTTTGCTGAAAGAGGAGGTCGATGCCGAAGATATTGCCAATATCGTCAGCCGCTGGACGCATATTCCGGTAAGTAAACTGCTGGCAAGCGAAAAAGCTAAATTGCTGAAACTTGCCGACTCGCTGCACCAGCGTTTGATCGGTCAGGACGAAGCCGTGCAAGCGGTATCCGATGCCGTGTTGCGGGCGCGGGCAGGGCTGCAGGATCCCAATCGGCCTATTGCATCGTTTATTTTTCTGGGACCGACGGGGGTGGGCAAGACCGAGCTTGCCAGAGCGCTGGCGGAACAGCTGTTCGATGACGAGCGTTCGGTTATCAGGATCGATATGTCCGAATATATGGAAAAACATAATGTTTCGCGGCTTATCGGGGCGCCTCCCGGATACATCGGCTACGAAGAAGGCGGTCAGCTGACCGAAGCGGTGCGGCGCAAGCCCTATTCGGTGGTGCTGTTCGATGAAATCGAAAAAGCGCATTACGACGTATTCAACATTCTTTTGCAGATTCTGGAAGACGGCCGTATAACCGATTCGCAGGGGCGGGTGGTGAGCTTTAAGAACACGATCATTATTATGACCAGCAATCTGGCAAGCCATTTGATTCTGGCGCACAACGGCGCGGTGGATGAGATCAAGGATGAAGTGTCAGCTGAATTGAAACGGCATTTCCGTCCTGAATTTCTCAATCGGGTCGATGAAGTGCTGATCTTCCGCCAGCTGGACAAGCGCGATATGCTGGCGATCGTGGATATCCAGCTGGAACGCTTCCGCAAACGGCTGGCAGAATACGATGTCAAATTCTCCATCACGCCGGAAGCCAAAGAGCTGATCGTGGAAAACGGCTTTGATCCGGCCTTCGGCGCGCGTCCGCTTAAACGGGCGGTGATCCGCGAGCTGGAAACGCCTGTATCGCGGCTGCTGATCGGCGGAGAATTGCTCAACGGCGGCGAACTGAAAGTTTCGGCGGCTGACGGTAAGCTCAAATTTGAGTGTTTGCCTCCGCTGGAAGCTGATACTCAGGCGTAAAACAATCGTTCGCTGGTAACAGGCAATAAACCAGGAGGCTGCTGCCAAACTATTCAGAGTTTTGCAACACAATGAAGCTCGCCAACAGCTCATGCGGCGGAACGCCGCAAAGCCCGGTCAGGGCCGCGAACGCATGAGAGGGCAGTTTGCCGGATATATTCCGGCAAACCGAG
>SUWJ01000008.1 GCA_015061545.1 Lentisphaerota bacterium | reverse complement strand
GTTCGCGGCCCTGACCCGTCTTCGCATTGCTACGCCGCGGCAAGCCGGGCTTTGCGGCGTTCCGCCGCATGAGCTGTTGGCGAGCTTCATTGTGTTGCAAAACTCTGAATAGTTTTGCAACAGCCCCTTTGCTTACAGATTAGGATTTTCGGTCAAAAAAATGGCAGCCCGGTAAGGATTCGACGCGATAGCGAGCCTGAGTAACGGAGCCTTCAGGCGAGTAACGGAAGGCAACCACCTAAAAAAATCCTTACGGCGTGGCGTATGCCATGCCGTAGCCAAACTGCAAGAAAAAAGAGTATAGTAAAAACTCGTTTTTAACTATACTCTTTGCTTGCAGTTAAGGATTTTTGGCAAAAAAAATGGCAGCCCCGTAAGGATTCGAACCTCAACAAAATGAACCAGAATCACTTGTGCTACCATTACACCACGGGGCTGCTTCGGCAATGACATCTCTGTCACAGCATATTATTTAATATATCACCTTATTTGAAAAACGCAAGTGTTTTTTGGAGATTTTTTGGTAAAATCATACAGAAAATGCACTTTTTTGGCAATATAAACATTACGGCGCGGCATTGTCGATGCTTTGACTGTGCCGCGCCGTGATTGGCTGCGAATATAAAATGAGCAGATTTTATTATTCCGCCGACGTTCTTTTCATTATCTTATGATGAATAAACAAATAGCCTGCGGTCAGCGCTCCGAGTGCTATAAATATGTATATATGGTACTCGTGAATGAGCGCTTTGCCTTTGTTGATCATTTCAAGATAACTCATGCCCGAAGATATCTTGCCGAAATACCAGCCCAATGCCGCCAGTATTATCGTCCAGATTCCCGCCCCCAGCGCGGTAAACAAGCTGAATCGGTAGAAATTCATCCGCGACAACCCCGCAGGGATCGAAATCAGCTGGCGGATCCCCGGCAGCAGTCGGCAGACAAATGTTGCCAATTCCCCGTATTCACGGAAAATTTCTTCTGCCCGATCCAACGCCGCTTCTTTCAGGAAAAAATATTTCCCGTAACGATGCAGAAACGGGCGCCCCAGCCAGCTCGACAGGTAGTAATTTATATATGCCCCTGCCATTGATCCGGCTAAACCGCAGACGATTGCCAGCACCAGATCCAGCCACGGAATACCGGTGGAAAGTTTGCCCTGACAAGCCAGAAAACCTGCCGGGATCATCACCACTTCGCTGGGGAAGGGGATAAACGAACTCTCCACCGCCATAAAGACAAAGATCAGGATAAATCCCCAAAGCGGGGCGCTGGCAGTTAAACTGTCAAGAGTGCTGGCAATCGCTTCTGTCACGGTAATATTGCTCCTGTTGTGATGAATTATTTTCCGCTCTTCATTTCGCGCACGGCTTCGACCACCGCTTTGGCCTGATACTCGAGCTGTTCAGCCGTAAGCGGATACAGCGGCAGGTGCGTGTAGCTCTTGTAGAACATCTTTTCGGTGACCGGGCAGGTGGCGGCGATGGCATTTTCGTCGTAGCCCAGTTCCTTCATGATCCGGAAACGGTACATGGGACCGAAGTGGGTGATGTTGGTCAGACCCTTTTCCTTCAGGCGGCGGCTGAGTTCCTGAATATCGCCGTTGCAAACTTCAGGATCGATCCGCAGCAGATACAAGTGGTGGGTACCGAAAGTATCCCCGGTATCGGCTTTTTCCACCAGAATACCCGGTTCCTGGCTCAAAACTTCGTTCATATATTCGGCCGCGCGGCGGCGTTCGGCAATGATTGCATCCAAACGCTTCATTTGCAGCATCAAGCCGACTGCGGAAATTTCGCTGGCGGAGTGATTGCCGGCTACCGCAATGGAGTTATCCAGCGTTTCGAGCGGCGAAATGTCGTACAGCCAATCTTTGATCTTGCGGCTGAAGTCCAGCCCGAGGAAACGGGCACCCGCCAGCTGAGCACCGACTTTGTCGTGTTTGGTCAGCAGCAGACCGCCTTCGCCGAAGCTGGTGATATTTTTTACTTCGTGCAGCGAAAATCCGCCGAAATCACCAATCGTGCCAAGGCGCTTGCCCTTGTACATACCGCCCATACCGTGAGCAGCATCTTCCATAACGTAAATACCGTGCTTGGCGGCAAGCTCCATCAACGGTTCCATATCCACCGGGTATCCGCCCAGGTGTACAGGCACGATCATCTTGGTTTTGGGCGTGATCTTGCGCGCTACATCGGCAGGATCCAGATTGATCGTTTCGGGATCAACGTCGGCAAAAACGATTTTGGCACCGATGCTCAGGGGGTAAGCCATAGTGGCAATAAACGTAACGGCAGGCATAATAACTTCGTCACCTGCTTTAAGGCCAACCATCTTGTAGGCAATTTCCATACCCGCAGTCCAGTTGGTGAGCAAGCAGGCATAGGGGCTGTTGAAGTATTCTTTGCAGATTTCTTCGGCTTGGGCAACCTTTTTGCCCAATGTGAGTTTGGTCGCTACTGCAGCCTGACCGCCCAGATCGCGCAGAGCAGCTGCTACTGTATCGACTTTTGCCTGCCATTCGGTTTCGTTTTCGCCGCAGGGCAGCAGAAATTTTACTACTTCCAGTACGTCATCAGCGCGATAAAACTCGCCTACTGCGTGCCACGGAACTTTGGCTTCGCCTACTGCATACCGGAAATCTCCACCGCTTTTTTTGTTGCTCATAATCAACGCTCCTTAGTTTGATGATTCATACACCCTGTTCAGAGTATAAAATTTATTTGATATATCCTTGGTAACCCGAGTCAGCATTTAATCAAACACGCGTCAGCGCCTGTTTGCCCCCCACAACGAATCACCCGTGATTCAGATTGTTTTTTGGGGGGATTGCCTCAAATCATACCGCATTCGCGCATGGTCGCCGCCAGTTTTTCCCGATTGGCGGGGGACATTTCGCACAGCGGCAGACGGTATTCTTCGGCAATCAATCCTGCCATCGCCATTGCCGCTTTGATCGGAATGGGATTCGTTTCGATAAACTGATCGCGGAAAAACGCAAAATATTTGGCGTGCAGTGCCTGAGCCGTTGCCAGATCGCCCTGCAGAAATGCCGCTACCATTTTGCTCATTTCGGCGGGAATGATATTGCTTGCCACGCTGATGATACCTTTGGCGCCTACGCTCATCATCGGCAGAGTCAGCGAATCATCGCCGCTCAGCACCGTGATCGAATCGCCGCAGAGATGTTTGATTGCTGAAACGCGGTCAACGCTTCCGGCTGCTTCTTTGATCGCTACAATGTTGCTGTTTGCCGCCAGTTTTTGCACCGTGCTTTCCGCAATCGCCACGCCCGAACGGCCCGGCACATTGTACAGAAATACCGGCAGACCGCCTTTGTCGGCAATTTCGGAGAAATGCCGATAGATACCTTCCTGAGTAGGCTTATTGTAGTAAGGAGTAACCTGCAGCGTACCGTCAGCGCCATCTGCCGCAGCTTCGCGGGTCATTTCGATCGCTTCGCGGGTGCAGTTGGCGCCGGTTCCGGCGATCACCTGGCAACGGCCCGCCGCCACTTCGATTACAGTACGGATAACCTTGGCGTGCTCTTCGTAGGTCAGAGTTGGCGATTCGCCGGTCGTACCCACGGGGACGATCCCCGCCACCTGACCGGCGATTTGCATTTCAACGAGTCTGCGCAGCGCAGCGTAGTCAACTTCGTTATTCTGCATCGGGGTTACCAGCGCAGTATAAACACCTTGTATGTTCAACATAGAATATTTGCTCCTGTTATTGATTTTATTGCAATGCTTTGATAAGTTCCAATGTCCGCTCCAGTTTGCCTTCCAGCTCCTGCAAGTGTTCGCGGGCAGCTGCCACCACCGCTTCGGGAGCTTTGGCAACAAATTTTTCGTTGGAAAGTTTGGCTTTGGAACCTTTGATCCAGCCTTCCAGCTCGCTTTTCTGCTTATCAAGTTTCTTCAATTCTTCCGCAATATCGATCAAGCCTGCCAGCGGCAGGTAGATCGTGCCCGCAGCCGCCAGTTGCGAAGGCGCTGCACCGTGAACAGAACTGTCGAATTCAGCCTGAGCCACTTCCAGTTCGGCGGCATTCAGCAGACTCTTGAGCGAAGCCTTTTCGCTGTTGAGGAATTCTTCCGAAGCACCATCGGCGGCCTTGATGTAGAAATTCACCTTTTTGCCGTCGGGCAGCTGATAGTTGCTGCGCAGCGCACGACCGGCGCGCACCAGCTCAAATTTGCCATCCACCAAGGCTGCCACAGGGGCAAATTCCGCCGCCGCGGCTTCGTCCAACGCGGATTCCGGATAGGCTTCAAACATGATCGACTTGCCTTCGGCAACAAAGCCCATCTGATGTGCCAGCTCTTCGGTAATAAACGGCATGAAGGGGTGCAGCACGCACAGAATCTTGTACAGCGCGTAATCCAGCACCGCCAGCGCGTGTTGTTTGGCGGCTTCTCCGGCGTAAAGCTGAACCTTTTCCGCTTCGATGAACCAGTCGCAGAAATTGCTCCAGACCAATTCGTAAATATCGTGGGCGGCGGTATGGAAGCGATATCCCTTGAGGTCGCTGTCCACGCTGCGCAGCACCGAGTCGAGCTTGTGGAGCATCCACTTTTCGTCGCAGGTGAGTTTTGCCATATCCTCCGCAGAGAGTTCGCGGAAGTTGGCGCTGACTTCGCCCTGCATATTGCGGAAACGGCAGGCATTCCAGAGTTTGTTGGCAAAGTTTCTGCCGATTTCGCACTTTTCGTTGCTGTATTTGATATCCATGCCCACGGGCGCAATATAGATGATCGAAAAACGCAACGCGTCCGCACCGTATTTGGCGATCACATCCAGCGGGTCAGGGCTGTTGCCCAGACTCTTGGAGAGTTTTCTGCCCAGATCGTCGCGGATGATGCTTGTAAAGTATACATTGCGGAACGGGATCTTGCCGGTAAATTCGCAGCCCGCCATGATCATGCGCGCCACCCAGAAGAAAATAATATCCGGCCCCGTTACCAAATCGTTGGTGGTGTAGAATTTTTCCAGTTCCGCAGTCTTAGCCGGCCAGCCCATTACCGAGAAGGGCCACAGCCAGCTGCTGAACCAGGTATCCAGCACATCTTCTTCCTGCCGCCAGACGCCGCCGTCCTGCGGAGCAGCTTCGCCGACATACATTTCGCCGGTGGCGTCGTTGTACCATGCAGGTATGCGGTGTCCCCACCAGATCTGACGGCTGAGGCACCAGTCCTGAATATTTTCCATCCAATGGAAATAGGTTTTGGCCCAGCGTTCGGGGTAAAATTTGATATCACCGTTTTTCACCGCTTCGATTGCGGGCTTGGCAAGTTCGCCCATTTTGCAGAACCACTGGCTGCTGACAAATGTTTCGATCGGTACATCGCCGCGCTCGGAGTAACCAACGGCGTGAGTGATATCTTCGATCCGCACCAGAAGTCCTGCTTCTTCCATCATCTTTACGCATTTTTCGCGGGCGGCAAAACGATCAAGCCCTTCAAATTCTTTCCCTGCCGCGGCATTCATGCTGGCATCTTTGTTCATGACCATGATGCGTTCAAGATTGTGCCGCTGACCGACCTCAAAGTCGTTGGGGTCATGGGCGGGAGTGATCTTGACGCAGCCCGAGCCTTTAGTGGGATCGGCGTGTTCATCGGCAACGATCGGGATTTCGCGGTCGGTCAAAGGCAGTTTGACCATCTTGCCGATCAAATGTTTGTAGCGCCCGTCATCGGGATTGACCGCTACGGCAGTATCGCCGAACATGGTTTCGGGGCGGGTGGTGGCGATTTCAAGGAAGCCCGAACCATCTGCCAGCGGGTATTTGAAGTAGTAGAACTTGCCGGGGACATCCTTGTAGATCACTTCTTCGTCGGAAAGTGCAGTCTGCGCCTTGGGGCACCAGTTGATCATGCGCACGCCGCGATAGATGTAACCCTTTTCGTAAAGGGCGATAAAGACCTTCTGCACTGCATCGGAAAGACCTTCATCCATGGTGAAGCGTTCCCGTTCCCAATCGCAGGAGCTGCCCAGTTTGCGCAGCTGGCGGATGATGGTGCCGCCGTACTGTTTGCGCCATTCGCGCACCCGGCGGATAAATTCTTCGCGGCCCAGTTCATCGCGATTGGTATTTTCGTTCTGCCGCAAATATTTATCCACCCGCGCCTCCGTCGCCAATCCGGCGTGGTCGGTGCCGGGGAACCAGCAGACTTCGTAGCCGCGCATACGGTGGCTGCGCACCAGAATATCCTGCAGTGTATTGTTAAGCACATGACCCAGCGTCAGGATCCCCGTAATGTTCGGCGGCGGGATCACCACCGAGTAAGCGGGTTTATCTGAAGCAGGATCTGCATGAAAAAGTCCGTTCTTTTCCCAAAAATCATACCAGAAACTTTCGACATTTGCCGATTCGTATGCTTTGGGCATATTGCCTGTTTGACTCATTGGTTAAGTACCTTCTGTTGACTGTATGAAAAAAATACACACAATAATATAGCATGATATTTCTACTTTTAAAAGTTCTGCGGTGATCTATTTTGCGCTTTTCTCATCTTTTCTCCGCTTTATTGAACAAAAACGTAATAAAAGTTGCTTCGGGTCTTGAAAGTACAATAAAAAACGCTATCTTATAGAGTTGATCAACCATTTTCAGAACAGGAGATTTTTATGCAGCCATGTCATGATTTGATTGAACGCCTGGAAAAAGCAGGTCAGAGTCATTTATTGAATTTTTTTGAACAGCTTCCGGAAGAAGAACAATCGCGCTATATTGCTGAACTTGAAGCGCTGGATCTGGATCTTTTGCAGGAACTTATTGCTGCCTGTGTGTTGAAGAAGCCCGTTATCGGGCTGCCTGAAGATTTGCAGCCGGCGCCCTATTTCCCGCTGATACCGCGCAATGAAGCGGAAGCAGATCGTTATCAGCAGGCGGATGCGGTGGGGGAAGAGCTTTTGCGCGGCGGAAAAGTTGCGGCGCTGACTGTAGCCGGCGGGCAGGGCAGCCGACTGGGCTTTGACGGACCAAAAGGTACTTATCCGATCGCTCCGGTAAGCGGAAAGAGTTTGTTCCAGTATTTTGCTGAATCGCTGTTGAGCGCTTCCCGGAAATATTCGGTCAAGCTCCATTGGTACATTATGACCAGCGTGGTCAACGATGCCGCCACCAGAGCATTTTTTGCGGAAAATGATTTCTTCGGTATGGATTCTGAACAGGTGCATTTCTTCACGCAGGGATTTATGCCCGCGATCGGTTACGACGGCAAATTGCTGATGGCATCACGCGGTTCGCTGGCGTTGTCGCCCGATGGTCACGGCGGTACGCTGCTGGCGCTGCGCAAGTCGGGTATGCTGGATGATATGAAAAAGCACGGCATTGAATTTCTGAGCTACTTTCAGGTGGATAACCCGCTGGTGCCGGTTGTCGATAAGCGTTTTATCGGGCTGCACAAGCTGGAAAATTCCGAAATGAGCGCCATTACCCTTGCCAAGACCAATGCGCACGAAAAAGTGGGTAATTTCTGTATCGGCAACGGCAAACTGCTGGTTATTGAGTACAGCGATCTGCCGGATGAGCTTGCCAATGCCACGGATGAAAACGGCAACCTTAAATTTATCGCCGGTTCACCGGCCATCCACGTTATTTCCCGCAGTTTTATTGAGCGGTTGACGGTTGGCGGCAGGTTGGATCTGGATTGGCACCGTGCCGATAAAAAGATCAAGTGCATCGACTCCGACGGCAACGCGTTGGATGTAACCGAACCCAACGGCGTAAAGCTGGAATCCTTTATCTTTGACGCCCTCAAGCTGGCGGATAAGACCATGATTTTTGAAGCCGACCGCAAAGAAGAGTTTGCCCCCACCAAAAATGCTACAGGTGTCGATTCGGTGGAAAGTTGCCGGCTTATGCTTTCTGAGCGGGATGCACGGCGGCTGGAACGCTGCGGTGTGGAAATTCCCCGTAATGCCGACGGCAGTTTGAACGCTAAAATCGAAATATCGCCGTTGAGCATCTGGGATGACGAAGATTGTGCTGCTTATGTGGCAAAACACAACATTAAAGCAGTAGAGGCCGGCTCGGTCAATTACTTTGTGTAAGCTATGTTCAAGTTGATGGAATTTTGCGGCGACGATATCCGGTTGGACGAAAAAAATATTTCCGAACGGATCAGCCGGGAGTGTCGCCGCTCCGGATTGCGTCCCGAAGGTGTGGCAGCCGTCGGCGATGCCCTGACGGTGATTTGCAGCAGTAATTCTGCGGCAGGCTGTTATCAATACCGTCTTTCGCCGCTGGCGGAGGATTCAAAAGATGCTCTGCACGCTGAATTGCGCTGCCGTTACGATTACGGATTCCGTACTGTAGGCGCTTTCCATCTGGCGGATGGAATTTGGCTTTTGACCGAAAAAGAAGAAGATTTTTAACCCGGGTAAAGGATTTTTATGCTGCGGCAAAACGAAGTATCTGAACTGGTGGACGATCTGAACAGAAGGAATGACGGCAGGTCTTTTTCTTATGCGCTGATCGTGGCATTTATTGCGTTTATAATTATGATGTTCGGATTGACAATGCTCTATTCCACCTCTTTTGCCACGGTGGGGGAAAAATTTTTTCACGCTCAGTTGAAATGGGCGGTGATCTCGTCGGTGGCAATGGTCGGAGTGGTGTTTATCGGCTATAAAAGACTCAGCAATTGGACGCCGTGGATGCTGGGTCTGCTGGCAATACTGCTGGTGTGGGCGCTTTTCAGCAAGTCGATCAACGGTGCCAACCGCTGGATCATTATTCCGGTGGTGAATATGCGTTTTCAGCCCTCGGAGCTGGCCAAGGTGGTGCTGGCGCTTTACGGTGCAAAAGTTACGGCGGATAATTTACGCAACATCAACAATTGGAAGAATTTCAAGGTTTTTCTGCTGCCGGGCGCTGTAATTGTGTCGATTCTGCTGCTGGTGGTGGCGGGCAGGGACTTGGGGACAACTCTGCTGCTGGCTGCGGCAATGGCGTCGCTGGTATTTGCCGGCGGGATGCAGAAGCGCTTTTTCATTTTGATTCCGTTTCTGCTGGCGCTGCTGGCGTTCTATCTGTGGAAATTTGACCCCGAACGGCTTTCCCGGGTAACCAGTTTTACCAATCCGGGGGATATGGCGCTGCGGGAGAGCGACGGCTATCAGCTGTGGAACTCGCTTCTGGCGCTTGGCTCCGGCGGCTGGGGCGGAATCGGGTTTATGGAAAGCCGCATGAAATTAAGATATCTGCCCGAAGCTCATACCGACTTTATTCTGGCAGTCGTGGGCGAAGAATTGGGCTATATCGGGCTGCTGGCGGTGATTGCCGCTTATTTGCTGCTGGGTTATTTCGGCATGAGAATCGCCCTTAACAGCCGTTCCCGTTTCGGTATGCTGCTGGCACAAACGATCACGCTGATAATTCTGCTGCAGGCGGGAATCAATATCGGAGTGGTTTCAGGGGCATTGCCGACCAAAGGTATCTCGGCGCCGCTGATAAGTTACGGCGGCAGCAATCTGCTGATAAATATGATAATGGTCGGCTTGCTGGTAAGCATCGGTCTGGAAAATGTTCCGGGTTTGACCGATAACTGGCCGTTGCGCAAAAAGCGGGAAAATATCAACTGATTTTTTAACGTGCGCGGGGTACGGCGCATCGGCAGCTCAGCGACCTGCTTGGGCCAATTTCCGTGCGCGTTGGTATTGCTCTATAGCGCGCATGGTCCAGCTGCGGCGCAGTTGGATCACCTGCTGCATGGAATTTTTGGCGCTGACCGATAACCCTGCTGCTGCCTGACTTGCCTGTTCGTAAGGCACGATCGGGCGGTCGAATTCGGCGGCGGCTTCGGGAACGGCGGCAGCGCCTCCTGCATCGCAGATAGCTTTCCATGCCGCCTGCAATTCATCGGCTGCATCCAGCATAGTAGTACGGATCATGACCCGGATCAAGTTGAAGTAGCGCCCCGTCCATTCCGGGTGATACTCAAAACTGAGCGTTGCGGAGTAAGGATCGTAGTCGGCATCCGCCATATAGGGCAGATGTTTTGCGCTGTAGAGATCACGCCGTACAGGCGGACGGCGCAGCGTGTACTTTTCGGGGCCGCCGGGTGTGTTGACTTTGTATTGCCAGATTTGCTGACCTGCTTCGGAGAGCAGAAATTCGATAAACGCTTCGGCCTGTTTGCGGTTGGGGGCGCCCCGCAGCATTTGAACGGGGTCGGCAGATACCGAACTGCCGCCTTCCGGCGGGACATAAACTATCCGCTGTGCTTTGCCTTGGGTCTGGAAATCGGCAAACTGTGCTTCGCTCAAGGCATAAAAGTCGATCGCCATACCGGCGGCGGCGTTGCCAGAAGCCACTTCGCGGGTGACTTTTCCGGCGCTTTCGCTGATGGTGCGGCTGTTGCCGACCAGACGGCGGATCAGATTCATGCCGTCCTGCCAGCCCTCAGCGGGAGTTCGATTGGCTTTGACCGCTTCGGACATACTCTGCTGGATAAGCACTTCAAAGCATTTGTTGATGGAGCCGGACTTGGTGGGGTCAGCCAACGCCAGGGTGTTGAAGTAGGCTGCATCGGCTAAATCGCTCCAGCGGCGGGGTTTTTGCGCAAAATTTTTCAGTCGGTCCGGGTTGTAGCAGATCCCGAAGGTGGCAAGGCAGACTCCGTAATATCCGCCGTTGGGGTCGCAGATGGCTTCGCCGCTCCAGCTTTCGGGCATGATTTCGGGTTTGAACCAGTCGGGGTGGCGTTGGTGGATTCCTGCGTCCACTGCGTAGCCTTTGCGGGCGTGATTGGCGTGATCGTAAGTTCCGCCGCCGAAAAATACATCTATATCAATAGATACATCCGACTCCAGAAAAATTGCTCTGGCACGGGATTCATCGCTTGCCTGCGCACTTTTGTCGGCTTTTACTTTGTAATTGCGGAAGGCGGCGGCAATTTGGCTGTTCCACGGCAGATTGTTTTTTTCGCAGTAGCGGCGGAACGATGCTTCGTAGCGGTCGTTTATATAACGCACAATATCGCTGGTACCGCCGGGACTGCGCCAGTCGATGACGATATTACGGTTGAATTTTTCAAAATAATAACGTTGAAATGCCCGTTCAAACTCATATTTGATCGACTCGGCGTGAGGCGTTACCACCACCAGCGTATCGCTGAGCGTATCATCGGGCAGGTCGGCTGCAACCGGTTTTTCCCGCAGCATGGCAGGCAGCAGGATCAACAAGGCAAGGATCAGCAGCGCTACGGCAATCCGTTGAATCATAAACTGCCTCCGTCGGCATCAAACACGACTGCATCCTGACTGCGGACGGTCAGTCGGCAGCTGCTGCCGATACGGCGCATTTCAGGAGCAATTTCGTTTACGCAAAGTTCGCCGAATTTCCACGCGGCAAATTCTCCCAGATAGCTTCCTCCGGTCAGGGGCATAACTGCGCTCCACGCGCCGTTGATATCGGAGTCGATCCGGATATTTTCGGGGCGTATCGCCAGAGTTACTTCATCATTGACTGCTGCCTTGCCGGTGTCAAGTCCGCAGAATGTTCCGCAGGCGGTAGATATACTCCCCGGAGCCGTTATCCTGCCGGGAAGCAAATTTATATCCCCCAGAAATGACGCTGTAAAACTGTTGATCGGGCGGCGGTAAAGTTCTGACGGCGTTCCCAGCTGGGCAATACTGCCGTTAGCCATAACTGCCATGCGATCCGCCATACTCAGCGCTTCCCGCCGATCGTGAGTAACGTATATGGCAGTAAGGTGGCGGCTGCGGCAGATTTCGCGCAATTCTTCGCGCATTTCGTCCCGCAATTTTGCATCCAGATTGCTCAATGGTTCATCCAGCAAAATCAGTTCAGGCGCTACAGCCAGCGCCCGGGCAAGGGCTACGCGCTGCTGCTGACCGCCCGAAAGCAGCGGCGTTTTACGTTCGGCAAACTCGCTCATACGGACCGTTTCCAGCGCTGCCATAGCTCTGGCGCGCACTTCGCTGCTTTTCAAATGTTGGGCTTTCAAGCCGAATGCCACATTTTCGTAAACGCTCAAATGGGGCCAGAGGGCGTAATTTTGAAACACCATCGGTGCGTTGCGTTTTTCCGGCGGCAGCGCAGTTACATCCTGATCATCAAAAGCGATCGTGCCGCTGTCGGGCGTAAGAAATCCTGCGATCAGCCGCAGCAAAGTCGATTTGCCGCAACCTGAAGGTCCGAGCAGAAAAAACAGCTCGCCTGATTCGATTTCCAAATTAAGCGGCTTGAGTACCAGATTGCCGCCGCTGTAAGATTTACTCAGATTTTTGATTGTTATACGCATAAAATTATCCCGTGTTTTTTAAGGTCGGTGCGCCCCCAGTAATCGGAGATTTTCAGGTGTACGCAGTTTATTCAAGGTTTGCATTTCCAGCTGTCTGACCCGTTCGCGGCTGATGTTGAAGTGATTGCTGATCTCCCGCAGGGTATGCACCCGTTGCCCCAGCAAGCCGAAACGCATGGAAAGGATCATCCGTTCCCGTCCTGACAGCGTTTTCAGCAGCTCCAGCAGCTGGTGATTGATCGTTTCCTCCGATACGCAGCAGGAGGGATCCTGCGACTGCATATCCGGCAGCACATCTTCCAGATTACTGCCCGATTCATCCGTGGTCAGCGGCGATTGCAGCGATATGGTCTGCCGTGCCATCTTGCGTATGGCGCTGACCCGGGCGGGAGGCATTTCCAATATGGCGGCGATTTCGCTTACTTCGGGCATCCGGTCGTGTTCCAGAATAAAGCGCTGCTCCACCCGGTTGATTGCCGCAATGGTTGAAATCATATGCGAAGGGATCCTGATGACCCGGAACTGTTCGGCAATGGCTCTGCCGATGCTCTGGCGTATCCACCAGCTGGCGTAAGTGCTGAATTTATGCTTCAAATTAAAGTCGAATTTTTCCAGCGAACGCATCAATCCCAGATTGCCTTCCTGCACCAGATCGCCGATCGACAGCTGGCGGTAGCTGTATTGGTTCACGATCCTGATGACCAGCCGCAAATTACCCTCGACCATCTGCTGCCGCAGATCCAGCAGTTTATTGCGGGCTTCATCGGCGGCGCGCAGGGTGTTGCGGAACTCCTGAAGGGTGAAGGCTGACTCAGACGCCAGTATCTGCAAGGCAATATCGGGTAGCGTTTCGGCGGCAATTTCCAGCTGTTTATGGTATTGCATAAGTATGTCGCTGGAAAGTTTATACAAACTCATTTCCTGCACCAGTTTGCTTCGCAGCTGCTCGCACTCGGCGCGATCGCCGCGGTGAAATGACTCCAGCAGCTGATTGGCGATTTTTTCGCATTTTTCCAAGAAAAGCTGCAGCTTTTCCGTATCATTTTCGCTGATGCCCGAGGAAGGGATGAACTGTTCGTGCCACAGTGTTTTTTCCCGTAGATTAAGAAAGTCAGTTTGCCATTGGGCGGTGGCGGCAAAAGCGGTCAGCAGCTCCCGCCAGCGGTTTTCCGCAGTCAGGATCTTTCTGCCCAGCTCAGCTTGCTCTTCGGCAGTAAGCCGCGGCAGCTGCCCCAGCTCCCGCAAATAGCTTTGCAGCGCCAGATTTACACCGTGATTGGCATTATTGCCGCCTACAGAATCGGCGTCCGCCTGAGTATAATCACTGTTTTTCGACGGTTTTTCTGCAGCATTGTCCATTTTCTACTTGTTTTCCAATATGATGCTGTTACTTCCCCCCGCCTTGTCTTACAGCCAATCAGCTGTTGGTATTGTAATAATTTATGGTTTCCCCCAAACCTGCGGTAAAAGGCGAACTGCACTTTATTCCGGCGCTGTGCAGTTTGTCGGTCGATGCCTGCAAATGTTTTATATCGCCGGGGCGCTCAGGCAGGTGTTCCACTTCGGATTGCGAATCAGTCATAAACAGGATCCTGCTGACCAGATCATTGATCGTTACCGTATTGCCGGTAGCAACGTTGTAAACCCCTTCCAGATCGTTTTCCATAAAGAAGGCATTGACCTTGACCACATCGTCAATGTAAACAAAATCGCGGCTCTGTTCGCCATCGCCGAAAATCGAGATTTTTTTACCGTGAATGGCGCGATTGCAGAAAAGTGCCGGTGCTGCGGCGTAGGCGCTGTCGGGATCCTGCCGCGGACCGAAGACGTTGAAATAGCGCAGACTGACTGTTTTAAGTTTATTATTTTCGGAGAATATCTTGCAGTAATGTTCGCCGTCAAGTTTGGTTACTGCGTAGATGCTGTCAGGATCTGCGCACATATCTTCGCGCCGCACCTGATTGCAGGCATTGCCGTAAACTGCCGCGCTGGAGGCGTAGCAAAGTTTTTTTACCCCCGCTTTGGCGGCTTCTTCCAGCACCATAAGAGTACCGTTTACGTTTATATCTATACACTCCTGGGGCTTCTGCATTGATTCGGGTACGCCGATCATAGCGGCAAGGTGAAAGACGTAATCCACATTTTTCATCGCCTTGGCCAGTTTTACGCGGTCACGGACATCGCCGCGGATAAACTCCACATTCAAGTCTTTAAGATTTTCCCCCCGCCCGGAGCGCAGGTTATCCAGCACCCGCACTTCAGCGCGATCCTGATAGTATTGCGCTATATTACTGCCGATAAATCCGGCCCCCCCGGTGATGAGAATCCTCATGTTTCTGCTATTCCTCTCTTACTTGCTTGGCTTCAAGTTTGATAAACTCTGCCTCGAGCAGCCTTTTTGCTGCGCAGGCTAAGATAATACTTACTTTATTTCCTGCAGCAATTTCATCATATCACTCATTTGATCCTCGATGGATTCAACAAGTTTGAACTGACTGCGCGCCCGATCCAGATTATGATTGACCCGCGAAGTTTTGAAATAATTGTCCCCATCCAGAAAATCGGTCAAAAATCTGATCCCGATGACCATTGCCATAAGTTTTCCCGAAAACGGCAACAGCTCTTTTTCCACATCATTAAGAAAATGCCCCGCCTTGTCCAGATAGCCCCGCAGCAGCGCTTCAAACATATCAAAACGCATATAGACTTTGCTCAAATCGGTTTCATCTTCGGGCGCAGGCGACGTGCCGGTTCTGACCATATCGCCAAAGTCGTAGTGGGGCAAACCGGGCATAACGGTATCCAGATCCAGCACGCAGATCCCTTCGCCGGTAAAATCGTCGATCAGCACATTGTTCAGTTTAGTATCGTTATGGGTGGTGCGTTCAACAATATCCCCGGCGGCTTGAAGGTTTATCAGCTTATCCAGTTCAGATGCGCGCTGCATAACAAAATCCACTTCAGGACCTACCATTTTCATACGGTTGTAATGGTCGCTGCGCATAACTTTTTCCAGCGCTTTGAGCCGCCGCGGCGCATGGTGGAAGTGGGGGATCGTTTCGTTGAGCCGATCCGGCAGATCCGCCAGATCCAGCTGAAATTGCCCGAATGCTTGCGCTGCTTTGAATGCCTGAATGGGTTCTTCAAGAATATCGAAGCTGTGACAATTTTCCACATAGACATAGCAGCGCCAGTAATCGCCGTTGCTGTCGCGGTAATAAGGCATGGCATCGTGGGTGAAGACCAGCCGCAGAGTACGGCGGCGGCTCTGGGGATTGCGCTTTTTTTCCTGCCGTATCTTGTTTAAAATATGAGCTGTAACGCAGCTGAAATTTTCCATAACCATTGCCGGCTGTTTGAATACATTGGTGTTGATCCGCTGCAGGGTATAGTGCAGCAGAGTACCGCCCTGATCGAAAGTCAGCTGGTAGGTGTCGTTGATATGACCGTTGCCGCAGGGTATGGCTACGACAAAGTCCCCGTAAATATGAAAATGAGAGCAAATATCCTCAATTTTTTTCTGCATAACCAACTCCGGTGGCTATCCGCACTTACAGTTGTTTTTTATATTACAGCGGATAATTCAGCATTGACTCTGTAAAACACTATCAGGAGTAATATACCCCATTCCCGTTTGATTGCAAATATTTACGGGGCACAAGCGCTGATTTTAAATTAAAAATACCGGAATATCGTTATTTTTTCCGCATGACTCCGCGCTTTTTTATAATTGTTTCTGCATAAAAAAAAGGCCGTTGCAAAAGTGTTTTGCAACACTTTTTTTGTAGTAATTAAGCTCAAACACATATATTCAGCGCTATATATGTGCATTGGCTCATGAATTTGTTTTGAGGAGCAGCCGTTAACGATAATATAAATGCGCTTCAAGACTTGTACGGGTTATTCAGCATGGTAGAGATTGCGCATCCCAAGAGGGCATTGGCATTGCCCTCCTGGACCTCCCTTGCTCGTTTTGGGGCTATATCCAGCGCGAGGTTACTTGGCGACTTTACAATAGAGCGGTCGCTGCCGCTCCCTTACCAACTTTTGCGGCTTCACCGCAAAAGTTCCCTCAGACGCCGGGAGCTTCGCTCAACTCCGTTCAACTTCGCGGCGGAGCCGCTCGATCAGCAGGAATTCATCCTGCTGATTCCTTTCACATGCGTTCGCGGCGCTAACCGCGCTTTGCGGCGTTCCGCCGCATGAGCTGTTGGCGAGCTTCATTGTGTTGCAAAACTCTGAATAGTTTTGCAACAGCCTATTGTGATTGATGGATCAGTTTCTGTGCTGATAAAAGTTAAATTATTCGTTCACTTCGATAATAGCTACTTCGTTCCAGTCTTTGAGCTTTACATCCACGATCCATGCCCCCGCTTCGCCGCTGACCGCAAAGTCTGCTTGGGGGTAGGGGACCCCCATTTTGTTGTAGTGATGCAGCGTGGGCTTTTGGCTGCCGGCAACTGTGAACTTGCGGGAAACTGCCGTAATTACCCGTTCTTTACCGATGATGAACCCTTCGTTGAGTTCAATGGGGGTAAAGGGGTACATATGTTTGAACATTTCGTAGCTGCCCGAATCGGGTTTGCCGTCCACATTCAAGTCATAAATATAAACGCAGTAGTTCAATCCGTTGCGCAGCGCGGTGATGACCCCTTTGGTTTGATACTCGGCGGCGCGGTTGGGGCGCACTTCCGTATCAATATATTTGCGGGGTCTGATCCCCAGCGCCACGGGGCAACCCAGATGACTGATCGCCTGCCAGCGGAATTCCGGCGGTTTGGAATCCATAAAGTGGATCGGGTTGACCGAGTCGTTTTCCATTTCCTGAAATGCCAGTCCGCCGAGATTCTGCTCTTCGCGGCTCATAGCCTGACCGTTGGTCAGAATGTGGCCGCCTTTGCTCTTGACGTGTTTGATGATCGCTGCCCGGGCGGTGGCGCCGGTAATGGCATAGCTGTAACGGTAGCGTTTGATCGTGCCGTCGGGAGCCATTTCCACGGTATGACCATCCCAGCGGTTTTCGGAAAATCCGCCGATGGTGTAGGGCTGGAACTGGTCGATATAAATACCGTTCATTCCCACTTTGTCCATCAGAAAGTCGATCTGTTCGATCATTTCCTTAAAGCGGGCATTGCCGAGTTCGGGCTGCACCATCAGATAGATCACCGGTTCCACCGGGTACATATTATCGTACATGGCGCGGCCTTCGGCGTCGCGGATAATGGAGTCTTTAAGGTGAGTTACCGCATCAACTTTTCCGGTCATTTCTTTGGAAAAAAAGAGTCCGTAGCCGATGCCGTCGGCATTGCGGGGTTCATCCACTCCGCGCTGACGGATGCTTTTGCTCCAGTCATATTTGCGGCAGTCGAAGGGGGAAAGGTTGGTTTCCATCATCCCGAAAATGATCATATCGGGATTTTTCCTGCGCAGCGATTCCAGTTGCGGCTTGGCTTTTTGCATAAATTCATCGCGGGTGAGCAGCGCTCCATCGTTATCGTTGCCTTTACCGTAGTGAGCAAATTCAAACCACGGGGCGATCACATCCATGGCGTGAGGCATACCTGCACGGCGGCCGCGGCGGGAGAAGGAGAGCGGTCCGGGGATGGTGTAGGAATTCATATTCCAATCGCGTCGGATCTGATTGATAAAGTCAAAGTAGTTGTTGGTCGGAATTGCGTAGACGGCAAATTCACGCACGATTGATTCACCGGGGCCGGCGCCGCAGCCGATCGAACCGGCTTCGTAAAGCCCATTCTGGGCGCGCAGCTGCAGCTGGGCGCGGGAAAGGGTATCTTCGTAAACCGCACCGAATGCAACGTTTTTACCGGCCATAAAGACCGTCGGATTGCTGGAGCCGAAGAAATCCACCACGCCGCGGACTTCGGCCTGTCCTGCCAACTTGACTTTTTTGTCGTTGACCGTATTGCCGGAAAAACGATCGAAAAACGCCAATGCCGCGTTGTGAGATGCAATGTTCTTCAGCGTATCGCGGAAGTTGTAACGGTTGTTGTCAAAAGTGATTTCGCGGGAAATTTCAAACTCGCTGCTGCGGGCGGAAATGATGAGTTTACCGTTGGAATTTTTTACATCAACCTGCCAGCCAGCAGCATTTTTATCTTTGTTTTTGCCCAGCGCATTATACTTCATGACCGGTTTGGCAGGATAGCTGAAAAAGCTATCCATAAAAACCGTTTCCCCGCTAAGTTTGAATTGGAGCGCTCCGTCGGCTGCCACTTCCAGCATAAGCCCGTTGCTGCCGGGGAGCGTGGCGGTTGCCGCCGCTTCCGACCGCTGTTCACGGGGTTCGGGTTGGGGCAGATTTTTGACGATTTCTTCCTTATCCATGATTTTGATTTTTACATCTTTGAGCAGCAAAGGCATATTGCGGTTGCCCACATGACGGCGCAGCAGCGAGTAGGCAAACTTGATTTTGTTGGGCTTGGCGCTTTCTACACGGTCGTCGGCACCGTATTCGATTTTGTTGATAAAATCGTCGATCACAATATCGTAAACGAACCCGCACTGACGGCTGCCGGTAATGGATGGATCGACTTCTTCGGTATTTTCGGGGGCGAAAAATACCAGCAGGGCTTTATCGCCTTTGCGCCCGACCCACCAGTCACGATTGTTTTCTTTTTTGCTCTTATTCTGGAAAGTGCGGCCGCGGTAGAGCAAACGGTACTCGCCATCGGCATTTTCCCGTTCCAGACGGTTGCCGTTTACATCTATATTCATATAGTTGTTCCAGCCGCCGTAACTGCCAAAGACAATACGGGCGTTGAAACTCAACACCGCCGCCTTGCCGCGCGGCACATCCAGCGCAGGAAACTCCAACACCAATTCGTTGATATTGCTGGCGGGAGAATCAATTTTGACCTGTTTTTTCAGCTGAATAACTTTTACCCCTGAGTCAGGGCGCAGCTTGTCAACTTCGGCAGCATCCATAAGTTCCACCCGCAAATTTTTGATTACGGCAGGAATCTCTTTGTTGGCAATAAAACGCTTGCGCAAATAGTAGGTGAACTCCAGATCGGCAACTTGATTGTTACTGAGCATATCGTCAATAACGATCATATATTCAAACCCGGCGGCGCGGTCAGCGGTTATTTCGCTCCCGAGTTCGGTGGCGCTTTCGGGCGCGTAAAAGAGCAGCAGCGCAGGATTGCCGCGGAAATCACGGAACCAGGTGCGGCCGTTATCCTTTTTATTTTTGCAGCTCAAGCCTTTGCCGCGATTCAATACCCGGAGCTGGCTGTTGCTGTCAAGGTTCGTGAGCTTGCGTTGGTTGATGGCAATTCCCAGCGAGTTGTTCCAGCCGCCGTAAGTGGGCATACTCATTCTGGCATCAAACGCCAGTACGGGAACTTTGCCTTCAGGAATTTCCATGGCGGGAATGGTCAGCTTGACTTGCTGATAGTCGTCGCCGTTGGGAATGACCAGTTGATCTTTGATCTTTACTGCATTTGCCGCCATTGCTCCCAAGGCAAATAAGACAGCTAATGCGGTGGTTAAAAGTTTTTTCATCTTTTGCAACTCCTTTCAGGTGTTTAGTTTATTGTATAATTTATTTACGTTTTTTTCGAAATTCTGTTGTTCGCGTGCGGTAAAACCGCAGCTTTGCCGCCAGACGAATTCAGGCACGCTGATCAACCGCTCAGGAATTTCTGCATGATCCAGCAAGCAATCCAGCACCATTTGTATATGTTTTTTGATCGGTACCCCCCAGCTGGTCAGCGGTACGGGCAGATACGCTCCAAAATCCAGGTTGTCAAAACTTATGATCCGTACATCCTGCGGAATTTTTACCTTATGCGCTAATAGTTCGCTGATCAAACCTGCGCTGACACGGTCATCGCCGGGCATGATGGCGCCAATGGGCAGGTGTTTGCGTTGCTGCAGATACTCCTGCGCCCAAAAATGCCCCAGTTCATAAGGACGCATATCCGACGGAACATTAAGCATGGATACAGGTAAATCATCATCTTCAGATACTCCGGCCCATGAACTTAACATTACCGGTTTGCCGGTCAGTTCATTTAAATATTTGACCAGCAGCAAATTGATTTCGCGGCGGTGGATGCCCAGCCGTACTATATTGGGTAACAGCGGCGTTTCGTACTTATGAAAACCATAGTTCAAGCAAAACAATTTGATTCCTGCCGCTGCCGCCAGATAAGCGTTCAAGGTTTTTTGTAACGCTTCCTTGCTGCCGGGGGCTTCGGTAACAGTCTGAAAGATGATCGCTTCGCGGCAGTTGAGTTCGCGCAGCTGGATCAATCCGGAAAATAAGTCCGAAGCCACCACTCTGACCTCACGCTTGGCGGAGGTGATCCTCTGTATCGCCTGACTCAATGCCTCCGATGGAACTGCTCCGGAATTGATTCGCGGATCAAACAGCAGCCCGATCGGCGCAGCGCAATTACCGCGCAGCTGCCGCGCTGCCGAATTGGCAACATAGCCGACTTGCGCAGCATAATCGCACACCAGTTTTTCAGTTTCCGACTTGATTCCGTACTGCGAAGCCTTGCCCGACAGACAAAAGGAAACCGTAGAGGTTGCCAATTTCAAATCTTTGGCAATGCTCGACAAGGTGATCCGGCTATTTTTCTCAGTCCAAGCCATATCAATAATAAAATTTGCTTCTGAAACGTTACAGATTTTTGTCAAGGTAAGATACACCCGCCTGAATAATAATGCAAATAACCGGAATATTTTTTTACAAAAAAAACTTTTATCTTGAAAAAATAGCGCAAACAAGTTGTATTTGTTCGATCGGTGGTTATATTAAACATCGTGAAGAAATTTTATAAGTGTATTTTCAGTCCGGACAGCTTTCGGAGGCGGGAGCGTGTCGGGATTGGTTGTACATTGTTGCTTCACACCTGTATCTGAGGTTTTTTTGAATCTTTAATCAAAGGTGAAGCGTTATGATGTCCACAGTTGCCATTGTCGTAACTTACAATCGTTGCAGTATGCTGGAAAGGTGTCTGACTGCGTTGCAGCGTCAGAGCGTTGCCTGCGATGTGCTGGTGATCGACAATAACAGCGGCGACGGCACTTTTGAATATGTATCTAAACTTACTGATGAAAGAATTTTCTACTTTAATCCCGGGAATAATCTCGGCGGCGCAGGCGGTTTTAATCTGGGGATGAAACTTGCTATGGAGCGTGGTTATGAACGTCTGTGGCTGATGGATGACGATTGTATTCCCCAACCGGATGCGCTGGCGGAATTGTTGACGGCGGATAAACTTTTAAATGGCAATTACGGTTTTCTGGTCTCCCGGGCGCTCTGGCACGATGGCAGCTGCTGCCGGATGAATCTGCCGAAATTTTCCCGCAGCAGTAAAGTTCAATCGCAATGGCAGAAGTTCGGACTGCGTCCGGTACGGCAGGCTACATTTGTATCATTTTTTCTGTCGCGTAAAAGCGTTGAACTGGCAGGTTTGCCGCAAAAAGAATTTTTCATCTGGGGGGACGATGTGGAGTACAGCCGACGTTTGGCGCTGAGGTGCAAGCTGGATTCTTTTCTGGTGGAAAAAAGCGTGGTACTTCACGCCATGCAGAATAATCACGGCTCGGATATTGCGCGGGATGTTCCGGAGCGGCTGCCGCGTTACGCATTGGCTTACCGGAATGAGAGCTGTCTTTATCGGCGGGAGGGGTGGAAAGGTTCAGTATACTACGCTTGCAGGTGTATTTATCATCTGCTTAAAATATTTTGTTTGGCTCCGTCGGAGAGAAAGGAGAGAATAAGTTTGATACTGTCGGCATATAAGAAAGGATTCAGTTTTAATCCGCCGATAGAATATTTTTCAGGAGCTGTATCAGAAGAAAAGAGCTAAAAGTGGTCTTTATATCCGCCTATTATAGTAAGATGCCTTGAAATAACGCTTTTCAGGGTGTATATTATGGCGAGTGTTTCTATTTATGAAAAAAAGACGGTGTATCCTTGATGGGCGGCGTTGATTCGACGGGCTTACGGAGAGCTGTTTATGGGTGGTAAAGAGGTTGAACAGGATGATTTCTCGTTCTATGGAGCTTAAACGCGATCAGATAACAGTGCTGATTGCCAAGGATTTCAAGCTGAAGTACAATTCAACGGCGTTGGGCTTTCTGTGGTCGTTGCTGGTGCCGGTTTTTTCCAGCTTGATTTACTTTGCGGTATTCGGAGTGCTGATGCGTTTCCGGGCGCCGAACTACCTTTTGTATCTGCTGTGCGGAACGTTTTTGTGGCAGTTTTTCGCCAATGTGGTACTGCAGAATGGTCGTATTCTGATGGTGAATGCGGGTTTGCTGAAAAAGACCTCGGTGGATCGTAAACTGTTTGTCTGGGGAACATTTTTTACCGAAAGCATCCATTTTATTCTGACTATTCCCGTGCTGGTCGTAGTGATGCTGGCATACGGAGTAAAGCCCGATTGGCTGACTTTTCTGCCGAATCTGCTGGTGGTACTGCTGCTGCTGGCGCTGTTTTCCATTGGTTTGAGTTATGCTTACGCGGCGGCGAATATCTTTTTCCGGGATTTGGAGCGGATCATGGCGATAATTATGCAAATGTGGATGTTTATGACTCCGATTTTCATTCCGGAAAGTTCGATCCCTGAAAAATATCATTGGATCTATGTGGTAAATCCCATGGCGGGGGTGGTACGGATCTGGCGCAATATATTCTACAGCCCCGACATAAATTGCCTGCTCTGGTTGAAGTTGTTTTTGATTGGTATTGTGGTCTTCTGGGTGGGGCGCAGTATATTCGTGCGCTTGGAAAAGCGATTCGCGGAAATGATGTAAGAGGTGCGCAGCAATGAATGACCCGATTATAGAAATAAGAGATTTGAGCAAGAAGTTCGTGATGGAAAAAAAACATTACGGATTCAAAAATATTGTTCTGCATCTGCCGCAATATATCAAAGATAAATCCAATGCCAAAGCTTTTACCGCTCTGGATAATATCAATTTAACAGTCAACCGCGGCGAACGCATCGGTTTGACGGGGCATAACGGCTGCGGCAAAACCACCTTGCTGTCGATCATCGGCGGGGTGTATAAAAATTATTCCGGGGTATGCTCGGTGCGGGGCAGGGTGTCAATGATGCTGGCGCTGGGGGCAGGTTTTTCCAAACAGCTTTCAGGGCGGGAAAATATTATGCTCAACGGTATATTGCAGGGGCGTACACGGCGTGAGATGCAGAATTTGCTGGACGATATAGTGGATTTTGCGGAGCTGGGCGATTTTATTGATGCGCCGATCTACCAGTATTCTTCCGGGATGCAGGCTCGATTGGGCTTTGGTATTGCCACGGCGATTGAGCCTGAAATATTGCTGGTGGACGAAGTTATGGCAGTTGGCGATACAAACTTCAAGGAAAAGTGTACAGGGCGTATCAATAAATTGCTGGCCAACGGAACGACTTTGATATTGGTATCCCACAACCGCAGCGATATAGAAAAGTTCTGCCGGCGCGAGATCCGCCTCGACCACGGCAAGATAATAAAAGATGGAAATATCGGGATATAAGCAGGTTGAATACTGATTGCGATTGATGAAAAAAAACATTATAATATATCAGCAAGAAAGTAAAGTTTATGGCAAATCAAGTAAAGGTATCGGTGGTTATTCCGATATACAACGTGGAAAAATATCTGCGTCAGTGCCTGGACAGCGTTGTCAATCAGACATTGCGCGATATTGAAATTATTTGTGTCAACGATGGTTCCAAAGATTCGTCGCCGGATATAATCAATGAGTATGCATCCAGAGATCCCCGTATTGTGGTTATCAATAAACCCAACAGCGGTTACGGTCACTCGATGAATTGCGGTTTTGACAAAGCCACCGGAGAGTATATCGGTATTGTCGAGTCCGATGATTATGCCGATCCTGATATGTTTGAAAAACTTTACGATTGCGCCAAAGCTGATGAGCTGGATGTTGTGAAGTCAGGCTTTTATTTTTACTGGTCGAATCCGGAAGAACGCAGTGTTCCCAACCCGATTTGCAGCGAAGTTATGAGCCGTCGGATAATTTGTCCGACCAGAGATTTCAAGGCTCCGTTGGAAGCGGTGGAATTTTTCAATATCAAACCTACCATCTGGTCGGCAATTTACCGCAAAGATTTTATCCGCAGCAACAACATACGTTTCAACGAAACTCCCGGTGCAAGCTATCAGGATGCGAGCTTTAATTTCAAGGTCTGGGCTTGCGCTGAAAGAATAAAACTGATGCGGGAGTGTTTTTTGCATTACCGGCAGGATAATGAAGCTTCAAGTATCAACTCGCCCGGCAAAGTTTATTGCATTTGCGATGAATATGCCGAAATGGAGCGGTTTATTGAAACTCAACCGCTTAAAAAAGCATTTCTTGCTCCGGTTTGCGCCAGATTGCGTTACGACAGTTATTTCTGGAATTATTACCGGCTCAACGAGATCCTTGCCGGTGAGTTCATGAATCGCTTTCATGATGATTTTGTCCGGCTGAATGATGAAGGTTTGCTGCAGCATAAATATTTTGAATGGTATCGCTGGATCGAGCTTTGCCGTATAATAGATGACTCTGCAGCTGCCACTCATAAACGTCATTCCAGAGAAAAACAGGGCGTGAGTGAAGTTCTTCCGCCGCCGGTAATGGGCAGAAAATCATCCTATGTGATAAGAAATATGAAACGCGGTTACAGATGTTTGCGGGTTAATGGATTCAGATATACCTTGCTCAGAGTACTGGAAAAAGCTGCTAATAAACTGAGGTAATGCAAGTGGACTATTCAGCTAAAATTTCGATAGTGGTTCCGGTTTATAATGTTGAAAAGTATTTGCCTGAATGTTTGAGCAGTTTACTTAATCAAACGTTGCTGGATATAGAGATTATCTGCGTCAATGACGGCAGCATAGATAATTCGTTGGAAATCCTTAATACATTTGCCAATACTGATAACCGTATTGTGGTGTTGAGTCAGGAAAATAAGGGGTTGCCGGCAGCCCGTAATGCCGGGTTGCAGATTGCCCGTGGCGATATTGTTATGTTTTGCGATTCGGATGACTTGTTGGCACCGAACGCCTGTGAACGTATCTGGCGGGAGTTTCTTGAAGCTCCGACCGATATTTGCGTGTTCGGCACTGCAATGTTTCCGCAGCTGAGCGATCCTACTCCATGGTATTATTCGGTTTTGAACATTTCAACTAAACGGTTCGATCATTTTACTCCGGATGTGCTGTTTGGAGGACATGGTGCGCTGCCCTTTGTTTGGCGTCAGGCTTATAAACGGGAATTTTTGCAGGAGTATAACTTGAGTTTTGCGGAAGATGTCAAGTTCGGCGAAGATAGTGTTTTCCAGCTGGAAGCATTTCCGCATGGCAGAAATTTTTCGTTTATTGCCGATAAGTTGTACAAATACCGCTGGGTACGCCCCGGATCGCTTATGGCAGATGTGAATAAGAATAAAGATGAAAAGATTGCCAAACATATGATAATGTTGAAACACGTCTTTGCCTGCTATAAGAAAAATAACTGGTTTGAAGATTTCGGACCGGAATTAATGGAATGGTGTTTGCGTTTTGTAGTTCCGGATTGTTTGGGAAAATCTGTCCGTCGCGGCAAGGATCATTTGCGGGAATTTGCGGATCTTATTGTGGCTTATGATGCGCAAAAATATTTGCCGAAAGTCAATAAGAGCGCTCAATATCTGGTAGACAAATTGCCGCTGGAAAAGAGGTTTTAATACTGATGAAAAATATCAATAGCGTTGAGCATAGTCAGTGTACCGGTTGCGGGGCGTGTTTTAATAAGTGCCCTGTTGACGCGATCCGTATGGAATATGATTCGGATGGCTTCCTTTTTCCGGTAATCGATCAGGATAAATGTACCAACTGCGGATTGTGTGTAAAAAGTTGTCCGGCAATGAATCCGTGCCGCAGACATACTGCGTTCGATACTTATGCTGTGTGGGCGAAAGATGAGATTCGTTTGCAATCTTCTTCCGGGGGAATGTTCACGCTTTTAGCAGAGGAAATTTTATCCCGCGGGGGCGTAGTGTGCGGGGCAATATATTCAGATGATTTTCTTTCGGTATATCATTTTGTGGCAAAAAACTCTGAAGAACTTGCCCGGTTGCGCGGATCGAAATATGTGCAGAGCGATACTCGTGACACTTTCCGGGAAGCGAAAGCCTGTTTGGAAGCCGGATCAGCCGTTCTTTATGTAGGATGTCCGTGCCAGATTGCAGGCTTGTATGCGTTTTTAGGCAGGGATTATGATAAATTATATACTGCGGATTTGGTTTGTCACGGTGCAAACAGCGTAACGGCATACCGCTCGTTTATCCGGGAGTTTTCAGAAGGCGGAGAAATTGCCAAGGTCGATTTCCGCGATAAAAAATTTTTTGAATGGTCCACACCTCAGGTTGTGTATTTGAAAAATGGAGATGTCAAAAAGGCTGCCTGGAATAAAGGGATGTGGTATAAGGGATTTTTGGAAGGCGTAACTATCCGTGAAGCTTGCGCAAATTGTCCTTATGCCAACAGCAGCCGTATTGCCGATATTACTTTAGGTGATTGTTGGCAGATTCATCGGCTTGATAAGGCTTATGATGACCGGAAGGGGACCAGTCTGGTCATGGTAAATTCAGCCAAGGGCAGGGTGATTTTTGAGCGGCTTAAAAGCTCTATGAAACTTTGCCGCAAGATACCTTTTGATTTTATAAAACAGTTTAATCCGCAATTGATAAAACCGTCTCCATTGCATCCAAGCCGCAGATTCTTTTTTAATCATTTGGAAAAGTTCGGATTCCATAAAGCGTTGTGGTATGGACGCGGGATGCGTTGGGATTGGGGGATTGTCGGTTGGTGGTTTGCCAGTAATTACGGTAGTTCGCTGACCTATTATTCGCTGGGAAAAGTTCTTGATTCGCTGGGGCAATCGGTTATATTTATTCCTATTGCCAAAACTGACGGTAATCCATGGGAAAGAGAAATTCAAAGCACTGTTGATTTTATAAAACGCCATTTTCGGGTAGCCAATAATCGATCTTTTGACAAGATGACTGAGTTTAATCAATTTGTTGATGGATTTATTTTGGGCTCAGATCAAATGTGGACGGTGGGAACTTTGAAGCTGGTCGGCTATACGTTCTTTTTAGATTTTGCAGACAAAGATAAAAAGAAGATAGCTTTTTCCACCTCTTTCGGACATAATGATTTTATTGCCGAAGATAGTGTTATAGAAACTGCACGGGATTATTTGGAACGTTTTGATGCTCTCAGTGTGCGCGAAGAGCAAGGTACGAAGATTATGCAGAATCGTTTCGGGCTTAAGGCTGATCACATTATAGATCCGATTTTTTTGTGCAGCGAAAAAGAGTTTGATATTTTAGCTGAACAAGGCAAAGAAACATTGCCGGAAAAGTATATACTGTGCTATATACTTGATCCAACTCCGGAAAAGGAAAAGGCTGCTGAGTATTTGTCTGAAAAGATGAATATGCCGGTGGTAACTTTGCTTGGCATGAAAGAGTATAAATATTCCAAAGATCAATGGCATATCGGAACCGTATTGCCTCGGGTTGGCGTAGAGGATATGGTAAAGGCTGTTAAAAATTGTACATATATGATGACCGACTCGCACCATGGTGTGTGTATGGCAATCATTTACAAACGCAATTATGCGGCTTTAGTGAACAGCAGTCGCGGCAGTTCCAGATTTGAAACTGTTGCCGGATTGCTGGGTTTGCAGCAACGCCTTTTCTTTAACGCTTTGGATGTTTGTAAAGATGATCGGGCAATGGAATCCGTTGATTATAGTTCGGCATATTGCGCATTGGAGCGCGAAAAGATCAAAGCCTTAAATTGGTTGAAAGAAGCTTTGGTGCTTCCGGTAAAGCCGAATAAGGAAACAGTTAATACGGTACGCAATGAGAAAGATCGCATTGTTATCGGATTGCAAAATCATCTCAGGGCTATGAATAAGCAAAAAGCTGCTGAAAAAAACAATGCCGTACAGCCTGTGATGGTGAAAAAAGCGATGAAAGAAAGTTTGAATATCAAGATCAAACGTTCTGTCATGGAGCGGGGGTTTTTTAACACTTTGAATCGGATGTGGGAAAAGTTGGCAATCCGGAAAAGAAAATAGGTTTGCCGGCGGGGAAAATAATAAGTTGAAAGGCGTTTGAGTGATGAAGAAACTTTTGGTGGTCGGATGCGGGTTTTATGGTGCGGTCGTGGCGGAGCGGGTTGCTTCGCAGCTGGATTTGCCCGTTACAATAATTGACCGCAGAAATCATATCGGCGGTAATTCGTGGAGCGAAGTCGATCCGAAAACCGGAGTCGAGTATCATAAGTACGGTTCGCACATTTTCCACACTTCCAATGAAAAAGTTTGGGAGTATATCGGCAATTTTACCGGGTTCAACGAGTATCGGCACACCGTGCTGACCACTTATAAAAATGAAGTCTATACCATGCCGATCAATCTTGGCTCCATCAATCAGTATTTCCGCAAAGCCATGTCGCCGGAAGATGCCAGAAAGTTTATCGCCAATGAAATCGCCAAAGAAAATATAACCGATCCTGCCAATCTGGAAGAAAAAGCCATCTCTTTGATCGGACGCGGGCTTTATGAGGCTTTTTTCCGCGGCTACACCATCAAGCAATGGGAAAAAGATCCCACCGAGCTTTCGCCGGATATCATTACCCGTCTGCCGGTCAGATATAACTACAATCACCGCTATTTTGCCGATAAGTTTGAAGGTATTCCGCTGGATGGATACGGCAAACTTTTTGAACGGTTGGTCGATCACAAAAACATTACGGTCAAACTCAATACCGATTTTGCGGATATCAAAGGCGAAGTCAATGCGGATACGCTGGTGCTTTACACCGGGGCGATCGACGAATTTTTCGACTACTCGCTGGGGGCGCTGGAGTGGCGGACGGTCGATTTTACGGCGGAACGTTTTGATTATCCTGACTATCAGGGAACCACTGTAATGAACTATGCCGAAGAAACGGTCCCCTTTACCCGAATCCACGAATTCAAACATTATCACCCTGAACGGCAGGATACCGGCAAAACTTTGATCTTCAAAGAGTTTTCCCGCTTTGCCAAAGCCGGGGACGAACCCTATTATCCGGTATTTACTGAGCGTAACAAGCAATTGTACGATCAGTATATAGCCATGGCGGCAGAAAAAGCGCCCAATGTGGTCTTCGGCGGACGGCTTGGGTTGTACAAATATCTGGATATGGACGATACGGTGGAAGCGGCGCTGGAGGCTTTTGAGAAGATTAAAAGCCGGTTTTAAGTTGGATCATGGATATAAAAATCGTTGTTGCAACTCATAAAAAATATCAGTTTCCTGCGGATGACATCTATTTGCCGGTTCAAGCCGGCAGCGCTTTGAATCCGCCGCTGGGATATCAGCGCGACGATGAAAATGACAATATAAGTGCTGAAAATCCCCATTATTGCGAGTTGACGGCGCTTTATTGGGCATGGAAAAATCTTCATGCTGATTATTACGGATTGTGTCATTACCGCCGTTATTTTACCGGAAAGCGCCGCGGCAAAAAGTTTGAACGCATTGCCGGATATGCTGACTTGGCGGCGGCGCTGCAGCAAGTTCCGCTGATATTGCCCAAGCCGCGGAAATATTTTATCGAAAGCAACTATCAGCAGTATATCCACGCGCATCATGCGGAAGATCTGGAAGTAACCAGACGGGTTATAACCGACATCGCTCCTGATTACCTTGCAGCTTACGATCAGGTTATGCAACGGAGTTACGGTTCGCGTTTCAATATGTTTGTGATGCGGCGGGATCTTTTCAACAACTATTGTCAATGGCTGTTCGGAATCCTTTTTGAGTTGGAAAAGCGCCTTGATATATCGGCTTATTCGGCGTACGATGCCAGGGTGTTCGGCTTCGTTGGTGAACGGTTGCTGGATGTTTATGTGTTGAAAAATCAGCTCGCATATACAACTATGGAGCTGGTCAACCTGGAAAAACAATGCTGGTTCAGAAAAATATTCCGCTTTGTATTGCGCAAGATATCGTCCGGCAGATTGGGTAAAAACACCTGAGGTGAAGTTTGTCGCAGCTGTTTGTAAAGCTGCAATCGTCTGCGTCGGAACCCGCCGACCGATTTATCCATGAACTGAGGGGGCATAATCAATAAAAATGTGCAAAAAATACCTTTTCAAATTTGCATTTTTGCGCGGAGAAGGTATGTTTATAACGTGTATGAGTGATAGGGTCGGTGGCTTTGAAGTTTAATGCTGACACGGTTCACCATAAAACAGGCAACAATCTTAAATTTTGGAGTTTTTATATGGCTGACAAAGTTAAATTCGGAATCATCGGTACTGGTGCGATTGCCACTATGCACGCGGATGCTCTTAAAAAATCCCGCAACGCTGAACTGGTAGCGGTTTTCGATCAGGTGACGGAACGCGCTCAGGCTTTTGCCGAAAAATACAATGTGCGGGCTGCTGCTGATTTTGAAAGTTTTCTGGCGGATAAGGAAGTTGAAGCTGTGACTATTGCCACTCCCACCGGGATCCATGGCAAGGTGGCGGTGCCTGCTGCGTTGGCTGGTAAACACATTCTTTGCGAAAAACCGCTGGATGTCACCACGGATAAAGCCGATGAAATCATTGATGCCTGCCACCAGTCGGGCGTGATTTTGATGAGTGTTTTTCAGTCCCGTTTTGTTAAAAACGTGGGACTTATCAAGCAGGCGATCCAAGCCGGACGGTTCGGTAAGATCGTGTTGGCGAGCGCGCAGTGCAAATGGTTCCGCGAGCAGAAATATTATGACTCTGCCTCCTGGCGCGGCACCTGGGCACTGGATGGCGGCGGCGCACTGATGAATCAGAGCATTCACACGATCGACCTGCTGCTTTATCTGAATGGCGATGTGGAAGAAGTTTCGGCACTGACCGGTACGCTTTCGCACACCGGAATCGAGGTCGAAGATAATGCGGTGGCGATCCTTAAATTCAAAAATGGCGCTCTGGGGACTATTGAAGGTTCCACATCCTGCGCTCCGGGTTTCCCCCGTCGGGTTGAAATTTCCGGTACGCTGGGCAGCGTGGTGCTGGAAGATAACAAGATCATCCGCTGGCAGTTTGTCAACGATGAACCCGGCGACGAAGAAATCAGAAAGAATTTCGGCATTGGCGAGGTCATCTCCGGCGGCGGTGCGGGCGACCCCATGGCGATTTCCAGCGAAGGTCACCGCGTGCAGATCGAAGATCTTGCCGATGCGATTCTGGCTGGTCAGAAAGAGGTGGAACTCTCCGGCTTGGAAGGTCGTCGTGCGGTTGAACTTATTTGCAGCATTTACAAATCTGCTCAGTCCGGTGCGCCGGTCAAGATTTGCGGCAAGTGCAATAAGTAAAATATCTTTCCGATATTTCAGCGGGGTTGAAACAAGTTTTCAGCTCCGCTTTTTTTGTTGATTAATCCGGAGTAATAAGTTTGAAGGGGAAGGGAAATCAATATAATTGCTGTTGGGCTATGTTGCCTGAACAACGTTTGAACAGTCGGTCAGGAATTGTTTTTCCAGCGCATGGGGGTAAAGCCGGTCATGACTTCAAAGCCGAGCTGACGATAGAATTCCGCTTTGCCCGGCGTGGCGATCAAGCCGATCCAGTCGATGTTGCGTGCTTGCAGCTCTTGCAGCAGGAATTTGACCAGCTCGCCGCCTATCCCCCGTCGGCGGAAGCTGTTTTTGACAGTTACATCTTGAATGTAACAATCGCTTGAACCGTCACCCAAAGCACGGGCAAAGCCGATCAAGTGACCGGCTTCATCCAGCGCTCCGACTGCAAGCAGCGAGTTTTTGACTGCATCGGCAAGCCATTGAACTCCATCGCCAACATCGGCAAATTCTGCTTCGACAAACAGCTCCAGCAGTTCCTGCTGCTGCCGGAGCGTAAGTTCTTTAAGAATAACTGTCTTTATACCGTTCAATGGTTAAAATCCCACCTGATAAGCATAACGGATAACTATATAGATACTGGCGCAAATCATGCTGCCGGCCGTTACCGGCAAGCCGTAGCGCAAAAACGTGCTGAACGTGATCTTATAGCCGGCTTTTTCCGCCAATCCGGCCGTAACCAGGTTGGCAGCCGCTCCGACCAGCGAGCCGTTGCCGCCCAGACAGACTGCCAGCGCCAGCCCCCACCACATAAGATCGCAGAGGATCTCGTTGCCGCTGAAAGTCGGTGCTTTTTCCATAAACAGGGCGATGATCGACACTACTGCCGCTGTGAACGATACGTTGTTGGTTACCGCCGCAGCGCAGCCGCAAACCCACATCACGATCAATATTACCGCCAGCGGGTGGATATCGTTCATGACCGATAACCCGTTGCCGATAACTCCGATCAGGCCGCATTCGTTGGCACCTGATACAAGAACGAACAATCCGATGAAGAAGAACAGCGTGACCCATTCGACCTTTTCCAGCGCTTTTTCAATATCTACTTTGCAGATCGCCAACGCCAGCGCTGCCCCGGCCATTGCCACTACGCCCGGTTCCAACCCCGTTGCGCTGTGGGAGAGGAATCCGGCGATGGTCAGCACGATTACGAACAAGCCGCGCCGCATTTTTTTAGCGTCGGTAATGGCAGCGCGTTCGTCCAGTTCCATGATTCTGGCGCGCTTTTCGATCGTTACATAAAGTTTTTTGCGATAGTAAAAAAAGAGGATCAGCATATAAATTGCCATTATTATGACAATAAACGGCGTCAGATTGACGATAAATGCCATAAAGTCCAATTTTACAAAGGAGCCGATTATCAGGTTGGGCGGGTCCCCGATCAACGTGGCAGTTCCGCCGATATTGCTGGAGAGCGTTTCCGCCATCAGGAACGGCAGCGGCGATACACCCAGCTGTGAGCAGACCAGCAGCGTTACCGGTGCCACCAGCAGAATCGTAGTTACGTTATCCAGAAATGCCGACATAAACGCCGTTGCCAGAGAGAGCAGTATAAGCATTTTCAGCGGACTGCCTTTTGCCAGCTTGGCGCATTTGATCGCTACATACTGAAATAACCCCGTGGTACTCAATATGTTGACCAGAATCATCATGCCGCACAAAGTGAAGATAACGTCAAAATTTACGTTGCTGGCAAAAGCATCCAAATCGCTGTGGCCTTTTTTGCCCAGCACGCAGATAAACATCAGCGATGCTCCGCCCAGCGCACAAATCACTTTGTGCACTTTTTCGCTGGCAATAAGTATATATGTGGCAACAAAAATTATTGTGCCTATCCAGAAAGTCCAATCCATAATAACCCTCAACCCCGTAATACTTTGCTTATAACATTATCTATGGAAAAGATCCCTTTCAGGTGTTTTTCTTTATCCACCACATAAACGTTTCCGGCATTGGTTTTAGTCAGCAGCAGCGTAAGCTGAACCAAAGGTGTATCCAAATGGGCGCAAGGCGGTTCGTGATCCATATACTGCGCAACCGGCAGAGAATGTTCCGATTGGAAAATTTCGTTGAAAACAGCAAAATCGTTGAGGAAATTAAGGTTTTCCATCATAAAAACATATTCAGGGAAAAAGCTTCTGACCACTTTGCGGGCAGAAAGTTCCCCCACCAGTTCCCCCGCGCTGTTGACCACCGGCAGAAAACGGCGATGGGTGCTGTTGAAGAGGTCAAATGCTTTCGATAACGGAGCGCTTTGCTGCAGAAAAACATCGGCAGGACTCATTACGTCTTCGGCGCAGACTACGTTACGCAGCTTTATATCGCTTTTCTGCAAATAATCCCAAAATGCAGTTTTACCCGTATCAGCCGCCAGAATAAATTCGGCAGCACATTCAGGTTTGCTCAGGAATCTTGCCAGCGTAGAGATTACTTTCAAGTAGATATCGGACATATTTTCGCCGATAAGGGTCATAAAGATCACTTTGCCGTTGACTGCCGACGGATTTTCGGGCAGACCGACCACAATGTAAAGGTCGTTGAGTTTTTCGTCGCGGACGTGCGGCATGGCCAAACCGTCCAGCAAAGTTCCTGCCGCATCTTCATGTTTGCACATGGCGGCAACCAGATTTTCCTTATCCAGCTCAAGCTCGGCGTAAAGTGCCAGCTTGTCCAGCATCCAACTGTAAACTTCTTCCCTTGAATTGCCGGGGATATGATCCAACAGCAATTCCTCGTCAAGCATCGAAACAAATTTCATTGCAGACCTCTGCAAAACTTCTCAAATAAAATACAAACCAATCCGGCGGAGCATTTTTTTCTCCGCCGGAAATTTTTTACATACGTTCAACCACCGCTTTGGCAAAGCCCGAGCAGCTTACTTCGGTCGCATTTTCCATCAGACGGGCGAAGTCGTAGGTCACTACCTTGTCCTGAATAGCGCGTTCAATACCCTGCGTTACCAGATCGGCAGCTTCGTTCCAGCCGATGTGACGCAGCAGCATTTCGCCCGAAAGCGCCAGCGAACTGGGGTTGACCTTATCCAGATTGGCGTATTTCGGCGCCGTGCCGTGGGTGGCTTCAAAAAGCGCATGACCGGTAACGTAGTTGATGTTGGCACCGGGGGCGATCCCGATACCGCCCACGCAGGCAGCCAGCGCGTCAGATACATAATCGCCGTTCAGATTCAGCGTGGCAACCACGTCGTATTCATCAGGCCGGGTCAGGATCTGCTGCAAAAATGCGTCGCAAATGCAGTCTTTGACCAGGATCTTGCCTTCGGGAGCTTTCCAGTCGCAGTCAGGAGCGGGAACTGCCACATCGGCAAACTCTTTGCGCACCAGATCGTAGCCCCAGTTTTTGAAGCCGCCTTCGGTGAACTTCATGATATTGCCTTTATGCACCAGAGTAACGTTGCGGCGGTTCTGCTTGATGGCATATTCCATAGCTGCCCGCACCAATCTTTCGGAACCGTCTTTGCTGACGGGTTTGATGCCAATGGAGCTGCTTTCGGGGAAACGGATCTTGGTAACATTCATCTCTTTCCGGAGAAATTCGATAACTTTTTCCGCTTCAGGCGTGCCAGCCATCCATTCGATGCCCGCGTAAATATCTTCGGAGTTTTCACGGAAGATCACCATATCGGTCTTTTCGGGTTCTTTGACGGGTGAAGGTACACCTTTGAAATAGCGCACCGGACGCAGACATACGTAGAGATCGAGCATTTGGCGCAGCGCCACGTTCAGCGAACGGATCCCGCCGCCGACGGGAGTGGTCAGAGGCCCTTTGATCGCCACCAGATATTCGCGTATAGCTTCCACCGTTTCATCGGGCAGCCAGAGATCTTTGCCGTAGACTGCGTTGGCTTTTTCGCCGGCAAAGACTTCCATCCACGCGATCTTGCGCTTGCCGTTATAGGCTTTTTCCACCGCGCTGTTCCAGATGTGCATACTGGCTTTGGTAATGTCAGGACCGGTGCCATCGCCCTCGATAAACGCCACGATCGGCTGGTCAGATACTTGCAGTTTGCCGTTGGCATCGGCGGTTATTTTATCCCCGGCGGGGATCACGATTTTATCAAACTTGCTCATAGTGCTCCTTGGTTATAAAATTTGCGGTTAAAACAAACATTATAATATACCACAACAGCGTCGATTTTTCCAGTTTACAACTGTACAAACCTGTTTTTATTCCGCGTAAAAAAATGCTGCCGGGAGCTGTTAAACTCCCGACAGCGCTTTTGCTGGTTTGAAGCGTGTTTTCAGCAGCGGATTTTACTTGAGCGCATCGGATAATTCTGCAGCAATGCGGACCAGCGTCAGAAACTCGGCGCGTTTGCCGTCTTCATCGCTGCCCAGAGCGATTCTGGCACGGTTCAGCAGCGAACGGTAGGAGGCATTGCCTTTGTGTTTTGAATTTTTCAGCAGCATGGCAAATTCTGCCGCCGCCGAAGCCCAGCGCAGATTGTTGCCGGGAGCTGTGTAATCAGCCAGCACAAAACTTCTCAGTTCGCTCGGGCGGTTTTCCGCAGGATCCTGATAGCGGATCTTGCAAGTCAGCAGTTCGGAGGAGTTGCCCGTGATCACGGTTTGATATTTGAGCTTATCCACCTCGCCGCCGTCAGCACTGCCTTCGGGAGCATCAACCGGCACGATTTCGTATATGACAGTTACTTGATGATCCACTCCGACTTCCCCGGCATCTTTGGTGTCGTCATTAAAATCCCGATCTTCAAGTTTGCGCAGCTCATAGCCCAGCAAGCGGTAGGCTTTGACCCGCGCGGGGTTGAATTCGATCTGAAATTTCACATCTCTGGCAATGGCAAACATACGGTTGGCAAAACACGCTTTCATAGCGTTGGAGGCTTCGCGGAGGCTGTCCACATAGTAGTAATTGCCGTTACCTTTATTGGCGAGCATCTTGAGCTTGTTTTCGTGATAATTGCCGTCGCCCATACCGAAAACACTCAAATATATGAGGCTATTTCGTTCGCGGCTGACCATCTGCACTAATTCTGCTTCGCTGGAAACACCCACATTGAAGTCACCGTCGGTAATCAGCACTATGCGGTTGTTGCCTTTTTTGATAAAGTGTTTGCGGGCAAGTTGATAAGCCTTTTGTATCGCTTCGCCGCCGGGAGTGTAGCCGTCGGAAACGAGCTGCCGGACTTTTTGCAGCGCAACCGCTTTATCTTTGGCGCTGATGCCGTCCAGCAGAATATCGACTCCGCCGCCGTAAGTTATCAGGCTGAGGCGATCTTCGCTGCGCAGTTCACCGATCAAACCGGTCAAGGCGGTGATGACTTTTTCCATTTCGTCGTACATACTGCCCGAGTTATCCACCAGAAAAACATAGTTCGCCGGCGGCAGTTCCTGACTTGGCAGATTGGCAGCCTGTACGCCTATAAGCACCAGCTTGTGTTTATCCTGCCACGGGGCGGTGGCGGTTTCAAAACTCACGCTGAATTTTTCGCCGTCAGCCGGAGCCGGATAGTCGTAACGGAAGAAGTTGATCAATTCTTCGGTACGCACCGCATCCGCGGGCGGCAGCTGGTGCCGTCTGGTCAGCCAATGACGCATATTGGTGTAACTGGCAGTATCAACATCGGCGCCGAAAGTGGAAAGACTCCGGTCTTTGACATTGACAAAGTTGTTTTCGGTAAAACTTTTATACTCGGAAGTGTTGAATTTTACGCTCGGCGCTGCAAATGCAGCTGCGGGCGCTTGCAACATCGGCGCTTTCTTGGAAAGACGCATGGGGGCGCTGACTGTATTTACCGCGTCATGCACCATAACTTCGGCAACAGCTTCTTCCGGTGGCGGCAATGCTTCTTTTGAGGCTGTTGCAGCCGTACGGTCGGTAACTGCTGCGGCGGGAATAACGGGAATAATATGTTCGGGCGGGGCCGATGCTTTTGATGTATCAGGTTCGTAAGTTTGTTTTTCCGGCATAAGCAGCGGCAGCAGTACTGTACCCAATACCACGCAAGCGGCGGCACTCCAGACGGTGTAGAATCTCAAGCGGCGGTAAGAGCGCTGTTTTTCCTGTCTGATCCGTTCAAAAAAGCGGCTTTTGAACTCTTCGGCGCCGGAAAATTCTTCCGCAGCAGAAGCGTTCTTTTTTTGCAGAGAATCGAGCAGATGGTCAATATTTTTATTTTCCATGATTTACATACCTTTCAGTTTGGCGCGCAGCAGTTCTTTGGCGCGGCTGATCCGCCAGTAAAGAGTGTTGGGATTACATTCCAGTATTGCGGCGGCTTTTTCGCCTGTAATATTGCTCAGTACTCCCAGGGTAATGGCGCTGCGGTAGGGTTCTTCAAGTTCGGCGATGGCACTTTGCAGCTGTTCAAGCTGACCGCTTTCGGAATCGCTGTTATCAGGCGCGCTTTCCTGCTGGATTTTCTGAATTTTTGCCTGTTCGCGCTTTTTTTTGCGCAGCATATCGCAGGCAACATTCAATGTTATACGGCATACCCAGCTGGAAAGTTTTGACTTGCTGCGGAAAAGGTGATAACTTTTCCACGCTTTTATCAACGCTTCCTGCACGGCATCGTCGGCATCTGCTGCATTGCCCAGTACGCTGTATGCCGTGCTTCTGAACATCGGCAGCGACTCCCGGATCAGGCAGTCGAAGATAGCTTGTTTGCGTTCCATGTTTTCTCCTTGTTATGCGGCAAATCGCTCCCGGGGCAATTTGCCTGTTTACGCATAATAAGACGAGCGATATATGCGTTTTCTTGGCAGTTCGGAAAAAAATAAAGCATTTTTTATTAAGATAAGCTGAAAAGAGTGTTTTGCAAGCTGGTCTGAAATTTTTTATTTCAAATAATCACTTGCTCCGACCGGATCAACAAAAAAGCAAAAAACAGCAAAAAAAAGTGCGGCAAACGGGCAAAACTGCGGGATCGGCACTATATTAACGGAAAATCGACTACTCCAAGAGGTTGTTATGAGCAAAGTTTATTTTATTCCGATCCATACCCACGATCACGGGCAGATCAGCGCGGCGGCAAGAAGATTGCTGGAATATATCGTGGAAAAAGAAAATATTGTGCTGGAAGCCGAAATTCCGATCAAAACCCACTTCGGCGAAAAGGGCAATCGTACCTACATCAAGCCCGAGAATTACAACGGGATCATTGATTACCTTAAAGAATCCAACCGCGATGACCGTTTTCTGGAAACCAGCGTACTTTACGGCGGCAAACGCTTTGAGCGTACCAGCCATCTGGCGCTGGCCGCCGAACACGGCTTTACCGCGCTGCCGGTGGAAATTGCCGATGGTGCCAACGGCGAAGAACAGTATCAAACGGAGGTGAATTTGAAGCATTTCCGTTATTGTTCGATCGGCAAGGCTTTTGAGCGTTACCGTCAGGTGTTGGTATTGTCGCACTTCAAGGGGCACGCGCTGGCGGGTTTCGGCGGAGCGATCAAACAGTTGAGTATGGGATTTGCCAGCAAAGGCGGTAAACTGGCAATGCATATGAACGTGCGGCCGCGGATCCGCAAATGGCTGTGCAAACGCTGCGGAATGTGTCTGAGCCGTTGTCAGGCGGGAGCGATCACGCTGGGTAAATCGCCGAAGATAGATCAGAGCAAATGTCTGGGCTGCGGCGCGTGTTTTTCAGTATGCCGCCATCACGGAGTTTCCATCTGGAGCTGGAAAGGTTTGGTCAACGCCATGTTCAAAGGCAAATTTTTCCGCGAAAAGCTGGTGGAATATGCCTACGGCGCGAGTCTGAACAAACAGCACATATTTATCAATTTTGCTTTGAACATCACCCGCGGCTGCGACTGTGAACCGCTGCCGATGAAGCCTTGTATCAACGATATAGGTATTTTTGCCTCGCTGGACCCCGTGGCGATCGACCGCGCCTGCTGCGATGCGGCGGCGGCAGCGGGTAAAAAATTTGCCGGAACCGAGCAGCTTGCTTATGCCGAAAAGATCGGTCTGGGCAGCAACAGTTACGAGCTTATCACGCTTGATTAAAGCGGTCGCGGTAAGAAAATTCACACCCGCAATATTGCTGGCGGTATAACTCCAGCTCTTTGGCGCGGCGGTTGCCTTTCAGGAATCCGTCGCGTTTTTTAAAATCATAAGGAGTGAATTTTTCAAAGGCTTTGCCGATTTCAAAGATCAGCTTGCTTGGTTTATGCGGGCTTACAGTCAAACTGGTGGCAAACGCGTCGAAGTTCATTGCCTCTGCAGCCAGAGCGGTGCGGCTCAAGCTCCATTCAAAACAAATGGCGCAGCGGCGCCCCCGCTCGGGTTCGGCGCCAAGTTCAGCGGTGCGTTCCAGCCAGGTTGCGTGATCGTAAGGATCGCAATAAAGGTGGACATTTTCCGCGGCAGCCAGCGTTTCGGCAGCAGCATAACGGCATTGAAATTCTTCGGCGCTGTTCAAATTGGAGTTGGAAAAATAAAAGGCAAACTCCCAATCGTCAAGCCGCAGCTGCTCCAGACAGCCGCAAGCGCAGGGGGCGCAACAAATATGCAGTAATAATCGCTTGGACATGGCAAAATTCACTTTCGGTATTATATTATTACTTTACAGTAGTTTTGAGTATTTGCAAATTTGGGATTTTTAAAAATGTTAAACTTCATCATCCGTCGGCTTGGACACAGCGTGCTGGTCATGCTGGGGGTGATGCTTTTGACTTTTCTGCTTTTTCAGATGGCGGCGGGCGATCCGGCTGCGGCGGTGCTGGGGAAAAATCCCAAGCCGCTGGAAATTGAAAATCTGCGGCGGGAGCTTAAAAGTGATCTGCCGCTTTTTTACGGTCATTGGCGTAAAAGCGAGGTCTACGGCGCAGTTGATTACAGCGCAGGCAAGGTGGAACTGCCCGATGTATTGCCGGATGGCGAGGCAATACATCGCAACGGAGTTTTGGAGCTGTACGGCAAAGGGGTAACTTTCAAACGCCGCTTTCAAGTTGACGATAAACTGCTTTGCCGGGTAGTTTTTTCCGGTATGGGCAAAGTCAACGACAAGTATTTGCGGGAATCCTGCGGCGGAAACTGCAGCGACCGCACTCTCCGTATTGCTGATATAATTATTGACGGCAATCCGGAAAAGCTGGTCATCGCTTCTTACGACGATCACGGTTTGCAGCTGAAAAAAGTGGAGTTTTTCCGATATCAGAGCAACGGCTGGAACAGTCAGCTGATCAATTCGCTGCGGGAACTGGTGGATGTGCAAAGCTCATTTCCGTACATACGCGTACTTAATTTCGGCAAAACCATCACCACCCGTGAACCGATCAACAACATCATTGCCCGCGGTGTGGGGCCCTCTTTGTCGGTAATGCTGCCGGTTTTTTGTCTGGAACTGCTGCTGGGGATCGCGCTGGCATTGCTGGCAACCGCGTTCAAGGATAGTTGGGTTGACCGCTGGCTGCTGATAATATCAGTAGCGGGCATGAGTATAAGTTATCTGGTGCTGATAATTGCAGGGCAATGGTTTCTGGGGTATTATCTGAATATTTTTCCTGTCTGGGGGTGGGGGAGTATACGTTATTTGCTGCTGCCGATATTGCTGGGCGTTATTTCCGGATTGGGCGGCGGAGTGCGTTTTTACCGGACGGTATTTGTCAACGAACTCAAAAGTGAATATTTGCGTACCGCCCTTGCCAAAGGCTGTTCCAAACCGCAGCTTTATATCAAACACCTGTTGCGCAACGCGCTGATCCCGATCATTGCCCGGGCGGCATCGCTGCTGCCGTTCATTTTTACCGGGAGTTTGCTGCTGGAATCATTTTTCGGAATTCCGGGGCTGGGATATGCTTCGATCGATGCCTTGAACAATTCCGACCTGGCATTGCTTAAAGCTCTGACCATAGTCAATGCGCTTTTGTTTGTGGTCATCAATCTTATTGCCGATTTGATCTGCGCCTGGGCGGATCCGCGGGTTCGCATGGAGTAGCGCGATACTGCCGGTAACTATCTATTGAGGTATTTGCAGGTTGCTGCAGTTGCTTTTTGAGTATTGCGGGTGTATATTATTACGAAAATAAAATTCGTAATAATATCAGGTCAAATTATGTTCAACAAACCACCGTTCACGCTGATCGAACTTCTGGTCGTCATTGCCATTATTGCTATTCTTGGCGCGTGTATTTTGCAGGCGTTAAGCAATGCCCGGGCTACGGCAAGAACCAGCGAGTGTATGAACAATGTGCGGCAAGTGGGGTTGGGCTATTTGAGTTATGCAGATACTTACAATTATACGCCGCCTGTGTGGTCAAAAGGCAACACCCGATGGATGGATCTGATTGCGCCTTATGTGAATAACAGCGGAAAAGACGGTTGTGCCGATGGCGTCTGGCGCTGTCAGAGTGATGTGTCAATTGAAAAGATCACCAGTTACGGAATCAACCAAACTTACAGCGCAGCAGCGGTCAAAGATCCGAAAAGCGACTTGCTGTGGTATGGAATCAGCTGGAGCAAAATCAAAGATCCCTCCGGATTTATCGCGCTTGCCGACAGCAGTAAATATTATATCGGCAAAGATCGGTCAGGGGCCGGTCAGGTGGTGAATAACGTGGTGGAAGGCGGCGTTTACTGTTATCTTGCGCTGCGGCACAAAAAAGGATTTGTGGCAGTTTTTGCCGATAGCCATTCAGAATATATCAATTACGAAAATATGCCGGCAAGGTATTGGGATTACAATGGGTATTCGCGGGATTAAAATTTTACCGGCTGCAATTTTTATGCTGGTGGCGGCATCGGTCGGCTTGTTTTGCAGTTCCTGCGGCGAAAGCAGCGGAGTCAAGCGCCCATCGGCTGAAGAGTTACGCATACTTTCGCTGGTGACGGCGGCGGATCATATTTTATCGGAACTGGGCTGCGGCGATAAAATTGCTGCCATTGACCGCCATGGGAAGATACTGCCGGCAATGGCGGATAAAGCGGTAATTGCAGTCGGAAGTACCATTTCCCGCGAAATGCTGCATCAATACAAGATCAACTGTGCGGTGGTGTGGTATTATCAGCAGGAGCTGGCGGAATTTTTGCGTAAAGAAGGCGTTTTTGTCTACACAGTTTCTCCGATCAATTTGCAAACATATTGCCATCTGGTGGACGATCTGGCGGAATTGTGCGGAAAAAAAGTTGCCGCAGAGCCGTTGATAAGTAAATTTGATGCAGCAATCAGCGGCGAAAACAATGATACATCGGTTCCGGTCAAGGTCTATATGGAGCTTTATGCCCCGTGGAAGGTACCGGCGATTGACAGTTATATCGGGGCAATTTTATCGCTGGCAGGCGGAGTTCAGGCTGTAGAGCCGGCGGGCGCAAATATATCAGTAGTTTCTCCCGAAGCGGTGGCAATGGCGGAAGTTGAAGCGGTTTTTTATGTGGAAAATTTTGCTTCGGCTGCTGAAATTATTTCCCGTCCTGCGCTGCGTAACAGCTCCGCGGCAAAAAACAAGCATATTTTTGCAGTCCCGCGCGAACTGCTCTGCGAAGGCGTTGCCCCGGAGCGGCTGCTGAAGTTTTTTAAGGAAAAATTACAACTGTTAAAGGATAAATAATTTATGGCTTTTCATCGCATTACCTATCACGAACAATATAAATTTGCCACTCTGCACAATTACGGATGTACTTTCCGCTGTTCATTCTGCAGTTACAAACTGCGCAGCGGTGCGGAGGGCCGTCCCGGTTTTGCCTATCCCAAACCACAGCGCTATCTGAGCGTTGACGAGATCAAGGATGTTCTGCGCAAACTTCAGCCCGAAAAGGTCTACTTTATGGGCGGCGAACCGACGGTGGCAAAGGAGTTGCCCGAAATTCTTGACTTTGCCAAAAATGAATTGGGCGCTATGACTAAACTTGGCCATACCAACGGCAGTATGCTGCCGCTGGATAATCTGGACGGAGCCAATGTCGGATTCAAAGCCTGGAGCAAAGATTTGCACGAAAAGATCACCGGCAGACCTAAAGATTTGATCTACGGCAACTTTGAAAAGGCATTTCAAAGCGGTATGACTCTGGCGGCTAACATGGTCTATGTGCCGGGCTTGGTCGAAGCGGATGAATTCCGCGGTTGCGTGGAATTTTTGAGCAGCCTTTCCGATGATATACCGTTTCATATCATGGGGTACATTCCTGTACCGGGCGAACCGTACCGCCGCCCTGAGCAGGGGGAAATGGAAAGCATTACCGAACTTTGCCGGAAGTATCTGAAAAACGTTGCCGCATCGCATCTTACTACCGAAGAAGCGCTGGATCTCAGCTGCCGCGATGACCGTTTCCGCGTTAAAGTTGTTGCAGGAGAGTGATCCGGTGGCGCTGAAGGGTAAATTCTTGATCGCCATACTGCTGCTGGTGATACTTGCAACTGTATCGCTGCTTTGCGGTGCGGCGGCGCTGGGTTCGGAAAACTGGCTGAAATTATTGACTTTTTCCGGGCTTGACCCGGCGGTAAAAACAATACTTTGGCAGATAAGAGTGCCGCGTATTCTGGGTGCTGCATTGGCGGGAATATTGCTGGCGGTGGCGGGGTGTACGGTTCAGCTACTGTTCCGCAATCCTTTAAGTTCGCCTCATGTGCTGGGGGCGGTGAATTCTTCGGCGCTGGGTTCGGTGCTGGTAATGGCGCTGTGCGGCGGCGGCGCGGCGGCGGTGCTGGGCGGAAGTATTGCCGGAGCGTTGTTATCGCTGCTTTTGCTGTTGTTTCTCGGCCGCAGCTGTCGGCAGATAGTATCGCTGCTGCTGGCAGGTATTGCGCTTAACGCTTTTGCTTCGGCGGCTATGAGCGGAGTATTGTTTGCAGCGGGGGAACGGTTGGAAGGGGTTATTTTCTGGCTGCTGGGCGGATTCTGGAAATTGGATTGGCTGCGCTGCAATATCCTGCTGGTGGCAACGCTGGTGATACTGCCTTTGCTGCTGCTGGTCCGTCGGGAGATGAATATGCTTTATCTGGGCGAAGCGGCGGCGGCTGCGGCGGGAGTCAATACTAAAAAAGTTATTTTTATTGCTGTGCTGGCTTCGTCGCTGGCTACGGCGCTGGTGGTGGGCAACTGCGGGGTGATCGGTTTTGTCGGTTTGCTTATTCCGCATATTGCACGGCGGATTTTCGGCGGCGAATTCCGTAATCAGCTGCTGGGTTCGAGCGTGTGCGGGGCGTGTTTGATGATTGCGGCAGATACGGCATCGCGTACATTGATGATACCTTTGGAAATCCCGGTCGGAGTGCTTACTGCGCTGATCGGCGCACCATTTTTCTTTGTGCTTATTTTCTGCCGTATAAAACGTTATGAAGGTCTTGCAGTATGAGTTTGACATCTGAAAATCTCTCTTTTGCCTATAAAAAGAAGGGCGGTAATGTATTAAGAAATATCACCTGCAGCTTTGAACAAGGCGTTTTTTACGGAATCTTTGGCGCCAACGGCAGCGGCAAAAGCACATTGCTCAAACTGCTGGCAGGCGAATTGAACAGTCACGGCGCAGTAAGGTTGGATAATAAGCAAGTCAACGCTTTTTCCAATCGGGAACGCGCCAGACATATTGCCGTCGGCGCCCAGGGCAGCGAGTTGATCCTGCCCTTTACGGTGCGGGAAACCATCCGGCTGGGGCGCTATGTATGGGACGATGACGGAAGCGTCTTGATCGACCGCCTGCTGCAGGAATGGGCAAGCGGAGATTTGGCGGAGCGTCCCTTTGCCGAACTCTCAGGCGGCGAGCAGCAGCGGGTAAAGCTCTTGCGGGTACTGGCGCAGGATACAGACTATATCCTGCTGGATGAACCTGCTGCGGCGCTGGACTGGAACCGCCAGCTGGAACTTTATGAAAAACTGCAAAAAATCGCTCACGGGCAGAATAAATGTGTAATCATGGTCTGCCACGACCTTTACAGCGCACCTGATTTTATTGACCGTATGCTGCTGCTGAAAGATGGTTCTCTGATATATTCCGGCACCGCTGATTCCGATTTGGCAAAAGCTGCCGTTGCTCAGGCATTCGGCCGCAGCTGGGCAAAATCAGCTCATACAAAGCTGATTTGAATGAGCTTTTACGGCTGTTCAGCAGAGTTTGTTGAGTTGAGCAATGCCGGCAGGTCGATATCTTCCACATACAGCATTTGAACTGATTTGAGCAGCGAAAATGCCAGCAAATGTTCTTCTCCGTCGTGTTTTACACTCAAAGTGCCGTGCTGCATGGCAAGCATCTGCTGAATAAGCTCAGGCGTGGATTGGATCCACGAATATCGGCGGGGTGATTCGGTCGATTTAAGGAAAATTCTGCCGTGTTGGTTAATGAGCATTTTTTCCCGGACAAACTGATTGTATTTGATTCCAGCCGAGAGCATTTCCCGACTTAACCTGTTCAGCGAAAAATCCATTGCCGCCACGCCGATAAGTTTACCGTTATTGTCGTTGATTGCCAATGCGCAGGTTGTAACCAGTTCGTTGTTGCTGCCAACATCGTTATAAGGAGTCACCCATTGAACTTCGTTGGGATTTGCGACCGCCTGTTTATACCACGGCCGCGTGGTCGGGTCATAGTTTTCGGGAAAATCTCCGTTGCCGGGATAGCAGACGAACAGGCCGTTTTGCAATGCTGCCATGACCAATTTGGCTGGTTGAGTGCCATTGAGCAATGCCTGATTGCCGAAACGTTTGATTTGTTCAGTATCGACGGTGCCAAGCAGCATTTTTTGCATAAAAAGCGCCGCCGGGGTGAATTTTTGCAGCTCCTGAGCTGATACACTCTTATGCAGATAATTGAAGTAGCACCAGGAGCTGCTGTCGATGCGGCTGCCGTAAACCGGCGACATAAGATAAGTTGCAGGCGGCGAATTTTTATAGCTTTCTTTTTCCACATAGTTCAGCTTGGTCTGTTTGACCGGTTCGGGGACGGCGGCAAACAGAGAAAAGAGTATATTCATCCTTAAAGCATCCATCTGATACTCTATATGCCGTATACGCTTTTCCATTGAGCTGCTCAATGCTGCGATATTGGTTTGGATGTGATTTATCGCCGCAGTACGGCGCTGTTCGGCAATGCCGGATCGGATCTCCTTTTGCAGCGTGTAAACTGTGGAAGAACTCCCCAGCAGCAGCACCGCCAGAACCGTAATCATCATGCCGCGCCGATGGTTGACTCCCCAGCGGGCAAATTTTTCCCAAAAAAATTCCTTGCGGGCGGAAACTGCTTCGTTGGCAAGGTATTTACGCAAATCACGGCTCAAATCCTGTACCGTTTGATACCGCTTGGCAGGATCCAGATGAATGGCGCGGCGGATGATCGCCGCCAGATTGGGATCGATCGCACAGGCAAATTTGTGCTTCAGCTCCTGATGCATACCGCGCTGAACTTTTGCCAGCAGAATATTCAAAGGTTCATCGGCAAAGGCGCTTTTCAAGGTGGTAAGCTCAAATAATATGATCCCCAGCGAGTATATATCCGAGCGGCGGTCGGCGCGCTTTTCGGTCAAAAGTTCAGGCGCAATGTAGCCGGGGGTACCGCTGACTTTTTCCAGCTTGGCGGCATCGGCTTCGCGGCAGGCAATGCCCCAGTCGGTTACATATACAGCTTTATATTTGCCCAGCATGATATTCTCGCACTTGAGATCGCGGTGGATGATATTGCGGTCGTGTGCGCAGCTTACGGCATCGCATACCCGCAGAAAAATCTCCAGTCGGTTGCGCAGGGATTTGCGCTCGTTATAGCGTTGGATGCCATGACGCGTGTAGATATCATTAAGCTGCTTCATATACTCCGATAAAGTGCAGCCGTCAACCAGTTTCATCGCCAGATGCAGTCCGTCCTGCCCGTCACCGAACAAGCCGTGAACTGGTATGATTGCCGGGTGATCCAGCGCGGCGGTCAAACAGGCCTCGTTGATAAAGTTCCGGCGGTTCAGCGGATCGCTGCAATGTTTTTTGTGCAGCGATTTGATCGCTACCGTGCAGCCCAGCGCCCGATCTTCACCCCGGCTGATACTGCCTTGACCGCCTGACGCAAAAGGTTGGCTTTCTACCGCAAAAAAACTGCTCAAATCGGATAATTCCGGATGCGGATCTTTTACCGCGGTTACTTTATCAATGCGGCAACTGTCCGGCAGTTTGATCTGTTCATCTGCCACTGTACGCTTGAAATTCAGGAAAGCGGTAAACTTTCTGAAGCCGCTGACTTTTTCCTGTCTGGCTGCATCGGAACGGACGTTCTCAGCAGCAATTTCAACGTTGCTGTTATGATGAACAGGGGGAATAACGATGGTTATTTCGTCGGTTTTGTCATTGTCAGATCGGATTTTTACAGTATCACTCATCGTTGCTCCGTAATTGTAAATTTTTAATTCCGGATAAATCTGCCCAGCAGCGCTGCCAACGCAGTTTCAGTACGCAGTATTCGCGGTCCCAGGGTGCCGCCGACCGCTCCCGCTTCCAGCAGGTGGTTGATTTCGTAGTCAGTAAATCCGCCTTCCGGCCCCATCAGCAGCAATGCAGGCAGCTGCGGGCGGGCAGGGAAGGAGCCTTGACAGGCAGGATGTGCCAGATAAACGGTACGGTTGCAGCTCAACTCAGGCAGCAGTTCATCGGCGAATTGTTTGAAATAGCGGCAGTATTCCACTTGCGGCATAACCGTATCGCAGCATTGTTCCAATGCGGCAACAGCTTCCCTTTTGAAAATTTCTCCGCTCAGCACCGGACTGTCCCAATAACTTTTTTCCACTTTGAACGAGCCGAAAAACAGCAGCTTTTTGACCCCCATAGTTATTGCAATATGCAGCACTTTTTTGTAAGTTTGCGGCCGCTGCATGGCACACGCCAGCACCAGATCCGTCACCGGCGGGGCGGGGGTGGTTAAATTAACGCGCATTTGAGCGGTTTTATCATCCAGCGCCAGAACTTCCCCCGTACCCAGCTGATCGTTCAGCAACCCGACTTTACAGGTGCTGCCGATGCGGCATTTAAGAATTTTCCGCATATGTTCTGCCCGGCTGTCGGCAATACAGACAACATCCGGGGCGATAAAATCACTTTTTTCCAGTAAGATTGTATTCATAAAAATTGCGTTCCTGCCAAACAGTATTATATTACAACGGATAATATAGTTTAACTTTGGAAGTTTGCAAATCAATGATCGTTGGAATTGGTACAGATATAGTTTCGGTTCAGCGTTTGAGCTGCGCGCTGGAAAAAGTTTCTGCGCGGGTTTTCACCGCAACTGAACTTGCCGCCGCCGCAGGTTCGGCGCACCGCTGCGAGCATCTGGCAGGGCGCTGGGCGGCAAAAGAGGCTTTTGCCAAAGCGTTGGGATGCGGCTTCGGAAAAAAGTGTTCGTGGCAGGATATAACTGTAGTCAACGACGCTTCGGGCAAGCCGGAGATGCGGCTTGACGGCATTACCTTGCAGACGTTTAAAGCCATTGGCGGCAAACAAATCCACCTCTCGATCACCCACGAAAAAGAGTACGCCGCTGCATTTGTAATATTGGAAGGATAATTGAATATGAACGAGTTATACAAAACTTGCGATACGCCGCGCCGATCCAAACGGCGCTGGGTTTATCTGATCTGTGCCGCAGTGGTCGGGGCAAGTATATTGCTGCTGCCGCAGGGGCGTACTGCGTTGTGGGATATTGCTGTGACTCCCAACAGTCAGAATGTCTGGAGCATGACCATCCCCGAAGATTGCCGTTTGGAAAAAATTTATTTGCGCTGCAGTAATGCTTTACCGCAGGAAGGCAAACTCTGCGACCTGAAGATCAACGATCATACTGTTGAGATCAGCAATATCGGCACCTTGCCCGTGGTAGACGTTACTCCCATTGAAGGATATGTATTCAAAGCGCTGCCGTTGGAGTTTGACCTTGCTGCTCTTGCCGGACAAGGTACGCTGAATATAAGTTTTGAGTCCGTGCGCGGCGATATGCCTGAGAACGGACTCTTTGTCGGGATCGAACTTTTCGGCGCCGAAGAATCGGTTAAAAACTGGCGCAAGTTCATTGTGCTGCGCTCAAAAGATATGCAGACCCTGCCCATGCTGGAAGTCAAGTGACGCAGCGAATAAAATTGCTTGAGATATGATTTTACAGCAGCGCTCCTGCCGCCATTGCCGCGGCCTGACAGTTGATAACTGCTTTTATCGAGCCATCCTGCTGCATGGTCAGGCTTTCGACAGCGTTCAGCATAAGTTGAAAACGCGGATCGCTCTGTTTTTCGGCAATCTTTTCGGCAATGGCACTTTCAACTTTTCCTGCCGGCAGCGCAATACTGCCCAGCGAGCAGGATTTTACTCTTACTGTAAATTTATTGTCGGCAATTTCCGGTTCGGCGCAGATTTGAAAGCGGCAATATCCCCACGCCACCGGCTGCGAAAGCTGAAATGTAATGCCATTGGCTGATGATGAAGCCAAAAATGACGGATCATCGGCTTTTTTATTCAACTCATGATATCTGGCAGCGTGTTTGAGCAGCAAATCAAGTTCATCCTGCGAAAGAGTCAAAGTCAATTGTTCCTGCTGTTTGCCGAATGCCTGCGAAATTTGCGTCATCAACCGCCCTGAGAGTTTGGCTGTATCAATATTTTCCTGAACTGTGGCAGGCGGCAGCGGCGGCAGCGGTGCGCGGTCAAAAACCAGCATTACCAGCACCGTCAGCAGAGCTGCTGCCGTAATTATAATTGATAATAATGTAATTGCGATCGTGCGTTTTTTATTCATAACTGCCTCCTGAAAATGTTGATGCTTACTTTAAAAAAAGAGGAAAAAACCATTGGTGAAAACAGTTTTTTCCTCATAAAATATTTCTGTATTCTTCCTTACGGTTCGCGGGCGGTTTCGTCCAGCGCCTTGATCAGCGGATAGATCAGATATTCGATGATTCTGCGCCGTCCCGCTTTGATTTCCGCCGTAGCTTCCATGCCGGGGATCAAGCGGAAATTTTCGCTTTGATTACGCAATTTGCCCGACAGGGTTATGCGCGCACGGTAATAGGTGGGGCTTTCGTTGATATCGGTCTGCCGCTGCATGGTGAAGGTGTCTTCGGAAATGTTGCGCACCACCCCGTCCAGCGTATCATATTTCTGGAACGGATACGCCGTCAGCTTGACCCGTACTTCTGACCCCACATGGACTTTGGCAATATCCTGCGGGCGGATTTCCGCTTCCAGTTCGGCTTTGCCATCCAGCGGAATCAAAGTAATAAGCGCTTCGGCTTCCTGTACGGCGGAACCGACCGAGAAGGCGGCGATTTCGTGAACCACCGCTTCGCAGGGCGCCCGCAGATAGAGAAATTCCACGCGCATCTGATTTTTTTCGTACTGCCGCTGATTGGCGGAGAGTTCGCGCTCAGTTTCCACCAGCTGTTCAGAGATGCCGTTGCGCCATTCTTCGATAAACCCGTCGCGGGAAGATTCGGTACTGCCGCGCTGATGCTGCAACTCCAGCAACGCATTCTGCAGTTCGTCGATGGATGCTTCGATCTGCATACGCGAGAGTTTCAGCTCCACATACTCTTTAAGCGTGGCAACCTTCTGCTTGAACATACGTTCAAAGGTTTCTTCCAGCACCAGGATCTCTTTCAAACGGGCCTGATGATTTTTCATGGAGTCTTCGCGGGTCTTGCGCGAGGCTTCGATCTGCTTGAGGGTTTCTTCAAAATACTTTATGCGCTCGTTGTAGTAATCGCGGCGCTGTTTGAAGATCGCTTCCTGCAGCTGCGGAAAACGCGACTGACTGGCGGCCTGATAATCTTTGCCGTTGAATTCGGCTTGCAAGCGCTCAAACTTGGCGCTCAAACTTTCGACTTCCAAACGCAGCCGCTGTTCTTCGGCAATGTTGACCGTGGGGTCAAAAGTAATAAGCGTCTGCCCGGCTTTGACCACATCGCCAACCCGTACATTCACCTCTTTGATGACAGTAAGTTCCAGCGGCTTCATAACGATCGTCTGCTTGTCGCTGACGATTTTTCCGTTGCCGGTAACGATTACATCCACTTTGCCCAACGAAGCCCATGCAATCACTCCGGCCATAAAAATAAAGGCAAAAATCACGCTGTATCTTGCCCAGAGCGGCAGCCGCGAGTTGGCGATTTCCAACGCGTCCGGCTGATACTCGATGGCGGCATCGGGCACTTCCGAAGCGTTCCAGTTCATAAATTTTGCAAACTTGCGCCAGGGGGCGCCGAGGATGGAAAAGATTTTCATAATATTACTGCGCTCCCTTGATTAATCCATATCTATACGCATTTGCTGATGCCAGAATTCGCGGTAGGTACCGGGTTGTTCCAGCAATTCTTTGTGGCTGCCCAGCGCGGAGATCTTGCCGTTGTCGATGACCACGATCTGATCGGCACCGGACACAATGCTCAACCGGTGCGAGATTATCAGCACCGTGCGGCCGCGGGCGATCGACTTGAGGTTATTTTGAATAACCAGTTCGCTTTCGGGGTCAAGGGCGCTGGTGGCTTCGTCAAAGATCAGCATCGGCGGATTGTTCAGCAGCGCGCGGGCAATGGCGAGGCGCTGTTTCTGACCGCCGGAAAGGTTGGACGCATTTTCTTCCAGCATGGTGTCGTATCCGCGGGGGAGCTTCTGGATAAACTCATCGGCACCCGCCAGCTTGGCGGCATAGATGATCTCTTCCAGCGAAGCGTTGCGCTTGGTCAAACTGATATTTTCGCGCACCGTACCCGAGAAGAAGTAGTTTTCCTGCAGCACCACCCCGATCGAACTGCGCAGGTGGGATTTGTCGATTTCGCGCAAATCAATGCCGTCGATCTTGATCAACCCCTGCACCACAGGATAAAGCCCCTGCAGCAGCTTGGTAATGGTGCTTTTGCCCGATCCCGAACGCCCCACGATACCGATGGTGGTACCCGGTTTGACCGAGAGCGAAAAATCTTTGATGACCGTCGGCAGATCCTGACGGTACTGGAAGGTGATGTGTTCAAAATCAATCGCCCCTTTAAGCGGATTGCGCACCCCGCCGCCCTGATGTTCGACGGGAGTATTCATGACTACCCCCAGCATCCGCACCGAAAGTGCGATCTGCTGATACTCGTGGATCAACCCCACCAGTTTGACCAGCGGACCGGTCACGCGGTTGGCAAGCATCTGGAAGGCGATCAACGCCCCGACGGAGATCTGATGCTCAAAGACCAGCAGCGCTCCCAGCCAGATCACGGTAATGGTCATCATCATTTCCAGCACTTGACTTATGCTCTTTGCCGACATGGAAATCTTGCCGACACGGAAGTAGGATTTTACCGCATATGCTGTAGAATCGTCCCAATGTTTTTCCTGAACCGGTTCCAGCGCCAGCGATTTTACCGTGCGCACACCGTGGATGGCTTCCACGAGCATACTCTGGCGCTTACCTTCCGCCTGATACAGCTCGTTCAACCGCTGCTGGAAGGGTTTGATCAGACAGGCGATCACCAGCGCCATCAATGCCGAATACCCCAGCACCACCAGTGTAAGTTCCACCGTGTAAAGCAGCAGCACGGGAATAAAAATGCACAGACTGCACAAATCCAGAATGGTGAAGAACAAATTTCCGGAAAGGAATCCGCGGATCTTTTCGGTCTGCTGCATATGTTTGAGCAACACCCCCGACGGGACGCGTTCAAAGAAGTCCACCGGCAGCCGCATCAAATGGCGGAAAGTCTTGGTGGCGGTTGCCACGTCGATCTTGTTGGTGGCAAAAAGCAGGAAGTAGCTTCTCAGATAATCAAGGAATCCGTTGAAGATCACCGCGGCAATAATACCGATACCTAACACGTTCAAAGTGTTGTATGATTTGTTGATAAGTACCTTGTCCACAACTATCTGGAAGAAGAGCGGCACGATCAGCGAAAGGATCGTTATCATAGCCACCGTTAGCGCGATCTGGGCAAAGATCCCGCGCAGCTTGAAAAACTCCGGCAGGAACCACGCCAGCGAGAACGGGCGGTCTTCGTCGGAGAGCTTGTAGCGCCGTTTAAGCAGCATGACTTCGGGCGCGAGTTCCGACTCGACCTGTTCTCTGGTAAGGAACGAAAAACGTGATTCTGCGCTGGTGTTTTCCGGATCCAGCACCACCAGATCAATGGATTCATCCTGATTTTGTCTTGCGCCGCAGATCACCAGATATTTGCCGTTCTTTTTTCTGCCCATGGCGGGATAAGCCTGACCGAGGCGGATAAGTTTGTCGAACTTCATTTTTACCGTGCGGGTCTTGAGCTCGTAACTGTCGGCAATGCTTTTGATCAGGGCAGGGCGGGGTTCTTCTGTGTCGATGGCAAAGTCGTGCATCACCCGCCGCAAATCCATGGAGATATTGTGATGCCTTGCAATGGCGCAAAGGCAGTAGAGGGCGCTTTGTTCCTGAGCGTCGATTTCCTGCAGATTGCGGAAAATTATCACGTTGCTGCCTGCGCGTTCCATCAGCTGCGGCTGTTTGACCATCAGCGATTTATCGACGGAGGGGTCGTAGAGCGCCACGCCGCTTTCCTGAATTACCTGCTGAGTTCTCAAAAGCAATACAAATGAGCCGTTGTTGAGCTGCAGGATCGCCGGGCCGTTGTAGGTTTTGGCAATTTCGGCAAGGTCGGAGTGTTTTTCCGGGCGCAGATCGTGCGCGTTGGATAATTCGATAATTATTTCGGACTCATTGCCATTGAATTTTTCGTAGAGTTCTTTAGTGAGCAGCGCATCAAAGTTGATATTGCGCCGGAACTCTTTGAATATCTTTCTGAGACATTCGATTCCGCTGTTTTTTTGGATGGTTTGAATTTCAGCCATAAATATTCCCCATAAACAACCGTTTGACGGTATTATTTTTTGCAAACACAAAAAGCCCTCGGAGATGCTTTCTCCGTGGGATAACACTTGCTTACGCCAAATTGATTATGTTGTAAGATAACACTTCTAAGCCTATTTTACAAGTTTTTGCCGAAAATTTTTAATAAAAAACAACGCGCTCCATACATCAATATTATATATGGCTCATTCGATTGGTGGGGCCGATCGCATCAATGCGATTTGTCTTTTACACAGATATCCCCCGAAAAAATGGGTAAATGGTTGAAAAATGCTGATATTTGAGAAAAAAAGATCAAAAAAAACGAAAAAAGTTCAACGGCGCCCCGTTATGCACTTGCAAAATGATTTTTGCGGTGTTATTTTAGGCTTGAACAAATTTAAACATAAACGAGATAATTTTTTGTGAAAGGGGCGAAAATTATGTCCAAGTACGGCGTTAAAGGCAGAATGAATAACTACTTTACTTCGGGTGTAGGTCATTATAGTATTACTAACAATTATGTGTTCACCGGAAAAACTGATACTCTTGAAAGCGGTGGAAAAGCTAATGTCACGCAGGAAAATTGGAATACACTTTCTGTTTGGGATCCATATGATGAAACAATCAAGCTGTTAAGTGATGATGCAGTTCTGACTGTTGGCGGAATTGGTGCCGGTAATAATAGTTTCGTTTATAATGCAACGAATCTGCAACAGGCTGGTACGGTTATCAAATTTGATGGTAATGGTTTTGTGAACTTTACGGCACACACCGGCGGAGCTGTTTCCGGGACCAATGCCGAAGATGCCAACAGTGTAATCAAGGATACTGATATTACCATTGTTGGAAGTAACATTTATTCTGCTTCTTCCCCTGTAAGTGGTTCTCAGGATTTGTTGCGTGCATCGCAGGATGCCACCATTACCGGTATCAGCGCAGCCAAACTTAATTTTATAAGCGATATGGCTGCAACGGTGGATGTTACCAGCAAGATTGTTATTCAGGGATCTCGGATTCCCCAGACCGGTTCTGATGGTAAAGATGCTACATCGTACATTGAAAAAGGTTCTTCCAATACCGCCAGTGCAGTTGCTGTCAATGCCAGTACGGTTGATTTTGCCAATAACTTTACTGGTAAATTGCTTGCCAAGTCCGATGCAAGTACCTTCAAGGGGTATATTGCTCCTTCGGTGAGCAGCAATAAGATATCGGCTTATGGCGTTAAAACTGCCGGTGCTGCCACCTTGTCGAACGGTTACTGGGGTGGCGAGATTACCGTGAGTGCCGCCGGTAATCAATTTTTGGGTGACAAGGGTGAACTCTTGAAGAACGAAGATAAAACCAACAAGGCTACTGCCGGTGTATCTTCCAATACTGTGGATGTAATGGGCGTTACAGCTGCATCTTTGACTGTAAAAGAACAGAATGGTAAAGTCAATGCCAATGCTGATTCCAACGTTTTCAAATCGGTGGCGGATGGCAACAAGACCACGACTTCGGAATCCAACGGCTCGACCACGACTACGGAATCGGTTTCCGCAAGTTCGGCGAGTGTTTCCGGCAATAAAGTTTCGGCTGTTGGTATCAACGCCACCGGTGCTGCTGAAATTGGCAAACTTGATGCGCAAATTACTGCCAGTGCCAAGAATAATAAATTTACTGCTTCAGCTTCCAGTAAGCCGGTGGCTTCCAGCGGCAGCGGCAGCAGCTCCAGCAGCGAAACCAGCACTACCGCTTCGGTTTCCGGCAATAGTGTAACTGTATATGGTATCAATGCCGGCAATTTGACGGTTGGTGAATTGGGTGGCAAGATCTCTGCCAGTGCCGATGGTATTGAATTCAAGGCAACCGGAGAAAATGCTACCAATAGAACTGTTACTGTTTCCGGTAACACGGTTAATGTGGCGGCAATCAATGCTTCCAGCTTGACGGTTGCCGGTGATTTTACCGCCGATCTTGCGACTTCGTTGAAGGGGTATACTGCAGCACAATCCGGTAATAACGCAAAGCTTACTTACCCTGTATCCGGCAATACGAGTAATGTTTATGGTATCAATCTCGGTAGCGGTAGTTTGACGGTTAATGGTAATATGGCGGGTTCCGTGGATTTGCAAATGGATGATAGCTGGAGCAGTATTCTGTTCAATGATATTGCTGCCAATAATAAGTATAATCTGTTCGCGGTTCAAGCCGGAACTATAACCGTTAACGGATATCTGGCGAGTAATATTACTACAAATACTATGGTTGACAGTGTAAAACTTGTCGGGATTGCCGCCGGAAAGATTACCGCCAAGGCGTTTACCGGTAGTGTAAAGTCCAACATTGCCATAACAGTCACTCGGAATATGACTAATACCGATGACGGTATCTTTGACTTTGCCGGTTCTGCTAATGGGTGGATGATCGGGATACATGGTTTTGCGGCAGGAATGAATCTGCGTATTTCCGGTTCTGTGACATCAGAAGAAGTGTTTGGATATGGCGGTTATGCGATTGTAGCCGGAACTATGACTGCATCCGGTCTGCTTACACATCATAACACGAACGATTATCTGGAAATTGCTGCCGGGGCTTCCGTTACCGGTTCTATTGAACTTGCCAACGGGGAAAATACTCTGATTGTGGACAGCAATGCCCGGGTTGAAGGCAGTTTGCAATCTACTGCCGGTAAGCTGAATCTTACCTTCATGCTCAACGATAAAGCAATGGATTCTGCGGCGAATGAAACTGCTGCGGACGATACAACTTTTACTATGACTTCCGGTCAGGCTTTGACTTCGACCGCTTCGGTGTCGATCAACCTTAACGATGTGGTGCTCGACGGTGCCGGCAAAACCTACTATATTGCCAACGATAACCAGAGCGGTTGGGGCAGCCGCCAGATCGCCTTTGTCTATCAGGACTATACCAAGTGGGCCAAGGTCGGCGAAAGCGTTGAAGTCAAAGACAGCAACGACAATGTGATCTTCAAGGCTTCCAGCAAATTTGAAAACGGCGTCTTCTCGGTCACAGTCGATGAATTGGCTGAACTTGACGAAACTTATGCCGCTCCTGTGGTGGACAGCCTGATCGATAAAGCCGGTGACTCGGTCAAATTCAACTGGGCGGCAGTCGAAAATGTCGATAAGTACGAAGTGGAATATATCATCGACAACGGTAAGAGCATTACCGTGATGCTGGATGGCGATATTACCAGCTACACTTTCGACGATATCCGCGATAATCAGAAGGTCGCTTACCGCGTCCGCGCTCACTACTCTGCCCACCGCAGCTTTACCGACTGGTCGGAAACCACCGTTGTCGATATGCAGAACGCTCCCGGGTTCGACGTTGTCACTCCCGTTGCCGAAAGCACCGAAGACGGTTCGCTGGAACTGGAATGGACCGCTATTACCGGCGCCCAAAACTACGAACTGGTTTACACCGTTGACGGTGAAGAATATACCGAAATCGTTGACGGCAGCCAGAACAACTTTATCATCGAAGCGCTTGCCCATGGCAGCAAAGTCGATTACAAAGTGCGCGCCGTGCTGGGCGAAGATAAATTCTCCGTCTGGACCCAAGACAGCGTGGTAACTGATTTCTCCGGCGAAGAAGTCGATTACTACAACGTAAAAGAAGTTAAACTTTCCGTCGAAAACCCCGAAGTCAGCGGCACGACCACCTCTTCGGCTGTGGTTACACTCAACTGGGAAGGCTTCAAGTGCGAAAAGGGTCTGAAACGCTACGAAATCCGTTACTTCTCCAGCTCCGATGAAGTGCTGGATGTGGATTGGGATTCCTTTGAATACGGCGTCACGCCCAACTATTATCACAAATACACCACCGCCGACGAACTGATCGTGACCGGTTTGAACGATTCGGAATATCTCTACTGGCAGGTGCGTTGCGAAGATAACGAAGGCAACAAGTCCGACTGGGTCAGCATCGATCCGTTGATGATGATCAAAGATGATATCGCGCCGAATATGGGCGAAGTGGTCGATACCGTGGTCTTCAATATCGACAAAAATCCCGAAGATGTCGGTTTTGTCACCAACTCGCTGACCTGGAACAACGCCGCTGATAATGCCGGCGGTACCGGCGTACGCGACTACACCATCCAATACCGCGAAAAGGGTACCGAAAAGTGGACCGAAGTGGTGCTGGATAACCGCAACAAGAGCTATACTGTTGATCTGAACAATGTTGACTACGAATGGAAAGTCATGGCCTATGACTATGCCGATAATGCCAGCAAGGAAGTTTCCGGAACGTGGTACGGCGATAATATTGCCATTGATACCGCCACGCTGACCGCCGGTAACGGCGGCTACAAAGTCGGCAAGGATTACTGCGATGTGGTCGTGAATCTGGATTGGGAGGCCGTGGCAGATGTGGACAATAACGATTCTCCCGGCTCCGGCGTTAAAGGCTACATTGTTTCTTACTACGATGAAACGAGTTCCGAATGGGTGGAAGTGGCAAAAGTTTCCGGCACCACCTGCAAGTACACTTACCGTTTGCCCAACGGCAACTATCAGTGGAAGGTCCAGTCCTATGACTATGCTATGAATGTCAGCACCGGCAAGCTGGTCACCTCTTACGGCGACTCGACTGCTCCGGTATTCAGCAGCGACAAAACAGTCTGGTCCGCCATCTGGGACAGCAGCAGCAAGAAGCTGGTTGTCAGCGGTTCGTGGGAAAAGGCTGCCGATGCCGCCAGCGGGCTCAAGGGCTACCGCGTAGTTTACAAGAATGTCAAGACCGGCGCGGAAGGTGAACAGTGGTTCAGCGCTGCTGCCACCAGCGGCAAATTCTCCATCGCCAACGGCGAATATGAGTGGAAATTGCAGGCAGTTGACTATGCCGGCAATGCTGTGAGCATTGGCGGAAGCGACAACTGGAAGGGCGACCTCGTTGCCCCGACTTTTGCCGACAAGAGCTATCTGTACAGCAATATCAACAGAAATTCTTCCGGTAAGGCTGCTTCGGTGGACTTTGAATGGAGCATTGCCAACGATCCTGCCGGATTCAACTCCACGGGTATTTCGCACTATGTGCTGACGGTTCAGACCGATAAGGACGGCGACGGCGTTTTGGATACCGTTGTCACCCAGAAAGTCAACGGTCAGAAAAATACCCATACCACGATCAAAGCCGCCAGCGGCAAGATCGATCCTGCCAAGGATGGCAAATACACATGGTTTGTGGATGCCTACGACTTCGGCGGCAATAAAGCCACCAGTTCCAGCGGATCGTTCATCATTGACAATACTGCTCCGGAAGGTGCTTTCGGCAGCAGCAGTTCCGCCGATGTGGATTGCGCCTGGAGTACCTATTATAAGGTCGATGACAATGGCAAGACCGAAACATTCGATTATGTTTCCGATGTTACCATTACCTGTAAGTTCAACTCCAATCATACCGATTCAGTCAGCAAGGTGCTGTATGAAGTGCAGATCTGCGCCGATGACACCTTCTCCGGTTCTACGCTCAAGAGCTTTATCACCGATACGACCGAGCTGATCTTTGACGGCGGCAACGGCGAAAGCAACGGTCACATCTGCGCCGGTGAGCTGCAGGGCATGAAGAAGTTCTACTGGCGGGTGCGTGCCACCAACGACAACGGTAACGCCGCCGATGTGTGGCATTTGGGCAATGCGGGCAAGGCTGTGTCGCTTTACGACCAGAATCACCGCAACGAAGACGGTGCTGCCATGCTTATTACCGATAAGATGGCGCCGACTCTTTCCGGCAGTGCTTCGATCAAATCCAACAACGCCGGCGGCACGGTGATTTCCTGGAGCCGCGCCAACGATGCTTTCGGTATCAAAGAATACCGCCTGAAGCTGACCCGCAAGGGCGGTTTCGATAAAACTGTGTCGATCAAGGAATACAACTCGGTCAATGCCGACTACAGCAACGTTGCTTCTATTGCCAAGAGCGGCAGTACATACACGATCACCACCGATAAAGGTAATAATCAGGTAGTGATCAACGGCTTGCCCGATGGTGTGTACACCGTGCAGGTCAATGCGGTTGACTTTGCCGGCAAGTCCAGCGGTTTCAAGACGCTGGGTTCCTCGATCGTGGTCGATACCACCGCTCCGGTACTGGATCTGAAGTCGGTCAAGGCCACGGTGGCGGTCAACGATGTGATGTTCTCCTGGAAAGCCGCCAGCGACGCAGTCGGTGTCAGTCATTACAAGTTGATCTACAAGAAGATGAATGAAAAAGGCGACTATGTGACCGTGCAGTCCATTACGGTTGCCGGCGATGCTACCAAGTATCAGCTGAATAATCTGTCGATCGGTAAATATTGCTTCAGCTTGCAGGCGTTTGATGCCAAGGGGCATGCCAGCGATGTCTTCGGCTGGGTCTACGACGAAAGCAACGTGACCAAGGAAAGCATCTTCCTGATCGAAAACAAGGATGCGGGCAACAGCTTCGGTTCGGCTTCCAAGGTGACCTTGGGCAAGGTCTACTATGACTCGGTGAATTACTCCGATACGGTCGATTATTACGAATTGAAGATGACCGGCAACGGTATGGCTTCGATCAATGTTAAGGATGTTATCTCGCTGGGTAACGGTAAGGGCGGTGTCAAAGTTACGCTTTACAATGCTTCGGGCAAGAAAGTCAAGAATCTCAAGGTGGCATCCGGCAGCAAGAGTCTGGATGTATTGCTGCAGACCGGTAAATATTATATCGGTGTGTCGCCCGCCAAGAAGAAAACCAGCGTCCAGTACGCTATTTCGACCACGGTGGATTACTTCCCCGCTGCCACTACCAATGACAACGCGGATAAATTCAAGAGCGGCAAACTCAGCACCACCAAGCTGGTCAACAGCGGCAGCAAGGCTTCTCTGACCTGCAGCGGCTGGGTCGGCTATGGCGATGCCGAAGATTATATCGCGGTCAGCGGCAGCCGTTCGGCCTATACGTCGATCAAGGTCAGTGGAATTTCTGCCAAGACCAAGGTGGTGATCTACGATGAAAATATGAAGAAGGTCAAGAGTTACTCTTTGAAGAGCGGCAAAGATCTGTTCAGCGGTTATCTGGGCGGCAAATACTATATTTCGATCGCGTCCGGTGACAAAGGCAAAGGCAAGCAGAACAGTGACTACAAGTTCAGCATCAATTCGAGCTATGTAGCAGCAGATGTTACTGCCAACGACAGCTTTGCTCAGGCCGACAAGAATAAGAGTGTTTTGACTGCAGCCAACAAGCTGACCGGCTGGGTCGGCAAGGGCGATGTCGCCGATTACTACCGCTTTACCAGTGCCAGTGCTGAACGGCTGGCGATCAAGGTCAGCGGTGTGCAGGGCAAGATGAAGCTGACGGTATATGACAGAAATCAGAAGAAAGTCAAGAGTGTAAGCATCTCCAAGGATGGCACTTACCTCAAGAATTTGCTGGTTGACGGTGATTTCTACATTCAGGTCGCGTCGGCTGACAAGGGCAAGAAGCAGAACAGTAATTACAATATTAATGTTCAGGCTGAAATTTTCCCGGTGGAAGCCAAGGCGAACAACAGCATTGCTCAGGCCGCGGATCTGACCAAAACCGGTGTTTCCGGGGTGGTCAATGGCTGGGATGGCGCCGAAGCGCTGGTCGATGACTGGGTTGGTTTTGGCGATAAGAGTGACTTCTTTGCCTTTGAGCTGTCCGACGGCGGCAAGGTTGATTTTGATCTGAAGCTGGACGATGCTTCGCTGAAGGCGGGCAAGGCGGTAAAGGTCAAACTCTTCAATGCGGCAGGCAAGTCGCTGTCGCTGGATAAGGAACTTATCAGCAAGAACGAACTGGAAGCAGGCAAATATTTCGTTTCGGTGGAAACTTCTAACGAAAAGAAGAATATGACCGGTTACAAACTGGATATTTCGATTTGCTGAAAAACTGACGTTTTCAGTCCGGTAAAAGCAACCGCTCCGCAGCTTGAATAGTTGCGGGGCGGTTTTTCTGTATATCAACTGTTGGATACAGTATATAAAAAAAGGGGTGCTGCACGAGTTTGGGCAGCACCCGCTTGGTGGGGTGATTTTCAGTTACGGACTGCTACGCCGTTGGCGGCAAGATATTTTTTCAGTTCGGCTATGTCGATTATGTGGAAGTGGAAAACCGAGGCTGCCAGCAGCACGCTGGCTCCGGCTTGAGCCGCCGCCAGAAAGTCTTCCATCTTGCCGGCTCCGCCGGACGCCACTACAACGCACTCAGGACACGCCTGATGGATCGCTTTGATCACGGGCAGATCGTAACCGGTACGGGCTCCATCGCCTGCTTTGCTGGTCGGCAGGATGGTTTTTACACCAAAATCACGCACTTTTTTTGCCCATTCAACCGCATCGGTTCCTGTCGCAGTACGGCCGCCGTCGATATAAACTTCGTAGCCGGAAGGCAAGGCGGGATTTACATCAACGTCGATGGCAACCGTAACTTTATCGGTACCGAATTCTTTGATCATTTCGGCAATAACTTCTGGCTTGCGGAAGGCGGCGCTGCTGGTGGATACTTTGTCGGCTCCTGCGTTGAGCACCGCGGCTGCGCTGGCAACATCGCGGATGCCGCCGCCCACCGTAAAAGGAACTCCGCAAACCGGGGCTACCCGTTTGACCACTTCAATTAAGGTATCACGTTTTTCCACGGTTGCGGTAATGTCAAGCATGGCAAGTTCGTCGGCACCTGCGGCACAATAGGCTTGGGCGCACGCTACGGGATCGCCTGCATCGGCAATATCCACAAAGTGAACACCTTTTACTACGCGTCCTGCCTGCATATCCAGACACGGCATAATGGAAACCGGAATTATTTCGCTCATAAAGCAAATTCTCCTTGAATTTTTTAATTATCTTTTCAGACTGCGTTTAAAATACATTAAAAAACAGTTATTACAAGCACAGGAAAAAAAATTTACTCAAAAAAATTGTATGGACTTTTCTTAAAAAAACTTTATACTGGCAGCTTGATATTGACCGTGCGGATAATGTCATTACCGCATGGCTTCCGCAGATTGATGGATGGGAATTGACAAGAACATTCAAACGTGCTATATTATAAGCGATGGATGTTGCAATATTTTTTCAGATGAATGATTCAGGAGCTTTATGCGTATATTGATCGTTGAAGATGACAGTGCAACCGCTGATTTTATCAGCAAAGGGTTGAGTCAATCCGGTTTCCGCTGTGTTCATGCTGCCGATGGACTCGAAGGTCTGATCAAGTTGCGCAGCGAGTCCTTTGATCTGGCGGTGGTGGATATTATGCTGCCCAAGCTGGATGGTTTGTCGCTTATCGGCGAGGTGCGGGCAGCGGGGTTGACGCTGCCGATAATTGTGCTGAGCGCCCGCGATTCGGTGGAAAGCAAGATTCAGGGGCTTGAAAAAGGCGGCGATGATTATCTTGCCAAACCCTTTTCGTTTGCTGAACTGCTGGCGCGGATCCAGGCGCTGCTGCGGCGAGCCAGCCACACCGCCGAGCCGACCAGTTTGGTGGCGGGAGATCTGGTAATGGATCTTTTGAGCCGGAAAGTGACCCGAAACGGAGTGAATATTGATTTGCAGCCGCTGGAATTTCAGCTGTTGGAATATTTGATGCGCAACCGGGGGAAGGTGGTGTCGCGCACTACCATTCTGGAACACGTTTGGGAATATAACTTTGATACTCAGAGCAATATTGTTGAAGCAGGGATATTCCGCTTGCGGGAAAAAGTGGATAAGCCTTTTGAACATAAGATGATAAGAACGGTAAGAGGTTTCGGATATGCGTTGGATTAAAGCTCCTTTTTTGCGGTCGGTTAAATTCAAGATCGCCGCAGTTTATGCTGCGCTGCTGACAATGTCATTTCTGGTGTTGTGTGTTGTTTTTGCTATTTACAGCAGGGTGGAGATTTATACCCTGGTCGATCGGGATCTGGGCAACAGCGTTGAGCGTTTGAGTTATGAGTATATAACCGGCGGAGTGCTGCCAAGTGAATATGGTGCGGTGGACAGCAAACGGGCGCGTTATGTGGGAAATCTTGTCCGTCGGGATCTGAATCAGGATTTCCGCTGTGAAATTGTATTTGAAAATCTTAATACCAAAAGTTTTATTCTGATCGGTCAATGCGGAAACGAGCTTATGAAACTGCAGCTGCAGCCCGGTAAAGCGCCGATTGCAGAAAAATTTGTCCGTCCCGCCGGAAGCGAAAAAAAGATTGATGAGTTTGTGATCGCTCTGCCCAGCCGCGGCCGTCAGTATGAGTATTTCTGGATGTGCGATACCGCGGGCAAAAATGTGTTTGGTTCAGGAATCAAAACGGAGGATCACAACTGGATCGACGATGTTGAGTATAAGCAGGGCAGCCCCAAAGTGCGTTTTGACAGCGTCAGCGACAGACGGCACCGTTTGCGGGTGGCTTATCGCACTTTGCCGGATATGCGGGTACTGGCAGTTGCCCGCAGTTTACACGATTTTGACAGCGGCATTGAACGGATGTTGATCGTTTATCTGGCGATTGCCGGCGGTGTGCTGCTGGTGAGTTTTGTTTGCAGTTATCTGATTGCCTGCCGATTGTGCCGCGGCGTGGAGGCTGTCAGCGCGGCGGCGGATGCGATTGCCAACGGGGACTATTCACGGCGGGTGGTGCCGCACAATTCCGGTAGCGAGATCGATCGGATGATGATAAATTTCAACACCATGATCGGCAATACGGAAAAATTGATGGAAGAGCTGCGCACGATTTCCGATAATATTGCCCACGATCTGCGTACTCCGCTGACCCGTATGCTGGGGCGGGCGGAATTGACCGTAACCGGGGAAATGAGTCGGGAAGATTACGAAAATGCCTTTGCTGCCAACGTGGAAGAGTGTCGGCGGATGCTGACGCTGATCAATACCATGCTGGATATAACCAGAACCGAATCAGGTACTGATAAGCTGCGGATGGAAAAGTTTGATCTGGTAAAATTGCTGGATCAATCCATCGGTCTTTTTGGAATGTTGGCAGATCAAAAGCAAATCAGCCTCAAGTGCCGGGTTCCCGAAATGCCGGTTATCTTTTACGGCGATCGGATAAAGATTCAGCAGTTGATCGCCAATTTGCTGGATAATGCCGTCAAATTTACCGGCAGCGGCGGAATGGTTGAAGTTGGTTTGCAGCTGGAACACTCCAGCGTTACATTGAGCGTGCGCGACAGCGGCTGCGGAATGAACGAACAGGAGCTGCAGCAGGTGTTCAAGCGCTTTTACCGCGCCGACAGCAGCCGCACCTTGCCGGGTAACGGGTTGGGTTTGAGTCTGGTACAGGCGATCGTTACTGCTCACAATGGAACGGTGGAAATTTCCAGTCAGACCAATGAAGGGACTTTTGTCTGGGTAAAGCTGCCCTTGCAGAACTGAATATGAACAAAGATTAATCCAATGTTGAAAAGCTGATAAAAATCATAATGTATATTATGGAGTAAAGTGGTTTTTGCTGCAGTAAGGGAGTTTTTTATGGATATGGAAAAAAAGATGTCGGAGCGCAAATTTCATATTACAGCCTTGGCATTGTTGAGCGGATTTTTTATCCTTTGCTACATATTGCCGCTGGGGTTGCGCGATATGATGCGCCCGGACGAATTCCGCTACGGGGAAATTCCCCGCGAAATGATCGCCAGCGGCAACTGGACAACTCCGCTGCTGGTCGGGGCGCGTTATTTTGAAAAACCTGCGCTGGGCTATCAATGGTCGGCGCTGTCGATGAAATGTTTCGGCGAAAACGCTTTTGCGGTGCGGCTGCCGTCGGCGCTGGCGGTGGGGATCACAATGCTGATGATCTACCAACTTTGCGTGGGCAACAACCGTAACCGCTGGCTGGCACCGCTGGCAAGTATGATATATTTGAGCTTTGCCATGGTGCTGGGAGTCGGCGGTTTTGCGGTGCTGGATTCGCAGCTGACCATGGCGCTGAGCTGGTGCATCGGGGCATATTTTCTGGCGTGTCAGGCGCAGAAAACAACTTCAGCGGTATTTTATCTGCTTCTGGCGGGGCTGGCGGCTGGTGCGGCATTTTTATTTAAAGGATTTCTGGCTTTTGCGGTGCCGGTGGCGGTGATCGTGCCGTTTCTGATCTGGCAGAAAGATTGGAAAAAGTTTTTTACTACTCCGTGGCTGCCGCTGGTAATGGCGGTGGCATTGGCGCTGCCTTGGAGTATTGCCATCTGGAAAGAGGAACCTGATTTCTGGAATTACTTTTTTATCGAAGAACACGTCAAGCGGTTTACTTCGGGTACTTATGACCGCGATCCGGAGCCGTTTTGGTTTTTTGTGCCGATTCTGCTGGGCGGTATGCTGCCGGGCGGCTTGCTGCTGCTGACGGCGTGGCGGGGAGTGAAAAAATCATTTTTGAGTGATGAACTCGTGCGTTTCTGCCTTTGCTGGAGCGTGATGCCGTTTTTGCTTTTTTCTGCCTCCAGCTGCAAAACGGGTACCTATATTCTGCCATGTTTTCCGCCGCTGGCAATTTTGATTGCCGGAGCGTTGCTTGCGGCAATGGATAATGCGCAGGAAAAGACGGAAAAGTTTCTGAAAATCTCCTGTTCCGTCTGGGCGTGGCTGCTGATCGTTCTGTCCACGCTATCAGTTGTGTTTTTGGGTGTATGGCGGGTGAAGCTGGTGGAAACGCTGCCGATATTCGATCCGCTTGATCCGCTGCCTTTGATTGCGGCGGCGGTGGCAGCTGTATGCGGCAGCGCTTTGCTGCTGCATAGCAAGCGCAACATATTGCTGCAGCTTGCGTTGGCGCTGGCGGCATTCGGCTTGATAACCTTCTGGAGCGCACCTGCGGTGTTGAGCGATTCGACAAATCCGGATAAAATGCCGGAAAAAACATTGCGCAAATTGTGTCAGACGGCGGAGATCATGCCGGGCGATGCCGTGGTGGTCGATCGTGCTGCGGCGGCTGCCGTTGCCTGGGTGCTGCACCGTACAGATTTGATCGTGCTGGGCAGAATCGGTGAATTCAACTATGCTTTTACCAAGTATCCCGATGAGTACAAAGGGCGTTATTACCCCGCAAATAAATTGACGGAACTGTTGGAAGATACAGGGGCACGGCGGGTTTTTTATATAATTTGCCGCGATACAAAAAAGGCGGCTTATCCGTCGGACTGGCCGATCAAGCGATCCTTTTCAGAACAGGGGGTAACGGTTGCTGAATTTGAAAAATAAGTTCAGTCGCTGTCGGGAACAGCGCTGGTATAAGTTTCTGGTAATGGCGCTGAAACTTTTGCTGGCAGGGGCAATTATTTCTATAGTTATCTTTCGCGGCGGCGTGCAGAAAGAGCAGTTTTCTGATCTGGCATGGGGCTGGCTGCTGGCGGCTTTTGCGGTGATATTGCTGCAGCACGTTCTGACAGGGATCCGCTGGTGGCTGCTGCTGCGTTTGATCGGCATCGGTACCAAACTGACCGAGGCGGTGTCGCTGACGCTGCAGGGATTGTTTTATACGCTGTTTATTCCCGGTGGATCGGTGTCAGGCGATGTGGTCAAAGCTGCACTCATATCCTCACGGGCGGGGGAGGGTAACCGTTTTGCAGCGGTATTTTCGGTTTTGATCGACCGCGTTTGCGGCTTGTGCGGTTTGTTGATCCTTTCGCTGATTGCGGCAGTAACAGCGCTGGCTTGCAATCTAAGCAGCAGTCAATGGTTTCGGCATCTGCTGATGATGATCGTAGTTGTATCTCCGCTGGGGCTGCTGGCGGCATTGATGGCGTTCCGCTGCGATATTGTGCTGAAAATCCGCTTTTTGAAGGCTTGTTTTGATTTGCTGGATCGTATCAGCCGTGGGGGCTTTTCCCGAATCGAAGCGGCGCTGGCAGCTTACCGACCGGCGTGGAAGAGTGTATTGGAGTGTGTATTGCTTTCGGGGTTTGTGGCTTTTCCGCTCTTTGCGCTGGCGGCTTTTCTGATCGGTTCGGCTTGTCTGGCGGGGGAAGGAGCTTACCTGATGAATAATATTGTCGGCTCGCTGCTGTCGGGCAGTATCGGCGAACTGGCTGCCACGCTGCCGCTGACTCCCGGTGGGCTTGGTGTGCGCGATGCGGCTTATTGTGAAATACTTAAAGCCTGTTCCATACCGGCAGCACAAGCGGCGGTGATCCCGGTGGTGTTTTCCGCGATCTACGTTGCCGCCAGCGCGGTGGGGATCGTTTTTGCGCTGCATACGATCCTGCTTGCCAAAAGTAAAAAGCGTTGACTTTTTACCGTGTAGGATAAATAAATCGCCAATGGGCAGATGCGGAGCTGTACAGTTCTGATTTTACGAACGGAATTTTTCTACCAGTTCCGCCGCCAGACGCACACATTCAGCACAGGGGAAGGGCTCGGCAGAGCCTTTGATCTCTTTGCATTTTTCGGATTTTGCTGCCGTGGTAAATTCACGGATAAGTTCTTCATGGCAGGCTTGATCGGTCAGTAGCAATGCTGCATGCAATGCTCCGCAGCGACCGTAAGGGGCGTTGCCGCCGCCGCAAACTTTCATAGCTGCCGACAGCGCGTGGTCACCGAATCCATCGGCGACCGCCTGCGCGCAGTTGTGCTGTTTGGGTACGGCGGTAAAAAGTTCATAAGCGTTGTTCATAACAAGAGTTGCTCCTCAAATTAATGCTCAGGCAAACTCGGCTAATTCCAGCCAGCGTTCGCTGTCGGAATCAAGCTGTTTTTTGAGCTGTTCCAGTTCGGTATTCAGTTCGTTGGTACGGCTGCCGTATTTGCTGTAGAAATCAGGTTCCTGAAAAATATTTTCTATTTCGGCAATACGCGCTTCCAGCAATGGGATCGATTCTTCCAGTTTTTTGAATTCGGTTTGTTCCCTGAAGGTCAGTTTGCGCGCCTTTTCTCTGCCCGGGGCTGCCGCTGCGGAAACCGTCGCGGCGGGTTTGGCGGGCGCGGCGGCGGATTTCTTTTCCGTCGTTGCCGTTGCGGGACGCTTCTGCAGGTAATAGTCGTAATCGCCGGGAGTGTAAAAGAGTTTGCCTTGACCGTCCAGAGCAATGATCCCGTCGCAAATACGGTTGAGAAAATAGCGGTCGTGACTGACCAGCAGTATGGTGCCGTTGTAATTGCTCAAGGCTTCTTCCAGCATCCGCAATGTGGACAGGTCAAGGTCGTTGGTCGGCTCGTCCAGAATAAGAAAATTGCCGCCTTTTTTAAGGATTTTTGCCAATATGATACGGGCTTTTTCGCCGCCTGAAAGATACTTTATATGGGTGTTGATCCGTTCGTCTTCAAACAGGAATCTTCTCAAATAGCTGCGCACAGTTATTGTATCGCTGCCGAAACGGATATTGTCGCGTCCTTCGGCAACTTCGTCGTAGACGGTATTTTCTTCGTTCAGCACCACCCGGTTCTGATCTATATAGTTGAATTCCACCTGCGGTGCCATTTTTATATTGCCGCTGTCCGGCGGCAGCTGCCCGGTAATGATCCTTAATAATGTGGTTTTACCGCTGCCGTTGGAGCCGGTAATGCCGATTTTTCTGCCCGGAGTTATTTCCAGCGAAAAGGGTTCAAACAGCGTTTTTCCGCCCAGTTTTTTCGAGATATTCTTTATTTCAAGACACATATTGCCCAAGCGCGGGCCGGGCGGGATCAAAAGCTCGACTTCCCCCGTCCGTTCAGGACCCGATTGAGCGGCAATTTCGTTGTAACGGCGCAGCCGCCCCAGATTGCGCCGCAGCCGTGCTTTGGGGGAACGGCGCACCCATTCGATTTCGGAACGGAGAAAGTGTTTGCGCTTGGCTTCAATAATATCTTCGTTGGCCTCGCGCTCGGCTTTGAATGCCAGAAAGTCCGCGTAAGAACCTTCCACCCGATAAAATTTGCCGTGATCCAGTTCCACAATACTGTTTGCCACCCGATCAAGGAAAAAACGGTCGTGGGTCACCAGCAGCGTGGTGCCGTTGTAAGCGGTCAGAAAATCTTCGATCCAGTTGACCGTTTCTATATCCAGATGGTTGGTCGGTTCATCCAGCAGCAGCAAATCCGGCTGCGATACGATCGCCCGCGCCAGCGCCACCCGCCGCTTTTCGCCGCCGGAGAGATTTTGCACAAGTTCATCCGATCGCTCCAGACGCAGCTTGTCCATCACTTCTGATAACAGACTTTCCGGGTGCCAGGCATCGTGCATGGTCAGATAATGCTCCAAATCTTCATGCCGCTGCGGCGGACAGTCGGCGCTTTCGTATTCAGCAAGGAGTCGATAAATATATTCCTGACCGCTTTTCACGCAATCCTTTACGCTTGTATCCAACGGCAGATTGAATTCCTGATCCAGCGATGCGATCCGCAGATCGCGCATCTTGCTGATCTGAGCATTCTGCAAGATCAAACTGCCTTTGATAACACTCAGCAGTGTAGATTTTCCGCAACCGTTGCGACCCACCAGCGCCACCTTTTCGCCTGCGGCAATGGAAAATTCCGTATTATCAAAAATGGTTTGGGTGCCGATGCTGTAACGCAGATTGGCGCCTGACCAGATCACTTGTTCTGCCATAAAAAACTCCTGCTGAGAAAAAAATTTGTTTAATATACTTCAGCAAAGGTGCTTTTGCAAATATTAAGCTGATTCGATATTTTTTTACTCTATAGGTTGAAAAACTTTTTAGATGTGCTATATTATTAGTTCATTAAAGAATTTGTAACAACTCCATTTTATAAATAGGAAGGAAGAAGATCATGAAGGTTTACAACTTCAGTGCCGGTCCGGCTATGCTGCCGGAGGATGTAATGAAGATCGCTCAGGCTGAATTTTGCGATTTTAAGGAATCCGGCAGCGGTCTTATCGAACTTTCCCACCGCGGCAAGCAGTTTACCGAAGTTATCGAACGGGCGGTTGCCAATGTCAAAGAACTGATGAATATCAGCGATGATTACGATGTCATGTTCATTCAGGGCGGTGCCAGTATGCAGTTTGCCATGTTGGCGATGAACCTGCTGAACGGCAAAACTGCCGACTATGCCGATACGGGGGTGTGGAGCAACAAAGCGTACAAAGAAGCTGCCAATCTGGGCAATGCCAGAATCGTCTGCTCCAGCAAGGCTGATAAATACGCGTATATTCCTGAATTTTCCAGCTGGGAAGCCACTCCTGCCGATGCTGCTTATCTGCACATTACCAGCAACAACACCGTTGCCGGTACCCAGTACCGCACGTTCCCCAAAGTGGATGTTCCGCTGATTGCGGATATGTCCAGCGATATTATGTCGCGGGTGGTCAATGTCAACGATTTCGGCATGATTTATGCCGGTGCGCAGAAGAACCTCGGCCCCAGCGGTATGGCGGTGGTGATCATGCGCAAGGATCTGCAGGAACGCACTCCGGCGAATCTGCCGACCATGCTCAAATACTCGACCTATAGCGAAAACAACTCGCTTTACAACACTCCGCCGACCTTTGCCATTTATCTGCTGGCGCTGGTGACCGACTGGTTCAAAGCGCAGGGCGGTATTGCGGCGATCGAAAAGCTCAACGATGCCAAGGCGGATAAACTCTACGGCTATCTGGACAGCACCGATTTCTATACCACTCCTGTTCAGAAGGAAAGCCGTTCGCGGATGAACGTGGTCTGGCGTCTGCCCAGCGAAGAGCTGGATGCCCAGTTTGTCAAAGAAGCCACGGCGGCGGGTTTGACTTCGCTCAAGGGGCATCGTATCGTCGGCGGCTGCCGTGCCAGCATCTACAATGCCATGCCCATGGCCGGCGTTGATGCGTTGATCGACTTCATGCGTGAATTTGAAAAGCGCAACGGCTGAGCTTGAGCGTTCAGCAATAGAAAAAAGGCGGCTGCGGTCGCCTTTTTTTGTTGGTTATATTTTCTGTTGCGGGGGAGTTAAAATATCAAACTTGCAACAAGAAACCACCCTTCAGGGAAAACAGAACGTTTTGGTTTTTTCTGAACAGTTTATACAGAATCTTTTATTATGCTTAAAACATTGATCCGTCCTGCAATGATATTTGTGCCATTGAGTTTGGGAGTGATCTTTCCGCAAGCCAACGGACTGAATTTTCTGATCCGTTATTTGCTGATGGTGATGCTCTTTATGGTATTTTTGCGTTTGGATTTCAAGGAGTTGAAGCTGCGGCGATCCCATTTTATGCTGCTGGCGGTCAATCTGCTGCTGGGAATCGGCTGTTACTGGATAGTGTTGTGGCTGTTCAAAGATAAAACTCTGGCGCAGTCGGCATTTTTTGTAGCGGTTACCCCTACGGCTACGGCAGCGGCGGTGGTGATGAGTTTTCTTCGGGGCAATGTGGGCTATGTGATAACCTCGTTTGTAACTACCAATGTGGGAATTGCGCTGGTTATGCCGTGGCTGTTGGGGTGGGTGTGCGGCAACAGCTCCATGGAATTTATGTTGAAAGTGGCCGAAACGCTGGTTTATCTGCTTTTGCTGCCGTTTTCCGCAGCTGTGATCTTGCGGAAATTTTATCCTGAGGCCCGGAATCTGCCGCAGAAACTTGCTACTGCCACCTTCGGATTATGGAGTTTGTGCCTGTTTATCATTGCAGCTTCGGCGATGCATTTTCTGCAGAATAATCCGCAGTTGTCGCGCTGGATTATTGTGGAAAGTTGCTTGATTGCCATGGTGATTTGTGCGCTGAACTTTACTTTGGGCTACTATCTGGGCGAAAAAGGTTTGCGGCGGGAGGCAAGCCAGAGTCTGGGGCAGAAAAATACCACATTGACCATCTATCTGGCATTTGCTTATGCCGGCCCGTTGGCGGCAATGGGGGTAATAAGTTATGTTCTGTGGCACAACAGTTTCAATGCGTGGCAGATGTTTATTTTTGACCGCCAGCAGGCGCGTATCAACCATCACAATTCAGAGTGAACCGGACAGGGCGTTAAAAAAAATCAGACCTTGCCGGCGGAAGAAATCAGAAATAATTGGTAAAATGCTGGTGGGCTACCTCGCGCCACTCCGCCAACGTGCCGCTGCGCAACGCTTCAACGATTTCCATATGGTCGCCGTAGGCCTGACTCATCACTTCTTCGGACAACTCTTTTGCGGAAACAAAAACTGAATCCAACAGCAGTTGGAAGCGGTCGATCAGCCGATTCTGGCTCATCGCCATCAATCGGCGGTGAAACTCCTGCTCGATCTTGCCGTGTTCTTTGCTGTCGATAAAACGGCGGGCGATTTTCTCCAGCTCGTCAAGGGCTTCCGGCGTTTTGTGCATATAGATCAAATCCGATAAGCCGATTTCGATGACCAGCCGCAGTTCAGCAAACTCTTTGCGGGCGGTTTCGTCCAGAATATTAAAATGGATAAGTTTATCAAGCCCCGCAAAAAGGTCGGGCTTTTTCAGGATCATTCCGCGTCTGCGGCGGCTTTCGATGATTCCTGCCGCTTTCAAGCGGCTCAAAGCCTCCCGCGTGATGGTGCGCGACACCGAAAGTTCGGCGGCAAACTCCTCTTCTTTGGGCAGCAGGTCGCCAAAAGCGTAACCATGCTCGCGGATATGTTCGTATATCCGCTGTTCCACTTGATCGGTCAAAGTTTTACGTTTATTTTTCTGCATAAGATAATATTGCACGTTTCATAGAAAAATTCAAATCTTATTCGATATTTTTTTTATTCTAAATATGCGCCTTATCCGTTTTTATAGCAAAAATATAAAAAAAGTAGCAACATTGTTAATTTGTGATTTGTATTTTCACTTTTTGTGATTATCTTAAATGTAGCAAAAATAAATACTACATATAACCTTGTTTCGTATGGAAAGGAATATCAAGATGAAATTTTCGATGGATTCATTCAAAGGTGCCTGGTCGGCAATGTCTACTCCGCTGACGCTGGATGGCAAGGTGGATCGTGATGCGCTTGCCAAGCTGGTTGAACACCAGATCAAACTGGGCATCAAGGGGTTGTTTCTGGCGGGAACCGCCGGGGAAGGCCCGTTTCTGCCCGATGCCGAACGGATGCGTCTGGCGGAATTGACGGTGCGTTATGTGGACGGACGGATCCCCGTGGCGATGCAGATAACTGATAACTCGGCAGAACGGATGATCGAAAATTTGCAGCGCTATCAGGATATTATTGATATAGCGGTAATTGCCCCGCCGTTTTTCCAGCTCAACGCCGCCAAAGGCGATTTTATTTACGATCTCTATACTCAGGTCATCGAAGCCAGTCAGATCCCGGTGGGTATCTACAATCGCGGCAAGTTTTCCAGCGTCTATGTTGATCCCGAAGTGCTGGGGCGTTTGCTGGATAATCCCAAAGTGATATTGTGTAAAGATTCCGCCAGCATGACGGAATTTACTCAGGCGATCATGGCAGCCAAACAGCGCCGTAACGGTGAATTGGCGGTGCTGTGCGGCGATGAGTTTGACTGTGTGACCTATCTTAAAGCCGGGTACGACGGCGTATTGTTCGGCGGCGGCTGCTTTAACGGTGCTTACGCTGCAGAAATGTGCCGACTGGCAGCCGAAGGCAAGTTTGACGAAACTCAGGCAATCCAGAGTCATCTGGCGGAAGTTATGTTCAAGATCTTCGGCGGCAAGTCCATCGAGTGCTGGATGGCAGGGCAGAAAGAGATAATGGTGCGGCTGGGCGTGTTCAACACCGCCAAGACTTATTTGAATTATCAGCTTTCGGAACAATGTTCCAAAGATATTGATGAAGTCATCCGCGCTGAAAAAGCGTGGCTGCTCAAGTGAGATCCAACCGTTGACAAGTTAAAGTGTTATTCTGTTGATTCAGGATAACACTTTATACAAGGAAAAGTGTTTATGATTCCCAGCGATCACTTTGTCCGTTTTTACAACGAAATTTTCAAGTATCTGGAAGATAAAGGGCACGAACATCTGGAAGATTATTTCCTCGAAATCAGCCGCCATCAGGAGACTCATTGTCTGAAGCAATTCAGCGAAGGTGGTCTGCAGGGAATGTATGACTACTGGATGATGATCAAAAAAGAGGAAAACTGTGATTCCGACAAATTTATTGAAGACGGTCAGTACGGCAAGGTGCTCAAAAGTTTTATGAGCGGTTGTCCGAGTCTGGCCAAAGTTCAGGATAACGATGCGGGGAGTTGTCCGCTCTATTGCTATCACTGTCCCGGCTGGGTTTTGCCGTTGATGAGCAAAGTCGGTTATTACTATGTCTATGATCTCATCAGTTTGGATATGCCCCGTTGTCAGACGACAATCTGCGAGCATATTGAAGATGCCCGTGCTCAGCTCAAACTGGTATTGAAACGGCATAAAGGCGACCGGACGCTGGTAAAATGGAATTTTCCGGAAAAAGATTGAAAAAGCGTTTTCAGAGGATATATTTTCAGGTTTTGACAATAAAAAACTTGAAAGTTGTTTGTAATATCAAAAGAGGAAGGTTTTAGCATGAAGCCTGAAGAAATGCGTTATTGTTCCACCGGCGAGGTGCATTTGGATTTTCACGGCAGTACCTATGTTGGCTTGAAATATCTGCTGGATCACTTTGGTATGGAAGCTGTTGACGAAGTTTTGACCAATACCGCCGAGAAGGTTTATAAATCTATTTACGAGCGGCTGCAGCGGGGCGACAGTTCCGAACTTATCTGCCATTGGCGCTACTATCTGGAGCGGGAAAAATGTGACTTTACGTTGACGGAAAATCCCGACGGAACCGCGGTTCTGGAATTGCGCGAATGTCCTGCGCTGCGGCAGCTTGCCAAAGAAAAGATCGACGACCGTCCGCTGATCTGCCACGCTACTGAGAAGATGAATAGTGTCTGGTGCGAAGGTTCTCCGTTTGAAATAGTTGTCGAACATCAGGAAAAAGGCTGCCGTCAGACTTTGCGGTTCAAATAAAGGAGTTTTTCCATGATACCGAGCGATCATTTTGTCAAGTTCTACAGCGAAGTATTCAAATATCTTCAAAAGCGCGGTCAGGCCGCCGTTGATGAATATTACTCCACCATTGCCGAACACCAGAAGACCCATTGCCTGAAACTTTTTCAGGAAAAAGGGCTGACGGGGATGAAGGAATATTGGGATCATATCATCTTTGAAGAAAACTGCGATGCCGATGCTATACTTGAAGATGGCAAATCTTACACTTTTTATATGCACGGATGCCCCAGTCTGGGCAAGGTGCTGGATAACGATGCAGGCGTGTGCGATATATATTGTATGCATTGCCCCGGCTGGGTGCTGCCGGTAATGTCTGCGGCGGGATATTATTGCGTTTACGATCTGGTGCGCAAAGATATTCCCCGCTGCATACTGAAGGCTTTTAAACATTTGGAAGATGCACAAAAGTATCTGGAAGTGGTCAAAAAGCGCCACTTGAATGATCCGGAAATGGTTGTGTGCAACTTCTGAAATCAACCATTTAACGCTTCAGACCTGATTACCGCTCTTGCTGCAAAGCTCTGTTCTCAAGTACCGCTTTTATTGGATCAGAGCTTTCTGCAAAGACCTTATCAGCTGGCAAATTAAAAAGAGAATGCAGTTGACAATAACGATGGTTGCACCGGCGGCAGTATTGGCCCATTCCTGCGCTGAAATCAAAAGTCCGCTTACTCCTGAAATAGTTCCGAACACTATTGCGTAGTAGAAAACAGCTTTTGCGCTGCGGGCAATGCTTCTTGCTGCCGCCGCCGGTACGATCAGCATTGCTCCCGCCAGCAATACACCGATGGTACGCACCGAAAAAATCACGATCAGCGCCAGCAGCGCAATGTGCAAATAACTGTAGAAACAAGTCGGCACCCGATGTGCCCGGGCAAGATTTTCGTCGATCGCCATGATTTGCAAGGCATTATTGGCAAAAAACAGAAATACAATATAAGCTGCTGCCAATAATATCAACATTAGTATATCCCTTGCACTTATGGTCAGAATATCGCCGAAAAGAAAGTTTTGAGCAAGCAAGGCCGCATTGGGCAGTTTACTTACCATCAGCAGTCCCCCCGCGGCTGTTATGGCAAAAAATACTCCGATTGCGCTGTCGCCGGAGAGATTGCTGCTGCGTTTAAGTTTCATCACGCCCAGAGCAATCAACATTGCCAGCAGGGGCATGAACCACATTGGCCCTGCGCTGCCCAGCAGGAATATACCCAGCGCAGCTCCGGCAAAAGCGCTGTGGGCAATAGTATCGGCAAAAAAAGCCATGCGGTAGTTGATGATCTGGATTCCGGCAACCGCTGTCAGCAGGGCGGCAATCAGAACTGCCAGCAGCGCGCTTTGTATAAAACTGTATTGCAACACTTCCAGCGGAATACAGCTGAACAAGCTGTATATCTTTTCGATCAATCCTGTTCCGAACATATGCAAATCTCCTTGTGGGCGGCGATGATCGGTGTGCGGGCGTGCATACCGAATGCCGCACGCAGATTTTCTTCGGTCAAAACTTCTGCAGGATGTCCTGCTGCGACCAGACTGTGATTCAGACAAATCACATGGGCGGCGTGGGCGGCAACAGTAGCCAGATCGTGGCTTATCATCAACTGGGTGAACTTCCGCTCTCTGCGGAATTTTTCCAGCAAGCCGCAACAGAGTTTTTCGCCCTGAAAATCCACCCCGGAAGCCACTTCGTCCAGCACCAGTATTTGCGGCTCCTGCAAGATGGCGGTGGCAAGCAGTATGCGCTGTAATTCGCCGCCGGAGAGCTTGCCCAGCTGCCGATTGGCAGTATGGGGAGCCTCCACTTCGTGCAGCAGCGCAAGGCATTTATCCTGCAATTTTCTGCTGCTGCCCAGAAAAAGCGGCCGTCGGCTCTGACTGGCAATCATAAACTCCAGCGCGGTTATGGGCATGGCACGATCAAAATTCAACTTTTGCGGCACATATCCCCAGCGCGGCGGATGCGAACCAAAACTGCCGTCATCCTGCCCGAAGGAGATGGTTCCGCTGTAGCTTATTTCGTTCAGGATCGCTTTTACCAGCGTACTTTTTCCTGCACCGTTAGGTCCCACGATTGCCGTACAGACTCCGCGTGGAACCGCTGCGGTAATATTGCGCAAGATTTTGACGCTGTTGAGCGTTACAGATAGATTGTCAATCTTTATTGCCGTATGTCTGGGGCAGGTGCATTTATGTAAATTATGACTCATTTTTTCAGCGCTTTTTTGATTTGTTCAACATTGCGGGTCATAGTTTCGATAAAGCGATCCGCGGGAGCATCGTCCTCCCCGTGAAGCAGCGGATCTATTTGCAGAAGCGTCGCTTGGGCTGCTTTTGCCAGCTGCTGAACTGCGGGATCGGCAGTTGAATCACACAAGATCAATCGGGCAGCAGGACGGGATTTTTTGCCTTGTTTTACCAGCTCAATAAGTCTGCCGGGGGGGAGCAGCTCGGATTTTTCCTGTTTCAAAGTCAATACTTGCCATTTCAGCAATGTACAGAGATTTTTATAAACCGGATAGTGAATGAATACCGTTTGATTGCTGCTGAGTGCTTGCAGCCGGCGGGTAAGCTCTTGCATCTTGCCGCAGAATTTCTGCTGATTAGCTGCATAAAGCTGCTGATTAGCTGAGTCGGCAGCAATCAGCCCTGCGGTGATATTTTTCGCCATGATCTCTGCCGTGTCCGGGCTGGCAAAGGTATGGGCGTCAACGGGGGCAGGGGATTTATCTGCCGCATTGGCATAAATGATTTTCAGCTTGGGATTAAGTTGCTTTGCCTGCTTTACGATATGATCATCCAGTCCCACGCCGTTGGCAATCAATATAATATTACCGTTCTGGATTTTTTTCAAATCCGCTGCCGATGGCGTGTATTCGTGGGCGCAGCCGTGAGCATGAGCCTGCAGGTGAGTAACTTTTACATTACCTGCGCCTTCGGTTAAAGCAGTTGTAATTAGTTTCAGCGGATAAGCCGTGCAGACTGCCTCTACAGCGTAAACGGGAGCAAACACCAAACCGTAGAGTGCCCCGATGAGCATAAAAATAAGCAGATTTTTCACTTTTTACAGGTTCTTTCCGGTCATTTGCCAGCTGTGCGGGCGTGATTGTCGAAGGCTTTAAGCAGCGTGTAAATTGTTTCCAGATGCGGCACATTGATATTGAGTTTTTCCGCCAGCTTTACTACGTTGCCGACAATGGCATCGACTTCCAGCGGCCGATGATTTTCGCAGTCGATCAGCATACTGGTCTTATAAGGCGGAAAATTGCGGGTATACTCAATATTTTCTCCAATCATATCTTCCGCCAGTTCAACGCCGCAGCCATGGGCTACTGCAATGACTTCCCGCATAAGTTCAGCACAAAGTTTTTCCATACGCCCGTTATCGGTCATTTCTCCGGTAAGCAGACCGCCGGATAATACACTTAGTGCGTTGAAAGGCACGTTCCATAGTAATTTTTTCCAACGGTAAAAAGCAATATTGCAAGTGTATTCGGCAGTAACTCCGGCTGCTTCAAATAGTTGACAGAGCTTGCGGCAGGCATTGCTTTCGCCGCCGCCGAATTTGCCGATAATGAGTTTTCCTGCGCCTTTATGTTCGATTTTTCCTGCCGCAACACGAGTTACACCAATATAAGCAACCGCACTTAAAATTTCATTTTCAGGAAAAGCCTCCGCCAGACGATCTTCGATGCCGATGCCGTTTTGAATAAGCACGATCACGCTGCCGGGTTTGACTACGCCGCGCAGCAGTTCAAGCGGATCCGCTTCCGGCAGAACCTTGCTGGTAAGGAAGATGTAATCAGCCGTATCCGGGTAATCCGCAGCGTTTTCCAGCACCATAGCCGGTCGGAAAATAAAATCTCCTGCAATACTTTTGATTTGAAATCCGTCTTTGCGGATCAATTCCGCATCACGCCTTACACAAACTGCCGCATCCGCTCCGTGCTGAGCCAACCGCCCGCAGAAATAGGCGCCGACTGCGCCGCAGGCAATATTTAATATTTTCATAATATTGTCACCGATTGAATTTTTATTACATTCAATTTAATTTAGCATTAAAAAATATCTTTTGCAACCGTATAAGACAATATTTTTACCATCAATGGTCAGCGCCTGACGGCAGAATCATCTTGATTTGGCAGGTATTGGCCGAAAAGTGCAAGCAGAGTATCGCCGTTTTTAAGCTCAAGTTGATTCGATTTATTTATCCGCCAGGAGTTGACTTGATTCAACATAGATAAAAAAGCGCTTTCCTGAGCCATATTTTCGCCCATACGCATAGTTACGGCAACGGCACCATCGAAAGCAAAAGCGTTTTGTCGGAAAGAATCCGTGAGTTTCCCCTGATAATTATTCACGCCGGAAAATCCGGAAATATTTCCTGCCTGATCCACATTGAGAGTCTGCCCGACGGCATACTCAATGGGCTGTATCAACTGCCATTGCCCGATAATGGAATTAAGATTTACTTGCGGAACAGTTTGAGTTACCGCCCGGGAATCTTTCTCTTTTATTCTTGATCGGATACAACCGAAATCAGTAGCAAGTTCACCAATCGTGAATAATATTATTACAATCGCGCCAAACGTGAAGCAGGCGCGTTTATTCCCCATGGTTACAGCGCTGTGCAGAATTGTCATATAAACACCATAATTCAGTTACAAGATTATTGTTGTGAGTTTACAATACTCTGCCTCACGAGTTTTGTCAACATTAAAAAAGCAAAATCAAGAACAAATCAAACCCCAACTAAACAAATCCCGGTAATATTTTTGCCGGAAGATAACCAGTAATCCGAACGATACGACTTGTTTTCGCTGCGGCTCCACAACGCTGATTTCTGCTTTTTCAACCCTCAGAATCGGCTTGAAATCGGCTGTCCGTAAAAAAATCTGAAAAATTCGCATTGTCTAACTTGCATTTTCAGTTAGTTGGATGTAACTTATTAGCAGAACAGATTTCCCGTTTGATTATGTGTACAATTTGAACGGTTAAATTTTTTTGCAGAATAACTTAGGCGAGTCTAATTTTTATTGAAGTTTTACTGCCGGGCTGTTTTCAGATTCTTTCTTGCTCTGGAATCTGAAACAGCCCGGGTTTTCAGCGTTTTTTGTTACAATTATATATATTGAGGTAAAAAAATGAACAACTTGGTTTCTCCCGAAATTCTGGCGCTTTCGGATCTGCCGATCGGCAGTAGCGCAATCATCACCGAAATCAGCAATGCCATGCGCAATCCCAAAAAATTTGCGGATGCCGGAATGGTTCCCGGAACACGCCTGAGCATGGAATCCCACGCGCCGCTGGGCGGACTGCTGCGGATAAAACTGCTCGGCAGCAGCCTGGCGCTGCATCGCAACGACGGCAAAAACATTATGGTCAAACTCAGCTGAGCTGCAAGGGAGAATCAATTATGAAAAAACATTTCCGTATTGCTCTGGCGGGCAACCCCAACTGCGGCAAAACCTGTATATTCAATGCGCTTACCGGTGCAAGGCAGCACGTCGGGAATTATCCCGGCGTAACGGTGGAAAGCAAAACCGGACACTTCAAGCTGCAGGATGTGGAAATCGAATTGATCGACCTGCCGGGCGTTTACTCCCTCTCATCTTCCTCCCCCGAAGAAGATGTGGTTTTTCAGGAACTGACCAAACCGGGGATCGACCTGATCCTCAACGTGGTCGATTCCACCATTCCCCGCCGCAGCTTGTATTTGACCACCCAGCTGGCAGAGTTGCATATACCCATGCTGCTGGCGTTCAACATGAGCGATGATGCCGAAAAGAAGGGTATGCGCTACGATATACCCAAGCTGGAAAAATATTTCGGTTCACCGATCGTTCAAACCGTCGGCTGCCGTGCCGACGGGGTCAAACCGCTGCTGCAAACGTTGCTGAAAACGCTTAATTCGCTGGAAGATCACGGCGTGCCCATGCTCTCTTACGGCAACGATATAGATGATGCTATCAAGGCAGTTGCCGACAAGATCGATGCTTTGAACGTAAGCAAATATGCTCATATTCCAGCCCGTTTTTTTGCCGTAAAGCTGTTGGAACACGACACCGCTGCGATGCGGATCGAAGAATTTAAAAGTGTTCACGGCGAAGTCGAAGAACAAATTTCCCATCTCTGGAGCAAACACGCTATTCAGGCCGAAACTTTTATGGCTGACTGCCGTTATGCCATGCTGGCGGGAGCGTGTTCAGGTTCGATAACCATGTCAACGGAACGGCGGAGAGAGATTTCCGACAAGATCGACTCGGTAATGACCAATAAGTATCTGGGCTTGCCGATCTTTCTGGGGATCATGTATCTGACGTTTTATTTCACCTTTATCTGCGCCGATCCGCTGATGGGGTGGATCGAAGAATTTTTCGGTTGGATAAGCGGCGGAATCCAAAACATCTGGCCCGAAGATAAACTGAGCTATCTGCGCGATTTTGTAACCGTCGGTTTGATCGAAGGTGTAGGCGGTGTACTGGTCTTTTTGCCCAACATATTATTCTTGTTTTTCGCCATTGCCATACTGGAAGACTCCGGTTATATGGCCCGCGCCGCCTTTGTAATGGATGGCGTTATGCGCAAGTTCGGTTTGCAGGGCAAATCTTTTGTGCCGCTGGTACTGGGCTTCGGCTGCACCGTACCTGCGATCATGGCGACCCGTACTATCGAATCCGAACGCGACCGCAAAGTCACGATCATGGTGCTGCCTTTAATGAGCTGCAGCGCCCGTCTGCCGATTTATGCATTGATAATTCCCGCCTTCTTTACCGGCAAATATCAGGCGTTCACCATGTGGGCGATTTACATTATCGGAGTGGTCATTGCCCTGTTTGCAGCGCGGATGATGCGTTCTACACTCTTCAAAGGCGATGGCGAGATCTATCTTATGGAACTGCCTCCTTACCGTATGCCCATGCTTAAAAGCCTGCTGCTGCATATGTGGGATCGCGGCAAGATGTATGTCCACAAAGCCGGAACGATCATTCTGGGGGCAACGGTAGTTTTGTATATTTGCAACACGCTGCCGCTGAAAAAATCTTTTGACCGTGATTACGCGGCAATGACCTCCGTCGCACAACAGATCACCGATGAAACCCAGCGCGATAAAGCTCTGGAAAAGATTGAATTTGAACAGCAGGCGGAAATGCTTTCCTACACCATTTCCGGACGCATCGGGCAGACGCTGGAGCCGATTTTCCGCCCCATCGGTTTTGACTGGAAGATCACCACCGCGTCGATCGGTGCGCTGGCAGCTAAAGAGGTCTTTGTTGCCCAGCTCGGTGTACTTTACAGCGAAGGGGAAACCGACGAAGAATCGGATTCGCTGCGTGAACATCTCCGCAAAAACTACACTCCGCTGCAGGCATTCTGCGTAATGCTGTTCAGCTTGCTGAGTATTCCCTGCTTGGCAACGCTGGCTATTATCAAGCGGGAAATGAACTCCTGGAAGATGGCTCTGGTCGAAGCCGGGGGGCTGTTTGCTCTGGCATATCTGCTGACTTTTATAGTTTACCAGAGCTGTTCGCTGCTGGGCATCGGCACCACGCTGCTGTAAGTAAAATGTTAATACTGTCAGACTTGAAATGGGGGTGTTGCAAAACTCTGAATAGTTTTGCAACACTTTTTTTGTAGTAATTAAGCTCAAATATGTAACATATCCGGTTATTCTGCGTTATATTTTTGCATTTTCTCATAAATTTGCTTTGAGGG
>SUWJ01000042.1 GCA_015061545.1 Lentisphaerota bacterium | reverse complement strand
TGCAAAAAAATAGCGCCGCGAAAAGGTTTGGCAAAAGGGGGTGGAGTTTGAGGAGGGGGAAAAGATCCTTTCCTGAAAAGGGCTTTTCCCCCTCCTCAAGCCCTGCGGGCTATGCCGTGACAAGTTGGGGCGGAGGAAAAAAAGTTTTCCTCCGCCCCCAAAATCTCCCGACAGCTCGCGTTAGCGGGCGATCATGATTGCTACTTCGTTCCAGTCGTTGAGTTTTACGTCTACGATCCAGTTCCCGGGTTCGCCGGTGATAGCAAAGTTATTGGGTTGTTCAAAGCCTTTTTTGTCAAAGTAGAGGACTTGGGGCTTTTCTTTGCCGTTGACGGGGAACTTGCCGGAAATCGCCGTGATGGTACGTTCTTTACCCTTGATCCATCCTTCGTGGAGTTCTTCAGGAGTAAACGGGAACAGATTTTCAACCAGCGCGGTACTGCCTTGAGCGGGGCCCGGTTTGATAATATCGATTGTGTAATAATAGAACAGTACGCTGTTGCGCAACGCGGTGATAACACCTTTGGTAATCATCTGCGGATACATTTCAGGCGTGGCACCTGCAGCCAGATAGCGGCGGGGGCGGATCCCCAGCGCCAGCGGGCTGCCCAGATGCGATATCACCTGCCAGCGACATTCGGGGGGCTTGACATCCATAAATTTGAGCGGATTCACATCGTCGTTTTCCATTTCCTGGAAGGCGAATACGCCGTTGCCCTGTTCCTCGCGGCTCATGGGCTGACCGTTGGTCACAACAATACCGCCGCGGTCGAGGACAGTTTTAATAATTTTGGCGCGGGCGGGGGCGCCGGTAATGGCATAGCTGTAACGCTTGCGCTTGATACTGCCGTCAGCAGCGAGTTCCACGGTGTAGCCATCCCAGCGGTTTTCGGAGAAGCCGCCATTGGTGTAGGGCTGGAACTGGTCGATATAAACACCGTCCAGCTTGATCTTATCCATCATAAATTCAATCTGTTCCATGAACTGTTTGTAGCGCTGATTGTTCATTTCCAGCTGAACCATAATGCTGATATAGGGTTTGAAGGCAAAGAAATTTTCGTACAAGCCGCGGCCTTTTTCGTCAAAGATCATACTGTCGCGGTAGGGCGAGTACTCGATCATTTTCTTAGTGAGTTCAGGTGACATGACCTGACCGTATTTGATTCCGGGGCCTTTCCGGGAAGCAGCGCTGCTGTTCGGCCGCTGGATGAACTTGTTTCCCCACGGAACCTTACTGCAGTCGAAAGCTACCAGATTGGTTTCGATCATGCCCAGCAGTTTGATATCGGGGGCAGTTTTCCGCAGAAAATCAATATCTTTAAGTGCTTCGATGCGATACTGTTCATCGGTCAGACGGCCGCCGTAATCGAAGCGGTGGAATCCTGCCACGGGTTTGATGGCTGCCTTGGGAAAGACTTCTTTGTAATCATGCCCGCCGTAAGGTCCTTCGAGAGTATAATTTACTTTCCAGTCGCGGCGCACCTGATTGATGAAGTCGTAATAATCGCCTTTTGCCAGCGGGTAGATCGCCCAGTCAAGGGTGTGGGATTTGCCTGCCGGCAGCCCCATGCCGATCGACCCCATACTTTGAATGTTGCCGATGGTTTTGAACTGCATCTGGGCGCGGCTGACCGTGTCTTCGGCAAGCAGCCCTACGCCGCTTTTGCTGCCGGCACAGTAAAGCGAGGGATTGGATGAGCCGAAAAAGTTGACCAATAGCGGCATGGTCTGCCCCGCCATACGGCTGGTGGGATTCAGCAAAGCGTTGTTGCCGACAATGTGGCTCCAGAGGATCCCCAGATCCTGAGCGGATTTATTAAGGTAAACATCCTGCACATTGATCCGGTGATCTTTGACACTCATAGTACGGCTGACGGTATAATCTTTGAAAGAACCGTACACCTTGACCGTATCGGGCGAACTCTGAGTGACTTTTACCTGCCATGATTTATCGCCCGCTTTTTTGGCGTCAACGTTGAAACGGTTGTATTTGAGCTGAGGCTTGGCAATATAGCTGAAGTTGGATTCAATAAAAAATGTTTCGCCGTCGCGGGTAACACTTATACCGCCGTTGGGCATAACTTTAACGGTGCTGCCGTTACATTCAAGTTCGGCAGCTGCAGTCGCGGCGGGGACGAATTTGGTCATGGTAACGCCCGCTGCTTTGCGGATATCTTCTATTTTCATATAAAAGAGCTGGGCGTCTTTAATGACCATCGGCACTTTGGTGTAGTTGCTGCTCAGGCGGTCGTAAAAGGTGAACTCGTTGGGTACATTGCCTTCGATGCGGTCATCGGCTCCCAAGGTTACATAGTTGACCAGGTCGGTCACGTCCAGCGTGTAAACATATTTCTGTTCGCGGGCATTCAACACCCGCGCATCCAGTTCGGTGGCGCTTTCGGGAGCAAAAAATACCATCAGATTGCTTTTTTCGCCCTGCGAATTCCACCAATCTTTTTCCACATTGGTCGCTTTCATAGTAAAGCCCCGGAAGAGCAGCCGCGGAGTGGAGTCTTTGGTTAATTTGCCCACTACGGTGCCGTTGAGTTCGATCCCGATGTAAGGGTTCCAGCCCCCCACTCCGGGAGTGGCAACCCGTCCGTCAAAACGCAGCACCACCCCGTAACCCTTGCGGGGCGCAACGGGCGGCAGCTGAAACGAGTAAGAGTTTTCAATCACTCCCGGTGTAATTTTGAATGAACGCTTTTCCTGCGAAGTCGGAATGAGTTCAGGCGTTTTGCCGACAACAGTAAAAACCGTCATCAGTGCCAATGCTGAAAGAAAGAGTTTTTTCACGGTATAAATCCTTTATGATTATTTGATAATTTTATGTAAAACTCAGCGACATATCTTGTATAAGATAGTCTGTTTACATGAAAAATCAAGTATAAAGCCGAATTAAGCGCTCAAAAAGCCGCTGTGCTGTGGAACACCGGGAATATGGATAAGCAACTCGCGTAACCGGCAGTATCGGCGTGGATTTTTGCAATAAACAATGGCAAAAAAATCTTATGGTGATATATTGTTATGGAAGTAAAATTCAAGCGATTGATTTTGGCAGATTTTTAAGCTCGCCTCGCAGGAAGGCGAAATTAAAAGCAGGATCCCCTAAAATATTTTTCAGAAATTTCTATTATGAGCAAGGCTGTTATTCAGGATTTTACACAAGGCGAACTTTTCCGCCCGATGCTGAAGTTTTCCATACCTTTTATGCTTTCCAACGCATTTCAGGTTTTTTACAGCATGACCGATATGATAATTGTAGGTCAGTTTGTCGGTAAGCAGGGGATCGCCGCAGTCATGTCCGGCGGCTTTCTGGTAATGTTTATTATGATGATCGGTCTGGGGCTTGCCACCGGCGGTCAGGTGCTGGTATCGCAGCTGATCGGCAAAAATGAACGGCATCGGCTCAACAGCGCTATCGGTACACTTATAAGTATGAATCTGGCGGCGGCGGGGATCATGGCAGCAGCGGCGGTAATACTGGCTCCGACGGTGCTGCGCTGGATGAACACGCAAGCGGAAGCGTTTGCTTCTACTCAGGATTATCTGGTGATCTGCGGCGGCGGGGTGGTTTTTATCTATGTATATAACGCTCTTTCGGCAATTCTGCGGGGCGTGGGCGACTCGGTGCGGCCGTTTGTTTTTATTGTGGCATCGGCAGCTGTAAATATATTGCTGGATCTGCTGATGGTAGCACTCTGGGATTGGGGTGTGGCAGGCGCGGCGGTCGCCACGGTGATAAGTCAGGCGGCGGCAATGTTTATGGCAATATATTATATGTATATCAAGCGCAAGGAGTTCGAGTTGAGCTTTTCGCTTGGGACTTTACGCTGGCAGCGCGATGTACTCTGGGCGCTGCTGAAATTGGGTATCCCGTTTTCGGTGCGGTTTGCGGCGATCAATGTGTCGATGATCTTTGTGGTGTCGCTGATAAATTCGCTGGGGGTGGCAGCCGCAGCCGCATTCGGTATAGCTTTGCGGCTGGATGAACTTGCCAACAAGATATCGCAGGGGGTGATGATGGCGGTATCTACCATTGTGGGACAGAACATCGGTGCCGGCAGAATCGACCGTATCCGCAAGGGCGTCTACTACGCGTGGAGCATTTGCGGGGGATTTTTCCTCTTTTTCGGATTGCTGCTCTTTTTCTTCCCCGACAAGATGTTTGCGCTCTTTACCGATGACGAATCGGTTCTGGAGCTGGCGCCGCTGATCGTAAGCGCGCTTTTACTGCATTATCCTGCGCTGCTGATAATGAAAGGCACCAACGGTTTTGTGCAGGGTATCGGCAATGCGCTTTTCGGGTTGATAATTGCGCTGCTGGACGGCGTGGTCTGCCGGATCTTTTTCAGCTGGTTTTTCGGTGTCGCGCTGAATATGGGGCTGTACGGAATGGTGCTGGGGTATTCGCTGGCAACTTACAGTACCGCATTGCCCAATTTGTTTTATTTTCTGTTTGTGCCGTGGTATAAACGCAAAACGGTCATATAAGTAAAATTCAGGAAAAAAAGTTTCCCGCGACAATAAATCACCCGGGAGAAGCATTGTATTATCTGAAATAGTAATCATTCAGGAAAATTGTTGATGCATTGCGAGTATGGGCAAAATCAGGAAAATCAACTTGGCGATGAACTGCTGACAGCGGCGGCGGCGCGTGGCGATGAAAGCGCGTTGGAAATGTTGTTCGAGCGTTATCGGCGGCCGCTTTATGCCTATTTCAACCGTATGCTTGGCAATGATGTTATGAGTGCCGATGACTGTTTCCAGGAGTTGTGGATCAAGGTCATCAACAAATTGCCGGATTATCGTGACGAAGGGAAATTCAGCGCGTGGCTGTTCCGCATTGCCCGCAATCAGGTTCTGGAACATTTCCGCCGCGAAAAGAGCCGCGCCAAAATCGGGGCGCTGACTGAAGAAGGGGAAGTGCCTGAACAGGTGAATTTTACCAGCGAACCCCGTTCGCTGGTGGGGGCTCAGGAGTTGAATGAACAGCTCGAAGAACTCCTTGCCCGACTGCCTGCGGAACAGCGGGAAGTTTTTATAATGCGGCAGAATGATTTGAGTTTCAAGGAAATAGCAAAGATCCAGCGCTGCCCTGTAAATACTGCGCTGGGGCGTATGCACAATTGTTTGAAGTTTTTACGGCAGCATTTATGTCAATGAGGTGAGTATATGGAAGAAGCTGTTAAAAGCAATATCAGCTGTAACGAGTGCGAAGTTGCGATTGTGGAAGGCTCGTATCAGCAGGATCAGGCGGTGTTGGAACACATTGCCAATTGCAGTGCGTGCCGCGATTTTGTGCGCTTTCAGCAGGATGTTCTGATTGCTGAATATCCGCGCCCGATGCGGATACCGGAACTGGCGGCGATCCGCAAAGAGGCGCAGCGGCGGAAAACTTTGCAGCGCAACTGGCTGCGTTTTGCAGTAATGCCGGGGGCAGCAGCGGCGGCGGCAGCGTTGGCATTGGCCGGGTTCTACTGGCAGATGCAGCCATCGGCAATGCCGGAAAACGGTCAATGGCAGGCGGCGTATCAGGTTTTGGACGATGATTTGCTGACCAACGCATGGGAAACCAGCGAAATGACTCTGGCGTGGGATCAAAGCAGCAGTTTTGAAAATGAGTGCCGCAAATCGGTGCGGGCAGCCGCTGATTTGCCGGAGTGGAGTATAGAAATATTCAACCCTTATATAGAGGAATGATCATGATAAAAAAGATTATTGCAATGGCAATGCTTATGTCGCTGGTCGGCATGGCACAGGGTAGCGATTCCAATGCGATCGATCACAAGCATGGAGATATGAACCGCGAAACTCCGCGGCGGATGAAAATGTCGCAGCCGGTTTATGCCACCACCGCTCCTGAGGCAGTTCAGCGGGTGTCCCCCGGCGAAATGAATCCCGAACGGCGCAAGCTGGATCAGAACAAGCGCCGCCGTTTTGAAATTATGATGCTGTTGGGGTCATATAAACTCATGCCCGAAAATCAGCGCGCTCCGATCAAGGCGGAATTGCTCAAGCGTATCGAAGCGGATTTTCAGGCAATGATAATACAGCAGAAAGAAAGGATCGCTCAGGCGGAGTTGGATCTGAAGCGTTTCCGCGCCGAACTTGCCGACCGCGAGTCGCGGCGGGAAGAGTTGGTCAAGCGGGAATTTGAACGTCTGCTCAATATGCCGATCCCCGGCGAGCGCCGTTCCGCGCCGACGGTAAAAGCCGTCGAAAAAAACGCTGATTAATTGGTTGGAGCGATCCGTTTAGCCCCGATAAAGTCCGTCGGGGCGTATAAAGGAAACTTGTTTTGCTGCAAAACTGAAACTTGCAACGTTTTGCAGCAGCTCCGCCGGGTGGAAAAATCAGCAGTTTTTTATAAATAATATTTGCAAAAAGCTCTGCAAGGGATATCTTTTCCTTGATTGCAATCAAGGGAGAATGATATGAAGAAATTTTTACTTGCCATCGGGCTGTTTATTGCAGGCTGTTTATTCAATTCATCGGCTGCGGCGTTGAACTATCCCGCCGCTTCGGAAGCGCTGGTATATTATCTGGCGCAGGATCGGGCGTTTGAAGCGGTGTCGGATAGCGCGTTCAACACCTTCCGACAGGCGCTGGAAGCTGCCAAAGCAGCGCGGGCAAGAGCTTTGATCCTGGAGCTGGATACCCCCGGCGGCAATGTGGAAACTGCATTCAAATATCTTTCGCTGATGGAGCGCAGTCAAATTCCGGTGATCGTATTTCTCAATCCCAACGGAATTTCGGCAGGAATGATAATCGCGGCGGGGGCAGATGCTATAGCTATATCACCCAACGGATTGATCGGCGATGCCATGCCGATCGCCATGGGGTTGGGCGGCAGCCGCCCCGTTACTGAAAAACCGGCGGATAAAGTTGATCCCGATTCGGGCAAAACCGTTCCCCAAGTGGGCGATACTCCTCAAAAATCTCCTGCTGCCGAACCGTCGCCGCTGTTGGAAAAAGTGTTGGAAGAACTTCAGTCGCTCAAACGCGGAAATGCAGGCAGCAATGCGGAAAATGAACGGCTTGCCGATGAAAAATTCCTTTCGGTATTCTTCAAGATGCTGGAAGTGCTGGCGCAGAAAAACAACCGCCCGGTGCGGGTGCTGCGGGCGATGGCAGATCCTTACACCGCTCTGGAGCAGGAGCGCGACGGCATAAAACACGATAAATCTTCTCCGCTGACTCTCAGCGCCGGTGAAGCCAAAAAACTCAACGTGGTGGATTTTATCGCCGCCGACCGGCATGATCTGCTGCGTCAACTGGGGTTGCAGGAGTGTAAGGTCGTTGAATTCAAGCGCTCATTGATGGAAGAAATCGGTTCATTTCTGGCATATCCGGCCATTGCCGGGATTTTGCTGGTGGTGGGTTTGCTGGGGATTTTTGTGGAAGTAAAAAGTCCCGGCTTCGGCGTTCCGGGTATATTAGGTCTGGCGGCGCTTACGCTCTTCTTTCTCGGACATATGGCAAGCGGTGCGTCGGACTGGGGACCGATAGTGATCTTTTTTGTGGGATTGCTGCTGCTGGCGTTGGAAATATTTGTAATACCCGGTTTCGGATTGATCGGCATATTAGGTATCGGGTGTATTTTGATCAGCTTCTTTGCCGCTTTCGGCTGGGAAAATATCAATCTGGCGGCGCAGGTGATAACGCTGTCGCTGACGGCGGCGGTAGTGCTGATGGTGCTGCTGGCAGTCTATGTGCTGCCGCGCAGTTCGGTTTTCCGCTGGACGGCGCTGAATACATCTATGCGCTCAGAAGAAGGCTTCAAAGCCGGCGAAGCGGCGGCAGAACTGGTGGGGGCAGAAGGCGTGACCGTTACGCCGTTGCGACCCTCAGGCGTGGTGTCGATCGGTTCGCAGCGGCACGATGCTGCCAGCGACGGAGATTTTATTGAAGCCGGCGAAACGGTGGAAGTTATTTCCCGCAATGGCTTCCAACTGGTGGTCAGAAGAAAAAATGTTTGATCGTAACTGGATTTTACTGCCAATGTATTGTATATTATCCGGTCAGACAATCTATAAAGGAGAAAAGATATGCGCGATTACCTTAACGAAATGAAGACTCTGGAGAAAAAACACGAGTTCTTTATCGGCTTTGACAGCGACGGCTGCGTTTTTGACAGCATGGAAGTAAAGCACAAAGAGTGCTTCTGCCCCGCATTTATCAAACACTATAATATGCAGCCTGCCAGCAAATATGCCCGCGAAGTGTGGGAATTTGTCAACCTTTACAGTAAAATGCGCGGCTGCAACCGCTTCTGGGCGATTTATCACAGCATGAAACTGATTGCACAACGCCCCGAAATCCTTGCCCGCGGCTGCGCTCCGGTGGATACTGCGGATCTGGAAAAGTGGCTGGCAATGGAATCCAAACTTGGCAATCCCGCGCTGGAAAGCTATCTGGAAAAGGTGGACAGCCCCACGCTGCGTCAGGCGCTGGAGTGGAGCAAAGAGGTGAATGCACGGGTCAAAGATATGGTGCATGGCGTCCCGCCGCTGCCGGGAGTCAAAGAGGTGCTGGCAAGTGCCTCGCAGCAGGCGGATCTGATCGTGGTATCCCAAACTCCGCTGGAAGCATTGGTGCGGGAATGGGCAGAAAACAAGATGGATCACTTTGTCAATCTTATCTGCGGTCAGGAACACGGCACCAAGGCGGAACATATCCATTACTCCACCGAAGGCAAATATGCTCCTGAGTGTATCCTTATGGTTGGCGATGCTCCCGGCGATTACAAAGCAGCCGAGAAAAACGGCGCGTTGTTCTTCCCGATCATTCCCGGCCGTGAAGAGTATTCATGGAACGAGCTCTTGAACAACGGTTTGAAAAAGTTCTTCAATCGGGAGTTCCAGGGCAGCTATCAGCAGAAATTGCTGGATGATTTCAACCGGTCATTGCCGGAAAATCCCGCCTGGTAAAAAAATCGGTAGAATTCGCTGAACGCCTGCAAACTTATATAAAAAGTTGGAATTACTTTTATTACCCGTAATAAAAGTAATTCCGGCGAAAGTTTTTGGAAAATGGGGTGTGGGGAAGAGAACCTTTTTTCAAAAAGGTTTCTTCCCCACAAAACAGTTTTGCCACAGCTACAGCGCTTGATTTTTACTTATTCCAGCAAGGTGGCGGTGATATTGAGTTGGACGGCGCCTTTGCTCAGGTCGCGCAAAAATTCGGCCAACTTCGGGCAGTTGGTATCCGGCAGCCGCCCGATCAGGCGGGCATTTTCGGCAAAAGTTTCTTCAAAATACTCGAACTCCAGCTCCGCAAGATGATTTTTTACGCTGTCGAGCAAAGAGTATGGCAGATACATATTGACGTGACTCATCAGCTGTAAATCTCTGGTTTGAGCATTTTCCAGCGCCAGCTGGGCACTTTCGGTATAGGCTTTGACCAGACCGCCGGTACCGAGTTTGATTCCGCCGTACCAGCGGGCGCTGGTGATGATCAAATTGGTAATGCCGCAGTTTTTGACCACTTCCAGCATAGGTCGGCCGGCAGTCCCGGCGGGTTCTCCATCGTCGGAACAACCTTGGATCCCGCCCGAAGATCCTACCGCAAAGGCAAATACGATATGCCCGCCGTTATCATATTTAAGTTTCTGACTGCGCCAGATCTCCCGCGCTTTTTCTGCCGAATCAACGGGGATCGCTTCGGAGAGAAAGCGGGATTTTTTTACGATCATTTCCGCCGCAGTCGGCGCAGTCAGCACTTTCACCGCAATATATTCCGATCAGCGGCAGAAACGTTCTGCGTAGGGTTTGATCGCTTCCGCCCAGATGGTGTATCCGGCGGGAGTCAGGTGCAGAAAGTCGGGCATGATCTTTTTGGAAATAGAACCGTCTTTTTCCAGCAGTTTATCTGCCAGGTCAACAAAGAAAACATTTTCGTTGTCCGCCAGCGGCGCAACCATGGCGTTGATCGCTTTGACCTGCACGCGGAAGGCATTGTCAGGTTTTTCGCCGCGGGGGAACACGCCGAACAGCAGCACTTTGGCATTGGGCTGTTTGGCGCGGATCGTTTCCACAATAAGTTTGATCCCGGCAGCAGTAGCTTCCACTCCTGCAACCTTGTGACCGATGTTGTTGGTACCGATCAGAACCACCACCAGTTGGGCCTGGGCGGTATCCAGAAAACCGCTGTCACGCACCATCCAGTACTGGTGTTCGGTACGGTCGCCGCTGTGGGCGAGGTTGAGGATGTTCAGGTTCGGGAAAAATTTCTTCTGAACTTCCATACTGGCGCGGTTTTCCCAGCCGTGGGTAATGGAGTCGCCAATGTAGATCATATCCACTTTTTTGTTGGCGGCATAAAGCTGATTGCGCTTGGCATCGTAACGCTTGTGCCAGCCGTTGTATTTTTCCACAAAACGGTGACGCGGCGTGGAGGTTGTGGAGCGCGCCATGCCGAAAAATTCGCTCGCCTCAGCTTTCGCCGCTTCCGGACAAACATTGCAGCAGCCCGAAGTTATAAGTGTACAGGCTGCCAAACCGAACAGAGCCAACAGTTTCATAATCATTTTCTCCTATGATGTCAAAAAATGGATTTATTAGCGGGGTGATTTCAAATTATATACCCAACCTGTAATAAAGATAATGCTGTTTTGCAAAAAAGCAAGTTTTATCCGTATCTGAGCGATTCAGAATCGTACAAATTGCCCAAAATTACGCCGCGGCAGGGCGATGCTGAACTTAAATGGATTTTTTTGCAGGCAGGACAAATTGCAGCAGGATGCCCCCCCCGATATCGGCGCAGTAAAATCAAAACTCCTCAAAAAATGCGGTAATCTGAGTTACCCGACCTTGCAAATAAACGCAGTTGTGTTATATTTCTATATATACTTTTCACCAACAATTATTCAAAAGGAGTTTTTATCATGGATGTGATCATCTGCAAAACTTCTGCTGATGCAGAAAAACTTACCGCCCGCATGATCGCCGATGCGATCAACGCCAAACCTGAGTTCAAGCTGGGTCTTGCCACCGGTGCCACGATGGAAAATGTTTACGCCGAACTTTCGCGGCTCAATCAGGCAGGCGAAGTCGATTTTTCGCAGGTGCGCAGCTGGAACCTTGATGAATACGCAGGCTTGGCGCCCGAACACGATCAGAGCTACCGCTACTATATGAACAAACATCTGTTCAACAACGTTAATATCGACATCCGCAACACCCATTTGCCCGATGGTCTTGCCGAAGACGAAGAAGCCGAAGCCGCGCGTTACGATGAATCCATCGACGAAGCAGGCGGTATCGACCTCTGGCTGGTGGGTATCGGTAAATCGGGCCACGTTGGCTTCAACGATCCCGGCACCAGCTTTGCCAGCCGTACCCATGTGGCATATCTTAACAACACCACCTACGAACAGAACAAGATCTACTTCAATCCGCCCGAATCCATGCCCCGCCGCGCTTATACCGCCGGAGTGGGTACGGTGCTGGATGCCAAAAAGGTGCTGCAGCTGATTACCGGCGAACGCAAAGCAGCTATCGCCGCCGCCGCCATCGAAGGCCCGATGACAGCGATGATCAGTTCTTCGGCGCTTCAGCTGCATCCTGATACGGTCATTATTCTGGACGAAGCAGCTGCAGCGGATCTCAAGCTCAAAGATTTCTACAAAGAAGTTTTTGAAAACGATCCCAAATGGGCAAAATATCAGGCATAATTACAGCCGATATTAATTTTACAGGGGCTGTTGCAAAACTGTTTTGTGGGGAAGAAACCTTTTTGAAAAAAGGTTCTCTTCCCCACGCCCCATTTTCCAAAAACTTTCACCGGAATTGCTTTTATTACTTGTAATAAAAGCAATTCCAATTTATTTTATATAAAAGAGATACAACGTTTTACCTGCAATAATTTTTATTGTTGTTGTATAAATTCAAGATTGCTGATTTTTTCGACAGCAAACAAAAATTTGTACAAAAAAACAGGGGATTTGCAACCTTTTATGAGGTTTTGCAACAGCCTCTTGCTTATTGCCGTAGAGTTTGTGCTGTCCCGGCGCGGGAGCGGGGGGGGGTTACAGCTCCAGAGTCATTCCGTCTTGGGCCATGATGCCCTGATATTGGCGGGCGGCGGCGAGCTGTTCGGCAGGATCCGCGGGCCAGAGGGTGCGGGCAATGTGGTCAAAGATATGCACGGTATCGGGAGTGATCATTTCAGCTTTCAGCATTGCCCGGCGCATGATGCGGATCATTTCCAGATCGTTATGTTCGGCAAAACGCCAGTCGCAGAAGGTGGTGCCCGTGGTGGCATCCCAGATTATCATATCCAGCGGAGTTCCGCGCAGCAAATGGCGGGCGCGGGTGGTGATCCACGCGCTGTCCAGATTGTAAAAAAGCCGTTTGCCAGCAGCGGTTTCGATCAGATAATTGAATGTTTCCTCGTAAGGATTTTCCACCATGTGATTGGAGGGCAACGCGGTGAAGTTTAAATTGCCGATGGAGAATTTGCTGCCCTGATGCAGAATGTGTTTTTCCACGCAGTCATCCAGCAGTTCCACGGTTTCGGCAGCGGCAAAAAATTGCAGCTTTTGGCTTCTGGGAGCGGCTGCGATGGTTTTTACCGCTTCAAGGTTGAAGTGGTCGCTGTGGGAGTGAGTCAGCACTATTGCCTGAATAGAAGAGAGATCCACCTGACTGCGGTTCAGACTTTCCAGCGCGGTTTTTCCCGCATCGATCAAAACAACGTTATCCAGCAGCGTGCAGCAGCTGCCGCGGCGCAGCTCGTCCAGCGGACGGCTCCAATCCCAATCGGCGGCGCCGGTGCCAATAAATTTTATTTGCATAAAGTCTCCTGCATTTGATGAAAGTTAAAACAAACGTTCTCCCGGCAATGGGCGATACTTGAGGAGGGGAAAAAGACCTTTTGAGGAAAGGTCATTTTTCCCCTCCTCAAACTCCACCCCTTTTTTCCAAACCTTTTCTTGGCACTTTTCTTTTTGTGTCACAAAAAGAAAAGTGCCCTTCAAGTTTAGAAAACATATATTGATATTATTTTCAATCTTATTATCGACCAATGTTGGAAACAGAGCATTTCAATAAGGGGCGGTGCTTGATGATGGGAAAAATACTTTTCAGCCAAGCCCAAACCCCATCACCATTTTGCTTTGTCTGTCCCAGCCGTGGCGAAGGCGGAAAACCTTCAAATTTTGAAAAATATCCCAATGCCGGTATATCTGATAATTTTCTCTGTTGGTTGGCATTGAAAACAGCACTGAAATCAAGCGGGAGCAGAGAACGATTTAATTCTCCACTCCCTTGCTTTTACATGATTTTATCCGCGGTAAAACTTATTCCACATCTTCGTAGAACAAGGTAAAGCGGTTGACGCCCTGGGTGACGTGCTTTTCGTGGGCTTCGGTGATCACATGGCTTTTGACGTGACCGCCCAGATAGAGGCAGTTGAGCGCTTCAAAGTGATTGCTCTTGGCTTTATCGTCGGGCAGCATAACCCATTTTCTGCTGGTGGCTTTCATCAGGTCAGAGAAAATGTACCAGCCCGGATCGTCGCGGTCGATATTGGCGCGCAGACCGTAATTATCGTCCTGTTCGGGTTTGAGCTTACGCGGATAGGAGTTCTTGGCAAGCCCCTGCTGGGTGGTGAACCAGCAATACTGATAGGAGATGGTGGGGTAAGGAGGTTTCCAGCCGGAAACTACTTTGGAAAAGTTCACTTCGTCTTCGGGGCAGCGGAAGAAGCGTTCGCGCCGCTCCGCCACGGTGGCAGCCGGCTTGTTTTCGATCTTGAGATAGCCCTTGTTGATCAGCAGCATGGGCGAAGTGTCGCCGTTGTAGGTGGCAGCGCGGACGCATCCGCCTTCGCGGATGAATGCGGTTACGCCGATAGCGATAAAGGATTTGTTATCAGCGGCGTAAGCGTGTTCTGCCGAACCGATCTGGCGCAGATTATCGGCGCAGGCGGTCAGCTTGGCGGTTTCGGCGGCCTGTTCTGCCGCCAGCGGAGCTATTGCTGCCAGCAGCAGGACAATAGCGCTGCCGAAAATGACTTCGGCAAGAGTAAAACGAGTGTTCATACTTTTCTCCAGTTTGTTTGTTTACAGGATTTATGTTACAGGTATTTATAAAATAAAGTAGCACATTTTTGATTTTTTTCAACTTTATCTCCCGCTTATAATGCATAAAAAAGCCCGCAGATACGCTAATACGGTCGGAAATAACTGCAGTAGGAATTGGCATTGGCATTTCAATTCCGAACCGTACTCAAAAATATGTCCGCGAAAACTTATTCCGTTTTAATGCAAAAGAGAATAAGGCTTCAGGTTGCGTGCAGATTTTTTTCAAAAAAAAGCGGCTTTAATGAAATCATGCCCTTGACAATCTGTTTTTTTATGATATACTTTCTTGTGAAAGTAAGGAGCAACAGGCTTCTAATCTGAAGTAATCAAACAAACAGAAAAGGTAGAAATCATGAAAGAATCCCGCCATGGCGGGGTGAAGCACAGCTTCACCCTCATTGAACTCCTCGTCGTAATTGCCATTATCGCCATTCTGGCAGCCATGCTGCTGCCCGCCCTTTCCGCAGCGCGTGAACGCGCCCGCAGCGCCAACTGCATTGGCAACCTCAAACAGATCGGTCTGGGTATTGTTATGTACGCAGGAGATAACAAAAGTCACGTTCCCTGCGGAAAACGTACTGCCTCGAGCGCTTGTATCAATAATAACTGCGTTTTGCTGCAGGGACATGGAGCAAACGGCGTTACCACTGCTCCTTATTTGCTGGGCAGCGGCGGCTATTTGCAGGGTAATTTTACGGCGATCGACGCTGATTATCAAGAATATATGAATCGCTATTTCAAATGCCCCAGCGATTCCACGCAACGCACCAATTACGAAATGAGCTATACAGCATTTTTCATCAATACTGCGGCTTGCACCCACCATCCCGGCGATGCTTACGGCGGCGCCCAGTCTGCCCGCTGTATTGTTGGCCGCGACCGTCCTGACAACGCTATTTTCTTCGATATATACCGCTTGGATGCTTCGGCAGCAACCATTCAGGATAACCACCCGAAAAACGTCAACATCTGCAAGCTGGGCGGTCATGTGGAAAGCTTTATTCCCAACAGCGATTTCCGCGCTCTGAAAAGCAACGGTACTGCTATTGGTAAATATCTGGACGGCATCCAGCTGTAATCGCGCTTACGCTGGCGGCAACTCCGCTTGAAATGCGAAAAATCTGATATATATATCCCATAGTTTCTGCAATTAAAAAAAAGCTGTGGGATATATTTTTATCAGGATTGCTTGCCCCCGCTTTCGATCCAAGGCTGTTCCTTTTTGAGGAAATGTGGAATAAGTTTTTCGCAAAAGCTGTTTTTGTGGCGAAAAATGCTTGATTATTGAGCTGTTCATCCTTGACAAACCGCGCAAGATGCAGTATATTGTAATTGTTACGGGATGGCTTACAGATAGCACTTTCTGTTTAACCACTAATATACCGAATTATTCTTGATATAACCCAAGGAGAATTGAGAATGAAAAAAATCTTGATGGCGCTGGCTGCATTTGCCGTCGTAACGGCGTTGCCGGCAGCAAAAACTCTGCCCAAAACTCCCGTGTTCAAGGAAAAATTTTCCTTTAACGTTGCCCCGGGCGTGGTCGAAAATTCCCACAAAGTGACCTTCCCAAGCGTTGTTCCGCGCAAAGGGTACAACATTGTGTTGTACTTCGACTGCCGTATTGCCACCAAAACGGTCGGCGGCTGGAACCACTACACGGGTATTGATGTCAACGGTACGCCGCTGGGCAAATTCACTGCCGAAGGCACGCCCCGTGTGCTGCTGCGCGGTTCGCTTATGGAAACTACTATCGAAGGCGAAAAAGATTGGTGGAACATCGTCGGCGGCAAGAGCAATCTGATGTCCTTTTTCTCGCCCGAAAGCGCCACCGAACTGGATTCGCGTATCCTTACCTCCCGCGATCAGAAATACGTCTTCCACCTCGATGTTACCGACTGCATCAACTATTCGGTGATCGGCGCTGACGACCGTATCGAAGGCGGCGACCCCAACGAAATCATCTTTTACGACCGTCTTTCCAGCAAGATTGCCAATGTGCCGATGGCGGTCAAAGATGTGCAGCTTTTCTATGTCAAAAAAGCTGATATCCTCAAGGCCAGCGCCATAAAACTTACTGAATTCAAACCCGTCGCCAAAGTTG
>SUWJ01000041.1 GCA_015061545.1 Lentisphaerota bacterium | reverse complement strand
CTTGAAGCGCATTTATAATGATGCCAACAGCTGCCCCTCAAAGCAAATTTATGAGAAAATGCAAAAATATAACGCAGAATAACCGGATATATTACATATTTGAGCTTAATTACTACAAAAAAAGTGTCGCAAAACTCTTTTGCAACAGCCACTTTGATTTACTCTAAATCAATATAAAAAAAAACGGATCCTCCGCTTGGAGAATCCGTTTTTTAGTATTGCTGTTACAGAGAATATTACTTGCTGTGATATTCAGTATGCAGCAGGTGATGAGCCTTTTCGCCGCCGATTTCGCCCAGATATTCGCTGTAAAGCTTTTTGATATCGGGGTTTTCGTGGGAAAGACGCAACGTTTTGCGTTCATCTTCCGTATACAGTCCCTTCATGCGCTTTTCAAGCAGCGCCGAGTCGCCGTGCAGGAAGGGCTGTCCGCCGCCGTTGATACAGCCGCCGGGACAAGCCATGATTTCGATAGCCTGGAACCGATCTGGATCTTTAAGCACGATATCCAGCACTTTGCGGGCGTTGCCCAATCCGGAGCAGACTGCCACGTTGATACTCTTGTCGGGGGTAAGCTGGATCGACGCTTCCTTGATACCATCCAGACCGCGAACTGCACGGAAATTGATGGCATCGCCTTCCAGATTCTTGCCGTTGAGCATATAATAGACCGAACGGCAGGCTGCTTCCAACACGCCGCCGGTAACCCCGAAGATATCCGCAGCGCCACTGGATTCGCCCAGCGGATTATCATACTGTTCATCTTCCATATTGGCAAGGTTGACCCCGGCTTCGCGGAACATCTTGCACAATTCGCGGGTTGTGACCACATAATCCACATCGCGCACACCGTCGTTGGTAAATTCCGGACGGGCAGCTTCGTATTTCTTGGCCTGACAGGGCATGATCGACACCACGATCAGATCTTTGGGGGCAACCCCGATCTTTTCTGCATAATAGCTCTTGGCTATAGCGCCGAACATCTGCTGCGGCGATTTGCAGGAGCTGGGAATATGCAGCAATTCAGGGTAATTGTGTTCGATAAAGTTGATCCAGCCGGGGCAGCAGCTGGTCAGAATCGGCAGATTCTTACCGCTCTTGACCCGTTCAACGATTTCGTTGCCTTCTTCCATGATCGTAAGGTCAGCAGAGAAGTTGGTATCAAAAACTTTGTCAAAGCCCAGCGCACGCAAACCGGCAACCAATTTGCCGGTTACAGCTTCACCCGCTTCAAAACCAAATTCCTGACCAACCGCCACACGCACTGCAGGAGCGGTCTGGACTACTACGGTTTTGGCAGGATCGTTGATCGCTTCCCACACCTTTTTTACATAGCTTATACCGGTGATCGCTCCTACCGGACAGACGTTTACGCACTGACCGCAGAAGGTACAGTTGGACTCCGCCAGCGGAATCAAACTGGCTGTCCCGACTTTGGCACCGAAGCCGCGGCCGTAACCGGTAAGCGCACCCACCGTCTGGATCTTGTTGCAAACGGTTTCGCAGCGGCGGCACATAATGCACTTGGAAAGGTCGCGCATGATCGCTTCGCTGGAGCTGTCGGGCTTGAAACGGTTGCGTTCGCCTGCATATTTGATATCCTGAATACCGAACTCAGCCGCCAATTCCTGCAGTTCGCAACTGCGGTTCTTGGCGCAGGTCAGGCAGGTCTGCGGGTGATCGCTCAGCAGCAGTTCCAGGATCGTGCGGCGGGCATTCAGCGCCCGCTGACTGTTGGTATGAACCTGCATACCTTCCATAACCGGAGTGGCGCAGGCGGGAGCCAGGTTACGGCGCTTTTCCACTTCCACCACGCAGATTCGGCAGGAGGCGGGATTGTTGGAAACCGCGCAGCCGCCGATTTTATTGCAATGGCAGAGCGTCGGAATCTTGATATTCAACTGTCTGGCAGCATCAAGAATGGTTGAATTTGCCGGAACGGTAACGGCTTTTCCGTTGATCGTAAGATTGACCATTTTAGTATCCATAATAAATCACACTTATCCTTTGACAATAGCTTTCTTCGGGCAGTTGTCGATGCACTGACCGCACTTGATGCACTTGGCAGGGTCGATGTAATGCTTCTGCTTAAGCTCACCGCTAATCGCATCCACGGGGCAATTACGTTTGCACTTGGTGCAGCCGACGCAGTCATCCGTGACCATAAGCGTATAGAGATTCGGGCAGCTGCCGGCAGGACATTTCTTATCGCGGACGTGTGCCAGATATTCATCTTTGAAGTAACGCAGCGTGTTCAGAATCGGGTTGGGTGCAGTCTGTCCCAGTCCGCACAACGCTGTATCAGCAATGGTCTTTGCCAATTTTTCCAGCTCGTCAAGCATCTTTTCGTCGCCGTTGCCGTTGCAGATTTCTTCAAGCATTTCCAGCATACGGCGGTTGCCGATACGGCAGGGGGTGCATTTGCCGCAGGATTCATCTTTGGTAAATTCCAGATAGAATTTAGCCATCGAAGGCATACAGTCCTTATCGGAGAGTACGATCATACCGCCGGACCCCATCATCGAACCGATGCGCTGCAAGTTGGCGTAGTCGATCGGAGTATCGAGATTTTCTGCGGTAATGCAACCGCCGGAAGGGCCGCCGGTCTGCACGGCCTTGAATTCACGGCCGCCGGAGATCCCGTCGCCGATTTCGTAAATGATTTCGCGCAGGGTAGTACCCATCGGAACTTCCACCAGACCTACGTTGTTGATCTGACCTGCCAATGCGAATACTTTAGTCCCGGAGTTGCCGCTGATGCTGCGAACCCAGTTGCCGTTTTCATCAAACTCAGCTTTCCAGTTACCGATCGAGCGATACCATTCAGCTCCTTTAGTGATGATTACCGGAACCGACGCGTAGGTTTCCACATTGTTCACATTGGTCGAGCATCCCCAGATACCACCGCCGATATTGGCAGGGAAGGGCGGCTTGGTGGTCGGTTCGCCGCGGTTGCCTTCCATCGAATGGATCAAAGCAGTTTCTTCGCCGCAGACAAATGCTCCCGCACCCAGACGGAAGTCGATATTGAACGAGAAATCCGTTCCCATAATATTATTGCCCAACAGACCCAGTTCGCGGGCCTGTTCAATAGCGCTGGTCAAACGTTCCAATGCCAGCGGATATTCTGCACGGATATAAACGTAGCCCTGAGTGGCGCCGATAGCGTATGCGCCGATCGCCATGGCTTCGATAATGCTGTGGGGGTCGCCTTCCAGAATGGAGCGGTCCATGAATGCTCCGGGGTCCCCTTCGTCCGCATTACAGACGATATATTTTTCGTCAGCCTTTACGCCGGCGGCGATCTTCCATTTCAAACCCGTGGGGAAACCTGCACCGCCGCGGCCGCACAGTCCGGAGTTGAGAATTTCCTGCACCACCTGTTCGGGCGTCATTTCAAACAACGCTTTGGCAAGCGCCTGATAGCTGCCGTTGGCGATATATTCGTTGATATCTTCAGGATTCAACAGACCGCAGTTGCGCAGCGCAATACGTTCCTGCTTGGCATAGAACGACATCTTGGCGTAATCGTGGATCCGTTCCTTGAGCATCGGGTCTACAAACAGCAGCCGTTCAACCAGTTCTTTACTGATAATATGCTTCTGCACAATTTCCCGTGCATCTTCGGGCATGACTTGTACATAAAAGACATTATCGGGCATTATTTTTACGATCGGGCCCTGGGCGCAGAACCCGAAGCAGCCGGTCTGCACAACTTTAACATCTTTTTCCAACCCGTATTTACGCAGTTCTTCGCGCAGATGCTGCATCAAGCTGAGTGATTCCGACGCATGGCAACCGGTACCGCCGCAGCACAGGATCTCTTTTTTGCTGGAATGGATGTCGTGTTCGTTGGTCAAGCGCATGGCCAACAGGCCTTTGCTCTCGTTATATAAAGCCAGCAATTCTTCCTGAGAAGTGATCTTTTTCATTTAATTAACCCTGACGTTTGTATTCATTGATAATATCGATAGCTTGGGCAACCGTAAGTTTGCCATAGACCTTGCCGTTGACAATCATTACCGGTGCCAACCCGCAGGCGCCTACGCAGCGCAGGGCGGAAATGGAAAATAAACCGTCAGGAGTGGGATCGGTATCGGCCTTGACGCCCAACAGACGTTCGATTTCGGTAAGAATATTCTGGGAGCCTTTTACATAGCACGCCGTCCCCAGGCAGATATCAATACAATATTTGCCTTTGGGTTTGGTCGTAAAATAGTTGTAAAAACTCACAACCCCTGATACCTGAGCTTCCGAAACATAGAGCCGTTTGGCTACGTGCTGCTGAACTTCGCGCGGCAAGTAACCGAAAATAGCCTGTGCGCGGTGCAATGCGCGGATGAGCCACCCCCGCCGCCGTTCGTCAGTTCGGTCTATATTGAATGAATCTATGAAACGATCAAGCTCGTCGAATTTCGCCTTCGCAGCTTCCGATAACTGGCCGCAACTCATCTTTTTGCTTACCCTGTCTGTTTAGTGGTTGATTATTGATAGTTATTCCCCCGACTGGAAATAGACTTACCCCATAAAGTAGCACCTGTTCAGGTGCATTGCAAATATCAAATACCGCTTAAAATCAAAAAAAAGCAAAACTTTTGCATTTTTTTGCAAAAATAAGCGTGCTTTTGGGGGGACTCTGGGGAAATACGATCATAAATATTTGTTTATACGCTACATATCAAGGTTGCAAAAACGCGCAAGAATAAACATGAAGTTAGTCTTGACTAATCGACTGTGCTTAAAGATTTTTCCTGTTTGGTGATCGTGGATAATAAAACAAGGCACTCTTCCATTTCCCGCTGCTGCGGCAAAGAAAAGAGTGCCTTAATACTAAAATGATCGGTTATTACTTGCTTTCTGCCAGCCGCAGCAGCATACCGCCGCCGGGCGGCAGATCAAGTTCAGCCTTGCTGCCGCCGACCGGATACCATGCACTCTGGTGCGGTTCAAAACGCTCCAGTGCGGACGGGGCGGTCAAAGTGACTGTTTTGCGGGCATCGTAGTCCAGGTTCACCACCATAACGTGAGTCGGTTTTTTGGGATCTTTGCCGAAATAACCCAGCAAATAACCCTTGACTGGTTCCACGTTGTTGAGTGCATCGCCCTTGGCTGCCCGATGGCTTTTGGGAGGAGTCAAGCCCTGCGGTACATTTTTGAGTTTGGGTTCCAACTGGAAAATTCCATCGTCAGGCAGCGCTACGCCCATAAATGGGATTTCGCCTGCATTGTAAACGGCAATGCTTTTGAGATCGAAAAGGGCGCTGGCAATGGAAAAGAACTCACGGTTGGTACGGCGGGTTGCTTCGTACATACCTGTAGTGCGGTTGGTTTGCAGGTCGCGCATGGCTCCCCAATGACCGTAATAGGCATAAACATAACTGCTTAACCCTTTGTAGCCGTAAGCCAGAGCAATGTTGGAAAGATAGTAGTATTCGTTGGGGCGGGCAGGGCGGCGCCAGTTGGCCCATGAACAACTTTGCAGAATCGCCATATAGGGCACGTCAAGCTGCATGGCGCGTTCCCGCACCAGCGCAAAGTTGGCAAACTGTCCGCCGTTATCGCCTTGCGGATGGAAGTGGTAACGGTCAAAACTCATGATCTGCGGATTCAGCCGCCGGCAATATTCATCCATAAAAGCCGTATAAGCAGTTACGGGATCCCCGGGGTGCCCCAGTGCTTCATTGGTGGCATCGAAGGGGTGCATATTGTTGAAGTGCATAAGTTCAGGCGCATTCTGACGGACAAAGTCAACTTTAAGCACTGCCAGATGCATATTTTTTCTCGGGATCGGTTCGTCGTTGCAATGGATCGCGTGGATGGCGGGGTGTTTGCGCAGCCCTTCCAACCAGAGTTTCAAGCGGCGGATATTATCTTCATTAATGGGGTCGATCGTCATCCAGATATGTCCGCGCAGACCGTGACGGTACATCACGTCAAGATCAAAAATATTGCATCCCCATGCCTGATTCCAGCCGCCGTCGGCAAGCTCGCGGGCAAACTCTTCGTCGATCATCGGGCCTGCCCAATAGGCGACGATCGGTTTAGTCAGCTTCCAGGTGCTTTTAGTGCGGTCGATCTGTTCAACCACGGGACGGGGCGCCGGCAGAGCGGTTTTGCCTACGGCGATACGGCGGATAGTGAAGGGCGCAAATTGAGAGATTTTTTTATTGCCGGCTTTATCCACTTCAAAATCCTGTTGGAAAAGCAACTGGATCTTGCCGATTGCTTCTTCGGATCCTTCCAGACTGTCCAGATGCCACGAGCCAAGATAAATATCGAATTTCTTACCGGTGCGGCGGATCATGAATTGCTTTGCCAGTTCGTGCGGAATTACCAGAGCATCACCCTTGCGTTCGCCGCCGATATATGCTGCGGCGCGGGCCTGGCCGATAGCTTGTTTATCCATGATCCCGGTTTCTGCCAGCAGCTTGCCGCTGATGCTGTAAATGCGCAGCATAACTTCGCCCATAAAGTCGTTGACATAGTACCCTTTGAGAATGGGCATACGGTATTTTATATCCAGCGCGGCGGTAAAATCGCCTTCAACTTTGCCCAGATCACGTTCCAGAACACAACGGTATTGAGTTGCATCGGCTTTCGGATTCAAAAATCCGTTCACCGTAAGTTCGCCGTTGGACTTGTCAATGGTAAGACCGTCGGCATTGAGCCGTTCGACAACTTTCCATTCCGGAGCAAAATCGGCGGTAGGCAGATCTTCAAAAACGCTGTTGGCCTTGATGGTGCAGTCGTTTTTTACTTCGATATCGCGGTATTCAAAACTTGCGGGGTGAAAATCCTTGCCGCGGTATTCCTGAAAATAGAGCCGTACCTTGGCAACGGGCAGAGTCGAAGCAATGCGTTCGTGCAGTTTGATATTATTGGCGTAAACAGCAATATCATGCCCTTTGCGTTCGATCTTGTAGTTGATCGTACCTTTTACCGGCATTACCGGGAAGACTTTGTTGCCTGCGCCGCACTCCCAGAGAGTGTTGCCGGATGCTCTGGCTGTACCGTTTCCGCCCCAGCGGTCATTCAAACCGGCCTGAGCGATCATGCCGTCATTTTCGTCCAGCAATATCAAATAAGTTTCGCCCATATATTGGCCGTCATATTGATCGTATACGAGCTTGAATTCGGCAGTAAAATCGCCTTCGCGGGCGGGAAACAGTTTCTTTTCGGCGGTGCAGTAAATCTTTTTGGCAGCAGGGTCGGTTACTTGCAAGCCGACAACAGCGTTGTTGGATACGATCAAACCTTGTGCATTTTCGTATGGCCCGAGTTGCCATGAGCCGGGTTGCGGCAGTATGCCGTCAGCTTGCATGGTCAAGGCTGTTGCGCAGAGTGCCAGCGAGGTTGTTAATACTTTTTTCATAAACAAGTTATCCTTTCTATCATTTCTATAGATTAAGGTTGGTTATTCCTGATTTGCCAAACGCAGCAATTTGCCGCCGCCGGGAGGCAGGTCCAATTTGATCCTGCTGCCGGTTGCAGAGTGCCAGGTTTGATTGGCACAATCAAAATATTGCAGTTCGGAGGGGGCGGTCAAGGTTATTGAGCGGTCGATATTGTAATCGAGATTCACCAGCAAAACGTGAGTGGGAGTATTGTTTTTTCCGAAATACCCCAAAAGCCAGCCTTGAATGGGATTGCTCCATGAAAGGAAGTTTTTGCCGTCGGCTTTGTGTTTTATGGCATCGATTTTGCCGTCGGAATAATTTTTAACTTTCGGTTCCAGGTTGAATATTGCATCTTCGGGCAGGGCATCGCCCATAAAAGGTATTTCGCCTGCGTGATAAACTTGCAGCGAGCGGAGTTTCTGTAATTCTCCTGCAATGGCGATAAATTCGCGGTTTATTTCACGCGCCTGATGGTAAAGGCCTGTAACTTTGCCCGTAAAGGGATTTTTCATGCCGCCGCGATGCGTTTTGTGGCTGTAAACGTAGCAGGAAAGACCTTGCGAGCCGTAAGCCAGTGTAGTATATGCCAGAAAACGGTATTCCGAACCGTGAACTATCCGCCGTGACTGCGTCCAGGTACAGGCCTGAACAATATTCATAAACGGTTTGTTGCTGTCAAGGGCAAGATCGCGGATCATCCGCAGATTGACAAAGTAGCCTGATTCATCGCCGTAAGGCGCAAAGGTGTATTTGTCGTAACTGATAAGTTCCGGATTGATCTTGTCAAGAACAGCTTGCATATAGGCTGTGTAATTTTCCCGACTGGAACCATTGCCGCCGATAAATTTGGGATCGGTGCCCAGCGGGTGCATATTGGTAAATATCATTACACCGGGAAATTCTTTGCGCAAATATTCCACTTCCTGCCCGAGCAGATCAAGTTCTTTGCCGTAGTCCGGTTCGTCCGCCAGATAGAGGCCGAAAAATGCGGGGTGATCCTTTATGCTCTCCAGCCAGAGTTTGAAACGGCGTTGACTGTCGGCGGTTTTGCCGGGGCGGAAACTCATCCAGACCAATCCGCGCAGACCGTATTTGTGCAGTATATCCAGTTCGCTGCGGTTGAATGCCCAGGCGGTATTCCAATTACCCAGTGCCAGTTCAGCAGCGAATTCTTCGCTCATATCAGGGCCTGCCCAATACCAGGTGATCGGCTTGCCCGGCTGCCATTTGCCGCTGCGCTGAACATCTGCTGTTTGGGGGATCGGATCAGGAAGAGCGTGGTCGATCAGGGCAATGCGCCGCAAAACAAGTTTATCCATAAAGCTGCTGATGAGCTTCTGATCTTTATCGTAGTGCCGTCCGATCCAGATCGCCAGCTGGAGTTTGGCGATTGGTGCGGTGGAGCCTTTTACACTTTCCAGATGCATTGCTCCGCAGAAAATGTCGATAGTTTCGCCGCGACGGCGGATAATAAATTCTTTGCTGTCTTTGTCTGGTATGTTGACCAACGGCTGCCGTATGATCCCCACTGTTGCCGCCGCCATGGCCGGTTTGGCGGCACTGCCGTCGCTGATGCCGGTCAGGGCAATGATCTGATTATTGGCATCCAGCAATGCCAGACTGACGCTGCCGACGAAACTTTTGTCCGGCGGCAGTTCATATGTCATATCCAATGTGGCGGTAAAATCGCCGCTCAACGGTTGGATGGCGCGCTGAAAAACGTGGGTGGATTCTTTAGTTGGATAGTCGGGGAAATCTTTCAAGCCGGTAATGACCCAGCCGTTGCGGTCATCGGCAACTTCAAAACCGCTGGTGCCGACCCGTCGGGTCAAGCGCCATGCCGGGGGGAGCGCTCCGTGAAAAATATCATCAAACCCGTTGCTGAAAGTTGTATCAAGGTTTTTCACTTTGATATTGGCAAACTCAAAACTGCCGGCGTGATTTTTTTCGCCGCGGTATTCCTGATAAAAGATCTCTATTTTTGCGGCGGGGGCGGCGTTACCGGGTTTTTCCGCCAGCTTCAACCCATTGCCCCAAATAGTGATCAACTCCTTTTGCCGCGTGAATTTGAGTTTGAGAATACCTTTGACCGGCAAATTGCCCGTAGCTATCCCGCCGCCGTTGTCGAGGGTTGACGCACGGCTTTTGCCAAAGCCTTTTTCACCTGTCCAACGGTCGCACAAGCCGCCTTCGGCGATCAAACCGTCGTGAGCATCGAGGATCCGGAACAGGACTTCACCGGAGAAAAATCCGTCATATTGATCGTAAATCAAATCAACCGTAGCTTCAAAATCTCCGCGACGGGCGGGAATCAAATCTTTCCTGGCTGAAAAATTTACAACTGCTGCTTTGCTGTCAACGTTTTGTAATCCGGTTATGGCGCGGCCGGTCAATTGAAAATTATCGGCGCCCGAGGCGTTGCCTGCGCTCCAATATCCGGGATAGGGCAAAACACCTTCAGCAAATGCTCCAAAAGTAAACAGGACAAAGAGAGTCATAGTGGAAAACTTTTTCATAAAACATCTCCGTAATGATACTACTGTAAAACTGTTTTTATTACAAGACGGTATTATAATACATCGTAATATAAGTTTTGTCAAGGGAGTTTGCTGAATTTTGCAAAAAAAACATTTTCAACAGAAAAAACAGATTTTTTATCAGGAAACAGTTGCAAAAAAATAAAACTGAGATATATTAATCAAATGCGTTATCCGTAAAAACGCTTTCGGCGGTTTCGTTTCGGGGTATGTCCTCCCTGTATATGAATTGCTGCCGGAGATCGAAAAGATGGAAAAAATGAAAGGAATGGACAAGATGAGCATTGCTCCCAAAGCTGAGACCATTGCCAAGTTCGCCCGTAAAGAAGGCGATACCGGCAGCCCCGAAGTGCAGATCGCGCTGCTTACTGCGCGTATCATTCACCTGACTGAACACCTGAAGCGCAACCGCAAGGATTACAGCACCCAGACCGGTCTGCTGGCGCTGGTCAACCGCCGCAAGAAGCTGCTGGCTTATCTGTCGCGGGAAAATTACGATCGCTATGTCAGCCTCTGCGCAGAGCTGAACATCCGTCGCAAGTAATTTATATTACGCTGCATTAAAGAAGACTGCTGCAATATCAAGTTGCGGTGGTCTTTTTTTTATTGCTTCAGCGTAAAAAAATGCCAACCAGAGAGGGGGAGAGGCGGCTGCCGGTGGTCTGGTCTATGGCGAAGTCGGTACCGGTATGGCGCGGCTCTGCGATGCCCAGATTCTGCGTAAAACGATTCTGCCGATCCTGCAGACCACTCCCGAAAAAGTTATCAAGCGTCTGACCGATAACGATTATATCTGGGAATAAAATTTATCAGCTTCCCATAAAAAATTTGGGTGTTGCAAACCGTTTTTTGAGGTTTTGCAACACCCTTGTTTTTTTTACGGATAATACTGCCGTAAGCTTAAAAATTATTCCCCACACAAAAGTTTATCTCATAGCTTTTATTGACCTGGCCATGTTAGGGAACAGTGCGTTTTTTTACGTTGTTTTCAGGTCAGAAACTCCTGTCATACATTGTATCCGTCAAACTTTTCACTTACCGCTGCGCCAAGTGATGACTTCGGATTTTTTCGGAACAAAGCCGTGATCGCTGCCCTGTACCCAGACGATCGTTTTATCCGGCGTGGCAAGGTTGTTGTACAATATCGCCAGACCGGAGGGTGGACAAATATAGTCTCCCAGCCCAGCCCGCGTGATAACTACTTTGGCGTTTTTGATCCGTTTAGCCATAAACACCGGATCGTAGTAGTCCAGTGCCGGAACATATTGGATGCGCCAGTATGCCGCCAGTCGCTGCGCTTTGCTTGCTCCCGCCAGATCGCAGCACCAGGTTATATATGGATACGCTTCGGTAACATCGCTATCGAGTGCCGCCGCCCACACCGTCTGCATACCGCCCTGACTGCCGCCGCGTGCGATCAAATCTCTGCCGTTCCACTCCGGACGGCTCTTGAGATATTCCAGTGCCCGCATCACCCGCAACGCCATACCATTGAAAAATGCGGTTTCCGGATCGCTGTTCTGAATAGGATCAAAGGCGTAGCTGTGACCGTTGGAGCTGATAGATGCAAAAAATTTATCGTAGTATTCTTTACTCTGATTGATTTCCTGTCCATGGGCATTGATCAGCAGTTTGACCCGGTCGGCGGACCACTTGGTGTATGTATGCACCAGTTTGGTGTTGCCGTAGCCGGTAAAAACAATTTCGCAGGGCAGACTTTTGGGCTGAGCATTGACCGGCACACCAATGAATCCGGTGACCGGGCGCGGTCCGGCACAGGGAATTTTTACTATAAAAATCTCTACATCACCGCTCTTATTAAATCTGGTAAGTTCCACTTTTCCGGCAAACGGTACTTGCGCTAATTTGGCGCGCTGCTTCTGCCAGAACTGATCAAAGTCTGCCGGTTCACCGCAATCGGTCAACTTTTCAGCTTCAACGGCGGTTCCGGCAAAAAAAGATATGTTCCGTGCCTGATTGCGGCGGTTTTTCCAGGCAATGAATTTGTTATTTTCATCGACCAGCCGCACGGTTACAGAAACAAATCCGCGCCGATTAAGCTTGGTTTTCACCGTAAGCATTTCGTTTGCCGGGACCCGCCCGGAAAACACTTCGCCGTCATCACCCTTGCGCGTGTAAAACAATGACCAGTTTTTTTCCGGCGTATGCCCGGCAGGCATGTGAAACTTGAAAGTAAAGACCATTTCTTCGCCCGCAGCATAACTCAAAGCCGATTTATTGGTAGCACCGCTGATAAAGCTCTGCTCCAATACTTCAGCTGCCACCTCTCCGGCGTTTACCGACAGCATGGTCAGCAGACTTAATACCAATAAAAATCCACAGCAAATTTTTTTCAACATGTCAAACTCTCCTGATAAAAACTTTTTATATTCCTGACCTGTCAATAATTTATTCTACATAGACTATCATGTAGCCTTTGAGCGTACCGGCCGGAATCGTTACAGTGGCAAATTCTCCGTCGCGCTTGAGCTGCAAGTCGATCGGATTGCCGAATTCCGGAGAAACAGCATAAGCTCTGGAACCATGATATTGAACCTTGAAGCTCATTTCCTGCATCAGCGGCGCAAAGATATCCGCCGGCGGAAGGCTGGGCAGCACCATGCCTTTGGGGTAGTTTGATTTAGTGGCATTGAGAAAATGTGCCGCCAGTTTGCCGTCGCCGGTTTTATAAAGCGAAGTGATAACTTGCGCCGGGACATTGCTTGTTTCCCAGACAAAGTGTTCTTGGGCAACTGTTTTTATGATATCCAGAATTATTGCTTCAAATTGGGGATTGACGGCAAAATTCATCTTGCCTCTGGATGATACTTCAAACGCGGCAGCATAAGCTCCGAACGCCACCGGACTGTAGAATACTTTGCCTTGTCCGAGCTTGCTGCAAACCAAACCGGGAAAACCTTTTTTGCTGCCGTTCTGCAAAGTCATAAGCGTTTCCAGCTCAGAACTGAGCCGGTGCGGCAGATAGTAGAATGGCGCAGATAAGGTAATTTGTTTGCCATTTTGCCAAGTCAAGCCGTTGAATTTGCTCTGGCTGGAACGGTTGTAGTCGGAGTTCTGCAAAAGATGTTTACCAATGGGCCACACTTCGTGCTTCTGCCCGATATCATTATAAAATCCGGCAAAGTTGGAAAAGTAGACAGTCCCGCCCTGCTGTACAAAGTCGCGGATCGTCAGAATATCCTGCTCGCGCATGGCTGTAGCATTGTTGATGAAAAGCACTTTGTATTTGTTAAGTACTTCGGGTGTCAATCCGGCTTCAAAGATGAAATCATGGGGAATGTGATTGGCGCTCATCACCTGCGAAAACCCCATTATATCGACATGGGCAGAGGCGCTTTTATCAATATCACGTCCGTAATTGTTGAAGAACATGGCGATTTTTGCCTGACTTTCAGCCGTACTTTTGTCCATATTGCCTGCGGTTATATCAAATTGGCGGTAGTTGGGCTTGCCGGCAGGGCAGGGCGCGCCGCTGTCCCAGGTGGTTTGGGCGTGAAGGTTGTTGAGTGCCCAGCCGAAATACATAATATCCCAATTGCCCGAATCGCTGTACACCAAACCGAATACAGGCAGATTGTAAACATTGCGGAACATATTTTTCATCAGGCGGAAACAGTTTACCGAGCGGTAACTGGCAAAAATATTGCGGCTCATGATCTCTGTTCCGACAAAGTCCCAGGCGCGGACGATCTGATCCAGACTGGCGCCCATTCCTACTGAGGCAAAATTGGAATACATTCCGTAATGGGTGGTGTATCCGATAAATACCAGATCGGGCTTGACATCTTTTACCGCCTGCCGCAGCGCCACCCAGAAATCGCCGACTGCTTTCATGCGCCAGGAGAGCCACGCCTGCCAGAGCGGAGAATTTTTATTAAAGAGTTCCTTGCTGGTTTCATCGGCAGGCAACTCCCAGTTGGTATCTTGCTTGAACTGAGTACGGCAGTAAGCGCATCCACAGAAATTGATGGTATGAAAACAGGATTCATCCACCATCAAACCGTCAATATCGGTTGCCCGGATATGTTTGATCACCGAATCAAAAAAGACCTGACGCGTAATCGGATTGGTCAAACAAAGTCCCCGGGCAGGCAATCCGCCCGAAACCGTATGCTGCAGTTGATCCATCCGTTCTGTCATCAGGCGGAACCCGCTGTCGCAGTTCCAGAGTTCTGAGAAATCCCAATGGTCAATGATTTTGATGTTGCGGCGGTGGGCTTCGGCGGTGATTTCGGCAACTGCCTTTTCCACCCGGTCGATATGGTGGATATATGTATGCCGCGAAAGTAATCCGTTGAGAATAACCGTATCAATTTTATCGCTCTGGATTTCATCCATGCGGCGCACTATTGCCCCGGGGGCGGAAAATTCATCGAAAGAACCGTTGTTGCTGGGACCCCAGCCGCCGATAATAGCGCTGTTGCGCCAATCGGTGCCATCGGCAAATTGAGCGTGACTTGTAGTATAGACCATAGCCTTACGCTCTGCTTGCATTTCGTTGCCGGGAATCGGCAGCGCATAGCTGGATATACCGACTTTGAACTCGGGTTCGGTCAGATAATGTTCGCTTTGGAACATCACCGCAGGGTGTGGCCCCCGCTGACTGACCCAGAAGCCGCGGCGGAAAGAAAAATCTTCCGCGCTGGATTGCAGCAGCTGATCGGCCACGGTTGCAATCTGCCATGAGCCTGAAAATTCGATATCCGCAACGCCGTTTTCGATCCACACCGGCAAGGTTATAATTGTAACTGTATAAGGTTCAAGATTAAGATTTTTTACTTTGTTTACGCCGTTTACTGCAATATTCATATTCTGTACTGCCTGATCGTAGGCGGGAGCAAGCAAGGTGAGAATATGTACACCGCTGCGCAGTTTGCTCATGCGGAAAATCTTTTTTTCGCGGCTTGACAAGGCGCTGTAAACTGCACCTGACGGCTTGAAACAAGTTTTTTGAATTCCGGCAGTATCCAGCCAGCCGGCTTTACGGAAATCGTTATAGGCTGCCAATCCGAATCCAATATACTCCTTGCCGAAGTTATCTGCCGCCAGCGCATATTGCCGATCGGGAGCAAGTTCAGTAAAATAAGGATATTTTTTCTGAGCATGACGTTGATCATAATCCTGCGCCGTACCTTCGTACAGCTGAACCTTGCCGGTGTTGGATCCGCCGTAGAATTTAGGGTTATACCCCACATAAACGATCATTTTGTCTTTGTTCTTCTGAAAACCCCACAAGCTCATAATGCCGTTGGGCGGGTAATCGCTGTAAAAATCGTTGACTCCGCCGGGACTGCAGTCGATCACCAGTTTGCGACTGCCGTCGGGGGATTCCAAAGCGATTTGACGGATGCTGGTTTTGAGCAGATTGCCGTCGGCCGCGTCAGGCAACAAAGTGCCGCTTACGATTTTAGGATTGTCGATCCGTCCGGTGATTGCACTGTATTTCCAATTGGCAAAGTCCTTGTAATTGAACATTATCGCATAACTTTGCGGCTTGTTGATCGCCTCTTCGGTATAAGCCGGAACGTTGACCTGAAAAGATATTTCCACTTCTCTGCCGCCGTCTTTAAGCACCGCTTCGCGGCGATATGCCATATTGTTGATGCTGCCAAAATGGTTGAATACTTGATGTTTGCCGATATTTTCCTGCCGTTTTTCGCTTTGAGCAAATCCTTCCTGCCCGAGCCCGGAAAATTTTTCGCTTATTACCAGCGGTTTGCCGTGCCAGGAAATTTGCAGATTATCGCTGTCGGTGATTTGAAAAGGTTGTTCAGCTGCGGCGCTGAATGTAGCCAGACTCACAGCCAAAACTGCGCAGGAAAAAATCTTCTTTAAAAGCATAACACTACATCCCTTGCTATTGAGTTTATATTCCAATATAATCTCAATTGAAAAAAATACAAACCCTGTCTGGTAAAATCATATTCATTTAAAATAAAAACAGCATCAGAACAAACCTGATTTGCAGCCCAGCCGGGCGACAGGTGGTGTTTTGAAGCTGCTTTTCTGAAAATAAGAGTCAGACGGATCAGATTCCGGTTCCGCCGCCGGACGATCCGAAGTTATCGTCGTTCCACGGTTCAATATAATCAATAATGAAAAGTTCGGCTCCGGTGCCGTTGACCTTGTCTTTGTTGGTGTTGATCGCCAGAACATGGCCGCCGATATGCAGAACATTTATCAAGTTCGGGTGGATCATATTCCGCGTATTACCTGCACCATAAGGCGCTGCATCGCTGTAAATGTGAAGATCCGGGTTATGTTTGCCAAGAATAAACCGGTTGGAAAGCGGGTATGTACTGTTTTTGCCCACCACTCCGCAACTGCCGCGGAAAATAAAGGTGTAAATGTAGGATATACCGGTGCCGCCCTTGTCGCGGGTGAAGAAGTCCCCGCTGTCGCTGGGGCAACGGAAGATGTTTTCTTCAACCTTATTGCTGCTGGTGGTGGTACTGAAATATCCGCCATAGATCAGCAGCGCCGGTGAGGAGGTTGGATTATCCTCCGAACCTGAGTATGTATTTCCGCAAAGATAAAAACAGTTTTTACAGCTGCAGCCGCGCCGCAACCCGTAAACCGGCAGGCGGTCGCGGTTGCTGTCTGCATACATAATGCAGGCTGTTCCAATCATTTTCAATTTATTCAGGCAGTTGATTGCTCTGGCGCGTTCGCGGGCAGAGGAGAGGGCAGGCAGCAGCATGGAAGCAAGAATAGCAATAATGGCAATTACCACCGGAGGTGGGGGCGATAAATATCTGTTAGGCTTAAGAACATGGCATCGTAAAAAGAACAGATTTTTGCGAATGACTGCATATACTGGCACGAAAGGGATGTCAGAAAATGGAAGTTTCATTG
>SUWJ01000040.1 GCA_015061545.1 Lentisphaerota bacterium | reverse complement strand
GCCCATCAAAGCAAATTTATGAGAAAATGCAAAAATATAACGCAGAATAACCGGATATGTTACATATTTGAGCTTAATTACTACAAAAAAAGTGTTGCAAAACTATTCAGAGTTTTGCAACACCCCCCGAAAATGTTTTTGCCGATATTATCTTTTGATTATTACTGCTGCGCAGGAGGCGGGCAGACGGACTTCGGCAAAAGTCTGATTATCTTTCTGAACTTTTTTCACGGGGTATTTATCGGTCTTCTGACCGTTGCTATCAAAGACGATGGCTTCAAAGTCCGAGTTGTCGCCCCAGCCGAAATTGCCGCTGACTTTGGTTATGATCCGTTCCTGCCCGATAATATAGCCCTTATGCAGCTCAACGGGGGTAAAGGGATACATATATTTACTCATCGCTTCGTGATTCCGCGGATAGACCTTGGCGGTGTAGTAGTAGCAGTACAAGCTGCCGAAATCCAGCGCCCGCAGCATAACGCGCCATGCGTCGGAGAACATTTTTTCGGTCAGGTGGTCGCCCAGCGCTACGGGGCTTGCCAGATGGCCTTTGTTCAAGCTGGCGATCTGCCCGGTTTCAAACATGGTCTGGATCTTTTTCTGCCGCATGGTATGTGTGGTGGGGGCACCGTTGATGATCAGCTCCATATTGCGCGAGCGGATCTTGTCGAGCATCTTGAGTCGCCAGGGCAGCGACAGCAGCGTAATGGAACTCTTTTTGCGGTTGACTATACCGTTATTGCGGTTGATATCTGCCGAAACATTGTCCCACCAATTTTCGTTGTAAGCGTATTCGATATTGCTGCGGACAAATTCATCCCAGAAGATCCCATCGGCTTTGATATTGTCAAAAATGCAGTCGATCCACGCTTCTGCCACTTGCCCCCAGCCGTTTTCGGAGGGGAACATACAATGCAGATGATTGTTGCCGCGATTGGCGCCGTAGACCGTGGTAGAACCGTCTGCCAGCCGGATGCGGTCTTGGGGATATTTTTCAAGATTGGCAACGGTTGTATCCAAAAACGAGTGGAAATATACCAGCTGTTTGACCGATTTGTCCGGGTAGTTTTTATCCAGAAACTTACGCATGGCGTGATATTGAGTCAGGGGGCTTTCGATCCATTCGGTACCGCGCATTTCCAAACCTTCGGCGTTGCGCTGACAGTTGTTGCTCTGGATAACAGCGTTAAGTCCTGCATTGCCGATCATGGCTTTCTGGCTGGATTCGGAAAGAGTGGTGGCATTGCTGCTCATCCACAAACCCGGCAGCAGAGTAATGGTCATATTTACGTCCAGGATCCTGCGCGCCTGATTTATCCAGCTGAAATAATCGCCTTTGTTCCACGGTACGATTATAAACTCAGCCGTATATTCCGCCCGGGGCGCAATTGCCAGCTGATAATCCGCCAGCTGCACGGCGCCGTTGTAAACTGCACCCACGCAATGGACCGACAGCGCGTCGCACCAGGGCAGGAAGCCGATACTGTATTTGTCGTTTACTCCGATAATAGAAGGATTGCTGTCAGGATTGCGTTCGGCATTGAAGCGGGTGGGGTATTCGCCGCCGCCGATGTAGATCCTGCTGAATTTATCCGACGAACTCATGGTATGGCGCTGCAGAATGGCGGCGATTTTATCTGAGTTATTGACAAATTTATCGCGCACAAGAATATATTCACCGCGGGGTTCGACTTCGCGGGTATGCTTGATCGCGCTGTTATCCAGACTGCCCCACGGGATGCCTTCGGTCAGAAATTCGCTCTTTACCGTAATTGCCGCATCGCTGAGTTTGAAGGAAATTTGATTTTTCGAGCTTTGCAAATCCTTGTACAAAGGTGTGTCAACAGCTTTTTCCGGCGCGTAAAAGGGTAGTTCCCCCTGAGGCGGACGGGAGGAATCCACCAGCGTACCTTTGGGGAATATTTGCAGTTTGACAGTTCCCACATACATATCTATTTTGGCGTTGCGGCGGTTGGGGATCACCTTGAAATTGACCACATTTTTACCCGCTTTAAGCAATCCGATCAGCGAAAAGCTGAATTCAGCGCTTTTGCGGTTCAATGCCGCATATTTTTTATCTTTGTCGGTGCATTGATAGTCGGGTGCCCAGGGCAGCGTAAGGGCGCCTGAACCGTCGATCAGAGTCAGGTTTTCGCCGTAGCGGACGGTGAATACCCCGTCGGAGCCGAAAAGCCGCTCCCCGGTCAGATTTACTCCGTTGATGTCGCTGTTAAGTACCCCCATGGCGTAACCGCCTGCCACGCGGAAATCCGCCCGCGCCTGAAAAGTCAGCAGATAATCGAACTCTTTCAGCTCTTTTTCGGTCAGAAAAAATTCAACCTGCGCTGGGTGATCGCGCTTGACCAGCATTTCCCGGGTCGAAATAACTTTTTCGGGCTTGGCAATTTCTGCATGACCGCTGCCGTCTGCCAAGACAGCAGGCGCCATGCGGCTGCGGGTATTGGTGTAGGGCAGAGAACCGATCACCTTGAATTTCTGCTGGGTTTCTTTGGGGTTATCGCTGTCCGAAAGCAGTATTTCAACGGTAAAGAATTTGTTGAATGATACATTTTTCTGTTCCAGCGCTTCCCAGGGAATAAAGACTTCCAGATTGTAGCCGTCGGCAGTTTTTTCGGCAGCGATCTGTTCGCCGCTTATTTTCATGCCTTCGGGACGGATGACTTGAACTTCGGGGTTGATATCTTTGAAGTTTCCCGGGGAGAGCAGCAACTGGAACTGGCCTTCACCGAATTCTTCATGGCTTTTTGCCGTAGCGGGAGTCATATCCAGCCGCAAATCAAGATGATCGCCGCCCCAGATGCGGTCACCGCCGACTTGAACGTGCTTGTTGTCGGTGATTTTGCCCATGATGTAAAGACCGTGGGGACGCCATGCAAGTTTGACTTCTCCGCTCAGATCCTTGTCGCCGGAGTAGCTGTAAACGCTGTTGCGGATGGTGCGGCCCAGACACTTTTCCCCGGAGTAATCGGCAAAAACTCTGATGTCGTTCCAATCGGAAATTTTGCCGTCGATCACCACGGGCGGGTCAACATCGTAGACGATCGGGCGTACTGTCTGCGGCGCGCCGGACAGCGGAGCAGATGTCAGCAGCGCCGTTGACAATACAACTGAAAATAAAATTGATTTTTTCATTGCATAAACCTTTTTTACACGAGTAAATAATCTGTGTTAAAAAGCAATTTCTGCTTGTGTTCAAACAGAAATTGCCTTATTTTTTACTTGCGGATAATCACCGCAGCGCAGGATCCGGGCAACCGTACTTCGGCGTAAGTTTTGCCGTCAAGCGTAACTTTTTTAACCGGATACTGTTGGGTGACTTTTCCCGTGTTGTCGAAGACAACAGCTTCAAAGTCGGAGTTGTCGCCCCAGCCGAAAAGCCCGCTGTTTTTGGTGATGATCCGTTCCTGACCGATCAGATAACCCTTGTGCAGTTCAATGGGGGTAAAGGGATACATCCACTTGGTCATAGTCGGATAATCAGGATAGACTTTGCGGGTAACATATACGCAGTAGAGCCCGCCGAAATCCAGCGCCCGGAGCATAACTTTCCACGCATCGGTGAACTTGCGTTCCGTCAGGTGGTCGCCCAAAGCCACCGGTGCCGCCAGATGCCCCAGCAGCACGTTGGAAATCGATCCGGTTTCAAACATGGTCTGGATCTTTTCCTGCCGCATGGTATGAGTAGCAGGCGCGCCGTTGATGATCAGCTCTTTGCCCGCAGCCCGCAGTTTGCGCACCATCTTGAGCCGCCATTTAAGCGACAGCAGCGTTACCGAACTCTTTTTGCGCGTGATCGTGCCGTTGGCGCGATTGACATCGGCAGAAACGCCGTCCCACATATTTTTGTTGTAAACATAGGGTACATTGCTGCGGACAAATTCATCCCAGAAAACCCCGTCCGCACCTACCTTATTGATGATCATATCTATCCACTCTTCGCCGACTTCCGCCCAGCCGCCTTCGGTGGGCAGGATGCAGTGCAGATAGTTGTTGCCGGGGTTGATGCCGTAGACGGTGTAGCTGCCGTCTGCCAATACCATACGGTCATTGGCGTATTTGGTAAGATTGGCAACAGTTGTGTCAAGGAAGCAATGGAAATAGATCAGCTGTTTGACATTGCCTGCGGGGTAATTGGTATCAAGAAATTTGCGCATGGCGTGATACTGCGATATATCGCCTTGCACCAAATCCGTACCGCGGGTGGGGCGCCCTTGGGCATCGGGTACGCAGTTGTTGCTCTGGGTCACGGCGTTGATCCCGAAGTTGTCGATCATCTTTTTCTGGACTTTGACGCTGTATTTGGTTGCGTCATTATGATTCCAGAAGCCCGAGAGCAGCGTTACCGGATAGTTGGCGCCGAGGATTCGGCGTACCTGATTGATCCAGCTGTAATAATCTGCCTTGAGCCACGGAACGATGATAAATTCGGAGGTGTATTCAGCATTGCCGCCGATCGCCATCTGGAAATCTGCCAGCTGCGGGAGTCCGTTGCTGACTGCCGCCGCGCCGTGAACGGACAATGCATCGCACCACGGCATCATGCCCACAGCGTATTTATCGCTCAAACCAAGTATGGTACAGTTGGTGCCGATAGCGCGTTCGGTATTATATTTAAGGCTGACTTCGGAACCGCCCACCAGCAGTTTGCGGATGCCCGGCAGCTGCAGGGTATGACGTTGCAGCAATACGGCGTCTTCCGCAGAAGTGTTGACAAATTTATCCCGCACCAGAATATAAGAATCCAGCTCTTCGACTTCGCGGGTGTGTTTGATCGCCGTGCTGCTCAAATCGCCCCATTTGCCGCCTTTGGTCAGGAATTCACTTTTGACCGTAATATTGACGTCGTTCAACTTGAACGATACATCGTTGGCGCGGTTTTTCATCTGCTTGTAAACCGGCAATTTGGCAGGCGCTTCGGGTTCAAACTTATCCAGTTTGCCCGTGGGCGGTTTGGTGGTATCCACCAGCGAACCTTTGGGCGCCATTATCAGAGCCACTTTGCCTACCGCCATGGGGAACTTATGCTTTTTATGCAGCGCGGTGGGCATTACCTTGAACGTTACGGTATTTTTTCCTTCTTTCAGGAAACCCGCCAGCGAGAAGGTAAAGTCGCAGGATTTTCGCCCGGGAACCGCATAATCCTTGTGTTTATCCACGCCGTCATACGAGTTGCTCCAGGGCAGAGTCAACGAGCCGGACGGTCCGATCATGCCCAGCGAACGGCCGCTGCGCATAGTGAAGGTTGCAGGCAGTCCGAAGAGCTGTTCCGCCAGCATCATTCTGCCGTTGACTTCCACATTGAGCATATTGCTGCCGAATCCGGCGGCGGGTTTTTCCGATACCGCCCGGGCTTGAAAATTCAGCAGGTAATCAAAATTTTTCAGCTCATCAGCGCTCAGCGTGAACTCCACGGTCTGGGATTTTTCCACATTAACGCTTTTTTCCACATCGGAAATCACCTTTTCAGGCTGCAGAAGTTTGGAATTGCCGCTGCCGTCCGCCAACACCGCTTTGACCAGCCGCTGGCGGTAATTGGTAAAGGGCAGGGGCCCGATTACCTTGTAGTTCTGCTGGCTGAATTTAGGGTCGTCGGAATCCGAAACGATCACATCGAAGGCAAAAACTTTATCAAAAGTCATGCCTTTGACTTCCAGCGTGCTCCACGGAATAAATGCTTCAATTGTGTAACCGTCGGCAGTTTTTTCGGCTGTAATCCGGCAGCCCTGCAGCTGTTTGCCCTGCGGTTTGACCAGTTTGACTTCGGGCTTGTAACCCTTGAAATCTCCGGGAGAAAGGATCAGCTGGAACTGACCGTCGCCAAACGTTTCCCGTTCCGTATCAGCATTGGGAGTCATATCCAAACGCAGATCCACATGGTCGCCCGCCCAGGGCTTGGCTGGAAATGCCTGAACGTGAGTGTCGTCAGTCACTTGAGCCGCAATAAACAGCCCGGGATGCTGCCAGAGCATCTTGACTGTTGCACTCAAGTCGCTGTCGCCCGTATAGCTTTTGGAGCGGTTGTACGCCAGCGAGGCATTGCCGCTGAGATCCGCCAGCAGCGGAACATTTTGCCAGTCGGCAAGTTTGCCGTCGATCACCACCGGCGGGTCAACATCGTAGCAGATCGGTTTGGGAACCGCGGGAAGGGCTGCCGCCGAAACAGTTCCTGCCGCAGTCAGCAAGGCAAGAAGAGTATGAAACTTATTCATAATCACACTTAAATACAATATTCTCAGTTCATGCGTTCATCGACCAGGTCGAAGAAGAATTTGTTATTGGTCATTTTGCTGGTCAGCGAATCAGGCATGGCCATACGCTTGACGTGGCCGCCCAGATAGAGGAACCCTGCATCGTTGGGGTGGCAGTCGGGATCGGTCCAGCCGTTGCGGTTGACCCAGTCGGATACGATCACGTTGCCGGGATTATGACGGCCGACGATCTGACGGGCGGCACCGCCGTTGGTGTCGTTGGTATAGTTTTTGTCGTATTCACCCGAAACAATGTAGAAGGCGTAAGACGTTCTGACATTACCGCTTTCAAATCTGAAAACAGCCGAGTCACTGGGGCACTGATAGTACTTGCTGACGGTAGCCAGATCGGTACGCAAATCGGTCATTACTTTGGGGGTAAAGCCGAACGCACCGCTTTTGATCAGCAAATTTTGCGGGCTGACGTGAGTATCCGAAAAATCGCAGGCGTTACCGAGCGATTCATATGCCGCAGTAAAATTTTTGTTCATACCGGCAATGCGGTCTTTGTTCTGGTCGGCATAGAGCAGTTCCGCCAGACCGATCTGCTTGAGTTTGTTGGTGCAAGTTGCGGCACGAGCGCGTTCGCGGGCGGCACTCAAGGCTGGCAGCAGCATGGCAGCCAGAATGGCGATGATGGCGATGACGACCAACAGTTCGATCAAGGTGAATTGTTTTTTCATTTCTTTTCTCCTTTTTTATAGGGGTTGTTTTATATTGGGTTATATTGTAATTAGTCTATTCTTGAATTATCTTCCAGATCTTTTTCATTTTCGGCAAGGAAATACGGGATCAATTTAAGTTTTTCCACTTTTTGCCCGTTCAACATATTCTGCATACTCTCCCACGCCTGACACCCCAGTCGGAAGGGATTGTGCGACCAGTTGGGAAAATTAGCTTCCTGACTGCAGGATACAAAGCAATTTCTGTTCCGTTCCAGCTTGATACCATGGCGTTGGGCGGCTTCCACAATCATATCGGCAAAACATCCGCCATCGACCAGCACGCCATCGCAGGGGGTGTCGCCGGAGAAGAAAGTTTCCGCTTTCAGACGCAGATCATCTGTAACATCGTATTGGCGGAAAGTCATATCATGGAAGCGGATATTTTCGGCGGCATATTGTTTTTGTACTTTTTCAAACTCCTGCTTCAGAATGTAATTGGGCTGACACAAACTGCCGCAGGCGGAAACCTGCAGAATATTTTTGCAGTTGTTTTTCACCAGATCGGCAATGCGGTCACGAACCAGTTTTTCGTGATCGGAACGCACGCTGGCGATCAGCGGCGAATCGCTGCGGTATTCCACATTGGCAAAGACCAGCGGAATTTGATAGTCCAGCAATTTATCTGCATAGCTCAAATCGTTGGCTGAATCCAGTACAATGATGCCATCCACGCGATTTTCTTCCAGCGTTTTGAAGAGTTTTTCGTTGACCCCGAAAAATACCATCGGGCGATACTCCGTTTCCTGGATCGCCATGCAGACCCCGTGAAAGATCCGCAACTGGTGCAGCGACATGGCGCTGACAAAACGTTCCGGCAGCAGAATACAAACATTGTAGCTGCAATTATTTTTCAGACAGCGCCCGATCAGACTGGGGCGGTAACCCAGCTTGCGGGCGGCAAGGAGGATCTTTTCCCGGGTTTCCGGTTTGACCTTGTTTTGAGCTGTATCGCTGAATGCATAGCTGACCAGCGCACCGCTTACACCGCAGGCGCGCGCCACATCATTTCTGGTAACCGTAGCTTTATTCCGTATTATGCCCATTGATGAAACAAAATCTTCAGGAAAAATTTACACGAGTAACTCTTTGGGTAAAATATACAATATTTTTTTCCGCTTGTCAAGGGTGTAAACGGTATTTTTCTTGAAAAAGTTATCTTTTTTTTATTTTTGCTTGTCTTCCCCGCCTTGATCCAACGTGTCAATAGCGGGGAAGTCAAGCAATTTTCAACGGACTTTGACGGCGATGGATTTGATTTCAAACGCCTTGAATTCAAGTTGGATACTGTCGGCAGGCAGCGGCGGCATGGCGGTATAAACCTTTTCCAGCAGATCGCACTCGGCGGCGCAGTAAGGCTGCCGCCAATGGAGTTTGCCGCCGACCTGATTGCCGTACTGTTCTGCCAGACGGACAATGCAGACGGCAGGATCATCTTCCGAAATCTTCACCGCTTCGATGGTCACACCTGCAATATCCAAAGCCTTGATAAAGTCGTTGACCGCTCCCGCGCGGTTATCGAATCTGAAGGCAGGCCGATTCAGCGCGTATGCCGCCTGACGGATCGTTTTATCGCTGTATTCGCCGATGCTGAATACCAGAGAATAGGTCAGTTCGTGTTCGCCGCGGTCGGTCACTTCATCAGGATAACGGGGCGAGCGCAGCAGATTCAGCCCGATGGAGTTGCCATAGGCTTTGTAGCCATATTTGCAATCCGAGAGCAATCCTGCCCGTACCTGACCTTCCCCCGCAGCAATAAACCGCTGGGCGGAAAATTCAAAACAATGTTTTTCCTGAGGAGTGTTCCGGCGGGAACTGCGGCGGATAAAGCCGAAACCCTGTTCGCAGCGCACCGAATCAAAATCCAGCGCCAGCGGGAAATCCACCCTGAGCATACGGTGTGTTTCGTGCCAGTCAACTTTGGTTTTGAAGTCCAGTTGGCGGCTGAAGTGCCCCAATTGGATATGCTGAACGATCTTGCTGTGAGAGAACTCAAACTCCCAGATCATGCTGTCGCAGGCACTGCCGCGCGTATGCTCAATGAGTTTGCCCTGAATCTGATTGCAAAGCATACGCTCGTATTCAATATCCACATCCCACGCGTCGAACTGATTGGGGCGGTCAACATAAAGTTTAAGCGCGTTGCCCTGCGCGTCAGGCGGAATAAGTTCGGTACCGCTGAGTTTATCGATCATACTTATCAGATGCCCGTCGGGGGAGAAAATGCAGCGCACCAGATCATTTTCCAGAACCGGATCGCTGATATTTTCAGCTTGCTCTGTAGCATTGTCATCGCTGCGGAGGATGGTAAGCGACTGCAAAGGTTCCAGCACTATTTCGGCAGTCAGTACCTTGCCGTCGGACTGAACGGCAACTTGTTTATCCGGCACAATACCGCACCACGATTCGGGCAGCTGGACCCGGTTGATGACCCGATGCGCGGCGGGATTGAAAAACGTTACCGCATCGGGCTGTTCAGATAGCAGCTGACAAGCGAGGAAAGCTGTAATTTCATCAATATCGGAGCTGACTTTTTCCAGCGCCGCAAAGTTCCGGCGGTAAAGCTCAGGAATGCTCGACCCCGGCAGAATGTCGTGGAACTGGTTAAGCAGTAAAACTTTCCATAATTTTTCAATGGCTTTCCCCTTCACAGGCTGCGGTGCCAGCGCATTGAGCCGGTCCAGCGCGATAAGTTTGCCTTCCAGCAAACGGTTGAGCTTTTTGATCTTGCCGATAGTCGTCAGCGTGCCGCGATGGAGTTCCAGATAAATTTCGCCCTTATGCCGCGGCAGCTGATCGCGATAAGCGTACTGCCGTTCCAGCGAATCGGCAGCTTTGCCGAAAGTAACACGGGGCTGATCGACCAGATCTTTAAAGTAATATGCCCCGTTGATCATATCGTTGTTAGGTCCGCCGCCGCCGTCACCGATGCCGAAAGGCAGCAGAAATTCGTTCAAGATGTCGCTTTCGGTGAAAAACTTTTTGGCATCGGCAAGATTTTCGCCGGAAAATACGCCGTTGTAATAACATTCGGGCAGAATATTGACCAGAATCTCTTTATCGCCCAGCCCCTGCCAGATAAACGCGCTGTAGGGAAATTTGCTGCATTCATCAGGTGCGTAGCAATGCGCCCAGAACGGTTTGGCAGTCACCATGGCAAAGCAGCCGCTCAATGCCGCCACCTGCGGCAGAATGGCGCTGAAGCCGAAGCTGTCAGGCAGCCATACATTTTTTACATCCACACCGAATTTTTCCAGAAAGTAGCGTTTGCCGTAAAGGAACTGCCGCACCAGCGCTTCGCCGCCGGCACAGTTGGTATCGCCTTCCACATACATACCGCCCTGCAGTTCCCAGCGGTTGGCTGCAACCATTCTTTTGATCTTTTCAAAAAGCTCCGGGCAGCGTTCTTCGATCTTTTCGTACAAATATACCTGACTGGCACCGTAAACATAATCGCTGTTGCGTTCCAGATGGGTCATTTGCTCCGAAAAAGTCCGGATCGCTTTTTCTTCGCCCTCTTCCACGGGCCAGAGCCAGCCGATATCCAGATGGCTGTGACCGATGGCGGTGGCGGCAAGCTGCATGGAATCGGCTTTGTGCTGCCAGTATTCCTGCAATATTGCTCGTGCCTGTGGCGCATTTTCCCGATCGTCGGCATAAATGTTCAGCGAGCGGCGGATGATTCCTGCCAGTTTGCGCTCTTTGTTGGGATCAGCCGTGACGTTCAGAATTCCTTTAAGCAGCATAAGTTCCTGCCGGTAGAGATAAACCTCCTGATTGCGGCGCATCTTTTCTGCGCGGCTGAAGACGGCATTGTATCGGGTATAATTCATGGGGATACTGTCGCTGTAGGCTTCGGTATCCATGGCAAGGCCGTTGAGATAGTGACCCGATACCCGGGCGTAGAAGCAGAATTCCCCGGCTTTGACTTGCGGTATATCCACCCGCACTTTTTCCACTTCGGGCGCAAAGACCGAGTATTTACTTATGGCAGTAAGCGGATTGCCCGCAGCATCGAAAACCATGCCTTCGCCGCCCAGATCAAGATAGAGCAGACAATTTTGCGCCGCGCAATCTTCGGCACTCCATGCGCCTTTGATGCGGAACCACGCATAATCCCACGCGCCGCCCCAGCGGGTACCCGCAGTTATACTTTGCCATTCCTGCGGCGGCGGCCACAACTTGCCGGGAGTACTTTCGGGAGCATACTCCACTTCAAGAGCGGCTGCTGCGCTGTACAAATCATTGCGCAGGCGCTCGATGGCAGCAGTAAGATTGTGCTTGATATAACTTAATTCATCAACTTGCATGAAGTGCCTCGTACCGATTATTTAAGGATGTAGCTGAATGCTTTGCCGTCAATGGTAAGTTTGCCGTCTTTTATGGCGGCTGCTTCGCCGATGACTTTGCCTTCCACATCCAGCGGGATCGCCTGAGTGTACTGCTTAAGACCTTCCACGGTTTCCGCTTTGATGAACGGAGTGGGCGTAAGGGTCATATTGTTGTTGCGTTTTTCCAGCAGATAGCTCATGGCGCAGGTTATTTCGGGGAAAACGCTTCTGGTGTCGCGGCCGTCAACGTAGACATATTTTTCGCCTTTGGCGTAATCCACGCGGTGGGCGTTGGGACTCGTAATACCGCTGTATTCGGTCAACTTGCCATCCGCCGCCAGCGTAGCGTAGCCGAAGGGGGGCAGAACGAGTTTTTTGCCGTTAAAGTCGATCGTCCAGCTGAGTTCCTTATTGCGGTTTGCCCATACTTGCGTACCGTTGGGGTAGGTGGTGTAGATCAAACCGGAATTTTTCAGATTTTTGCGGAGCAGTTCGCCTGCGGTGTAGAATTTTCCATCGATATTGTACAGGATCTTATCCGGCATACCGGCTGATACAAATTCCTGCTGCATACGGAGCATGAAATAACTCTTGAGCATATTGCGCCATGCAGGCAGTTTCCAGCGGAAGCCGCCCCAGCTGGAGTGGCCGTCGTGACCATCCCAGATATGCCCCATGCTGCCGAGCGAAATTTCCGCCGAAAGCATAAAGTCGATATTGGCTTTGCTGTTGAAAAGGTCGTACCCGTTGGGGCGCATCCGGCTGTTGAGTTCGCGCAAGCTGTAATCCACCAGCGTGATCTGTTCGGGGCGGCAGGTCTGATTGTAGCCGGTGTCGATATAACCGGCGTAGTAGTGATTGCTCTGACCTTCGCTCCAACAGGGGCCGTTGTAGTGCTGCCCCATTTCGTCACCGAGGAAACAGCCGTTGCGCAAAGCTTCAGAAAAACGTGCTGCGCCGGGGGCCTTGTAGTCGTAATCGGTCAAACGCCACGGGGGAATAGCGCTCAACTGGTCGGTGTAAGTAGCGTTCCAGCCGTAATATTGGGCATAGGCAGGAGAGAACTTGCGGTGGATATCCACCATTGCTGCCGGTTTCATCCGCAGCTGCCAGGTCAGAGTATTGTAGGGGCAGATCGTGAAGTTATCGTAGCGGAATTCCGGCGAAAGGCCGGTGATCGCCATATGGTTGTCGTAAGGGCCGACGCGCTTGAAAAGTTTGCGCATTTCCTGCACAAAACGGCGGAATCCCTCTTTGCCGCCCATATCCGGAGAGCCGTCAAAAGTACGGCTCAGGCGGTGGAAGTTTGCCGCGGGGATGTGGGAGCTTTCGGTATGATATCGGACAAACATATCTCTTGCACCGTAGGCGTGCAGATGGCGCATGAATTTAAGTTCATCGTCCATACTGCGTTCGATGCCGATGCTGTAAGAACGGGTCATGTAGATAAGCTGCCGGGTATCTTCGTAGAATTTGCTTCTGGGGTTGGGGATCCGGGGCATGACGCTTTCCACGGAGGGCGCAACGGTAATGCGGATCCGTTCGTATGGCGCGTTGCGGTAGCCGTTGGTTTTGGGCATATAAAGGGCGCCGCCGGTCAAACGGGCGGAATCAGCATCCATAACTTTGGCCAGTTCCGGCGCTCCTTCCATACGGGGGCTGCCGTGGGATTCGATGCGGTAAGGCTTTTCGTCGATCAACGCCGAAGCTGCGCTGTAATACCAGTCAAAAAATACCGACATAAGGTAGTCATCGGTCGCCAGCAACTGCATTGCATCGCGGTCATTGCTCAGGTTGGCAAGGGTGAACAAACGCGGATTGGCAACCTTGTCAGCATAGCCGGCATCCACCGAAAGGACTGACAGCGACTCGCTGCGGACTTCAGTTGTCAGCGTGCGGTGGTCGAGGGTGAACGAGAGTTCAAAATCCAGTTTTCTGCCATGCTTTTCCCAGCGCCAGAAGGTGCGCAGTTTGCCGTTGTAGAAGACCGTGGAGCGCAAAGTCGCTTTGATTTCAGGATCGGCGGGGGCAAACTCTGTACCCAGCACTTTGGCGCGCAAACCGCCGTTCTGCGCGGGGTAAAAAGCTGCTTTGCCATCCACCGAACAGGTTATATCGCTCAAAGTACCGCTTTTCGGGGTGTAAGTATAAACCACTTTGCCTTCTTTATCCGAACAGCTGAAAGTGTAGCTCTTGCCGTCGGCAGCCTTGACGACTTCCACTTTGGCGTTGGCATCCTGATGACGGGGGGTCAGACCTTTGGGATCGTGGGGGAAGGGTTGCCAGTTGGTGGTATCGGGCAGCGAACTTATATCATCGCGCTTGAAGGCACCGAAGGTGTCAAAGTGCAAAAAGTTGCCCACGCCCTTTTCGGGAACCTTGAAACGCAGCGCCTTGACTGTTACCGGAAATTTTACATCATAAGGCAGCATGGCGATCGTATTTGCCCACCAGCAAGTACCGCCCCAGTAGCTGGCGTTGCTGGGTATGAGCATAAACTCTTTGCCTTCGCCGTCAACACAGAGTATGCGCTGATCGACAAAAGTTCCGTTGAGTGCTCCGATGATCCAGAACTCAAAGCCTTCGACTTCGCCGGCTTTTTCAAAGACCAGCGGCTTGCGCAGTTCGAGGAAAAATTCGCCCGCTTTTTTGATGTCCAGCCGGTAAGAACGGTGGCCGAAACAAGCGTATTCATCGGAGAGCGAAAGTTTGGCGTGGTCGCTGGTGACTTTGAACGCCCGCATCCCGTCTTTATCGGCGGAGATCAGCACCGGGCAGCGGGGCTGGACCTCACCTTTGATTACTTCCCACGGGCGGGTCATGACTGGGGGGACATGGCTTTCGGCACAGGCAAAAGAGGCGCAGAGAGCCAGCCCCAAGGTTATTGAGGTAAATTTCATTATAAAAATCCTTGATTTTTCAGTTGTTGGTCAGTTTATTTGACTTCCGGCTCCCAGCGGCGGCTTTTCAGCCAGCCCAGATCGTTGAGTTCAGCAGCATTGAGTGCCGCCACGTGACCGTCGGCAAAGACCATGTTGCCGCGTCCGGCATGAGGCAGCGCCACCGCGCCTTCGCCACCGGCAAAATCCGCCGGAACTGCAGTACGGGTGGCGTAGAACCATTGCCCCATAGTTTTGGAAGTTATGCACTTGGTATCCGAAATCAAGTTGAATTCGGCGGGCTGGAAGGGCTGTTTGTTCAACTTGAGCGGAGTCTGTACGCGGTCATAGGGACCGTTAGCAAGCTGCTGACCGTGGATCTTGATGGTGCTGCCGTTGAGCAGCACAAAATCTCCCCAGAAGCCTTTGAGATGCCAGGTGCCGTAACCTTGCATATCGGTGTAAAAGTTGCCGTACATCTTGTCGGGGCGGTCAGGACAGGCAAAGATTCCGCGGTTGCTGTCGCCGGGGTAATCGGCGTAGCCGTTTTCGATCAGCAGACTCTTCCAGGTAACGGCAGCGCCGTGACGGGGATCGGTCCAGCCTTTGGTGTGGGTGCGCGATCCGGGGGAGAAGTTGCTGTTATCTTCCGCGTACATCTTTGCCCCGTCGTAGAGCTGTTTGAGGTTGTTGGCGCACTTGGTGTTGACCGCAACGCCCGCTGCGTGGATGTGCAAACGGGTGACTGCCGTCAGGCAGAGTACCGCACAGGCGGTAATTACCGTAAGTTCGCCTAACGTAAAACTGTTACGCTTCATAACTCTTTATCTCCCGGAAATTACGGCTTGTAGAAGCGTCCGGCACCCCAGCCGAGTTCAGCAAAGCCATTTTCGGACAGACTTTCCGCGTGACCATCGCCAAAAACAGTATTGGCATTTTTGCCATGACGGAGCGCGATGCGGCTGTAACCGGCATCATCTTTCGTTTTTTCCCAGCGGACAATCAGGTATGATTCAGCATAATTACCTTCATGTTTACTGTCTGTAACCATGTTGTATTCCGAAGGACTCATAGTTGAATCATCTTTTTTGTACGGAGTCATTTTGGATGTGTATGGCGTAAGGGTGCCAGTCTGGCACTGCAGAAATACGTTGCTGCCCGCCAGCCGGGGAAAGCCGCCGTAATAACCTTTAATCATGGTCGCCCCGTAGCACTGCTCATCAGCATAAAAGTTTGTGTAAAGCGATGTGGCTGCGCTGGGGCAGCCGAAAGGACCGATGTTTTTATCTCCGGGGTACTGCATATAACCGCCATCCCACAGAAAGTTTTTCCACATGGGGTAAGCTCCGCGACTGCATTGCCAGCCGGTGGTAAAAGCCCGTCCGGCAGGACCCCAGTCTTTGTTGTCGCCTGCGTAGGCGATGTAAGAAAGACCGATTTGCTTGAGATTGCTCAAACAGTTGGCGGCTCTGGCGCGTTCGCGGGCGGCGCTCAAGGCGGGCAGCAGCATGGCGGCAAGAATTGCGATGATGGCAATTACAACCAGCAGCTCGATCAAAGTAAAATGTTTTTTCATTTTTCTTACCTTTCCAGTAATAAAACTTGGTTATAAAATATTTTGATGTTTTGACTTTTTATTGACTCTTTCGGCGGCTGCATCCTCCGTTGCAGCGGGATTTCAAGGTTATATATTTTTGACAGATTGTTGTTAAAAATCACTTTTTTCAACAAATTTCCATTCTATTTCAGACGGCGGGAGCAGCTGCGGCGCAGGGTTTATCTGCTCGCCTGTCAGCTGTTTTTTCAGCGCTTCCCACAAGGCTGCCGCCAGCCGGTCATAAGAAAATTCCACCGGCAGGAATCCTTGGTCAGGCAGGTCATTCTTGCCGGTTCCCGCCAGAATGATATCTTTGCCCAAAGTAAAATTCAACCCCTTTATCATCGACTTGGCAAACTCCATGCCGTGATGGAAACAAATCACCGCATCGGGTTTTTCCACGGTGCTGAAGATCTGCTCGAACTGACGGGTGATACGCGCTTCCCGCGGAATAAAAATATCTGATTCCTGTCCGCAGGTGAGCCATTGTTCGGGCAGCTCCAGATCGTGTTCGGCGGCAAAACGTCTGAACTCGTCGTTGACGCTGTCGGAAATCGAGCCGGAGCAAATCGTAAAAGACAACGCAAACTTGCGGCAGTTGCGCTGATAAAGCCCGTTCAGCAATTGGCGGGCAAGTCCTGCATGGTCAAAATCCACGCAGGGCAGCTCCCGCCCCCGCGCCATGTTGGCAGTTACCAGCGGCAGATCAAAGTTTTTCAAACAGCGGTCGATCGCCAGATCGCTGGTGCCGTAAAGCGAGATATATCCGTCAGCCCAGCCATAGCGCCACAGGGCGGAATTTTCGTCCTGACACACTTTGTCGGGCACATCAATAAAGACCGCTTCGTAATTATCTGCTTCGATCCGGCGGCGGAGCGACTGTACAAGTATATCGCTGGAGTTACCTTTGCGGAAGTTACAGAATACTCCGATCACCCGGGATTGCGGGCGGTGGATAATGCGCATACCGCGGGTGCTGTCGGCAACGATCAGCGTGCGTGCCGCCAGCAGTTCCAGCGCCTTCTGGATGGTGCGTAATGATACATTGTATTCTGCAGCCAGCTCCCGCACCGGAGGCAGACGGTCAAAATAGTCCTGCCCGATGATCTTTTGGGTCAACTGTTCGGCGATTTGCACATATTTTTCACAGAAATCCCATAATTTTGTAAAAATGGTGTTTTTGGACATAGTTTGAGCGTGGGTTCGCTTGAAAAAAGCCACCCCCTTTTGTCAAATCCTTGTTTTTGAGTTCAAATGTATTCAAAAATAA
>SUWJ01000039.1 GCA_015061545.1 Lentisphaerota bacterium | reverse complement strand
TTGAAGCGCACTATGCGACTTCGGTGTTCTTGGATTAACATAAATCCGTTTTTATCAAGAGGCAAACCACTTTTTGTTTTCAGTGCAAAAAAATGAGAGACCTCTTGTGTCTCTCATAATATCTTTTGCCAAACCTTTTCGCGGCGCTATTTTTTTGCACAGCAAAAAAATAGCGCCCTCTTGTTTTTAAAGGTAGGGCGGTGTAATGCCACAGCCGCTCGGTTGAGCGGAACTTTTGTCCGACCCGTCCGACCTGTCCGACAAGTCAGACAAAACAGCGCCACTCTTGCAATAGTAGTGTTGCCGCACCCATCTCGCGCGGGTCTATCCCGATAGCGGCGGCGGAAAATTCCGCTGCCGGGTTTTACTTTTGCTCGATATGCAGCGCACGGCTTTGCATAAGTTCATGATAGCTTCGCCGATAATATTGGCTGCCGAACTCTTTTATGCCTTCTGCTTCGATAAACATTCCGCCGGTCTTGAGGCGGCGCCCCAGCTTGCGCAGCTGATGAAATGCCCGCTGCAAAGAGTTTTCCGCCGGATAATCGCTCCAATTCTGATCTTCCTTGCCGAACACAAAACTCAGCCCCGAAAGCGAACTGCCTGAAAACGGCATCAGATATAATTGCTGCATAAATTTTGTCAGATTCGCTTCGGGCAGCACTTCGCAGAAATCCGGGTTGAAAATCCACGAAAAACTGCTGAAGCCCTTGACTGTACGCCCCGTCAGTTCAGCAAAAAACTTTTGCGCTGCCGCCAGCGATTCCTGACACAGTTCAGGACGCATATTGCCACCGGGCGGAATGTGGACATCCGGCACCAGATCGCCATCGAGCCACAGCGCTTCATATTCTTCTTTATCCAGCACCGCAATTTTATCTGTTTCGGCTCTGCCGTTGGGATCAATGGGGATTCCGCGGATAAATTGTTCATCTTCTTCCAGTTGAGCTATGCAGTATGGTTCTTCTTTGATATCGCGCCAGAGTTGAAAACCTTCGGCATCAAGCTGCCAGTTGCTGCGGCAAAGCGCAATTATATTGCCGCTGGATTTATGGCGGAATATGCGGGGAAGAAATTTCATTATTTCAGGCTCGATCATATATTCCAGCCGACCGATACGGAAAAGTTTGCCTTCCGCAAAAAAGCGCATCCAATGGTGTCCGCTTTCGGGATAACCCCAATGACCGATACGCTGGGTGTAAAGCTGTGCATCTTCTCTTATCCGCTGCAATGCTGCCGCCGCGTATGATTTTGCCAGCCCCAGTTCGGCGAACTTCTTTTCCACCGCACCGCAGCCTGAAATCGCCAGCGCCAGATTCAGTATATCCCCGTCCTGCGGCGCGCAAATTTTCAAATCGGGCAATTTGTAGCCGTAGATCGGGGCGTTGTCCAGCTTGAACCAATAAAAGTGCAGGTAGCAGAACAGCGTTTTAAGTTCCAAATCATCTGCCGTGCGTTCCAATGCCGCCTGAATTTCTGATCGTGCTTCAAGCAAGTTCAGTTCTTCGCAGCGCTTAAGCAATATTTCATCGGCAAGTTCAGGCAGCGGCCAAACCTGTTTTGCCACCGCTCCGGCATAGCCGTATTGCTGCATAAAAGCAGTTACTTCGGCATTAAGCTGATACTTTCCGGCAATTTTTTCCAGTAACATAGTCACCTTTTGCTGCACTCTTCAGCTTACAGAGCTTTGTCCATTTCTTTCATCAGTTTTACCGACATAAAGAGGCAGCGGGGCAGGTGGAAAAAGGTCTTCCATTTGCCGCCTTTAAGCATATGAGTCGGTTCCCCCCGCCGATTGAGATACGCAAACCATTCGCCGTATTCGGGATCCGGGAAATGGCTCCAGGTCCAATCATCGAGTTTATAGAACCAGTTGAGATATTTTTCGTCTTTGCTCACTTTATAAGCGTACAGGCAGGCGATCAGCGCTTCGTTATGCACCCACCAGAGTTTCATATCGTGCTGCAGTTCCAAATGGGGTTTGCCCAGCACATCCATAAAGTAGAAGATGCCGCCGAACTCTTTATCCCAGCCGAAATTAAGCGTAGCTTCGATGATCTTGAGCACTTCGGCCTGCCGGGAAGTGTTGTTCATTTCCTGCATATAATCGAGCATGAACCACATTGCTTCCAGCACGTGTCCCGGGTTGAGCATACGCCCCTGACAGCTTTCCAGATCAAAACTGCCGTCGGGCAGGATATTTTCAAACACCACCTGATATTCTTCGTTCCAGAATTTATCCAGCACCAGATCCAGCGCTTCGGAACCTGCTTTGTCGTAATCGGTGATCCCCAGTCCGCGCCGCATTACCAATGCCAGATTGGCGATCATCATATAATGCCCCAGCGCCTGATAGCTCTGGCGGGCGGGCATACTTTTGTTCCAGCGCCCGGCGGCATTACCGCTGGCGACCCGTGCCAGATAGCTGTCCATAGCTTCTCTGGCGGCATCGAAGTAACGTTTTTCGCCCGTGGCGCGATACATCTCCGCCGCGCCCATTGCCGCAAAGCAATCGGAAAATACATTGTATTGCGAGATGATCGGCTCGCCGGCACGGTTCAGCGCAAAGTAGTAAGAGCCGTCTTCGGCGCGGCCTTTGCTGTAGAGAAAATCGAATCCCTGACGGGCGATTTCAAGGTATTCATCTTTTTTGTATTCCGAGGCGTAAAATTCGCCGAACATATAGACGATGCGCCATTGCATCCACATATATTTGTTGTAATCGTAGACCGAGCCATCCCGGTCAAGACTGGTAAAGTAACCGCCGAATTCCCGGTCGATACAATTTTTTTCCCAGAAAGGAATCACATCGTTGAGCAGCGTGTTTTCGTAGCGTTCAATAAATTTTTCAAACATAGTCTGAATTCCTTGTTGTTTTTTATGCTTATAAAACTGAAATCATTAAGCCTGCCATGATAAAAAGCAGCGCCGTCAACCGAAGGCCGCTGACCTTTTCCTTGAGAATGATAAACCCCAGCAATGCACTTACCGGCAAACTGAGCTGGCGGAATGCCTGGACAAAGCTGACATTGGTAACAAAAAACATTGCCACCAGCACCAGCAGATAGGCCATTGCCGCCGAAAAACCTGCCACGTAAGGGTGATAAGATTTCACCAGACTCTCAAGTACACCTTTTTCCCTGCCGCTGAGCCGACAGAGCATCGCACATATCCACAGCGACGGAGCTGCCACCACTTCGCGGCAGGTGGAGTACGCCGCCGCCTTCAGCACCGTATTGCTTTCGGGCGCCAGCGCCATGATCTCCCCGATCCCGAAGCTGTCCACCACCGTATAACCGGTAGTACCTGCCGCAGCAATAAGTATGCCCCACAATCCTTTGCGCATCGAGCTGAGTTTTTCGCGCCAGGTCATCTCGCTGCCGCCGCCGGTCATTGCCATACATACACAACCGGTAAAAATAATCATCATACCCGCCACCGCCCACGGCGAAAGCGTTTTGCCCCAACCGAAAAAACCCGTTATTGCCATGGTCAGAAATACCGGCAGCGCCCGCGCCATCGGATAAGCCAGCGATATATCGCAGTATTTGTAAGCCAGCATCAGTCCGATATCGCAAAGCACTCCCAGCGCTCCGCCTGCAAAAGCGTATTTAAGCACGTCAAAGGGTAGATCGAACAAGATCCCCGAACAGCAGCCCAGCGGAAAGACCGTCAGCAGCAGCGAGGTGGAAAATATCGCAAAAAAACTCATGGAGCTTCTGCCGCTGCTTTTGCACAGAAAATGCCATAAACTGTGCAGCAGCAACGAAGCAAGAATCAGGACAAAAGCAGTCAGCGTCATGCCTTATCTCCGTTCAGCGCCTGTTCTGCCAGAGTTTCGATCATCTCCCAATAACCGGGGATCTTGGATTCTTCTTTTTCCGCTTCGGCAACCGTTACTCTGGTCGCGGGATTGTCGGGCGCAAAAACGGTACATGAATCAGGAACCTGCACTTTGGAGAGTTCAAAAGTGCCGATCTTTTCGGCAATGCGGATCGTTTCAAGTTTATCCTGTCCGCAAAGCGGCCGCAGCACCAGCATATCCACCGCGCGGTCGATCGTGTTCATGTTTTCCAGCGTCTGACTTGCCACCTGCCCCAGCGATTCACCGGTAAGCAGCGCTTTGATTTTGCGGCGGCGGGCGATCTTTTCGGCAATGCGGAACATCAGACGGCGGTAGAGAACCGTCCGCAGCCGCGGATTGCAGTTGTCGCGGATAAGTTTCTGCATTTCCACTAAATTTATCATGTACAGCCGTCCCGACTGCTGAAAGGTGTTCAGGTAATCGGCAATGCCCTGAACTTTTTCCACCGTTTCGGGCGGTGTGTAAGGCTCGCTGTGAAAGCCTATATAGTCTACGGGCGAACCGCGTTTCATCGTCAGATAACACGCCACCGGCGAGTCGATCCCGCCCGAAAGCAGCGCCAGCGCCCGATCGTTGCTGCTTACCGGCAATCCCCCCGGGGCGGCAAAAGTTTCCAGCCAGAGAATGGAGAGTTCTTCGCGTACTTCCACGCCGATGGTCAGATCAGCGGTGTCGTTCAGATCCAGCTTCAGATTTTCCCTGCCGTAGATCCCCCCCAGCAAACTGGTGAGTTTGATTTCTATCTCCTGCGATTTGAGCGGAAAGTTTTTATCGCTGCGGCGGGCGCGGAAGCGGAAGCGCAATGTGCGTTTTTCTGCGTTGGCCTGTTCGATCAGATCGACCAGCAGTTCGGCGGCGGCAGCTTTGAGTCTGGATTCGATCGCTTCCATATCCGGCTCCGTTACGATGGCAGGCGAAAAGTTTTCGATCCCCAGCGCCCGCAGCTGCAGTTCTTTTTGCACCAGTTTCAGTTCTTCAACGGTAAAATCCCGCCGGTCGGCAAACTCCATCCAGATCCGCCCCCGAATCTTGCGGTAGCGCAGATCCGGCAGCTGTACGCGCAGAATACGGCGCAGATTTTCCAACATGGTACGCTCGAAATGCGAACGGTTATTGCCTTTGGTGGCAATCTCGTGATAACGGCAGATTACAGCGTTGTACATAGCAAATGATACCATCCAGGTTAAAAGTTATCTATCTTCAATGCTTAATATACACTTATCTGAAATTTCTGCAAGAGTTTGATCCGGCAATTTTGAAAAATCAAACCTCAAGAGTAAATCCGCAAAAAACAAAACGCCTGTCTGCCGGGCGCAGTATTCAAACCGCGCCTCAGCCCACAGGCGTTGCTTTGGAACTTGAAATTATTCAAAGTACGGCGTTATGCGCACAGAATCGACCAGCAGTTCTGCGTCGGTTCCGGGCGTATATTTCAGCACGATCGCCGCACCGGTCGAATCGGCGCGGAAACGCACCTTGTAAATATTGAATACCTGCTTGCGGATCATAAAATCGTGATATTGCCGCACCGTTGTATCCAGAGTTTCAACACCGCTCATCTGGGCAGTAAAGGGATACCACACTTCGCTGCCATCCTGCGCGGGATCGACTACTATTGCTTCCAGGCTGTACACTTTGCCCGGAGTCAGGCCGGTGATCTGCTGGGTTGCAGTAACGCCTTTATCCTTGCTGCCCGATACCAGAAGCATATTGGCCGTGGATTTGGGCGAATAAGGTGTAAGCGTGAGCTTGGAATCTTTGACTGCAACCAGTTTGGCATTGCCGGAAATCTGCCACGGATCAAGATTTTCCCAGTTGGCGGATTTTACCAGACCGGGCTGAATGGTAAAACCATACTGTTTGGAAAGCATTTCCGTATTGCCATCCACGGCGTAATGTTTGACCAGAGCCGAATACCAGCGCAGGATTTCAGGATCGGTGTAATAAGCAATCCACATACCGATTCCGGCAGTACCCTTAAAATCCGGATGCGTGGCCACAGTATGCAGCTGCATATCCAGCCAGACTTTGAAGTCCACTTCCCAGTTATTGTCGATAAACTCAAACGTTGCCGGGCAGACTACAAAGTTCCCCATGCCGCCGGGCAGATTTTTGAATCCGACGGCCCGGTTCAGATAGCGGCTTTTAAGTTCCTGTTCATATTTACGACCAAAAGCGTAGGACTCCCACGCCACATAGCCGCCGGCGGGGTTGATTACGTCAATCAAAGGCTTGAGATCTTCATTCAAAGCGTTCCACGGAATCCCCAGCCATGCCCAGAAGCGCATCTGCGGGTGATTTTTGGCCCAGACAGTGATATTATCCAGATTTTCGCGGTTGAAGCCCATACCCGGATTGTTGTAGCCCAGCGAAGCATCGGAAGCATTTTTCCGGCCGGCAGGAATAACAAATTCATCAGGGATGATCCCGTCGATACCCTCTTCGGAACTGACTTTATCCCACAGAGCGAGCGTATCTTCGGTTTTGGGCAGTATGGTGGAGCGGCGGATGATCTTGCGTCCCTGCTGCCGCCACTGTTTGATTTCCGGATTATTGGTGGAATTAAGCAATACTACGTTAAAGGGATCAAGAATATTCTTGTAAAGATAGTTCCAGTTGTACAAAAACATTCCGGAGCGGCCGGTCTTGCGGGGATTAACTGTAATCATCACCGGCTCGTCGGTATTGAAATTGCCATCCATCGAGCAGTACATATTCTGACCGATGCGCCGGGCGGAATCAAGATCGTTTTTTACCGTATAAGTGCCGGCTTCCAGCAATGCAACCGCGCTCCGGTTAAAGCGGCTGGCCACAGTAACATCGGCCTTGCCGGAACCTTGAAAAGTGACCGTATCGGGCAGCTGGCCCTCGACCCGGACCCAGCCGGTCTTGTGGAGCGTAAACGAACTGTCGCTGCTATTTTTATTCAGCTGCAAAGTGCTGACGATATTATTGTCAGCTGTTAATCCTGCGGCAATAGACATTGCTGCGGCCAAACCAAGAACTTTTGCTTTCACAGTCTTATTCCCCTTTATAAAAATGAATTTTTTGCATCAAAGCAATTTGACAATGTTACGTTTTCTTTTATGTTAATATATGCTGAAAGTTGATTTATGCAATAGATTTTTTACCCTAAAGCATGGATTTTATGAGCATTAAATAAATTCCGGAACCGAAAAATTCCGATATTATGGAAACACGATGAAAGATTTTCTGAAAAAATATAATCTTCTGATCGCGCCGATGGAAGGTGTTATGCGCCCGGCTTTGATAGAACTTTGCAACGAACTGCAAGTATCAAAAGTTTGGGTAACGCCCTTTCTGCGGGTTTCGGCAACCGTGCCCAAAGAGCGGGAATTAAAAAAATTTCTGGCCCCTTTTGCACCGGATAAACACCGTGTCATATTGCAGATCATGGGCGTTGATAAAGAAAAATTATCCGAAACTGCATTGCGCGGAATGGCTTGCGGAGCCGCCGGAATCGATCTTAACTGCGGATGCCCCAGCAATCAGGTTATAAGTCACGGCGCGGGCGCAGGCGCGTTGCGCCAGATCGAACATACCGCCGGAATCATTGCTGAAATCAGCAGCAGAATGAATGGGCAGGGATTTTTCAGCGTCAAAACCCGTTTGGGATTTTACTCGCCCGAAGAAGCTGCCGATACGCTCAAACTCTGGAGCAATGCCGGCAAAGTGGATATGTTTACATTGCACTACCGGACTGCCGTTGAAGGGTATAAAAGTGTTCCGGGGCGCGAAGAACGGTTGCGGGCGGCGCGGGCAGTTCTGCCGCAGGAGACGCTGGTATTCGGCAATGGCGATATAGAAAATACCGCCGAAGCACAGTCTCTCTGTTGTGAACTCAATCTTGATGGAGCCATGATCGGACGCGCATTCTGGCGCGATGTATTTATGCTGGCCAGATATTTTAATTTTTCAGACGCAATACCCGATGCCGAAAATGCCCGGAAAATCTTCTGGAACAAGCTCCGTAAAATCGAATATAAGCGCAATATCTGGAGCATCGGCAACGCCATTGAACTTACAGGAATGATCTTCGGAGCGGCTTCGCCAGAGTTTGCCGCCATGAAAAAAGAGTTTTCACAACGCTGAAATTGGCAAAAAGCGTTATTGGTGGTATATTACTTTTAAGTATATACAAATATCAATAAAAATAATAACGAGGAGCTTTTCATGGCCAAATACGAAGCTGTGATCGGACTGGAAGTGCACGTTCAGGTGCGTACCGCCAGCAAGATGTTCTGTTCCTGCGCCAACACTTTCGGCGCTGAACCCAATACCAAAGTCTGCCCTGTCTGCATGGGTTATCCCGGCGTTCTGCCCGTACCCAATCAGGAAGCGATCCGCAAAACCGTTATTGCCGGATTGCTTACGGAGTGCGAAATCGCCCGCTTCAGCAAGTTCGACCGCAAAAGCTACTTTTATCCTGATATGCCCAAAAATTATCAGATCAGCCAGTACGACCTGCCTTTCTGCGCCAATGGCAGAATCAAGATCGGCGGCGAAAATGTCAAAGGCTTTTCGGGCGAAGCGCTGCCGGAAAAATATATCGGCATCACCCGCATCCATCTGGAAGAAGACGTGGCAAAACTCAACCACCAGCACGGCGCCAGCGGTGTGGACTACAACCGCGCCGGGGTTCCGCTGATGGAAACAGTTTCCGAACCGGATATCCGCACGCCTGACGAAGCCTATGCTTATCTGACTGCGCTTAAAGAGATCATGCAGTACGGCAATATCAGCGATTGCGATATGGAAAAAGGTCAGATGCGCTGCGACGTGAACGTATCTTTGCGCAAAGGCCCCAACGAACCTTTCGGCACCAAGATCGAACTGAAAAACCTCAACAGTCTCCGCGCCGTACACCGCGCGCTGGAATACGAGATCTGGCGGCAGGCACAGGAGCTCGATGCCGGGCATACGCTGCGGCAGGAAACCCGCGGCTGGAACGACGATGCGGGCGAAAGCTATCTTATGCGCACCAAAGAACAGGCCCACGACTACCGCTATTTCCCCGATCCTGATTTGATGCCGGTAACTTTTACCGAAGAAGAGATCGAAGAATTCAAAGCCAATCTGCCCGAACTGCCCGTTGCCATGCGCGCACGGCTGGTGGAATCGGGTTTGACCGAATACGATGCAGCGGTCATCACCGCCGACCGCCATCTTGCCAAGTGGTTCGACGAAGCGGTAAAGGAAGTCAAAACGCCGAAGATCCTTGCCAACTGGATCATTTCCGAGCTTTTGCGCGAACTTTCGGCGGCAAGTTTGGATATTACCGGATCGCCGGTGACTCCGGGTGCTTTTGCCGAATTGGTCAACGCGGTTGACGGCGGCACGATTTCCGGTAAAATCGGCAAAGATGTGCTGGCGGAAATGTTCTCCACCGGCAAAGGCGCGGCCGAAATCATCAAAGAAAAAGGTCTGGCGCAGGTCAGCGATGCAGGCGCTGTGGAAGGCTTTGTGGATCAGGCGATCGCCGCCAATCCTGCTCAGGTTGAACAGTTCAGGGCGGGCAACCCCAAAGTTCTGCAGTTCCTGGTGGGGCAGGTCATGAAATTTTCCAAGGGCAAAGCCAATCCCAAACTGGTCAGCGAAATTCTGGTGAAAAAACTTCAGTAAAGTCACCTGGGAGCAAGCGGAATTATGAGTACGGATAAGTTTTCGGCCCGATTGGCACATGATCTCCTGATTTTTGACGGAGCCATGGGTACTGAGCTTTACCGCAAAAATTTCTTTGTCAATGTCTGCTTTGAAAATCTGGTGCTGACCGCACCGGATACCGTGCAGGGCATCCATCAAAGCTATATTGAAAGCAACTGCGATGTGCTGACAGCCAACACTTTCGGCGCCAACGCCAACAAGCTGTCGCGCTACGGTTTGGCAGACAAGCTGGAAGCTATCTGTACTCAGGCGATCAAACTGGCAAGAAAGTGCGGCGCATCCGACACTCTGATCGCAGGCTCCGTGGGACCTGCCGGAACGCTGACCGACGCATATTTGAACACTTCCCGGGCGGCACTTCTGCTGGAACCTGCCCGTTATATGGCGCAGGCAGGAGCGGATCTGATCATCTTTGAATCCATCGACGATCCGGCGGATGCCGAAGCGATCGCCGAACTTGCTCCCCAGCTGAATTTGCCCTACATCGTAAGTTTTGTGCTGGACGAAGCTGCCGTAAGCATCAACAGCCGCAGTACATTTGCTGATTTGCTCAGTCGGGTGATGAACACAACCAATCCCCCTGCCGCGCTGGGACTGAACTGCGGCAACGGGCCTGAATCCACCCTCAAATGCTTTGAAAAGGTGCGCACACTCTCCAGTCTGCCGTGGATCGTCCAGCCCAATGCCGGAGAACCCCGCAGGATCGATAACCGCACGATGTATATGAACAGCCCCGAATATTTCACCACCTACGCCATGCGTTTTGCCAATCTGGGTGCGCGGGGCATCGGCGGCTGCTGCGGCATCGGACCCCAAGAGATACAGGAAATGGCGCGGTCGGTGCGTCCGCTTGCCCGCGGCAATGCGTCGTCAGAAAAGCGCGTTATTGAAATCGCCGCCGGGGTGGAAGTCATGCCCGAGATCCCCTTGCGCGAACGCTCCAAACTGGGCAGAAAACTTGCCGATAACGAGTGGATAACGTGTGTGGAAATAACTCCGCCGCCGGGGTTCGACCTTTCCGGCGTGATCGAAAAATCCCGCATTTGCGCCGAAGCCGGAGTGGATATAATCAATCTGCCCGACGGTCCCCGCGCCAGCAGCCGCATTGCCTCGCTGATAACCGCTATTGAGATCCAGCGCAATGTTGATATTGAAACTACGCTGCACATCTGCGCCCGCGACCGCAGTCTGCTGGGGCTGCAGGCCGAACTGCTGGGCTGCGCCTGCGAAAAGATCCACAATCTGCTTTTTATCACCGGCGACCCGCCCAAACTGGGCAATTACCCCGCCAGCAGCGGAGTTTTTGACGTTGACGCCATTGGCTTGACCGAAATGCAGAAAAAACTCAACGGCGGCATTGATCTGGGCGGTCAATCGCTGAAAATGCAGACCCGTGCCGTGATCGGTGTGGGGTTGGATCCCAACGCTATAGATCAGGAACGGGAATACCGGCGGATTTGTCAGAAAGCCGAAGCCGGAGCTGATTTCATTGTAACACAGCCGGTTTTTGACCCGGATAAACTGCTTGATTTCATGGACAGGATAGCGCATCTGAATCTGCCGGTCATTGCGGGAGTCTGGCCGCTGGCAAGTCTGCGCAACGCCGAATTTATGCGTACTGAGGTGCCGGGCGTGGTCGTGCCTGATTCGATCATGCACCGTATGGGCTCGCGCATAGATAAAGATGCACAGAAAGCTGAAGGCATTGCCATTGCCAGAGAGTGTATCGAAGCTATCCGCAGCCGCGTAAACGGTGTACAAGTCAGCGCCCCCTTCGGCAACGTGCAAACCGCCCTTGCCGTATTGAAGAACTGAGAAGCGGCGGAGCGGGACTTATCCAACCAGGCTCCTGAGCGTTATGTACGCTTCGGCAGCCGCAGACCGGATTTGTTTCAAACCCGTTCGACTCCGAGTTGCAACTCCGGCGTAAAATCCTGCTGAGCTGTACAGCAATGAAGAGCTTTCAGCAAGGATATATTATTTATATTCAAAGGGTTGCATTATAGTTTACAGTTGCAGTTTCCGTTTTTTTATGCTTTTTTGTTCCATACCCTTGATTTTTTATGATTTTTTTGTATATTCTAATTGACGAAAGAAAAAAATCTCAAGGTGATATGCAATACGCGTAATGAAAACATCCCGTCCGCTCTATCAGCAAATACGCAACTATCTTGCCAAAGGCATCGCTCAGGGGCAATACCCGCCTCATACCGCGCTGCCCACGATTGCTGAATTGGCGCAGCAGTTCAACACCTCAGGCTCTACTGCCGCCTGCGCCTTGAATTTGCTGGCAGACGAAGGGTTGATCCGCTGCCGCAAAGGGCGTCCGGCACGGGTGCTGCCTATGCAGCATAATCAAAATCACCTGAAATTGGCGATTTCGGTCGGGCCGCTGGACTACGATTACTGCGAGATACCTTATCTGGGAGCATCCACCATCTGGACAATGCAGCAATATCTTATTGAACGGCTGTTGAAAGATCACCATGCGGCGCTGAATATTTCGGGTAAAGAGTGGGAACACCATTGCGATTCCATCGACGGGATCATTCTGCTGCGGCCTCAGGACTACGACGTTGAAGACTTCGATAAACTCCGCGAATTGAATATACCCTTTGCCGGGATCGAAACTTATCTGGAGCAGGTACCCGCCAATAACGTTGTATCGCTGGAGATGCGCGGCGCCATGTCACAGGCGGCGATCCGTTTTTTAAGCTGCGGAGTCAAAACGATCTGCACCGCGCTGAATCCCTGCGGCAGCAACCAACCCACCGACAATCGCTTCAATGACTTTTTCCGCACGCTTAATGAGCAGCATTTTGCGCCCGGAAATATCATCGAATGGCCCACTCTGGTCAATCAGGACGGTTCGGCACGATCGGAGTTGCTGGAGCAGTATGTGCTGCCGGTGCTGCAGACGGCGCCCAAGCCTATCGGGGTACTGTCGTGCAGCGATATTTTCTGCCGCGACTTGATTGCAGCTGCCCGGCGGTGCAAACTGGAACTTAAAAAAGATATTTTTATGATCGGCTGCAGCGGTTTGCCGATTTCGGCATTCACCACACCGGCATTGACCACGGTGGAAATGCCTTTCAGCAAGATGATCGACAGCGGCGTGGAAATGGTTTATGCGCAGATCGAAAATAAACTTTTCACTCATCCCAGCATACTGCTTAACGCCAAATTGACTATACGCGATACATAAAATTTATATAAGAAGGAGGAGGAGAAATGAAAATCAAAAGCTCAAGCTGCACTCTGTTTGCTGCTGTGGCAGCAACGTTGCTGAGTATCGGCACGCTGACGGCAAAAGATGTCTGGAGCGTTGACGCATCCCGGGCATCTTTGCAGATCAAGTGTAACGGTACAACGGTAGTTGCCAACAGCAATTTTACGATCAAGGCACAATCCCAGTTTGACCGCAAAGATCTGGTTATAAATCATTGTCAGACAGCTGACGGTCAGGCGTGGAACGCAATTTCCAGATCAACGCCCTCGCCGTTCCGTCAGGAAGTTTTTGTCAATAAAGACGGCTCGGAAGTGGAAGTGACTTTTCAGACTGCCGCCAAAGCCTACGAGTTTGAACAGGAAACGATCCACGCTTACGAACTGCGCATACCCTTTGAGCTGGTTGCCGGAATGAAATACGAAGCGGTTCTCGACCGCGCCCAGCGCACCAAGTGGGTATCCGGAGTGGTCGATCCGAATCTGAAACTGCATCTGGAAAAAATTTCGTTCCGCTATCTGGTACTTTCTGACGGAAAAGAACGCAGCTGGGTATTTGACTTCAATCCCAACGGCGTGGGCAATTCCACGGTGTCGGACTATCAGCTCAATAACTTCCGCGGTATGTGGGGCGTTCACCGCGACGGTAAAGATCTGGTTATGACCATCGGCTGGCGGGTGAACTTTTTCGGAGCATCGCAGCAGACCAAAGTCAAGATTTTTTCCGGCACGATCAAAGATTACGAAAAACGCCACGCGTTTACCAAATACACTTATCCGCAGGCGTGGGAACCGCTTAAGCTGTACAGCTTCGGCGCACAGAAAACCGGCGATAAATACAAGATGCTCAACGACGCCCGCTACAATGCATCCGAAAAAGCCGGTTGGGATAACGATGTAAAACTTACCGCGCACAATTTTTACAAGCAGGGCGCGATCTATTCGGCCATGTCGGGCAGAGATGGCGAATTCAAGTTCGACAAACTTGCCAATGGCGTTTATATGCTTTCCATCCACGCCGGCAACTACGGAAAGCTCAAAAATAACTTCTCAATCGAAGTAAACGACAAAGATATTTACAAGAATATTTCTGTTCGCCCGGGCCAAGCGGCCTTTATCAATATTCCCGTGCGGGTGACTGACGGCGAAATCGATATTGAATTCGACGGCGACTTTATTGTATCTGCCATCGGCTTGCAGTTCCTGCTGGCGGATGCCGAAGATCACAGCATGTTCCGCGGCTTTTGGAAGAGCGACGATTATGAGCCGCATATACTGTTCAACAATGCACACTACCGCCCCGCACCGGTATTTGCCAACAGCCTTGAGTATATTGATATACCCGATCCCGAAAGTCAAAATGCCCAGCCCCGTCAGGCGGAAAGACTTACTGCCCAACCCACCGGCAATCTGGATTGGCGTTACAATGCACAAATCATGGAATTTGCTTCCGGCAGTTCCAACTTGTCGGAATATGATACGGTTGAACGGCTGGAACGCCGTATGCAGGAACTCAAAGCCAACCGGATCGATACGATCATGGTTTCAGGCTTGCACAGCCGTCACACCTATCCGGCCCACAGACAGCGGGTGTTTGATTATCTCCGGCAGCTGGTTTCGGTGGCGCATAAATACAACATCAAAGTCGTTGACCACGAAGATTACAATATGCTCTGGAACATGGATTCCGGGTTCCGCGTGCTGACAACCATCACTCCCGCGCTGCAGCACGGACTCAAGGAACACATGGTTTCAACGCACATCTGCCCGCTGAATCCGGAATACCGCCAAAAGTTCTATGACTATGTGGTCAAACAAGTTGAATACACTCAACTTGACGGCATCATGATCGACGAAATGAACTTCTGGCCCCACAGCTGCGGCTGCATCCATTGCCGCCAGGCGTTCAAGCGCGATACCGGTTATGATCTGCCCATGGATGAACTTTCCAGCCATTGGAACAATCATAAATCCGCCTTGTGGAAGAGTTACATCGAATGGCGGCAGATCACTCTCGGCAACTGGTGGGTTGAGCTGCGCAAAGCGGTCAACCGGGTGCGTCCGGAATGTTCGTTTATGGTCTATACCACCCATTACGGATTGAACGGCAATTACGCCTCGCAGGGGCAGGGTGCAAACTTCTTTGATACCGCCAGAGGATGTGACTTTCTGGGCACGGAAATCATGAGCCGCAACATTCTGCAAAGCGCCCGATCGGTCTATCCCTTCCGCAAAGCGAAAAATATCTTCAAGATACTCTACAACTCCCCGGTTTTCGGTCTGGTCTATCCCGAAAATGATTACGATCTTGCCTACTTTGGCTGGGCGATGAACAATATGCTTGCCCAGTCCAGCTGGGAAATGATCGTCCCCCGTCCCGAAGGTCGGCGCGACTACCACTTTATTGCCGAAAATATCGACCGCAAAAACGCATCCATGGTCGCCGATATCGCGCTGGTGTTCCCCGTTAAAAGCCGCGAAAATAATCCCAATCTGGGCATGACCGGCGAGCTTTACGGCGCAGCTCAGACGCTCGACAGCATGAAAGAGCCTTACGTCATAATCAACGAGGAGTGCCTGACCGACGAAATATTGAAGAATTATAAAGTTCTTTATGTCGGCGCTGCCCAATGCCTGAGCAACGAAGATATCAGCCAACTCAAAAAGTTTGCTGCCAACGGCGGGACACTCTATATAACCACCTGCACCGGCATTGGTTATCCCAACGGTTTTGAGCGCGATAAATGGGCGTTTGCCGACGTTATGGATTGTGCAGTCAACACCCGGGCGATCCGCTGCAGCACGGTCAAAAATCCGGCAACAGGCGAAGATTTCACCCCGAAAAAACGCCCCATCGTCTACCGCTGGAGCAAGATGCCCGATCCCGCTTCGGTTCGTGCCACTTACGGCGATGCCGACGGCAAATACCCGATGCTGGTGGAAAAACCCTGCGGCAAAGGCAGAATTTTCTATCAGAATATGGGCATCGGCACCTGGCTGGCGGCGCCGGAAGGCACGCCCGGTTACGCATGGAACTTTGAGCTGGACGAAAAGCAGGATCAACTCTTCAAAGCGATCTGGAATATGGTGTTGGGCAAAGAGCGCAGCTTTGTGTTGGATGCCCCGGAAAAAGTTTACTTTAACATAACCAGACAGGATAACGGCAAATCCACGGCAGTACATCTGCTCAACGGCACCGGCAGCAATGTCAAAACGGGCGAAAAAGTCCGTTCCGGCGCTCCTGATCCGGCATTTCCCACCGTTAAAGGTGGCGTAAAATTTGCTATTAAGCTGCCCGCAGAATGCAGCGAAGTCTATGCCGTAAGCCCTGACTTTGACGGCAGAAAACCGCTTAAATTCCGGCGCGAAGCCAACGGAATGATCGCGGTTGAAGTGCCGGAAGAAGCATTCAATGTTTACACGATCGTATGGCTTAAAAATAAATAACCCGAAAAAGAGGAGGTTTAATATGAAAAAGCAACGCAAACAATTCACCCTGATCGAACTTCTGGTGGTAATCGCCATCATCGCAATTCTGGCGGCAATGCTGCTGCCCGCCCTTTCCGCAGCCCGCGAACGCGCCCGTATTGCTAGCTGTATGAGTAAACTCAAGCAGATCGGGCTGGCGGTGATCTCTTATTCCGGAGATAACAAAGACAGTATTCCGGTCAACGGTTTCAGTACCCGCTGCGCCTGCGGCAGAATGATCTACACCTACGGCAACTCTTTCAGCAGCGCCACCCCGCCGGGAATGTTGATGACTTATGGTCAGATGGGGATCAAACAAGCCCAGACCGAAAGTATGTTCCGCTGCCCCAGCGACAGTGCATGCTACAACGATCCCGGGCAAAACATCATCAACAACACCAGCAACAAGATGCTTATCAGTTACAGCTATGTGCTGATTTCCATGAATGGCTGCTGCCACAACACCAAGCCCACCTGGAATCTGGTTGACCGCTGCCGCGTCGGCAAAGACAATCCGGATGCCACGCTTTATTACGATACACATGTAACTCCGGATCTGAAAACGCTGATGCCGATCCATCCCAATCAGATCAACTCGGTACGTCTGGGCGGTCACGCGCTCGGTACATTGGTAAAGAAATCGGAAGTAACCGCCGATGCCGAAGCCCTTCTCCGCGACAAAATTGACCGCATGAAGTGGACCGCCAACGGCATCGAAACGCTGTAAGATCCTGAAGACCTGCAACGTAAGTTAAACAAATCGGGGGTGTTGCAAAACTCTGAATAGTTTTGCAACACTTTTTTTGTAGTAATTAAGCTCAAATATGTAACATATCCGGTTATTCTGCGTTATATTTTTGCATTTTCTCATAAATTTGCTTTGAGGGGC